>CAYUHK010000019.1:13301-31098 GCA_964444425.1 uncultured Verrucomicrobiota bacterium
CAAAATGCTGCATGCCATCCACCAGCACTGTCTCCAGCGATTCGGTATCTTGGACTATTCTTGAAACCATGGCGCCCACCGGATGTTTGTCAAAAAAACGCAAAGAGAGCATCTGTAGATGCGAATAGATCTGCATCCTTAAGTCGTGCGATAAACGCGTGCCTAGTTTAACCAGGGTACGCCCGCGGATTATTCCCAAAGCCTGGTTGGTCGCCTGGGCTGCCAATAGACCCAGCACCAGCCAGCCCAGCAGACTAATGCGTTCGATAGCCGTGGCCGCTGCGTTGGTCGGCACCAGCACTCGATCCATTAAGGGCCTGGTTAGATAGGGCGGGATCAAGCTAAGCACCAAGCCCAATAACATCAAGGTCCATATCAAGATCATTTCGCGCCAATATGGTTTCAGATAGGCCATCAGGCGCATGATAACTTTGCCTTTATTGAGGCAAGCTGGACAAACCTGAGTGCCTTCGGGCAATAAAAGGTTGCAGGATGGGCAGCGTTGGCGGTCGCCAGGGTCCGCTACTGCCTGAGGTTTTTCCTTGTGCTGGCCGCTAGCTAGGGCCAGGCGGTATTGCTCCAGCTCGACTAGATAGCTAGCAATGCGGGCGAACTTACGCCGCTGCAAATTGGTATAGCGAATGATCTCAATGCTTTGCCCATCCACACTAGCCAGGAGCGCTCCGCCACCAACCAGCAGGTCGGTTATTGGCGAGTGTAGTTTAGCTAATGATAATTCGAGCCGAGGAGCCGATGAGGGATCGGCCGGATATACTCGTAATATTTGATCGGTAATGACCAACCATTCGGTCCCATAACGACTATCAAATCGCAGATCGGTTGCCACGGCAACCTGAATTTCGCCGGGCAACTGGGCCAGTGCTGATTGGAGCCATGACGGCAAAGGTTCTAAATAAGACATATGCGGCACTTTAGCAAAAAAATCAATTTATCAACACATTGAAGATGATTTAAAATGATTTTGATATTGAATAAAATCAAACCTTGGGCTACAAGTTTGCCCAGTATTATATGGTTATCCTCTGATCTAAACTACCAATAACTAATAAAATTCAAACGCGCAGTTTCAGCAAGGAGATAAAAAATGAAACGCAAAAAACGCCAAGTCAGAATAGGCCTTATCGGCGTATCTGGTAGAGGCAGCCTTAGCAAACACTGGCATCAACCTCAAGGCCGCTCAATCGTAGTTGCCGGCGCCGATATTCACCAGCCATTCTTAGACGAATTTAAAAAGAGCTTGGGCGAATCAGTTTTTACCACAGTCGACTATCGCAAGCTGCTGGCGCGCACGGACATTGACGCCGTGGCTATCACATCTCCGGATTTTTGTCACGAGGAACAGGCCATCGCGGCGCTGCGCGCTGGCAAGGATGTTTTTTGCGAAAAACCTTTGGCCATCAGCGTAGCCGGCTGCGATCGCATCCTCAAGACTTGGCAGCAATCAGGCCGGCGGCTAATGGTCGGCTTTAATATGCGTCATATGAACATCTTTCGTTGCATGAAGGAAATAGTAGAAGCTGGCACCATAGGCGAAATCCGGGCTGTCTGGGTGAGGCATTTTGTGGCCAATGGCGGCGAATGGTATTTTCACGATTGGCATGCTAACCGCAAACATTCCACCAGTCTACTGCTACAGAAGGCCTCCCATGATATTGATATGATTCACTGGATTACGGGCAAATATACCCGGCGGGTTGCGGCCTTTGGCAGCCTTGATTTTTATGGTGGCAACAAGCCCAATGATTTGGAATGCCCAGCTTGCTCTATAAAAGACACCTGCACGGAATTTCAAACTTGGCCACATCATCAATTCTGCTGTTTTCGTAAAGAGGTCGATGTTGAGGACAACAACGTTATGATCATGGAACTGGAAGACGGCATAAAAGCCACCTATACCCAGTGCCACTTCACTCCCGATTATTTCCGCAATTACACCTTTATTGGCACGGAAGGGCGCATAGAGAATATGGATGATCACTCCCGGGTTATTTGCTTAACACGCAACCGCTCGAGAAAATCCAAGAATTTAGCCAACCGCACTTATGACATCAAGCCAGCCCAAGGCGAGCATGGCGGCGCCGACCCGATGATCTGCAAGGATTTTGTTGATATGATTCTAAACAGGCAAACGCCCATCTCCACCCCACTGGCCGGGCGAATGAGTGTTGCGGTAGGATGCGCCGCCTCGCAATCCCTGCGCCAAGGCGGCAAGGTGGTTGAAATAGCGCCCCCGCCTCGTGGGGTACGCTAATAAAAACATGGATTATAACATCTTAAACTGGCATTGATATGGCAGCCATAAAATCCAAAGTAGCTATTCTACGAACAGCGCCAGCCACGATCCTGCGCGATTATCACCGGCTGATGAATTTGGCCGGCTATCAAGACACCTTGCCTAAAAATAACGCCATCGCCCTCAAAATTAACATCAGCTGGCATTTCTTTTTCCCTGGCAGCTCTACTTCACCATGGCAATTAGAGGGAGTGATTCGAGCGCTGAAAAAGGATGGCTATGATCCAGCCAGGCTTTATGCCTGTCATAACCGCACCGTTGTTACTGATGCACGGTTGGGCGAACGCAACAATAAACAAAGCGATGTAGTGCAAGCGCATGGTCTAAAAAATATCCATCTGTATGAGCCAGACATCGAATGGATTCATATCCGCGAGGCGGTAGGTGATTTGGCTGATAAGTTTTTATGCTTAAATGCCGTCTATCCTAAAGGCTTCATGATTCCGCGGCGCTTTATTGGCGAATCCATTATTCAGCTGCCCACAGTTAAGACTCACATCTTCACGACTACGACTGGCGCCATGAAGAATGCCTTCGGCGGACTGCTGAACGAACATCGCCACTGGACCCATCCGGTGATTCATGAAACGCTGGTGGATCTCCTGATGATCCAGCAGCGTATCCACACTGGAGTCTTAGCGGTGATGGACGGTACTTTTGCTGGTGATGGACCTGGTCCGCGCTGCATCTCGCCCCATCTAAAAAATGTTATCCTAGCCTCGACCGACCAAGTGGCTATTGACGCCGTGGCCGCGCGCCTGATGGGGTTCGATCCGCTTAAAGACCTTAAATATATTCGTCTAGCTCATGAATTAGGACTTGGCTGCGGCGACCATCGCGACATCGAAATAGTTGGCGATATAGATGCCGCCAATGAAAACTGGCATTTTGTTGGCCCTTTTCAACAGATGCATTTTGCTGGCCGGATGCAGCGTAAAATCTATTGGGGCCAGCTGCGCAAGCCGCTGGAATGGTCGCTCAAAACCATACTGGCGCCTTGGGCATACATTGCCAGTGTTTTATATCATGATTTCTTCTGGTATCCAGCTCATCAGAAACGCTTGCAACAGGCCCTGGATAGCGATTGGGGACGTTTATTTCAGAATTGGGAGCAGCTGGCGATAGCAGCTGATGATCTGACGGCGGAGGGCTGGCCCGATGTCGGCGCGCGCGGCGGCGCCCGCATCCCCGCAACGTATAAACATAGCAGTCAGCGCCATTTTCTGCAGGCACTAAAAGTGCTGGGCGAATGTATTCGCGAGGCGCCAGAATACAATATCCGGCGGCGCCCCTAACTATAGCCAGGTGCCCTAGCCTGTTCGAGAAACGCTTGATCCTGGTCACCGGATGGATAGACTATCTCATCGGGCCATAATGGATTTAGGGGCCCTAGACAGTGTGGCTTAGCATGCGGGTGTAGCTCAATGGTAGAGCTCCAGCCTTCCAAGCTGGCTGTGACGGTTCGATTCCGTTCACCCGCTCCAATTGATTTTGATGGCGCCTGACTGCTATCATCTAGGGCATGCTTAAGGCCCTCTTTACGATTCCGCGCGCGCGGCGGCGCCTAAGAAATATTCCAATATTTAGCGCCCAATTTTCTTTGCAAAAGGCTTAAAATCTCTTGATTTTCATGAGCATATATATTAATGCTTAACAACATTAGCAAGGATTGCTCGCAATCAGATTGACAGCTGGCTAGGCATGGCCAGGGAGAGAGGAGATCTCTAGCATGTCAACGATCACTCCAAGTTTAACTGTTTTAATCCCCGTATATAATTCAGCAGCAACTTTAAAGCCCCTCTTGACGCGGCTGCAAACGGTATTACTAGGGCTTAACACAGAATTTGAAATCATCATGATCAATGATGGCAGCCCAGACCAAAGTTGGGCGCTGATTCAAGAGTTAAGCCAGCTTAATTCTCGTGTACGCGGCATCAATCTGATGCGTAATTTTGGCCAGCATAATGCTCTCTTATGTGGCATTCGCGCGGCGCGCCATGAACTGGTGATTACATTAGACGCCGACCTGCAGAACCCTCCGGAGGAGATTCCCAAGCTGCTAGCAAAACTAATGGAAGGTTATGATGTGGTATATGGCGTTCCCGCTCAACAACGCCATAATGTTTTTCGTAAAATATCTTCCTGGATGCTGCGCTGGATTTTACGAAGCGTTATGCGAGTTGACATAGCTCCGCACATAAGCTCTTTGCGAGTGTTACGCACCCAACTGCGCGATGCCTTCGCTGCCTTTCAAGGGCCTTTTGTCATGTTTGATGTCTTATTGACATGGGGCACAACGCGCTTTGCAATGACAACAGTGCGTCACGATCCGCGCATGACCGGCAGATCCAATTACTCCTTGCGCCGGCTTTTGATTCATGGATTCAACATCCTGACTGGTTTTACCACACTGCCCTTGCAACTGGCCAGCTGGATCGGATTCTTTTTTACGCTCTTCGGTTGCGGCGTATTGATTTACGTTATTAGCCTCTACTTGATTTTAGGGTATAGTTTTCCAGGGTTCCCTTTCTTGGCCTCGATCATCGCCATTTTTTCAGGCGCCCAACTTTTCGCTTTGGGTATTATCGGAGAATATCTGGCCCGAATGCATTTTAGGTTAATGGAACGACCTGCCTATGTGATTCGCAAATCTCAAGATCAGTGATCCTTTGTTTGCAGAAACAACTTTAATATGGCCTTTGATTTAGAATTTAAATCCTTTCCTGAGCCAGATGGCCCCCTGCGCTTCGCCTTGGTTCCCTGGGATAGCGCTATATACCGATTCCCCTTTTACGAATTACAAGCTGCCGAATTAGCCCCTGCTCCACTAGCGCAATATTTGCCCCATTGGTTAGCCCAACTTCCACACGATCGCGCTTGTCTGGTATATACTAAAATTGCGCCAGGGGCGGTATCCTTGGCTCAAGCCCTCGCTAAAAACGGATTTTATCCGGTGGAAACCCTATTAGATTTAGTGCTGCCTTTATCAAAACTATCCACCATCATCAGCAAAAAACCCGCTCATCTACACTTGCGGCCAGCCAAACTGACAGACCAGCCAAGGGTTAGATCCATCGCCGCCGGCGCCTTTGCCGCCGATCGCTTTCATCTTGATCCCAACCTATCAACTGATAAAAGCAATCAACGATTCGCATACTGGATAGATCGCAGTTTCGCAGATCAAGACCCGATCTTTATCTTGGAAGATAGCCACCAAGAAAAAGTGATCGGCTTTGTTCAGTGCCGCGAAACAGCCACAGGAGCAATGGATGTAACCTTGGGCGCGGTAGATAAAGAGGTCCAGTTAACTGGGATCGGGATATTGATGTATCAATTATTGTTTAATGAGATTAAAGCACGCGGCTATCGAGATGCGCTAACCCGCACCTCACTTTACAATATGGGAGTCTTTAAGTTATGCATGCGCTTAGGGTTTTTGATCCGAAGTGCGCTGAACACGCTGCACTGGTTTCGTCCAGCACCAACAGTCTGATGCTGGGTTGGCGGCCAGGCCTCCGATCTGCCGCCGCGACAGCCCACTAGCTTTATAGGCAAAGGTATTATGTATACTATTCCATTTAACCGGCCAGCCTTTATGGGCCGCGAGCAGCGCTACATGGCGGAAGCGATGGAGCGCGGGCAGATTTCCGGAGATGGGTTTTTTACGGCACAATGCCATGCCTTCTTGGAACAACAAATTGGCGTAACCAAGGCCCTGCTAACCACTTCCTGCACTCATGCCTTGGAAATGGCCGCCTTATTGCTTGATATCAAACCTGATGATGAAGTTATCATTCCAGCCTTTACCTTCGTTTCCACAGTCAACGCCTTTGTGCTCAGAGGCGCCAAGCCAATCTTTATTGATATACGTCCAGATACCTTGAATATGGATGAGACCCTCTTGGAACAAATGATCACGCCGCGGACTAAAGCCATTATACCGGTGCATTATGCCGGCGTGGGCTGTGAAATGGACGCCATCTTGGCCTGTGCAGCGCGCCATGCTATTGCTGTCGTCGAAGATAATGCTCACGGCCTATTCGGCAGCTATCGCGGGAAAAAGCTTGGCTCTTTTGGCTGCTTGGCGGCGCAAAGCTTTCATGAAACCAAAAATATCAGCTGCGGCGAAGGCGGCGCCCTGCTGATCAATGACCAACGCTTAGTGGAACGCGCCGAAATCATCAGGGAAAAAGGCACGAATCGCAGTCGTTTCTTCCGCGGGCAGGTAGATAAATATTCGTGGGTAGATGTCGGCTCTAGCTATTTGCCTTCCGAGCTGCTGGCCGCCTGCCTATATGCCCAACTGGAAGTATCCAAAGATATCCAGTTAAGACGCCAGCGGATATGGAATACCTATCGAGATGGCCTAGCCGACTGGGCCGCCCAGCAGCAGGTGTGCCTGCCTGTGATCCCTCCGCATTGTCAGCAACCTTACCATATGTTTTATATGATCCTGCCCGACCAGGCCAGGCGCAAGGCCTTGATTGAATCATTAAAGTCTCAAGGAATTCTAAGTGTGTTCCATTATCTGCCGCTGCATCTTTCGGAAATGGGGCTGCGCCGCGGCGGCAAACCAGGCGATTGCCCAGTGACGGAATCCATCAGCGATCGACTTCTGCGCCTGCCTTTCTACGCCACTTTAAGCGAGAAAGATCAAGCTTATATCATCACCGCTATCACCAAGACCGCTTAAAACAAACCGTTCCTATGCTTATCTAGAGCCCGGGCATATTCGTTGAACGAGCTAAATATTATGAGCCAGCCGCTCGCCAGATCGCAAAAAATATTATGGGGATTACTGGCTCTTACTCCTCTGCTTTTGCTGGTCTATTGGCTGGCCAAATTCGCCAGCAACGTGCCCTATCTAGACGATTGGGAATTGGTGCCTTATTTAATAAAATCTTATACAGGCCACATCTCTCCTGGCGACTTATGGATGCAATATCTTGAAAACCGTATTTTATTCCCCCTGCTGGTTTTGATCCCTCTGGCGCATCTCTCAGATTGGAACATCAACCTTGAGGTAGCTGGGATAGTGCTCTTGGCCGGCTTTATGTTTCTGCTGCTGGCCCGGCTAGCAGTCCGCACCTTTAGAGAATACAATCAAAAAACACCTCCCTGGCTATTGATCTTGATATCCTTTTTGATCTTTTCGCTAATTCAATATGAATCCTGGTGTTTTGGTTTCACCATAATTGGCTTCATCTCGCTTAGCGCCGCCATCGGCGGGTTAGCATTGCTCGCCTGGCCATGCTTTGCCTGGCTCCGCTTTTGGGGCGCCTTGCTGGCTGGAACTGTGGCGGTTTATTCCTTTTCCAGCGGCATTTTATTCTGGGTCGTTGGCCTATTGCCGCTGGGCTTGGCATTGCGCCAGGAGCCATACCGGCGCCGCTGGATCCCGCTAGCCATCTGGGTCAGCTGGATCATCATGCTCTTGACGTTTTTTTATCACGGATATCAAAAGCCCAGCCAAACTCCCTCGCTCCTATTTTTAGTTTGTCATCCTCAAGCGGCCCTAACTTATTTTTTAGCCTTCCTGGGCAATCCCATTGCAAATACCCTGCTTTTGCCGCTCTGGGTTCCCGTCGGGGTTGGCCTGACTGGATTAATGCTCTTTGGATTAAGCGCTTTAATATGCTTTAGGCAAAAATCGCTACTCAATCCAATAACCAGTTTCTGGATATCTTTAGGTGCTTACGCTGTGCTAGGCGCTCTGGCTGTTACATTTGCTCGCTCCGGCTACGGAAGCATTCAAGCCTTAACCACTCGATACATCGTATTATCGAATCTTTTTTGGATCGCCACCCTTTTAATGACGCTTATTTGTTTAAGACATTTAAGCTACTTGGCCAACCAGCCTGGCTATCGCAGGGCTTTAGCCAGTCTGAAAGCCATGCTTTTGCTATTATTGCTGATCTGTGCGGGACTCTTTGCCCTATCATCTATACAGCGGCTAACGGAATGGCAGAAGCAACACGAAGCATTTTTAGATGCCCGCGATGAGCTGTTATCAGATCTGCCTAATCACTCACTGCTCTTACGGATTTATTGGGAACCGAATAGGTTAAAAGAACGTATTGAATTTCTGACTCGTTATCGGCTCTCCCTATTCCACGACAAAAAACCCTTTCAAGAATATAAGGCGATTGAGGTTGCCGCGGGCAACCTTGAAGGCATACGCTGGAATTCTCCACCGGCCGCCGGCTTTAATCCCAATAGAGTACTCATCACCGGCCGAGCTTATGATCCGGGCAACCGCCGGCCGGCGCGGGCCGTCTTGCTGGTAAACAGCCAGGCTGAAATCGTGGCTCGATCTAGTGTTAGTGCCGCGGAGGATTTTAGGATGTCAAGTTGGCAGGCGGAACTATCCGCCGCCAAATTGTCTCCCGGCCCGATCCAATTAGAACTTTATGCCTTATTACAGACAGATGATCTTATCGCAGCGATTGGCAGCCTAAACATTGAAATGCCAGAGCCTGTTGATCAGGAATTATTAACGCCGATAACCTTTAGCGATCCCGCTCCTGCTCTGGTTGGCTTCAGCGATCATTTACAGCTGGCTGGCGATCAAGTCTATGGCTGTGGCTGGGCGCGCAATCCAATTACGGGAAAGCCCGCCGACTGGGTTATCGTGGTCGATGAAACCAATCGAATTCTTGCCTATACCCAAGTTGGTGAAGAGAGGGCGGATGTTGCCTGGTATCTAAATAATCCGGACATGCTCCGCTCGGGCTGGCGCCTGGCATTTCGGCTGCCTCAACTGAGCCCCGGCAGCCATCAGCTGCAGGCTTATTTATTTCTGCCGGAAGAGCACAAAGCCCTAAAGTTAAGAAATGGCTTAACCATTAGGACTCCCTAAAACCTGATTTCAATAAAAGGGACGCTGACTTCATCGATCCGATGAGTAACCCGGATATTTTTCAGCCATAACCCCAACAGACTCAAAAGGGATAAACCATTGAGATAGTTCGCGCATCCGGGTTGGCTAGCGTTTCAAAATAAACATGCAGAGCTGTCTCTGGAAGCAGATCGGCTGCCCGTTCGGCCCACTCCACCGCGGTAATACCGTCGGTCTCAAAATAATCTTCAAGCCCTAGCTCATGAAGTTCACTAATATTTTGCAGGCGGTACAGATCAATATGATAGAGCGGGCAACGGCCAGCATACTCGTTGATTAGAGTATAGCTAGGGCTGGCCACGATTTGCTCGACCCCCAGGGCCGCGGCCAAGCCTTGTACGAAACAGGTCTTGCCGCTGCCCAGTTCACCATGCAGCGCCAAGACTGCCCCGCGCTTGAGCCCTCTCAGCAAGCTGGCGGCCAAAGCTTGGGTTTCTTCTGGGCTGTTGGAGGCAATCGTCTGTTTTTTCATCGAAAATGTTCGTAGCCATGCAAGGTCAATGGTTTAGCTATGCCGCGTTCGTCCAGAGTCTCGATCGCCCCAAGCCGATCTGTTATCACGCCGATCTGGGTGCATTTTAGCGAAAATCTTTTTTGCCATCCTCGCTGGAGAGCTTGAGTTTTATCAGCAGGCACGGAGAATAAAAGTTCAAAATCCTCTCCATCCGTTAAAGCATGCCGGATCGCGCTGGATTTATTTTTAACTTGTCTGGCTGTAGCAGTCAGCGGCAGCGCCTTGAGCCATAGCTCAGCTCCCACCTTGCTGGATACTATCAAGCGCCGCAGGTCGCAGGCCAAGCCATCGCTGATATCAATCATCGCCCGGGCCAAACTCTGCTGGCAAAGCCACTGCCCTTCTTTCAGGCGAGGATTGAAACGCAGATGCTTGCCGGCCAGGCTGCCGCCAAGCGATCCGGTAACAAAAAGATTATGGCCGGGCCTGGCGCCGCTCCGTAAAAGCGCCTGGCCTTTTTTTACCCGGCCTACCACAAAGACATGGACCTCCAACAGCGCGCCGGCACTGCTGTCGCCCCCCACCACTGCCAGATCATATCGCCGGGCCAGCGCCGCGACTGCGTTAAAAACTTGTTTGACGCGCTCGGTCAGCTCCTTGGGCGGAGCCACTATATCTAACAAGGCCCAAAGCGGCTCGCCACCCATAGCGGCAATATCGCTCAGCGCTCGGGCCAAGGCCTTGTGCCCGATCAAGCGGCCAGGTGTTCTGGAGGTAAAATGTTCGCCTTGGATGACCGGATCGGATGTCAACAACCAATCATATGCTTGGTTGCCAGGCAGCCTGACAACAGCGCAATCATCCCCAGGCCCCACCAAGACGTCTGCACGCTGCGGCAAACGCCGACAGCAGCGCCGAATTATTTCCAGTTCTCCGATATCGGCTAAGGATGTTTTTTTCATAACTCGCCTTTGGCTGCATCTTTTTGCTGGTGGATTAGCTTGGCGATCTTAGTGACCACTTCATCAAGCGACATTTTGGTGCTATCGATCAGTTGAGCATCGGGTGCTTTAAGCAGCGGAGATGATTGCCGGCCGCTGTCTAACGCATCGCGGCGCAACAGCGCCTCGTGCATATACTTCAGGCTGCGGGCCGCTTCGGCGGCGGGCGCTTCAGCCTGGCGCCGCCGGGCGCGTTCGAGCGGGTCTGCATCCAGATAGAATTTAAAATTAGCATCTGGAAAGACCGCCGTGCCGATATCGCGACCCTCCATCACCAGATCACCAAAACGCACTAGCGTGCGCAATTGTTCAACCACCCAAACCCTGATACGAGGGATGGCTGCCAATAAACTAACCTGTTCAGCAACGGCGGCAGAACGAATTTCTGATCCGGGGCGCTGGCCATCCAGAGTGAAGTGAATTTCGCCGTCCTCGATAAAAAAAACGACTTGGGTAGCTCGTGCCAAGCTGACAAGGGCATCTTCATTTTCTAGCGAGACGCCGGCGCGAAGAACCTTCCAAGTTAAAGCGCGATAAAGCGAGCCGGTATCCATATGGGCATAGCGCAATTTAGCGGCCAAACGGCGGCTGACCGTAGATTTTCCCGATGCGGCGGGACCATCAATGGCTACAATTGAGAACGACATGAGCGCCAAGCGCCTCCAAATGATTCCAAAATTCTGGGTACGAAGCATCTACACAGGCCGCAGAAGTAATCGTGATAGGTCGATCGGCAAACAATGCCATGATAGCCATAGCCATGGCTATCCGGTGATCATCATAGCTATTTAAGGTTAACCCTCCATGAATAACAGCACCCCCTTGAATGGTCATGCCGTCATCATGTTCGGTAACCATAACGCCCAAGGCTTGCAGGTTAGCAGCCATGCTGGCAATACGGTCTGATTCCTTTAGGCGCAGCTCTTTGGCGCCGCGGATCTCCGTAATGCCTTCCGCCAAGGCCCCGGCCACCGCCACCAAAGGCAGCTCATCTATCAAATTAGGAATTTCGGCGCCCATGACGTTGGTCCCTCGCAGGCGGCCACCTGTTACAGTTATTTCGCCATAGGGCTCTGGAGCTAGCGGTGAATGAGCCGCAACGGTCTTTATTGCCGCGCCCATGCGCCGCAAGACATCCAGCAAAGCCGTACGTCTTGGGTTCAAGCCAACATCTTGAAGAGTCAGCTGCGCATCTGGCATAGCGGCTGCCGCAGTCAACCAAAAAGCGGCCGATGAAAAATCGCCGGGCACAAACCAATCGCGCCCTTGCAAGGCTGGTCCAGCCTGTCCGTATCCTGGCAAGCTGATGATGGTGTCGTTAACCGTCAGCGGCAGTCCCAGTATTTTAAACAGCCGTTCGGTATGATCACGGGTTGGCTGGGGCTCGTTCAGTTCGGTTACTCCTTCAGCGAAGAGCGCCGCCAGCAGGATAGAGGATTTCACCTGAGCCGAAGCAACCGGCATGCTGTACTCAATGCCACGCAGCCGGCCGCCGTGGATGCGGATCGGGGCTCTGTTGGCCCCTCCTAGTAATTCTACTTTTGCGCCCATGCGTTCTAATGGTTCGCGGATGCGCCCCATAGGGCGCGAGCACAAAGAAGCATCTCCGGTCAGCTCAGTAACCAGCGGCTGTCCCGCCAGCAGACCTGCCAGCAAGCGCATGCTGGTTCCTGAATTGCCCAGATCAAGAGCCTGTGTTGGCTGGCGCCAATGGTTGCCGATGCCGCAGATGCTCAAGCTGGTGCCCTCAAAGGATGCCTTGGCGCCCAAGTTCTCTAAAGCTTTAACCGTGTTGAGACAGTCTTGGCTGCGCAAGAAAAATTGTATATTGGATTGACCTGTGGCTAAGGCGGATAACATCGCCAAACGATGCGAAATGCTTTTATCTCCAGGGACCCGCAGCAGGCCGGATAGGCACGGACCTGATTGAACTTGGACAGAGCATGTCATTATTTGTCTCGAACTAATATTTGGCGCTGACGCCGACTGGCCTCTAGAAAACGTTGCAGCGCCTTGGCATCGTTACGCAGCAAGCAACTTTGCAGCCGCTTTAGCGCACTATGAAAAGCCTTCAGCTCGCTTAGCACAGACAGGCGATTCGTAAGAATAGTATCCTGCCACATGCTAGGAGAGCCTTCAGCAATGCGAGTGGCATCGCGGAATCCAGGCCCACAGAACCGACCAATACGATGCGAGCTAGCACGTCCTACCGTTGTGGCTAGCAAAGCCGCCACTAAATGAGGCAAATGGCTGGTGCGACCCAATAAACGATCATGATCTTTGGGAGAAACCATTAAGACTTGCGAGCCCAATCCGCGCCAGAATCGTTTGATCTTACGCAGGGCCAGCTGATTGGTCTGAGGTGTGGGCGTAACAATCACCGCAGCCTTTTCATACAATCGAGGCCAAGCCGCATCTAACCCTTCCTGTTCCGAACCGCAAATGGGGTGGCTCCCTACGAAGCAAGCGCCAACAGCATGCAGCAGTGGTTCCAAATGAGCGCAAATCGTCTCTTTGCTGCTACCAACGTCAGTTACTATGGTATTGGGAGCTAGACTTGCAGCTGATGTTTTGGCCAAAGAAAGGATGGCTGTTACGGGAACACAGAAAACCACCAGATCGGCAGAACGAATCGCTGCAGCTGGATGCGCAAAGGCCTTATCCACCACTCCGGCTGCCAAAGCCTGTTGACGGGTCTTGGCGCGACGAGCGTAGCCGACAACCGCGCCAGCCAGTTTTTTGCGCTTGATGGCCAAGCCCAGAGAGCCTCCCATCAAGCCCAATCCCAGAATGGCCACGCAGCGAAAAGGTCTCTTGGCAGTCATAGCTGCTCCTTGAATTTAGCATTTGGTTACCATGGCATTCTAGAGCTTCATTTTAAAAATTCAATCCGAAAGCCAAATGCCAAAGGTCTTCCTGCGCGTTTTTTTTATTGACAGGCTCAGGATAATAATTGTAATTTTTTGTGGCTTGCGAGGTATAGACTTCTTCCTTTTAAAAAAACTACTAATGCTTACTCTCCCCTGGCATGGGTTCATTTGTTACCTAAAAGCAGCACCAGATGTTCTATCGCCCGAATCGCAATCTTAGCACTGGAGCAAAACATTAAGGAAAGGGATTAACCAATGAATATTTATGTGGGCAATTTGCCTTGGGAAATAACGGAGGATGAATTGCGCAATGAATTTCAATCTTTCGGCCAAGTAACCTCTGTTGCCATCATTAAGGATAAAATAACCAATAAGTCTAGAGGATTTGGCTTCGTCGAGATGGCCTCAAACTCCGAAGCCCAGAGCGCCATTAACAACCTTAACGGGAAAGAGCTCAAGGGGCGCTCTCTGACAGTTAACGAAGCGCGCCCGCGCACTTAATGCCAGTCGCCTAATTATCGTTAAGGCAGCAATATCCCAAGATCAGATCCGAAAGCAATGCTAATGGTTTTGTCAGGACCCGAAAGCAGTTTAAATGGAGCAGCCAAGTAGGATTTCTTATATCAAGCGGATCTGTTAAGAAGGATGTACGGCCATTAACCTGAGATAGTTTTATCGGTTAAGACTGCCAGCAAACGGCGTAGTTTAGCTCCTTTTTCAGAGAGCTCTTGGCGCCGAGTTTGCTGCAAGCCTACTACCTCGGGAGGCGCCTTTTGCATAAAGACCTGATTACTCAATTTTTTATCAACTGCGGCCAAATCGGCGCTAATTTTCTTCAACTGCTCGGCCAGACGGCATGATTCCGCGGCTATATCAAGCAGATCTTCAATGGGCATAAAAATAACCCCTAATTTGCTTAGAGCGTTAGGCATCAACCTAGCTGGTTTAAACGAACAGTCTATTTCTAACGGCTCGGCACGGAGCAGGCTAGCGATAGAATCACGGTCGGCATTCAACAAGGCGGCCATCTCAGTGTTTTCAGGTTTAATGATATATTTAGCCGCCAGCGCTGGCGCTATATTATAATCGGCGCGCAGGGTGCGACCAAGGCGGATCAACTCATGCTTTTGCTCCACATAAGCAACCATAGAATCGGAAACGCCTAGCTCTGCCAATGCAGGCTGTTTTTTTGGCCAGCCAGCCGCAATGATAAAATCATCCTTGGCGCCATAGCCCATCCCCTGCCAAAGCTCCTCGGTAATAAAAGGTGTGAAGGGATGCAGTAAGCGCAGGGCCTGGGCGAACACGAAATGCATAACCAACAAGGTCTGTTCGCGAGCCGTGGAATCGTTTCGGTTAAATACGATCTTGGCTGATTCTATATACCAATCGCAAAACTGGTGCCAGATGAATTCATAGATATCTTTAGCAGCATCATTAAAACGGAAGCGCTCCAGATTATCTGTGCAGGCGGAGATCGTGGCCTGCAAACAAGACAAGACATGCTGGTCATCGGGACGCAGACGGTTGGCATCCCAAGCAGGCTGCTGTACCGCCAGCGCGGTGGTTCCGGAATTCATCTGCATGAAACGAGCCGCATTCCAAAGTTTAGTTAAAAAATTACGGCCGATTTCAAATTTAGCGGGCGCTAAAAAAACATCCTGTCCCACAGCGGTCGCCATCATCAGGCTGAAGCGCAAGGCATCGGCGCTAAAATCATCGATAATTTCCAAGGGATCAATCGAGTTACCGAGGCTTTTGCTCATCTTACGCCCCTGGTCATCGCGGACAGTTCCGTGAATATATACCTTGCTGAATGGGATATCGCCCATAAACTCCAGGCCAGCCATAATCATACGCGCCACCCAGAAGAAAATTATCTCGGATGCAGTAACCAGGCTGGCTGTAGGATAATAGAACTGCAGGTCTTTATTTTTAGCTGGCCAGCCCAAGACGCTAAATGGCCATAGCCAAGACGAAAACCAAGTATCCAAGACATCTTCATCCTGGCGAATGTTCAAGGCATGACATTGTGGACACTCAGCGGGCGCTTCCTTGGCGACCCATTCATGGCCGCAGGCATCGCAATAAAATACCGGCAGACGGTGCCCCCACCAGATTTGACGTGAAATGCACCAGTCGCGGATGTTCTCCATCCAGTCGAGATAAACCTTGGTCCAGCGTTCCGGAATAAACTGGATCCGGCCTGTTTTAACCGCCTCGATGGCCGGCTGGGCCAGCGGCTTCATGCGCACAAACCATTGAAGAGAAAGTCGCGGCTCGACCACTGTTGTGCAGCGATAACAATGGCCCACGGCGTGGCTATAGGACTCGATCTTTTCCATTAATCCGGCATTGGTTAAATCGGCTATGATTCGCTCCCGACAAACAAAGCGATCCAGGCCTTGATAGGGACCGGCAGCCTCATTCATAGTGCCGTCATCGTTCATGACATTGATTGGCGTCAGACCATGGCGCTGGCCCATGGCAAAATCGTTAGGGTCATGAGCAGGAGTAACTTTAACCAGGCCAGTGCCAAATGCAGGATCTACATAATCATCCTGGATAACGCTCAAGGTTCTGTTAAGCAGTGGCAAGAGAAAGCGTTGACCGACCAAATGGGCATAGCGTTTATCGCCTGGATTCATAGCCACGGCTACGTCGCCCAACAAGGTTTCTGGCCGAGTAGTGGCAACAATCAAGCCAGTCTTATTTTTAGCGCCGACAAGAGGATAGCGGATATAATAGAGATGAGCTTTAGTTTCAACTCGGGTGCTTTCTTCATCAGCCAAGGCGGTGCGGCAACGCGGACACCAATTAATAATATAATGGCCACGATAGATCAGATTTTTTTTATAGAGACGAATAAAGGCCTCTATAACCGCAGCACTAAGACCCTGATCCAGAGTGAAAGATTCCCTGTCCCAGTCACAGGCCACCCCCAGTTTTTTTAACTGTTGGATGATGGTACTGCCGTATTTCTCGCGCCATGCCCAGACCTGTTTAACAAACTGGTCTCGCCCTAGATCCTCGCGTTTTTTGCCTTCCTTATGCAGAGCGCGCTCTACAACATTTTGGGTGGCAATGCCGGCATGATCGGTTCCAGGAACCCAGAGCGTATTATAGCCCTGCATGTGGCGCCAGCGGATCAGGATATCCTGGATCGTCACGTTTAGGGCATGGCCCATATGTAAAATGCCGGTGACATTCGGCGGAGGAATCACTATAGAGTACGGCTGGCCAGCGCGACTGGCCTCAGCGTGAAAAAGCTTGGCCTGCAGCCAACGGGCATAGCACTGCGCCTCTACTTGTTCCGCATTATATCTTTTATCCAAAGCTTGCATGGGCTATTCAGATAGTTAGAGCTAAAGCAGCTAAGGCTAAGCTCAGCAGGGGCTATATTATGAATCTATTTGAATACTCTTGAACAGCGCCTGAGGAGCCTAATTTGGACGCCCTGGCATCTCACTCATCAAACAGATTTTTTAGATTGAGCCTGTTTGCGAGCTTCTTGTTCATCCATCAGTAATTTATATTCCACGCTGTCCACCAAGGCTTCCCAGGAAGCTTCAATGATATTCTCTGAAACCCCGACAGTGCCCCAGATATTGCGGCCATCGCTGGATTCGATGATCACTCGGGTTTTAGCGGCCGTGCCTACCTCTGGTTCTAAGATGCGTACGTGATAATCGGTCAAGGCCACCTTAGCGATAGCTGGATAGAAACGGGTCAGGGCGCGGCGCAGGGCATTATCCAAAGCATTGACCGGCCCATCGCCTTCGCCAACAGTATGTTCAATTTCACCGCCAACATTTAATTTGATGGTTGCTTCCGAGCGACTCGGTTCTTTTTTATCCCGTTTTTCGACAATGACCCGAAAGCCTTCCAAACCAAAGAAGGATTTATGTTTCTTTAAGACCTTATGAATGAGCAGCCTGAACGACGCATCGGCCGCCTCGAATTCATAGCCCTTTTGCTCCATCTGTTCCAGCCGAGCCAGCACATCGCGCACCTCGGGGGAAGACTTATTCATCTCCACTCCCATCTGGATCGCCTTGAGCAGAACATTGCTGCCACCGGAAAGCTCGGAAATCAATATACGGCGTTCATTGCCCACTAATTCCGGCTCGATATGCTCAAAGCGGTTTGGACGGTCAAAAACGTGGACCTGTCGCAAGAGGCGATGCTCTCGTCGCCGCGATTCCAGGTGGTGCCGTTCAATCCCGCGCAATTCAGCGACGGCCAAACACCGCCGCCGAA
>CAYUHK010000020.1:0-4251 GCA_964444425.1 uncultured Verrucomicrobiota bacterium
TAATGGCCTTATCAATCAAGGCTATTGGATCGGCTGGCTGGCGCAAGGTTGGATGCCCATAAACACAAAGCTGATGTTTCATGGCTTATAATATAAAAGCCAATAGCTCTTTAGTCCAACATGAATTAGCGTTTCTTTCAAGGGTTGCCGGCGTCAGCTCATTGATTGATATGAACGATCGTGGCCGGCGGGAAGCCATTGAATGCGGTGGATGAAGCCACGCTATAGGCGCCGATGTTGCGGCTGTAGAGCAGATCACCGCGCTCTAGATTGCCAGGTAGTTCCTCTGCGATGCTCAGCATGTCCAGGGCATCACAGGTTGGGCCAAAGACGGTGCAAATTTCAGCGGGGCCTTTTTGGAACGCTTCTAAACGATAGCGGCAATGGTCGAAGATAATGCCTGAATAGGTTTGATAGACGCCATCGTCAATATAATAACAAAGCTTGCCATCGCGTACAGCCTTGCCGATTATTGTGGCGATGGCGGTGGCGGCGGTCGCTACCAGGAATCTGCCGGGCTCAGCCAAAATCTGAATCTCGGCCGGGAAAAGCCGTTCGAGTTCGGCATTGATTTTACGAGCTAGTGATCGAAATGGTTTTACGCTAGCATCATAGGGTGCGGGGAATCCTCCGCCGATATCCAGCAGGTTCATTTTATGATAGCCGCGATCTTGAGCTTCCTTAAATACGTTGGCTGCCAGGTTGATAGCTTGGATGTAGTTATCAAAGTTGGTGGTTTGGCTGCCGACATGAAAACTCAATCCTTCCACCACTAGGCCAGCGGCGGCCGCCTCAAGTATCAAATCCACTGCTGCGCCCGGGGCCGCTCCAAACTTGGATGATAATTCAACCATTGCTCCGGTATTGGGCACTTGGAGGCGCAAGACCAGGCCGGAGTGGGGGGCATATTGTTTGATTTTTTTAATTTCTTCCTGGTTGTCATATGCAACTAGAACTTTGTATCTATCCAACTTGCGCAAGGTTTCGTCGGCTTTTATCGGGTGGGCATAGATGATTTTATCCCAAATCCACTCTTGGCGTTGCGCCGGCGGCAGGTTTTTGATCAGCGCGTAGACGATCTTAAACTCTGGCCAGGAGGCTACATCAAAGCTCGCTCCGGCCTCATAAAGAGTCTTCACTATAGCGGGGTGAGGATTGGCCTTAACCGCATAGTAGGCTTGCACACGTGGCAGGTGCTTCTTAAAGGTTAAATAATTGCGTCGCAATATATCATGGTCGAGCACGAACAAGGGTGTGCCGTGCGCCTGCGCTAATTGGTGTAGTTTTTTTAGAGTGGCCATTTTGTGCGATTGGTTTATAAGGGCGCCCTGGTATCCTCAAGACAATATTCCACTAGATCGCTGATGCGAGCAGAACCTGCACACATAACCTTGTCGGATCCTCCCCAATAAATTTTTACTGTTCCGTCCGACTCTGGAATGGCGCCGCAACTGAAAACCACGTTGTGAACATAGCCGATCATCTCCCAGTTATCTTGCGGGGCTAGAATCCAGCGGTTGCCCACGGCCACTACGCGGCGCGGATCGGCAGCGTCGTGCAAGGCGATGCCAAGGCGGTAAACACGCCCTTCAGCGGTAGGAAATACTCCATGGTAAATATTAAGATAGTATTGCTCGAAGCGAAATGGTGGAGCGCCCGGGCCTATATATTCGCCGTCCCAATGATAGGGCACAGGGCGGATCAATTCTTGCCAGTTGCCCCAATGAATCAGATCGCTAGATTCAGCGGACCAGATCGCGCGAGTCGTCCCGTCATCGGTTACGTTGGGCCGGAAGAGAGCTAGATACTTACCCTTAAACTTTTCAGGAAAAAGAGCACAGTTACGAAAGCCCAAGGGGGTTATCATGCCCAAACGTTCTACCGTGCGCCAGTCTGTGGTCCGCGCCAAGCCGATGCGTACTCCCAGTCCAGAGTAGCAGCTATAGGTTATATAGAAGGCGCCATCTAATTGGGTGATCCGTGCATCCTCCAGACTTTTTTCATAACGGGCATAGTCGCCTTTATTACAGGGAGTTAGTAAGGGGGTAGAACGCGGAGTAAAATTGAAGCCATCTTGGCTTTCCGCTAATCCCAATATAGATAGGCCAGTTGATCTGTGGGCGCGAAATAGCATTAAATAATTTTCCTTGTCTTTCGTCGTAGCGGCATTGTGTACCGTATGGACAGGATAGGGAATCTGCGCTGCAGTGAGAATGGGATTATGAGTATATCGCTGGATCGGAGAATCGCTCTTAGCCATAGCAGTTACCTTTCTCTTTTAGCTATTTCTATCAGCGCCCAATTTACTGATGCCCGTTATACAATGAGCGGTTTAATCTGTCTTATTACAGCTCTATTGTCAACGCCTTTTCATAGAGCCGCTCCCCAAATAGCTGGCTCCTAGGCATGTCTGGGCCTTGCCGTAGCGCAGCCAAGGAATCTTTTATAGCTAGCCTGGTCCCCCTCAGGATGAGCCCAGCCAGAGGATGAACTACTATCTAGAATATTTTGATAATGACTGGTGGGCCGTACAGGATTTGAACCTGTGACTTCGACCGTGTGAGGATCGCACTCTCCCGCTGAGTTAACGGCCCCTTTGGCAATGGCGTTATTCAGTAAGATGCGTAAATACCTGGGGGCTGTCAAGCTGTGATTGGCAATCTAGCGCTATCCCGATCAAAAGTGAGTCTGGGCAGAATAGTTTAAAGGGCACAATAAATTGTTTGACTAAACGTTAATTGAATATACACCAATAATGGAGGTCTTGCTAATGAACAATATTAAAACTTTAGGGTTACTTACATTACTGACTGGATTAATGGTGGCCGCGGCTCCGGCCGACGCTATTCAGGCCAAGCCAGGCAAGGCTAAAGAACGTCATGGGCAGCCTCAGGCTGGATTGGCTAGCCAATTGGGGCTGTCCCAAACACAGGCTGATGAGATCAAGGAGTTGATGCTGGTAACCCGTCAAAACATGATGCAGTTGAAGGCTCAGCGCGATCAGGTTGAAGCCGAGCTCGATCATTTGCTTACCGCCGCCGTTTTGGATGAGTCAGCTATCTTGGCGGCAGCCAATAATCTAGCCCAGATTAACGCGGAAACAACTAAAGTCCAGGTTCAGGGACGTTTGGCTGTTAGCGCTCGTCTTTCGCCGCAAGAACGAGCTAACATGCATAAGTTGCGCCCAGAGCTGCGTCAACGTTTACGCGAGCATTCTGAAGCAGCCACTGGTCCTCAGCGTGAGCGCGGAATGAAAAAAGGACATCCGGCTAATCCAGCGCCATCAAAATAAAACTGTTGCTAGAGAGCTGTTTCAGGGACGCCTGGCTGTCGGCGGGCCGGAGAGATCATCATTTGACGCGGACGATATCGGCGCCCAAAGCGCGCAAGCGTTGATCTACACGTTCGTAGCCGCGATCAATGATTTGAGCGTTTTCAACAACGCTTTCGCCTTTGGCACATAAGGCCGCGATTAACATGGCCATTCCGGCCCGGATATCTGGGCTGGATAGACGTAGGGCCTGTAGTCGTGTTGGCCCTATGACCACCACACGATGTGGATCGCACTGGATGATGCGCGCGCCCATATTGATTAGGCGATCAACGAACACCATGCGACTTTCAAACATTTTTTCAAAGAACAGGGTTGTGCCTTCAGTCTGAGTCCCCAGCACTATCGCCACGCTCATCAGATCCGACGGAAAAGCTGGCCAAGGGCCATCCTCAATTTTAGGAATCGCCGCATCGAGCTCATATTGCACGCGCAATTGGCGCCGTGCGATAAGCTGCAGTTTATTGTCGTTAAACTTGAGGTTTAAGCCAAGCACGCGCAAGGGAGGCAAAATAGGTGCTAACATATCCTTCGTGGCCTCCATAATGGTTAGCTCGCCACCGGTGGCTGCGGCGGCGGCTAAGAAACTACCAATCTCCACGTGGTCGGGCGCCACTCTATGTTTGGCGCCATGCAGGCTATCGACGCCTGTCACAGAAATGCGATTGGTGCCGAACCCACTGATTCGGGCGCCCATTTTATTCAGGAGCGTGGCGAGGTCTTGAACATGCGGTTCGCAAGCGGCATTAAAAATCGTTGTAGAGCCTTGCGCTAAAGTCGCGGCCATCAAAATGTTTTCCGTGGCTGTCACGCTGGCTTCATCCAGCAGTATATTGGCGCCGCGCAATAGCTTACGGCGAAATGTATAGTGTTGGCCTCGTTGTGATTCAATGCCCAGGGCTTGTAATCCCCAAAAATGC
>CAYUHK010000020.1:4261-29084 GCA_964444425.1 uncultured Verrucomicrobiota bacterium
GCGGCGGCGGCCAATCACATCGCCGCCCGGTGGGTATAAGGTAGCTAAGCCATGGCGCGCCGCCATGGGCCCGGCTATGAGTATGGAAGAACGGACGCGATGGCAGAGCTCGCGATTGAGGCGCCGTTTGCGGATCCCAGCGGCGCAGACGCGTATTCGTCGGCCTTGCCGGCTGATTTTTACGCCAAGATTCTCTAAAATCTCCAGCATGGTGAATACGTCCTCGATCAAGGGGACGTTATTCAACTCCAGCGTATCTTCAGTAAGCAGACAGGCGGCCAGCATGGGCAAAACCGCATTCTTATTGCCGGCTGGCTGGAAGCTTCCCTTTAAGCGGCGTTGGCCTTTAATGATAAATCGTGCCATCTTAGCTAGTCATTTGCTTAACGATTTGAACAATGTTTGCTACGGTGAATCCAAATTCTTTGGCCAATACTTTATAGGGGGCTGATGCACCAAAATGCTCCAGGCCAAACGCGCGGCCTTTGGCCCCCGTGTATTTTTGCCAGCCCATAACAGAGCCGGCCTCAATGGAGAGACGGCGTTTGCAATAGGGCGGCAAAACCGCATTTTTGAGTTTAGCTGGTTGTTGTTCAAATAATTCCCAAGATGGCATGCTGACTACTCGAATGATTAGGCTAGGATCTTGAGCTAGTTCCTGAGCGGCGTCCAAGGCTAGCTGCACCTCAGAACCGCTAGCGATCAGGATCATATTAGGGCGACCCTTAGCGCTTTGCCAAAGCACATAGGCGCCTTGCTCAAGACGTTGGGCTGGCGGAAATTGCGCGCGGTCAATCACCGGCATGTTTTGGCGCGTTAGCAGAATGGCAGTTGGGCCATTCAGGTTTTTTAAGGCCGCCATCCAGGCCGCAGCTGTCTCGGTAGGATCAGCCGGGCGCATTACAGTTATGTGCGGCAGTAGTCGAAGGCTGGCGATCTGCTCTAACGGCTCGTGGGTGGGGCCATCTTCGCCAACGTAGAAGCTATCGTGAGTGAATATATAAATCACGGGCAATTTCATCATACAAGCCAGGCGGATAGCCGGCTTACAGTAATCCGAGAAGACCAGGAAGGTGGCGCCATAAACGCGGAATCCGCCATGCAGTGCCATGCCGTTCATTATGGCGCCCATCGCGTGCTCTCTGATCCCGAAGTGCAGGTTGCGGCCTAAAAAGTTCCCTGGCCCTACATCGCCTTGACCTTCCAGGTTTGTTCTGGTGCTGGGCGCCAAATCGGCCGAGCCGCCTACTAAGTAGGGTATCGCTTGGGATAAATTTTGCATGATGCTATGAGAAGCATTACGGGTAGCCATGGGCTTAGCAGGATCGAATTTGGGCATGAGAGTTTCCAGCTTATCGGGCAGCACTAGTTGGTGAGCTGCATCCCAAGCCTGAGCTTTTTGAGGATGGGTGGTGCGCCAGCGGCAGAACAAGGATTCCCATAGGGATGCTTTAGCTTGCAGTCCCTTTAAACGCGCCGCAAAAGCCGCGCGGACTTCTTCGGGTACAATGAAGGTTTGATCGACTGGGAAGCCTAGGTTTTGTTTAGTGGCCTTAACTTCATCGGGGCCCAGCGGCGCGCCATGAGATTCCGCCCGGCCGACCATATTGGGGCAGCCCTTGGCTATCTGGGTATGTCCGATGATCAGGCTGGGACGGCTGGTCTCCTGGCGCGCCTGCGTCAAGGCCTGATCAATGGCGCCATAGTCATGTCCATCTACCTCTAAAACGTTCCAATTATAGGCTTCAAAGCGTTGCTTGGCATCGTCGCTGTAGGCTAGATTGGTAGATCCTTCTATGGTGATACGATTGCTGTCATAAAATAGGATCAATTTGTGCAGGCCTAGATGGCCGGCCAGGGAGAAGGCTTCGTGCGAGATGCCTTCCATCAAGTCGCCATCGCTGCAGATGGCATAGGTGTAATGATCCACGATCTTTTCTTGATCCGTGTTGAAGCGCTCCGCCAACATGGCTTCGGCCAGGGCCATGCCTACGGCATTGCCGCAGCCTTGGCCCAAGGGGCCGGTGCTGGTTTCCACGCCGGGGGTAATGCCGTATTCAGGATGACCGGGCGTGCGGCTGCCCCATTGCCTAAATTGTTTTAGATCGGCGAGCTTCAAATCATATCCGGATAGATGTAGCAGACCATAAAGCAGCATGGAGCCATGCCCTGGCGAGAGCACGAAGCGATCTCGATTCGGCCAAATGGGGTTGCTGGGGCAATGTTGGAGATGTTTCAGAAACAGGACTGTGGCGAAGTCGGCCGTGCCCATAGGCATGCCGGGATGGCCTGAGTTGGCCGCTTGCACTCCATCAACGGCAAGCAGGCGCAGGGTGTTAGCTATCAACTCATAATTCATGGTTATCTCCATCTGATTGGTTTAATTGAGATAGGCTTGTGCTCGGCTAAAAAAGTTATAATGGTTCTCTGTTTTGTCGCCAGCGGCTTCAGTTTGCTAGAAAATGCAGCCGTGCGCAAAGATAGCCAGAATCTATTGCACTTGCCCTAAGAAGTAAAGCAGGACTTTTCCTTCGAGAAAGCTAAGCATGATAATTAGATTTATTTTATTGCTAATTATTCGGGCTTATAATAGCCAGCACAGCCAATTGTACTATCAATGAAGCATAGGTCTTGAACGTTAACGCAGCCATGCTATTGGCGGTCGGGGGCTATCGTTCCAAAAAATAATCATTAATTTCCAGGAGGCTATTAGGATAGTCACAAACATCAACAGCATTGGCTAGTCTATAATCTAAATGTTGCCTAGCTTATCAACTTTCAAAATGAGCATGCTGCTGATCCCTAGAGTAATCCCCGCCAGTCATTGATTGGCCAGCACGAAGATCGGCCAGATCGTAGATATGCTGCCAGACTAAATCAGAGTAGCTCAAAGAGTCAGCACCAGCCCGCTGAGGCCTAAATGGTTGCTAGTCAGCTGCCTTAGCGCCTTGAGTTGCAGACGAGGAACACTCGATGCCCTGCTGAGGGCGGGGCCTTCTGACATTATCGCAGGGCTGCTGCGACCTAGCAGGAGCATCTATGATGAAGACCGCTAGCCTTGCTGCTAAGAGAGCACTAAATCTGAAGGGACTTGTTAAATTTCAAGCAAGGTCAAGCTGACGAAGTAGACTTTCTTGGGATGCTTGAGCGCCTATCTGTAATTTAACTTCTCTAATAAGAGCGCAGGTGAGGGTGGCGAGAGGCGGAATCGAACCGCCGACACGCGGATTTTCAGTCCGCTGCTCTACCAACTGAGCTATCTCGCCTCAATGTTCCGCGATAACCGGAGCGATACTAGTAGCCTAAGCCTAATAGATCAATGATTATTTCACGAACATAGCTCAATGAGTGTGATCAAGGTTTTTGATCATTGGCTTAGATCTTCCAGGGTTATCTGTGCATCCGGAGCCAAGGCCAGAGCTGCTTGGAGGTAAAGGAGAGCCTGTTTATCTCTTCTGTTTCGTTCGCTCGGACTGGTCGGAATCGGAGCTAACGCAATGGCCGCGGCGAAGAGATAGTTGCCGGCCAATTGTCCTTTTTGGGTCGCCAGGAGATCGCCATCATTTAGCTGGCATGAGGGGTAATAAGGTGAGAGTAATTGGCGTCCAAAATAATCCAGGTAGCTGGTTCCACGTAGGTTTTGGCCGGGAGCTATTTCCTTAGGGGCCAGAAAGGCGAACAGCGGACGATCATCGCTGTTTAAAGGAAGATTGCGCCATTCATTTTTAACCGCCTGCATATCGCCCAGCATTAAAAGGCGTAAATTGGCGACGGATCTGAAGAAGACAGATCGGGCTGCAAGCTGTTGTATACTGGCCGTTTGCCAACGGCTCTGTAAAAAATCATCCGACCAATCCAGCGGTTCGCGTGAACCGAGCAGGCCGATAATAGGGCAGAAGGGGTCAAAGTTGCCACGGATAGCTATGGCATGGTGAAATACATCCCGGAAGGTGCCTAGCACCATGTCGGTTAAATCGTGGTCCAATTGGTAGAGGGGCAGCCAAAGACAGAAGAGCCCATGCGTTGAAAGAGCCCTTTCGGCCGCGGCGAAAAAATCGCGGGAATAAAGATTGGCGGTTCCTTCTAATTTAGGGTGCATCAGATCGCAGATGATCAGATCGAAAGGTTGTTTGGCCGATTGCATGATATAGCGCCCGTCATTGGCAATTACTCGAGCCCTAGGGTCGCTAAAAAGTGGCTGGTTCCATTGGGCGAAATGTTGCTGGGCTGCCGCGATAACTTCTGGGACAAGCTCCACCGCCTGCAGCTCGGCGATGGGAAAGTCCAGGGTGGCGGCAGCGGATATACCAGAAGCCATGCCGATAAAAAGCACCCGCTGAGTATTCTCGCGAAATAGCAAAGGAATCCAGCCTTCTTGTTGTTGGCTGAGTAAGGCTTCTTGAGTGCCATTGAGTTGATAGAGCTGATTGAGGATAATGTGCCGTGACCCGGCCGTTTGCACAACGGCGGTTACATTGCCGTGGCCTTGATATAATCCTAACAAGCTTGTTTCAGGCGCGAGACATATTGGGTCGCGAATGAATAACCAACTGAGCAGCAACAGGCTCACTGGCGCGGCGCGCAGCAGAATGGCTTTTGGGCGTAAAGAGAGCCGCTCGAGCGGGCAGCTTAGCTCCACTCTTAGCCCCAGCAGTAAATAGCCACTGGCTATTAACAGCAGGGTTATCGGCAGGCCGCAAATAGGCACTAAGACGAAAGGTATCAGCAGGGCCCCTAGTGCGCCGCCGCATTTATTGAAGGCAGATGCAAATCCTAGAACACGGCCATGGCGCACCTCCAGCTGTTTGATGCTATCCCATGTTAGGGGAAAAACCGCGCCAACCATGATCAGCATGGGCAGGAGGATCACTATGGCCTTGCCCATCAATATACTGGCTAGGGCAGGGAGGCTAGAAGAGGATGTCGTCATCCAGGCCATTGTCAGTAATTTCTGAAATAAATGGGGATATAAAGCTAAAACTGCGCCAGTAACCCAACATCCTAGAGCTAGCAGAGTTTGTGGCGGCCGGTTGCTTTTGCGCAGTAAAACAGCGCCGCCGCAACCAGCACTTAAGCCAATCAGAAAGGCTAGAATTGTAGCGCCAGCCAGATAAATGGAGCCTAGGCCGCATTGCATAAAATACATCAGCACCAGCGCTTCCAGACCCAAGCTGAGCGCGCCGGAGAAAAACATGATGGCATAACCTGTGCTTGCTTTTAGTTCCATTCCATAATCGCCAGGTTGGGTCGAGACCTTGCAGGGCGCGCTGCGGCCTGGCCGGCGCAAGGGCAGCCGCTGGCTTGCCAGGATGGCGGTCAGGCCTGCTGTAAAACCACTGGCCGTTACCCAGAGGGTGGTCTGAGCATACCCAAAATGCATCGGTAAAAGTATGCCACCGATAATTATTCCCGCCGCCGCGCCCAAGAGATTGGAAAGATATAGGCCGCCGGCCACTCGAGTGCGCGAATCGGCGTGTTGAAGTAAAGCTGCTGTGAGCAAAGGGAAGGAGGCGCCAGCGCAAATGCTGGGCAGAGCGATCAGGCTAATCACTTTAAGCAGTTGGCTAGCCAGACCAGTCGTGATCCCAGGGTTAATTAACATCCATAATGGTCGCTGATAGCTTATAAGCAATAAGGCGCTTAGGGCGAAAGCGATTTCGGCTAAGCCGTATAACCTGGCGGGGCGGCTAACCGACCCCGCTAGCCCAGCAGCTGCCAAATTGCCGATAGCGCCGCCAATAAAAAAAACGCAGATGACCATTGCTCCAGACAGGGCGGTGTTGCCGATGTCGAGCGCCAGCAGACGGATCCAGATCGTTTCTATGGCTAAAACCGTGAACCCGGACACGAAATAGAGCGTTGTATATAATCTGCGCATGCCGTAAGCAATGGTGCAATAGCCCCCTAAATGAGTCAAGCTTGTGTGCTGGAGTTATCAGCTTAGGCCCGCTCAATATTTCGGCGATAAGCTGGCGGAGAAATCTTAAAACGTTTCTTGAACAGCCGCGAAAAGTAATAGCAATCTGGATATCCGCTGTGAGTCGCTACATCGCTAATTAGGAGGCTGCGATCGTGTAAAAGATAAGCAGCTTGGCGCATGCGCAGACCTATCAACCATTCCGTCGGCGCCACGCCGAAATAGCGTTTGAATTGGACGCAGCAATATGGCTTGGAAAGATTGGTACGCCGGGAAAGTTGAGTTAGGTTCTGGGGTTGCTGGAAAAATTGGTTTCCATATAGAAGCGCAATTGCAATAAAGAGGCCGGAGGAACATCCCGATTTAAATTCGGCCGCAATAGCCGGCGAATGTCACGAACCCAATTGTGTAAAATATTGCGAACTATGGCCAGGTCCGCTGGTTGGCCAGCGGTCAGTGCCTGGTGCAGAGCCAATAGCTAATTTTCTAGCAAGCTAGCATCGATATAGGGAATGACTGTGGCCATGGGTAGCTGCTCTTGAGCCAATAGCTTAGGCAGTAGGCTGCCATCGCAATGTGTCCAGGAATGGCGCCAGGCTTGATCGGGATTGCCGTAATAGTGAGCAGCCTTGCGCGGCCAGATTATTAAGCTATTGGGAGGGTGGCTGGGCGCGCCGGAGTCTGATCCGATGATGGCTGCATCATGAAAAAACATGATTAAAATATCGTCAGACTCCGTCGGCCTATTCACAATATCCGGCAGCACGGTTTCTCGGATGGCGATGCCGCGTACGCATAATGCCGCAGTTTGAATGATGGGGCGAAGGTGAAATCAAAATGTTTATTGATGGCGATAAGGCGTTTCCGACGATTTGCGGCATCGGTCCCGCGGATTATTTTGGCGGAGCCTGGTGTTTTGGGCAAACTTTCTCTGCACCATTTCTAAGGTATCCATTAGGATCTTGCGATGGCAAGCCAGCTAACCATCGTGGCCTTTATCGCTTCCATATCATGGACCCAATTCGTTTTGCCCAAGATATTAAAGTAACCATACAAGCGATCGGTTGGCGCAGCACGGGGTGCCATTTACCGCTGCAAGAAGATATAGCTTCGCTGGTCTATTGGTATCAGACTGAGCCGCACCATCCCTTTCCGGTATTGCCGCATCGCGATGCTTTGGAAGTAATTTGATCTTGGCTGATGGCCTGACCTGCTAAGCTATAGGTCAGCTGGCAGTGCGGCGCTGTTCTAATTCAATTGCTAGGCCAATCAAATTAAGCTAGGATTTTAATCAGCAATTTGCGTCAGCCTTGTCTGCTTGAAGGCAAGTTTATTGGGCGTTTGAGGCTAATCTGCTGCTGTCTGGAGCTGTGCTATGCATTATAGGAAGATTTTTTTAGTATGGGCCTCTTGGCTGGCTTGCGCGGCGACGCTGAACGCAGCTACCTTAAAAGTCGGTATGGTTGCCGATGTTAGTTCCTTTAAGGATGCAGGTTTTAATCAAGCCTGTAAGGCTGGCCTAGAGCAGGCCATGCGTGATTTTAAAATAGAAGGCTATTTTCGTGAATCGCCTGGCCCGGGGGATTATCAAAACAATTTAAACGACTTAGTGAAATCCGGATGCGGCTTAGTGATCGGCGTTGGCGCTTTAATGCAAGAAGATCTAGCCCTGGTGGCCAAGAACAATCCCGGCATAAAATTTGCCCTAATTGATGGCCTGTTTTATCCACCACTTCCCAATGTGCAAAGCTTGTCTTTTCAAGTGGATCAGGTAGCTTTTCAGGCCGGTTTTTTGGCGGCGGCCTGGGCAGACCTTCAGCAGGCCCAGAGCGCCCAAGTTGCTTACGTGGGCGGCGTAAAAATTGCCGCGGTGGAGCAATTTATCGAACCCTATCGGGCGGGGGTAGAACATTATAATCAAAAATATCATAAGCAGGTCCGCGTAGTCGGCAAATATGCTGACACTTTTGAAGACCCTCAGAAAGGTCAAGCCATCGCCAGCGCCTTGATAGCTGACGGCGCCTCGGTTATTTTCAGCGCGGCCGGCCAGACTGGAATCGGCGCATTGCTGGCGGTAAAGAAACAGGCCAAGTGGGGCATTGGCGTTGACGTTGATCAGTATTACACTCTGCCGGCAGTCAAGGATCGCTTGTTGACTTCCTGCTTGAAAAAAATGGATCGGGCCGTTTACACTCTAGTGCAGGCCGTGCTGGTTGATAGCTATCGTGGCGCTGGAGTTATGACCGGAACGCTGGCCAACGATTTAGTGGCTTTGGCGCCGTATCATGATTTTGAGCAGCAGATTCCTCGGCATATCAAGGATGATATTTTAACGATTCGTGAGGCTATCCGTAACAATCGCATCAGCACCGGCTGGCCTGTAAAATGACTGGCCGGCTGGCGGCGGCATCAAGATTTGTTTTCGTCTTTAATGATTTCTTGGAGAATGGTGTGATAGCCCTTGCCCTTGGCCATCTCATCTTTTACTTCCTGGATTACAGTATCAGTCCCTTTGCGGGGTCGGTTGGCCAAGATTAAGGTCGTGTTTCCGATGCGGATGTGATCGCCGGGATGCAGCTGGGTCAGCGCGATTTTTTGGCCATTAACAAAGGTACCGTTGCGCGATTTAAAATCGCGTAGAAAATAGGCGTTATCCCAAAATGTGATGCCACAGTGGGTGCGTGAGACCAGCTTATCGTTGATCTGTATATCGGCATCGCCCGCCCGGCCAAGGTTAATTGGCTGGGAGCCGAGTTCGACTTCTCGCGCGGCACCATCCGCTAATATATAGCGCAATATCATAATTGCTTGCCTTGCTGGGGCTCGAGTAGGTTACGAAAATATGCAATGGTCTTCTGTAAGCCTTTTTCCAAGCCAATTTCTGGCTCCCATTTCAAGAGTTTTTTAGCCAGGGTGATATCAGGTTGGCGGCTCTTGGGGTCATCCACGGGCAAAGGATGATATTCTATTTCCGAATGGCAGTCGGCGATCTCTAGAATTTTTTTGGCCAATTCGATCACGGTCATTTCTTGAGGATTGCCGATATTAACAGGCTCGTGAAAATCGCTTAACGATAAAAGATAAATGCCGCGAATCAAATCGGAAACATAACAAAAGCTGCGTGTTTGGCGACCATTGCCGAAGACGGTTAGGGGCATGCCGCTGAGCGCCTGTTTAATGAAGGCCGGGGCGGCCCGACCATCGTTAGGGCGCATACGCGGGCCATAGGTATTGAAAATACGGGCGATTTTGGTGTTGAGGGAGTGAGTGCGATGGTAAGCCATGGTTATGGCTTCGGCGAAACGTTTCGCCTCGTCGTAAACTCCCCGCGGCCCGATGGGGTTAACATTGCCCCAATAGGATTCTTGCTGAGGATGAACCAAGGGGTCGCCGTAGACCTCGGAGGTAGAAGCCAACAGGAAAACGGCCTGCTTGACCCGCGCCAATCCCAGGGCGTTATGGGTTCCCAGGGAACCAACTTTTAGAGTTTGTATGGGAAGCTTGAGATAGTCAATGGGGCTAGCCGGAGAGGCAAAATGAAAAATGAAGTGTACCGGACCTTCAATCTGCAGGGATTTGGTTACATCTTGTTTGATGAAAGAAAAGTTAGATTGTCCTTCTAGTTGACGAATGTTTTCTCGGCTGCCAGTTAGTAGGTTGTCTACACAGATAACGTGATGTCCTTGGCTGACCAGCAGATCGCAGAGATGTGAGCCCAGAAAGCCGGCTCCACCAGTAACGACTGATACGGGTTGCGAGGCAGGGGAAGTCATAACACGGTCTCCGCCAATGAACTTATTTTTTAAATCGCTTAGACTATATCTAATTATCTTGTAGAGGCAACGAGTTTTCGCGTCAATCATCCATCAATTGATTAGCTGGACAGGGTCGCGGCCTTTTTCAATCCACCCGATTGTTATTGGATTGGCGCATGCTGATTTCAAGATGGCCAAGGCAGATTTTAGTTGGGCCTGGCGCAGCGCGATCACCAGGCCGATCCCCATGTTGAAGACTCGATACATTTCAGCCCGCTCGACCTGGCCGCGCTGTTGTAGAAACTGGAAAAGCGGTGGCACGGCCCAAGCCGAACGATCAATCACCGCCGTCGTTGCTTGCGGCACCATCCGCGCCAGGTTATCGGGGAATCCTCCGCCAGTTATGTGGGCCATACCGCGAATAGTAACCTGCTTCATCAGGCGCTCTACCGGCCTGAGATAACTGCGGTGCGCTATCAAGAGTAGATCTTCCACACTACGGTTGGTGCCGGGCAATTTGTCGGCGAGAGCCAATTTTGCTTTTTCAAAAATGATTTTTCGCGCCAGCGAATAACCATTGGTGTGCAAACCAGAAGAGGGCAGGCCAATCAAGATATCGCCCGGCCGGATGGTTTTTCCGGTAATGATCTTGCGGCGTTCCACGGTTCCTACAATGGTGCCCACCAGATCGTATTCGCCGGGCGGATAAAGGCCTGGCATTTCTGCCGTTTCTCCTCCAAGCAGGGCGCAATGGTTGGCACGGCAGGCTTTGCAAATACCGCTGACGACTTGCCGAAAAACAGTTGCTTGCAAGCCAGCGGTTCCAAAGTAGTCAAGAAAAAATAGCGGCTTGGCGCCGTGCACTAAAATATCGTTGACGCAATGATTGACAATATCTTGCCCCACGGTGTCGTGGCGCCCGGCCATGACCGCCACCTTGAGTTTTGTGCCTACGCCGTCGGTGCTGGCAACCAGAGCCTGGCTCTTTCCCGGCGCTGCAAAGATACCACCGAAGGCGCCAATGTTACTGAGTTGACCTGGCACGGCTGTCGTTTTAGCTAGGCGTTTGATAGCCTGGAGAGCCGACATTTTTTCATCTATGTCAACCCCGGCTGCGCTATAGGCTGATTTTGTCTTACTCATAAAGGGTTATTCCTAGAAAATTGAGGTTTAACAAGCAATCTAGCAGAAAAGGCGGGCTTGGTCAAAAGACAAAGTGGCTATGCGGAGTAAATTAGTTAACGCTTTGCCTACATAGCCCTGATGATATCTCAAGAGCCTGTTGGGATAAGCTCCTCTCTCTTGTAACTGGCCTTCTTGTCTAATAAATGTTATCAGCATTTTTGGCATGATATCACTCTAATCAATTGTTTGCCAGGCAAGTAGCTCGAGAGTAAAGAACAAAATGCTCTCTCTAAGATTGTCAAGAGGCTTAGGCATGTGTTAGCTTAAAACCCATGCGATAGAGGGTGTTTACATGCTCCGGTAGCTCAGCTGGACAGAGCGGCGGATTCCTAATCCGCAGGTCGCGGGTTCAAATCCCGCCCGGGGTACTATGAGATTAATGTCAATGAAGCAAAGTATACGAACAGCTGGCTGGGCTGTTTTGGCTGTATATCTGGCGACCGCTTTAACGATCAGCGCTTCCGCGGCTGAACCAAATCACCTCAATACTATAGCCGTCTCCACGAATAGCCCTCAACCGACCTTGAGCTGGAAAGCGCTCTGGGTAGAGGCCACAGGTTTACAAGCACTCTCTAAAATAGAGCTTGTGGTAGAGCAGGCTAAAACAATGGGATTCAACGTGATCATAGCTCGGCCCAATAGCAAGTTGCTTAGCGCCGCCCATGAGCAGGGGCTACAATTTTATGCCTGGGTCAGCTGCTTGCGAGGGCTGGCCCCTTCTGATTTCTATAGTGAGCACGCTAATTATCTTCAAAGAATTACTATGGATGAAGAATTTCAGATGCGATCTGATCGAGATAATCCACAGCGGGATAATATTCAGACCGGGCCATGGCTCTGCCCCGATTTCGGTTTGCTCGAAGTGGAGCGTACGGCTTTGGAGAAGTTGCTGCGCGCGGATCCGCTAGATGGTCTGCTTCTTGATAATGTTGGCTATCGGAATTATTACGCCTGTTTCTGCGAATATTCTGAAATAATGCGGGCCGCTTACGCCAAGCGCCATCCGACTGCCTCACGCGGTCGAGTGTTGCAAGATTTTTCGGAACAGGCCCTGGTCCGCTATGTAGAGCAAGTCAGCGAAGTTCTCAAACGGATCAAGCCGTCGCTTAAGTTGGCCATTCATATCAATCCCGACTTTGACCTCAACCCATTATTCGGCAACAAACTAGCCGTGGATTATTGCGCAGAAACAATTGCTGCCGGCATGCCGCCTTTTTGGTCATATGATAAGATCGCAGCGCGCAGCAAACTTTTTTTAGCAGCGCAAGGTATATATCAACAAAATAACCACTTCGTTCCTTTTATCGCTGTGCTGGCAGGACTAGATCAAAAATCTCCGCAACGCTTGCAAAGAGAAATCCGTCTGGCTGCCGCCGCCGGCACGGGGAACATCATGATCGCATTTTACGAAGCGCTAGCGGAAAACTCTGATCTGGCTGCTGTGGTAGCACAGGAATTAAAATAAAACCTGGCCCGGGATCAAGCACTGCTAGCCGCGTATTTTTTAGGAAGCGAGCATCCTTTTATTCTGCTGGCAAAATATGTCTCAGGGGTCGATCTCGGCATGATTTGCTGCGCCTATATACGCTTGCTATAACAGCAGCTATTGATACAATTCGATGCTCCAAAATGGCTGGCCAATTAGCAGGATATGAGCCGAGATCTACGGATCTATCGGCACTCGCGGCTGTAGCTAAAGCGTTGCTTTGATGTACTTTTTGAGGTTATCAATGTTTCTGGCTTAGTGGAAAATGCTTGAGCTGTAATTTTAAGGTAAAATTTATTTGTATTACTAATGCGGCTTGTATATCAGGCGCTTATTTTTGGCATGTCTAGGCCTTGAGAAAGGGAACTTTATGGCAGCTGCGCTGAAAACAGGAATTACCCCGACCCGAGCAGAAAATTATCCCGAATGGTATCAGCAGTTGATTCGTGCTGGCGATCTGGCCGAATTATCACCAGTGCGCGGCTGCATGGTCATTAAGCCTTGGGGATATAGCCTATGGGAAAATATTCAGCGGGTATTGAATGGAATGTTCAAAGCTACTGGCCATCGTAACGCTTATTTTCCGCTTTTTATTCCACTGAGTTTTTTGGAGAAGGAGGCCGCGCATGTCGAGGGTTTTGCTAAGGAATGTGCTGTGGTGACTCATCACCGCTTGGAGCTTAATGCCAAACGACAACTGGTGCCGGCTGGCCCCTTGGAAGAGCCCTTAGTGGTTCGGCCAACCTCGGAAACAATCATTGGCGCCATGTTCGCTAAATGGATTCAGTCCTATCGAGATCTGCCTTTGCTGATCAATCAATGGGCTAATATCGTCCGTTGGGAAATGCGAACGCGTCTGTTTCTGCGGACCACTGAATTTCTTTGGCAGGAAGGTCACACCGCTCATGCCAGCGAAGCTGAGGCTCGCGAAGAAACCGAGCGGATGCTAAAGATCTATGCGGAATTTGCGGAGAATTATTTGGCTATGCCGGTGATCATGGGCGAGAAGACCGCGCTGGAGCGCTTTCCTGGGGCTGTGGCTACCTATAGTATCGAGGCCATGATGCAGGATCGCAAGGCCTTGCAGGCCGGCACATCACATTTTCTCGGCCAAAATTTCGCGCGCGCTTCGCAGATAAAGTTTCTTGATGCCGCCGGCCAAGAGCAGCTCGCTTGGACTACCTCTTGGGGGGTATCTACGCGTTTGATCGGTGCTTTAATAATGACGCATAGTGATGACGACGGCTTGATCTTGCCGCCGCGTCTAGCGCCAGCTCAAGTGGTGATTTTGCCTGTTTTACATAAGGAATCTAACCACGCCGAGGTCTTGACTTATTGTGAGCGCCTGGCCGCTGAATTGCGCGGCCTGCGTTATCATGATCAGGCCTTAGCAGTGGAGCTGGATACTCGGGAAGGGCGGGGCGGCGATAAGGTTTGGGCCTGGATCAAGAAAGGCATTCCCATCCGCTTGGAAATTGGCCCACGTGAAGTCGCTTCTGATTCAGTCAGCCTAACTCGCCGGGATCGCCCCCGCCAGGAGCGAGCAAGCCTGCCGCGGGCGGAGTTGGTTCAGACAATTCTAACGCGCCTGGAAGAAATCCAACAGGGGCTGCTTGATCGAGCCCGTGCATTCCGTGATCAACATACTCTAGCTATAGATTCCAAGGAAGATTTGAAGTTGTTTTTTACCCCACAAAATGCGGAGCATCCCGAAATCCATGGCGGTTTTGCCTTGTGCCATTGGGCTGGCGATGCCGCGGCTGAGGCCAAGTTAGCCGATGAGCTGGGCGCGACCATTCGTTGTATCCCGCTGCAAGCAGAAAAGGAGCCTGGGCGTTGTGTTTTTACTGGTCAACCCAGCATGCAGCGGGTGATAGTCGCCAAGGCCTACTAACCCTTTAATCCCATTAGCAGCTAGAGTTTAGTTCAAGCGTAGAGCTGCTTCATGATCTCCAGCGCCCAGAGCATGGCTGGCGCGCGGCCCAGCTTGGCCGCGCCCTGGAAACAGGGAGTTATATCAAAAACCATTCAGGGTAGTTTAGCGCTAGTCTTAATAATTGGATTCAGAAGGCTGTTTGAGCGTATTTAATAATTTCTTGATCAAGTCCTGAGAGCTTAAGCCTGCGGAGTCGGCCGACAAATTAGTATAGATCGGATCAAGCCCTCCTTCAAAATATCCATTCTTGCAGCATTAGGTTTAAGCTAAAATAGTTTTCCATAGAAGAGGCTTGGGGGCATGGCCTTGCTAGATATGGTGCGGTAGTTGGCTGCTATGTAAAGCTTCCATTGCTGAAGACGCTGCTTTTGGAGATGGCTTTGCCATCAGCTCAACCCACTGGGCATGGGTCTAATAGGAAGGCTAGTTGCTCGGCAGGTTTGCCAAGCTACTGATGGTTTTGAGCTATACATGCCTAAAATTAGCTTTTAATTTCAATAGTATCTGTTTATCTTAACGGCGCCCAAAGCTGATTGGTCCGAACTGTTTTAATGATTGTGAGCTTATCCTCGGAGAGTTGGCATCAAAAGTTTAGGCGGCCTTCACATGGATCAAAGTATTGATCATATAAAGCAGCAGCTGAGTTTTGGGCGGGGTTTACTGATAGCATTGCTGATTGCCTTGCCGCTATATCTGTTCTGCACTTTTGGCCACGATCTTTGGCGGCCCGCCGAGGCTCGAGAAGCTGGCATTGCTCGCGAAATGATCGAGAATGGCAATTGGGTTGCCACCTATCTTAATAAACACTTGTTTCTTGAAAAGCCGCCTTTGTATACCTGGGCCTTGGCTGGGTCGCTTAAACTTTTGGGCTATCATGATTGGGTAGTTCGTATTCCGGTTTTTTTGTTTACTCTGGGCACACTAGTCTTGGTCTATGTCTTGGCGCGCCAGCATCTTAATATAGTGGGAGCCCAAGGGGCATTGATCAGCTTGGCATCAATGGCCTTATTCCTAGAAGTCAACCATGGAGCCATGATTGATAATGGGTTGGTCTTTTTTATCGTGCTGGCCATGCTGTCATTCTATCGCTTAAGTCTTCCAGGCCGCCATGCTTATCTTTGGGGCGCTCTTTTTTATATCAGCCTTGGCCTGACCTTTTTATGTAAGGGTGGGGTGGGTTTAGGAATGGTTTTAGTGGCCATTACTGGTTTTATCTTGACCTATCGGCCGCGGATACGCTGGCGTTCCTACTATCCGATTTTAGGGTTGGGTATTTTGGTTTTTATCATCGGAGCTTGGTTGGGAGCGCTTTGGCTCAAGGGCGGCAGCACATATTTTCGAGTGTTTTTTATTGAGAATAATCTTTACAGGTTACAAGGCAAAGCAGGCCCATTGGCGGAGTGGTATTATTATTTGCCTTACTTACCGGCGGTGGCTTTGCCCTGGACTTTGCTTGTTCCAGCGGGAATTTGGGTTGCTTGGGATCAATGGCGTACAGCGTTACCTGGCGCCCGCCGTTTTTGGAGTTATCTAGTTTGGTGGATTGGCGCTATGCTGGTTTTGCTCAGCCTGGCTGGCTCGAAAGATAACCAGTATCTACTACCACTATTGCCACCCTTAGCTATATTTTGTGGCGCCTGGATTGAACGGACCTTGGCAAAGCAAGCTTACCCCTCTTGGTGCCTGATTTTGATGTGGATCTTCAGCGGGGCGGTGGTGGCGCTTACAGCGCTATTGCCACTGGCGCCCATCTGGTTCTACAAACGCTTTTTCCTAGGCTCTCTGCTATGGGCACTGGGCTTGGCGCTAATCGGCTTTGGCGCGTTACGCGCCTTGAGTCAAGGCCGTTGGCAAGCGCTCTGGACCTACCTAGCTCTGCTAGCTGTTGCTGTGGGCTTGACCATGGGATTGTTTATTGAAAAATTAATGAACAATATGAAAAGCGCCAAGCCGCTATGCGCCGTCATTAAGAAGTCCTTGCCGGCAGACGCGCGGCTCTGGGGCTATGACTTGAATGAGAATACCGAAGGCTTTTTGATTTTTTATGATCTGCGCCCTCAACGCCTGACCACCTTGACTGAGGCCGCGGCTTTGGCAGAACAGCCGGAACCAGCCCTGCTCTTATTGTTTTCTCATAACCAACGCCATGAATTTGGCGAACAAATTACGCGTTTCCAAGGGTGGCAAATCCTAGAGCGAGTTTATATTGGTGGGCGCTATTATTGGCTGTTTGCCAATAGGGCGTTGCTGGCTAAAGGTCTCAGCATAGGTCCGCAGTTGCCTGCTGGCGATTAAAAATGTAATCTAGCGCCGCAGATAAACCTTATTGTGTTCAAGAAATTTGCTCTATAGAGGATGTCTTATCATGATTGATTTATCCATCATTGTGCCAGTCTTCAATGAAGAAGAAAATCTGGCGCCGCTCTGCCTCAAACTAGATGAGGTTTTGTCTAGCCTGCAACGCTCTTACGAAATCATTTTGGTTGATGATGGGAGCAGCGACGGCACTTGGCCTAAATTGCGTGAGCTGGCCGCTCTCCATCGCCACCTGTGCCTGATCCGCTTGCGGCGTAATTTTGGCCAGACTGCCGCCATGAGCGCGGGCATTGACCAGGCCGCCGGAGAGATCATCATCATGATGGATGCTGACTTGCAAAATGATCCCGAGGATATACCTAAGCTTCTCGAGGCCATGGATCGTGGCTTTGATGTCGTCAGCGGCTGGCGCAAAGACCGTCAGGATGCCTTTCTGCATCGCCGCTTGCCTTCCATCCTGGCCAATGCCTTGATCAGTCGCATCACCGGCATCCGCATGCATGATTTTGGCTGCACTCTCAAGGCCTATCGTCGCGAGATAATGAAGGATGTCCGGCTATACGGCGATTTACACCGTTTTATCCCAGCCCTGGTTTACTGGGTAGGCGGGTCGCTTACCGAGGTGGTGGTTAGGCATCATCCGCGCCGCCATGGTAAATCTAAGTATGGCTTAGCGCGGATCAGCCGTGTCATTTTAGATTTGCTGACCGTTTCTTTTTTGCTGCGCTATAGCACCAGCCCCATCCGTATTTTTGGCAAGTGGGGCTTATCGATTGGCCTCCTGGGCGCGCTTTTGTTGATCTTCATGATTGCCAGCAACCTTGCGGCCACCTTTTTTGGCACAGCCTTTGCGGCCAGCTTGCTTAAGCGTCCCTTCTGGGTCATTACTTCTTTTATGCTGATCTTCTTTGGCGTTCAGTTTGTCAGCATGGGATTGCTGGCAGAAATTCAAATACGCACTTATCATGAATCGCAGGGCAAACCTATTTATGCTATTCGCGAAATAATCAACGGTGTGCCAGCCCCCGGCGCTCTCAAGGGATAAAGCGAGCGTAGCATGTGGTTGGCCCGGCTGTTAATTTCAGGCTAGATTCTCCGGGTGCTAGCCAGCTAGATATCAATCTACTCACCTTAGCAGCTCTGAAAAAACTCTAGCATGATTAAGTTGTTTGTTATTGCTGAGATATCAAAGCATTTCCCCCTCTTGAATAATTTGCCGGAGGAATTTCTATCCGCCGCCGGCCTAGGGACCATCAGCGCTATTTATCTGGTGCTGTTATTAGCAGGTTTCTTGGTTAATATTATCGCTGTCGCGCGCTGGTTGGCAGCGCGGAGTGTGCAGCCTGCTAGGCTTATGTCTTGGCCGCGGCGTCTGGAAGAATTGCAAAGCCGCAGCTGGACTTGGCGGGAGCTGGGCTTGATAGCAACCCTATTGCTGGCGGCCCAACTGCTGATAAATTTAAGCCACCAATTGATGATCAAAGGCCTTGGAGCTGCCAAAGCCGATATTCTGAGTATGCTTGTTCAAGGAGGCGGCTTCCATTTGATTGCTTTAGCGGCGATAGTTTGCTTGCTGCGCCGGCGAGGTGGCTCCTGGGCCGGCGCCTTTGGTATACGCTGGCAAGAATTGCCCCGTCGTACGGGCCAGGGAGCGCTATGGTATCTAGGCATCTTACCCTTGGTTTTTGTAACTTCTTTACTATATCAATTGTTGCTGTTTTTACTTGGCTATCCACTCTCCGCTCAGGAGATAGTATTGTTTTTCTTTCAGCCTCAGGCTCCGGGAACCCAAATCCTTTTACTTATATTAGCTCTTGGTATTGCTCCACTTGTTGAAGAGATATTATTTCGAGGCCTTGCCTTGCCCTTGTTGGCACGGACCTTGGGCGCTGCTCCGGCCATCCTGTTGACGGCTGCCTTTTTTGCTTTAGCGCATTTCCACCTGCCTTCGTTTGCGCCACTATTTGTGCTAGCTATAGGGTTAGCTGTGGCCTATATTTATACTGGTTCTTTATGGGTGCCCGTGGTCATACATGCTCTCTTTAACGGGTTGAATATAGGCTTATTGCTGTTGGCCGCCGCGCGTTAGCGAGCGCGGTGCTTTTTTGGATCTAGCCATGCTATCTATTCAAACCATCGAATGGATTCCCGATCATCCCGATAAACTCTTGCCGGGCCGCGCGCGCATGATAGATCAAACGCGCTTGCCTGGTGCCTTGGTCTACCTGGAAACGCGAGACTACCGCCAAGTTTGGACTGCGATAAAAACCTTGCAAGTGCGTGGCGCGCCGGCCATAGGCATCGCCGCGGCCTTGGGCGTGGTTCTAGCAATCCAAGACTCTCAGGCCACTAGCGCAGCTGAGCTGGTGCTTGAAGTGGAAGGGGCCGCCGCCTACTTGGCAACTTCTCGGCCAACGGCCGTTAACCTCTTTTGGGCTTTGGATCGTATGAAGGCTTTGGCCGGCCGCAAGCGCGATAGTTCTCCAACTGCCTTGAAGACTCGTTTAGCTCAGGAAGCCATATTGATCTTGGAGGAAGATATTGCAAGATGTCGCGCGATTGGAACCCATGGAGCAACTTTGTTAAAAAATGGTCAGACCATTTTAACTCATTGTAATGCTGGCAGCCTTTGTGCCGCTAGGCAGGGCACTGCTTTGGCGCCGATTTATGTGGCTCATGAACAGGGCAGACGCATTAAAGTCTATGCCGATGAGACTCGGCCGCTTTTACAGGGCGCGCGCCTGACCGCTTGGGAGCTGATGCGTGCCGGCATTGATGTTACGCTGATTTGCGATAATATGGCGGCCCAGGTTATGAAAGAGGGTCGGATAGACCTAATTATGGTAGGAGCCGACCGGATAGCTGCTAATGGCGATACCGCTAATAAGATAGGCACCTATGCACTGGCCATCCTGGCTGCGGCACATAAGGTCCCATTTTATGTTTTAGCTCCCACAAGCACCTTTGATCTTAGCTTGCTTTCCGGAGCATCTATTCCAATCGAGGAGCGCGGCTCCGAAGAAATCACCCATGGCTTTGGGCAGCAAACCGCTCCGGATCAGGTTAAGGTATACGCTCCAGCATTTGACGTTACCCCTGCTAGATTTATCAAGGCGATCATCTGCGAGCAAGGCATTCTAAGGCCGCCTTTTCGGCGCTCCTTGCAGCGGGCACTTCAAGATAACCGTTAAACCCCTCAGGCGCTTTGGTCTCGGCTGGCGCCGCCAGGCTAATCAGGGCTTAAGCGCTTTGGGTTTAATGAGGGCGATGAGTATCGGTAAAGATTTTTCGTGCCGCCCGTCGATCGCTAAATCAATCGAATATTGGCCAGCCTTTTGAAATTTTAGACCATTGAGCTGCAGGATTAAATTGACGCAGACCCAGTGGCCTTCCGGCTGCATTTGCACATTGATCTTGCCGTCTAGGCTGGGGAATAACGCTTGACCATCGCCATCTACCAGATTGATTCTGACCAGATGCTCGCCTTCCTCGATACGCTCGAAGCGAATCCGTAAAGCAATGGCGCAATGTGGATGTATAATTGGCAGTTGTTGAGCAATAATGCGATCAAATGTGCCAAGAATGTTTAATTTGCCCATACTTTCGGTAACGGCATCGCATAAGCTAAAAATCTCAATTTCCATTATTTTTTGTCTTTCTTATTAGGATTATTCAGAATGCGCCCGCCACCGCCCGGCGCGGTTCTTTGTAAGATAGCCTGTTAACATAGCCTTGCTTCTTTGTAGATAGATTTATCATTTTAATCAAGAGACTTTCATTGGATTGAGTCCTTTGGCCTTGAGCGTTTAAATGATGACAATAGCTGGATGGCTTGTTAAGGTGCTTGGTAATTGTTGGCTATAATGCAAAACACCAGGAACCTATAATTAGGATGCAGGCTACTCGCAGCCAAGCCCGCTTTAAGAAATACTTGATTATAGCGAATATTTTTATAAACCCAAGCCTTCCAACGGCTGGCTGGCCTTTATGAAAAAAGTTTTTTTAGGGTTTGGTTTTGGCGCTATACAAGCCGGTTTGTTTCTTTATGAGGCCTTTCGGTCCGGCAATTTTGATCGCTTTGTGGTGGCTGAAGTCATGCCGGATATCGTCAAGGCTCTGCGGCATTCTGGCGGCTGCTATCAAGTCAATGTGGCGACCGATTGTGACATCGAAGGGCATCAAGTCTCTGGCGTTGAAATTTTAAACCCAGCTGACGCCGGCGACCGAGAAGCTTTGATAGATGTTGTGGCTTGCGCAGATGAAATCGCCACGGCCTTGCCCAGTGTGGAGTTTTATGATGTCGACTCCCCGGGTTCGCTGGTGGATATTTTGCGGGCGGGTTTTGAGCGGCGGATCGCTCAACGGCAATCGCGGCGCACGCTCATCTATACTGCCGAGAATCATAACCAGGCTGCCGAGATTCTTGAAAAAAGGCTGCTTGTTCGTTGGGGCCGCCCGCCGCAGGATTTGCAAGACCTGGTTCAATGTTTGAATACGGTAATCGGCAAAATGAGCGGTGTAGTTAGCGATGAAAATCAAATTGCACAGCAGCGACTAGCTCGGGTGGCAGGCAAGATCAGCCGCTGTTTTCTAGTGGAATCCTTCAATCGAATTTTAATCAGCCGAGTGCGCTGGCCTGATTTTCAACGGGGCATTAAGGTATTTGAAGAAAAAGATAATCTATTGCCGTTTGAAGAAGCTAAACTATATGGCCATAACGCTACGCATGCTTTATTGGGATATCTAGGCCGCTTGCGCGGCTATGCCTTCATGGCGGATATGCGCAATGATCGCACTTTGCTCTCTCTGGGGCGCGCGGCTTTTCTGGAAGAATCCGGCCGTACGCTTTGTGCCCGCCATCGCGGGCTTGACGCTTTATTTACTCAGGCAGGCTATCAGGCCTATGTGGACGATCTGCTGCGGCGGATGATGAATCCTTGCCTGCGCGATGCGGTGGATCGCGTGGTGCGCGACCCGCGCCGTAAGCTTGGATGGGAAGATCGTTTGGTTGGAACTATGCGCATGGCATTAAAACAGCAGATTGTTCCAGCGCGTTATGCCCGTGGAGCGCGGGCGGCGTTAAGCATGCTGCAGGAAACCCAAAAGGAGCAACCCGCGGCGCTGCTAGAAAGCATCTGGGCTGTGGCCCAGCCGGAAGAAAAAGAGCAACGCGCAATAAAGACTCTGATTTTGGACAGTCAGCTTGGTTGAAGTATTATGATGAAAAGCTCCATGGAATATTTGATTGCTCGTGCCACAGCAGAGCCTGCCCTAAAGGGTCAATGGTTAGGCCCAGCTTGGCGAAACGTCCCCACGGCGGCACTGAGCCATTTTCATGCACGCAGCAGTAAGCATCGTCCCCTGGTGGAAACAAAAATAATCTATAACGTTGATAGTCTCTTTGTTTTCTTTAAGGTGCAGGATAGATATATCCGTTGCCTGCGCACGGAATTTCAAGCGAGCGTTTGTCGCGATAGTTGTGTAGAAATTTTTATTCAACCTAAGCCGGGCCAAGGCTATATGAATTATGAATTCAATTGCGGCGGAACCCTGCAGCTCTCTTATATTGAAGACCCCACTAGAGTCGCCTCGGGATTTCGGAAATTCGTATTGGTGCCCTGGAAATTGGCGAGTCAAATCCAAGTTTTTCATTCTATGCCGTCAGTTGTTGATCCTGAAATAAGCGAGCCTAGAGAATGGCTGTTAGAGTGCCGCATTCCTTTTTCCCTGTTCGAAGTTTACCTGGGACCACTAGGCCAGCTGAGCGGCCAATGCTGGCATGGCAACATTTATAAATGCGCCGATGAAACCTCTCATCCACATTGGGCGGCCTGGGCGCCTATTGGCGAGCGCCTTGACTTTCATGCACCTGAGTTTTTTGGATCTTTTCGATTTCAGTAAAATCGGCTTCCCCCAACGGCGCTAAAGGCGCCAGGGAACAACAATATGCCTATACAATCAGATATGCACTATGGTAGGCGGGGCTGGTCTCTAAGCAATGATTGCTTATCCTTGTTCATTATGGCCGGTGGAGGACATATTGCCGCCTTGAATTTTAAAGGCAGCGCTTGGCCTAGCCCGCTCTGGGCTCCTCATTGGCAAACAATCGAGCCTTGGCATTACCGTGCGGCTCACGCTGGCCGCTATGGCTCGAAGCTGTTGGCTAGCATTTTTGGGCATAATCTATGCCTGGGGGCATTTGGTGATCCCTCGCCGGAAGAAGCGCGCGCCGGCCAGAGCTGCCATGGCGAGGCCGCTGTGCTACGTTGGCGCCCTCTGAAAAAACACAGCTCGGCCAAGCGAATAATTTTTAGCTACGGCTGTGAATTGCCAATAGCGCGAATGAAGTTTCGGCGCCGCCTTAGCTTACCTCAAGGCTCTACAGCGATATCTATCAAAGAGACTCTTAGCAATAAGGCGCGTTGCGACGTGCCTTTTACCATCTGCCAGCACGTAACCTTCGGCCCGCCCTTCCTTGAACCAGGCACAACCGTGTTTGATATGTCCAGCGCGCAAGGGCAGACTTTCCCAGGCTTTTTTGGCCAAGCGCAGCGTTTAAAATCAGCAACTGCGTTTCACTGGCCGCATGGTCCGGGTAAACGAGGCCGAGTAGACCTGCGCACTATGCGCATTGCTCCCAATAGCGATTATTACGTTAACCTTATGAATAAGCGCCATTCGCATGCTTGGTTCAGCGCGGTTAACCCTAAACAAGGATTGCTGCTAGCCTATATTTGGAACCGATCTGACTTTCCTTGGCTGGGAGTATGGGAAGAAAACCATGCTCGTAAGAGCGCTCCTTGGGATGCTAAAACCTTGGCGCGTGGGATGGAGTTTAGCAATACACCCTTTCCGATAGGCTTAAGAAAAGCCGTTGAAATGGGACGCTTTCAAGGGCAACCAAGCTATCGTTGGCTGCCAGCGCTAGGAACCGTTGCTTTTGAATATACGCTACTATGGCGGGCTGTTCCGCCAGACTGCCGGGGAGTGGCCGATATCAAGCCTGCAGCCCATGGATTTAATGTAGAGCTGAAGTAATCAACCGACTGATGGCTAAAATTATGGCTTTAATGAAGCAGCATTTGCCCCCTAGCTTATTACGTAAAACGGCAAGATTGCGGCAAGGTTTAAGGAAACTAGATGGCTTGCTGGTGGCCTTCTCGGGAGGCACAGACAGCACCTTTTTGGCGGCGCTAGCTCATAGCGAATTGGGCGCCAAAGCATTAGCTGTGACTGTGCTTTCGCCCATCTATTCGCGTCGTGAACAAAGTGAGGCCATTAGCCTCGCTCGGCGCCTGCGTATAGCTCATCTGCAGGTCCGCATGGATGTGTTGAGCGATCCCGATTTTATTAATAATTCTGAAAAACGCTGTTATTACTGTAAGCGTAAGCTGTTTCGAATCTTAACCAAGTTGGCCAAAAGCAAAGGTCTTGCTGCCGTGGCCGATGGCACAAACCAAGACGATTGCCAAGACTTGCGGCCAGGTCGGCGCGCCGCCTTGCAATATGGTATTATCAGCCCGCTTTTGGATGCGGGTTTTACCAAAAATGATATTCGCCGGGCCTCCCTAGCAATGGGCTTGCCGACAGCCAATAAACCTCCTTTGGCCTGTTTGGCTTCTCGATTTCCCTATGGATCCAAAATCACTAACCGAGGCTTGGCGCTGGTCGAGCTCTTGGAAGAGGCCTTGTGGCGTTGGGGTTTTCGGCAGGTTCGGGTTCGCCACCATGGCCTGCTTGCTCGGATCGAAGTGGGGCCAGCGGAAATTAAGCGCTTGTGTTCTAGCGCAATACGTAAACGGCTAGTGGCGCTGGCTAGACAGCATGGCTTTGTATATATTACGGCGGATTTAATGGGTTATCGTACCGGTAGTTTGAACGAAACCAGGCCGCGGCGCGGCCGGCAACAGTAGGATTCATCATAATAATGAGGGAGAGTTAAGCAATGCAATATAGCCTTTGGATAGTAAGTATCTTATGGATTGCCGGGAGCGTTTTAGCAGAACCATTCAACTCCATAGATCTATTATGCCAGATGGCCGAGGATGGCAATGAAGCCCAGGTCAAGGCTATGTTGTTAAAAGAGCCTGGCTTGATAAATGCCAAGGGCGGCAATGGCTTCACGCCCTTGCATTGGGCGGCCGGCGCGGGTCATAAACGGGTGCTCGAAATTTTATTATCCCATGGCGCGGCCATTAACGTCTGCGACGATTTTGGAAGCACCCCTT
>CAYUHK010000021.1:0-4777 GCA_964444425.1 uncultured Verrucomicrobiota bacterium
TGGGCATAGCCGAGGCCTGGCAAACCGCCCTGGCCATCGTGTTTATTTCTGGCGCGGCCTTTATACTGCTGGCGCTGCTGCGAGTGCGCGAAACCCTGATAGACGGGATCAGCCCCAGCATGCGCTACGCCATTGCCGCCGGCATCGGGCTTTTTATCGCCTTCATCGGCCTGCGCAACGGCGGATTGATCATCGCCAAGCCGGGCACTTTGATCGGCCTCAACGCACAAATCATTTCGCCGGCCGGGGCTGTCTTTGGAATCGGCTTGCTGGTAACCGCGGTGTTATATGTTCGGCGGGTACGTGGGGCTATTCTGATCGGCATTCTCGTAGCTGGGTTGCTGGCGCTGCTGCTGGGCAAGATTAAATATACCGGCATCTGCGGCTGGCCGCTCATTGAAAAAAGCGCGATCGGGCAGCTGGATTTCCGCAAGGCCTTGAGCTTGACCTGCCTGCCCTTCATCATAGTGTTTTTGTTCATGGATCTATTCGACACAGTCGGCACCCTGGTGGGCGTGGCTCAACAGGCCGGTTTAATAAAGAACAATAAACTCCCGCGGGCTTCCCAAGCCCTCTTTGCTGATGCCGTGGCCACGGTGGTGGGCGCCAGCCTAGGCACCAGCACTGTCACCAGCTTCATTGAAAGCGCCAGCGGCGTTGAGCAGGGCGGCCGCACCGGCCTGACCGGGCTAGTGGTGGCCCTGTTATTCCTCCTGGCGATTTTCTTCAGCCCCCTGGTGGCGATGATCGGCCAATACGCCCCGATCACTGCGCCGGCTCTGCTGATAGTTGGCGCGCTGATGCTACAAAACACCCGCCACATCGATTGGTCGGATTTCAGCGAATCCATTCCATCCTTTTTGATCATCGTGGGCATTCCGCTAAGCAATTCTATCGCCGACGGCCTGGCACTGGGCTTCATCAGCTATCCGCTCATCAAGTTCTGCAGCGGCAAGGGTCGTCAGGTAAAATGGCCGATGTATCTGCTGGCCCTGATCCTAGTTTTTTATTTTATTTTTTTTCGCAGGCAACTAGCTTGATCCCTAGACAAGCAGCTGCTTAGAATTTTTTTTAGAGACTTATGCAAAAACTCTATTGACTCCAACAACCAGAAACTTATACTTCTATTAAAAACTTAAGCGCGAGGCACCCCTTAACGGACTGCGAAGGAATATGTTCGGTTGAAAAAATCATCGCTGCACATAGCGCTTGTCTATTCTTCCAAGGAAACTGCTCAGAAGATCATTGGCTCTCCGGAGGACAGCTCGGCCGATGATCTTCCTCCAGATTTATTGGTGGAATACGATACGGAGGCAACTATAGCGGCGGTGGCCGGCGCCTTATCCAAACGCTACCGAGTGACTCGAATTGAAGGCGACGGCGCGGCCTATGCTAAACTACAGCGAGCCCAGCCCGACCTGGTCTTCAATATATCCGAAGGGTTTGTTGGCCCTAACCGCGAATCTCATATCCCGCTTATCTGCGAGGCTTTGGGCCTGGCCTGCTCCGGATCCGATGCCTTGACGCTGGGGATCTGCTTGGATAAGGCGCGGACCAAAGAAATCCTTTCTTATTATCGCATAGCCACGCCAGCTTTCTGCATACTGAACCCGGCGACGAATGGTCGAGTGCCCATGAAACTGCCTCTGCCGGTGATCGTTAAACCTCTCCGCGAGGGATCATCCAAGGGCATCGGCAATGCCAATCTGATAACGCGCCGGGATCAGCTGCAGCGCCGCGTTCGCGAGATCTCCTGCTATTATGGCCAGGCCGCCCTCGTCGAAGAATTTCTACCTGGCCGCGAATTCACCATCAGCGTGTTAGGCAACCCGCCTGATTATGAGATTCTGCCCATCGCGGAAATCAATCACCGGGCTCTGCCGCGCGGCGCCAATCGACTTTACGGCTATGAAGCCAAATGGGTCTGGGATGATCCAGCCAGCCCCTTGCCGATCCTGATCTGCCCGGCCAAGATTTCGGCCAGGCTGGCGCAAGCGCTGCGGCGGATTGTTCAGCAAACCCTCCTGGCTTTCCGCGTGCAAGATTGGTGCCGCGTGGATGTGCGTCTGGACGCGGCGGGGCGACCAAATATTTTAGAGCTGAATCCCTTGCCAGGGATCTTGCCCGATCCTCGCGACAATTCCGCCTTCCCAGCAGCGGCGCGCGCAGCCGGCTACAGCTATGACCAGATGATTCTAAAAGTAGCCGAACTAGCCCTGCGCAGAAATCAACTGATCCCATGAAATCCAATCACGGTTTGGTCGTCATCCTTTATAATGCGGTAGATTCAAAGACTGCGCGCAGCGACGAAGCCGAGTCTTTCACTACGCGAGCTGTGGCCGGGGCGGTCGCCCGGGCCATGCTTAGCGCCGGCTATCGGGTGACCCGCTTACCGATCCGCAGCAGTCTGCCGCGCTTGGTGGAGCGCCTGCGACGTATGCGCCCGGCGGTGGTAATTAATTTAGCGGAGGGCTTTCGAGGATCGGCCGCCCAGGAAGCACAGCTGGCCGGCCTGTTAGAGCTGATGGATATCCCCTTGACCGGAAGCCCCGCCCAAGCCCTGAGTTTATGCCAAGACAAGTTTCGTTCCAAGGCGGTGTTAAAAGCCTGGGGCCTGCCTACCCCGCGCGGCTGGCTGGTGCAAAGCGCCCAAGCGCTGCCCTGCAACCTGCCCTTTCCATTGCTGGTTAAGCCCAACGCGGAAGACGCTAGCATTGGCATCAATATGAAATCATTGGTGCGCGACCGCGCTGCCTTACGCCGCCAAGTGCAATGGGTAATCAAACGTTATGGGGCCCCAGTCTTGATCGAAGAGTATATTAACGGCCGCGAATTTTGCGTAGGCGTGGTGGAGAACACTAAGTTTGAGCCGTTGCCGATCTTGGAAATCATATTTAGTGATTATCCCAAGGATGCACCCTGGATCTTCGGATATAACGCGAAATGGAAAAAGAACAGCTTCTGGTATCGGGAGATCATCGAGGAATGTCCGGCAGCGCTGCCAGCGCGACTGGCCGCCAGATTGCAGCGCCTGGCGCAACAGGCTTGCGCGGCCCTGCAGATCCGGGGTTACGCGCGGGTGGATCTACGGCTGGACCAGCGCCTCAGACCCTTTATCATAGAGCTTAATCCCAATCCCGACACCTCGCCGGAAGACTTCCTGGATCAAGCATTGACGGCGGCGGGCATCGGATATAAAGCTTTTTGGGAGCAACAGGTAGATCTAGCAATCAGGCGTAAAAAAACATGAAAATCAGAGCGATGCAGAATAAAGATCGTGAATCGGTATTGCAGCTACTTCATGAAACCGATATGTTTACTGCCGAAGAGGAGCAAGTGGCCAGCGAGCTAATTGACACCTATCTATATGAGCCTCAACAAGAGGACTATCATATTGATGTGGTGGAAGAAGAGGAAGCCGGCGCCGCCAAGATTATGGGCTATAGCTGTTACGGGCCAACGCCGCTGACCGATGCCACTGTGGATCTTTATTGGATAGCTGTGCGCCCCAGCCACCATCACAAAGGTTATGGCAAGGCCTTAGTAAATCATATGGAAACCGCCATCCGCAAGAGGGGGGGACGGCTGATCATCATCGAAACATCTTCCTTGGATAAATACGCACCTACCAGACAATTTTACCTACGCCTGGGCTATGAGGAAAGTGCGCGCATACGCGACTACTACAAGCCCGGCGACCACCGCGTTATCTACTGTAAATATTTTCAGCCGGAAGGAGCATAACCATGGAAGCTTGGCAAAAACTATTACGTAAAAGTTTAACTAGCGCCGACGCGGCGGCCGAGGTCTTCGGCTTGAATCCCGAAGAGCTCCGCAAGGTTACTGCTAAATTTCGCGTGCGCATCAATCCCTACTATCTCAGCCTAATCAAAGCCAAGGGAGACCCCTTATATCGACAAGTGGTCCCGGATATTCAGGAGCTTGAAGACCCCTGTGGCCTGGAAGACCCTTTGGCCGAAGACGATCACTCGCCGGTGCCCAATCTGGTGCATCGCTATCCCGACCGCGTGCTTTTCATGGTGGCGCATGAATGCGCTTCCTATTGTCGCTTTTGCACACGGCGACGCAAGGTTGGCAATCGCCAAAAAATAGACCCTTCTTTTATCTCCAAAGGCCTGGATTATATTCGCCAGCATCCTGAAATAAGAGACGTCATAGTCTCAGGTGGCGACCCACTGCTGCTCTCCGACGATCATCTGGAATCCATCCTGAAAGAGCTGCGGAACATCCCGCATGTAGAAATCATCAGGATAGGCACGCGGGTGCCCTGCTTTTTACCACAGCGCATAACTGTACGACTGGTACGAATGCTCAAAAAATATCATCCGCTTTTTATGAACGTGCACTTCAACCACCCAGCCGAGATCACCCAGCAGTCTCGCCGGGCGCTAAATCGTTTGGCCGACGCCGGCATCCCTCTGGGGTCCCAAACAGTGCTTTTAAAAGGCATAAATGATGACCCGATAGTCATGAAACAGCTCATGCAGCAACTGCTGGCTTGTCGCGTACGCCCCTATTACATTTTCCAGGCCGATTTGGTAGCCGGCACAGCGCGGCTGCGCACGCCGGTGGCTAAGGGCCTGGAAATCATTAAGGCTTTACGCGGCTGGACCTCCGGACTGGCCGTGCCGCATTTCGTCATAGATTGCCCCGGTGGTGGCGGCAAGGTGCCTTTATTGCCAACATATGTTGAGTCGATCTCCGAGCAGACCGTCGTCATGCGCAATTACAAAGGCCGCCGCTTTGTCTATCGCCA
>CAYUHK010000021.1:4877-27040 GCA_964444425.1 uncultured Verrucomicrobiota bacterium
GCGCGGAGCTGCCAGCCGGCTTGAGCGCCCCAGCGATATATTGCCCGCGCGTTTCCGGAATGCGCCAAGCGGCCCACAGAGCACCCAAGGTCAGGGTCAAACAAATCAGACCGACCAGGCAATAGGCACTCAGCGGATATACGATCGCACTGGCGGTTCTGATGGCGCTGGCGGCGAATTGATCCATAACGACGCCAACCAACATCATGATTAAGGCCACCATCAGATAACAGACCATATTATTTAAGCCCACCGCCGCGCCGATATTATCGGAACGGTTAACCTCACGCGCAACCGAATTAAAAATCGCTTGGGCTGAGCTGGCCAAGGCGAAAAGCAGCAAGGCCATCTTAAACCAAAAGGCGCCGGCGCCCAGGGCGCTGGCAGCAACCAACTGAATGGCGGCAAAAGCGCTGAGCAAAGCAGCCGCCAGCAAAATAGGTTTGCGGCGATTGCCCAACAAGCGCGAGAGCCAGCCAGTGCTGCTGTTGCCCAGCATAGATATCAAGGTCATCACGAAAATAACAGCGGCGGCGGCCGAGGAATGCAAGCCACAGCAATCCTCCAGCATTTTCTTTCCTAACATCGCTTGAAAGAGAAAATATAAGCTGAAGTTGATAGATGCCGCTAAATTGATGAAAATAGAACGGCGCAAGACGCTTTTGATATTAGCCTGCAGCGGCAATCCCCTGAGAGTCGCAGCTTGAAAGCTGGTTGGATCGCGCTGGCGGCGCAAGCCCATGACAGACAACCCGTAAAACAGCAAGCACAGCAAACCAGCCAGCAGCAGAGGCGTGCGCCAGCCCAAGTAGCGCGTGGCATATTCCAGAGGCCAGGTGCCCATCAAGCCGCCGGCATAACCGCAAAACAAAAGCGCGCCCAGTATGATGGTGAAATTCTGGCCATCGAACATGCGATCGATCGCCTTGACCAAGCTCAGAAAAATACAGCTGGCCCCAGTCGCAACCAAGGCGCGCAGCAGCAGCAGCCAGCCCAAAGATGGCGCCAAGGGGAAGAGGATCGCCCCCACGCTTAATAAGAAGCCGCCAGCGCCAAACACCAGGGCTATGCCAAAACGATCCAGCAGCAAACCAACCGGCAGCTGCAAGGCCCCGTAGATGAACATGAACATAGAGCCAATCAGCGTTATCATTCCAGCCGAAGTCAAGAACTCTGACTGCAGCTCATTGAAAATTGTGGCGGGAATGCCAACGCGATGAAAATAGGCAAAGAAATAGACAACCAACATGAAGCCAAAAAGCTGGGCTTTCAATAAGTTCTGATTTTGTTTAAAGCCCATAATGCGATCGCCGCCCAGCGCGCCCAGCGCCTAGGCGGCCAGTCCTCCCCAACCAGGCTATGAGATATGCCAACAACGCGCGCCGGCGGCCGGCGCAACCGCGCGCAGCTCACAAGGCCGCCCGCAGAGCGCTTGATATCTTGCAGCTAGCGCCCGACTGCTGGCAGCAGCATCAGCCGGATCAACCATTAGAACCACACTGCCGCCGAAACCGCCGCCGGAAAGGCGGGCGCCCAAAACAGCTGGCAACGCGCGCGCCGCCGCCACAATGACATCAAGCTCCCGACAAGAATTTTCAAAATTAGCTCGTGAGCTTTGGTGCGACTCAAAGAGCAATTCACCGAAAGCACGCCAGGCGCCGGCATGCAAATATTGGCACCCGGCCAAGACGCGTTGGTTTTCGCCAAGGATATGCGCGGCGCGCCGGCGCAGCAGCGGATCCAGGCCAGCGGCCAGCCTTTGCCAATCATCCTGCGAGATATCGCGCAAGGTCAGTCCAGGCCGCTGCAAGGCTTGGGCAAAAAAATCTGCTGCCGCCGCGCATTGGGCGCGGCGCGTGTTATATTCCGATTCCGCCAGGTTATGTTTGACCCCAGTATCGGCAATCAAGAAAGATATATCCGGACCGCAAGGGATAGCTTGTACCTTCAAGGTTTTAAAATCGATTAAAAGCAGGGCCTGAGGCTCGCCATATAAGCTAGAAAGCTGATCCAACAAGCCGCTGCGGGTGAGCGCATATTCATTTTCAGCCGCCTGACAAAGCTGCGCTATCTGCAGCTTGGTCAGCTTCAGATCGTAACAGGTGCTTAGCGCCAAAGCCGCGGCCACTCCCATAGCCGCCGAACTCGACAGCCCAGCGCCCATAGGGATATCGCCGGCCAAGCTGATCTGAAAACCATGTTCCATTTTAGCGATAGCGTTTAACTGATTAACAACCCCCAGCACATAATTAGCCCAGCGCGGCTTGGGCAGCGGAGCTTTTACCGGCAGAGCTAGCGTCAGCGCTTCGTTCAAATCCGCGGCATAGATGGCGCAAACCTTTTCAGGAATAGGCCTGAGCGCCGCAGCCAGGCCGCTAGCGATGGCTGCGGAGAGCGCCAAGCCCGCGTTATAATCGGTATGATTCCCCAAGATTTCCACGCGGCCAGGCGCGTAGGCCATTAGACTGGGAGCTGCGCCAAAACGCTGGAGATGTTTGCGTGCCAACGTCTTAGTCAGAGCAGAGTGCATGGCTAAACCAAAAATAAGCCCGCCCCTGCTGATGCGCGAGCGGCAGGGAACAATCACAATCCGCTAATCTCTGGAAGGCCCGGGCCATTCGATCCAGCCATTAGCCAGCGCGGATAATATTCTCAAGCTCGGCTTGGTGCTGAGCCAGCAAGGCTGGGCTTTTGGCCTCCAGGTTCAAGCGCACCAGCGGCTCAGTGTTAGAGGCCCGCACGTTGAACCACCAATCCGGAAACTCCACGCTCAGTCCATCCAGCTCCAGTATTTTTCCGCCGCGATAGCGTTCGCGCAAGCGGCTTAACAGAGCCGGCTGATCATGGACCTCAAAATTGATTTCGGCACTCTTGGCATAACGTTGCAGCGGTTTAATCAGCTGAGAAAGAGTTTGCGAGGAGCCGCTCAACAGATTGGCAATGGATAAGACAGCCATGGCCGAGCTTTCCGTATAATAGTTATCCTGGAAATAATAATGCCCCGATAACTCACCGGCAAAGAGCGCCTGAGCTTCGCGCATTTGTTGCTTGATGAAGGCATGGCCGACTCGACTTAACCGGGGCTTGCCGCCATTTTCCAAAATAACTTCGCGCACGGCCCAGCTGCTGCGCAAGTCATAGAAAACAGTGCCGGGGTTCTTCTTTAATATGCTTTGGGCTATCAAGGCCGTGATCATATCCATGGGCACGCTCTGGCCGGTTTCGTCCACGAAACCAACCCGATCAGCATCGCCGTCGAAGGCGGCGCCGAAAGCATATTTTCCGGAGCGCACCTTGGCCTGCAGCGCGCGCAGGGTTTCAGTTTTCAATGGATTGGCTTCATGGTTGGGAAAGGAGCCGTCGAAGGTATCGTAGAGCGGATCAATGACGATCTGGTCTGGCAAAGCCTTGGCCTCGATGATGCCCATGGCATTGGCGAAATCTACGGCGATATTGAGGGGGCGTTGCAACGCCGCCTGCCGCGCGACGTGAGCTGTGTATTCCGGGAAAATATCATAATCGCTGACCTGCCCTGGGCGCGGGGCCGGCAAGGCAAACTGTCCGCTCAAGGCTAGTCGTTCGATCTCCTTGATGCCAGTGGCTTCGCTGATTGGAATAGCCTGTTCGCGGCAGAGCTTAAAGCCATTCCATTCTGCCGAATTATGCGAAGCCGTGATCATGATGCTGCCATCAGCGCCCAGCTTGCCGTTGGCATAATAGGACATCGGCGTCGAACATAAACCCAAACGAATGACGTCAACGCCCAAGCGGGTCAATCCGCAGGACAGCGCTCGAAACAGCGGAGTGGAGTGCTGGCGCATATCCTGGCCCACCACCACTTTTTTACATTTCAAAAAGGTGGCAAAGGCACAGCCAATCCTAAAGGCTAGATCTTCGCTAAGCTCCTGGCCGACTATGCCACGGATATCATAAGCTTTGAATATACTGGCCATAACTTCCTTTGGGAGCTCGACTAAAGAGAGCCAAATCCCGATCAAACTGCCGATCAATAAGCCCGGCCGATTTTTCCCGGCGGCCTGAGCAAATTGATCCTTGGCTTAAGGGGCTTGTCCTTAGCCAGCCGCCGGCGCAACCGCCTTCTTAGCTTGATCTACTATTTGGGCAAAGCCGGCCGCATCATGAATGGCTATTTCCGAAAGCATTTTGCGATTCAAGACCACTTGGGCTTTGGCAAGCCCGTCGATAAAACGACTGTAGCTTATGCCGTGCTGGCGGCAGGCCGCCGAAAGCCTTATGATCCACAGGCCGCGATAGTCGCGTTTCTTTAACTTACGATGATCGGTGGCCAGGCGCATCGCCCGATTCACCGCCTCGGTGGCCTGGCGGAATAATTTATGACGGGCTCCGTAAAAGCCGCTGGCCTGTTGTAAACGACGTTTTCTCCGCCGGCGCGATGCCGGCGCGTTAGTAACTCTAGGCATGATCAACCTCCTCTGAGCTATTGCTAGCTAAAATAAATGAATCAAACGCTTCTCTTCTGATTTGCCCAATATGGCGCCACGGCGCGCCTGGCGTTTACGCTTAGATGGTTTGCCCGTAAAAAGATGGCCGCGCCCAGCCCCGCTACGCTTGATCTTGCCGGTGGCGGTTTTATGGAAACGTTTGCTAATCGCTTTCTTAGTTTTCATTTTGGGCATAAAAATCTCCCTCAAGACGCATTCGCCGCGCGGAATTGCGGGTTGAATGAGGCTGACATTATTAGTGGTTTCGTCGTGCTACGTCCAGCATTATTATTAAAAGAGAAGATCAGTCGAGCGCACGAGCGGCTGGCGCGCCAGCCGCCAAGCCCCAGCGCGCCGATATCCCATATAGCAGACTGGCCCCCTTAAGAGCTGCTAATAGTAGACAGGCCGCCGAGATCCCCCAGAGGGGCAGCAACATAACGCCCAGCGCCAGCCCACTCAGGGCAGCGCCGAATAGATCAGCGGCATTGGCTAGCGCTGTCGCCGAACCAGTAGTTAAGCCAGTGGCGCGGAGCAAGCGGCTGACCGCAATGAACTGGGCGCCGCCAGCCCAGCCCGTCATAAAAATCAAGCCCTCAATCAGCCCTTCGATCAGGGCCTCTGATTGCGGCAAGGCGCTTGAATCAAACCAATAGTTTGCTAAAAGAGGAATCGCTAGCGCCAAGCCCAGCAAGAGCAAGTCCAACCCAAACAAAGCTTGCCAGGCCCGCCGCAGCGGAGCCTGGGCTAAAGCGCTGGCGCTCAAGGCGCCCAAGGCCAGACCCAACATATAGACGGCAATGATCATGCCGATGCGCGCATAAATATAGCCCAGTAAGCTTTGAAAAATACAAATCAAAATCAGCTCCAATGCCAGACCGCAGCCGCCGGTAGCACCAATGACTAAAGTCAGCATACCCCTGGCCCAATAGCGGCCGGCCAGCCGGCCAGCGCGGCGACCTATTTGCAGACTAGCGCCCAACACCAACAACACCAGGCCGGAGCCCCCGATAAGTATTCGCACGCGATCTTGGCGCAGCTGCGCCAGGCCAGCTAAAAAACCATCCAGTCGCGATCCGCTGAACTTGCTCCAAGTCAGCAGATGATAAAAAGCAGCCACAGGTCGCAGAGCCGTATTGACGGAAACGGGAAGATCGCCCAAACGCTGACGTGCCAATTCGATTTTATCGGGAGCTATCTCATCAGCATTAAGAAAATATTCCGGCTGAAAATAGCGCGCGGGCAAGTCGGCGCGCAGACTGCGTTGAAAAAGGGTCTGACGATCAAAGGTTAATTGGCTGGTCCGATCGCCAGCAAAATAATGCTGGCGCGAGCCGGCGCTGACCAGCACAGACGGAAAAACCGCCCGCAAAGAGCGATAGAGCGAAGCGCTTAAGCTGGCGGCCTCGACCAGCAAGTCCTCGGTGGCCATAACTGAGGTATACATAAAGCCGCCGCTGGCCAGACGTTGCCTAATAGCTTGATAAAAATCTAACGTATAGAAACGATTCAGTGCAATGGTCTGGGGCTCGGGCACATCGATGATGATCACATCAAAGGCCGCCTGAGTTGTTTGTATAAAACGCGGGGCATCAGCAGTAACCTCGCAATAACGTGGATCGGCGAGGGCCTGGCCATAAGCCGGAGTGCCCCAACGTTGCAGCAGGGGGCCCAGCACGCCATCTAGCTCCACGTGCACCAGGCGCTGCAAGGGATATTTCAGCAGCTCAGGAATATCGGTAACCGGATTGCCGCCAATCAAAAGCACGCTGGCGGCAGCCGGATTCTGCGCCATGATAAAATTAATTTTATGCTCCGCGCTGATCGGGTCAGGAAAAACCAACATCACCTGACCATTGCCATAAAGGGAGCTTTGGCCCTGATCCTCTATCAAGGCCAGGTTTTGATAGCGAGAGTCCAGCGCGGCCACCAGCTTGGCCGAACTAGTTGCCGATAAAGCTCCAAAGGCGCGCCAGCGCGCTTGAATGCTTTGACATTCCAAATAGTCCAGGCAGCCAGGGCAGAGAAGCAGCGCCGCCAAGGCCAGCAGCGCCGCCAACAGCCCGAGCCGCCAAACCCGCTTGGGCATCAGTAGGGCCGCGCCCAATAAGGCGGCCAAGCTGGCCAAGATCAGAGTCGCCCAAGGGCTCAACCAAAGAACGAATACAAAGGTGAACAGCCCCCCGGCCAACATGCTCCCCAAAGATTCCATGGCATATAAATGGCCAACTGCCCGCGCATCCGCTCTGCGGGCCACGTGACAGGCGCAGGGAAAAAGCATCCCGATGCTTAAACAAGAGGGCAAAAGCAACAAGCTCAAGCTGCTTAATATAGCTTCAAAAGAAGCCTGCTCGCCATAGGGCACTTGCAACAGCGCACGAATGGTTCTGACTAGCCAAAGCTGGGCCGGCAAGACTGCCGCTAAAAGAATCAATAAACCGCAAATGATCCACAACAATAAACCCGGCCCGGCCCGGCCCAGCAAGGGCCGCGCGGCCAATGACCCAGCCGCAACTATGATCATCCAGACGCTCAAAATTGCGCCAATGGTCAATTCATTGCCATGAAACGCCACTAAAGCTTCGCGCAGCAGCAAAATCTGCGAGAGGATCGCATAGGCTCCCGCGCAAAACATCACGGCGGCTAGCCGCCACCACGACCGGCGGGATTCCAAAATTGCATTAAACGCCATGGGCATGTTATTAACGGCCGGCTGCTGGCGACGTCCCGGGGCCGCAAGCTGGATTAAGCTGGGGCGCCAAACTGCTATTGCTGGCCTTTATCCAATGAAATCACCATGCTTTCAAAAACCCACAAAGCAGCGTCTTGGCGCCAGGCATCCGCCGCCAAGCCGGCCTTTTGGCTGAGATAAGCTAGGGTCTGCTCCTTGTTCCAACCCTGTTCAATAGCTACTTCCGGAAGAAACACAGCCCGCCGCCGACCCTTTTCCAGAATGATCCCTTGTTGGCCAAGTTTAAATTCTGCTGGCGTGGCGATAGGCCGGATGGGGCTGAGGATGGATAGATCCAGCTCCAGCCGCGCTAATTCCGTTGAACGCACCGGCTGGAAGCGATGATCTCGCGTAGCCGCACTGACCGCGTTATGATGAATGGAAAGATACAAGGCCTCAATCGGCTCCAGCGAGCCGATGCAGCCACGCAGGTTGCCGTTGATTTTCAGGGTTACAAAGCTAGCTAGCGGCGCCTTAAGTTTTGGCGTTAAGCTATATGGCTCGAAGGAAAAAGGCTTCCTTTCCTCGCCAACGCACCAAGCTAATGAGTCACGGGCAATGGCAAATAAAGTTTGTTGCTCGGCGGCGCTGAGGCCCGGCGTCCAGGTTCCACTCAAATGCATTTGCATGTTAACCTCCTTAATGAAAGGGGCCGACGGTGCAGCCGGATCATTGGCGGCCGCGCTGGCTCCGCCAATGCTCAAGGCCATCCAGCAGCCTACGATGATGCTAAAAATAGCCGGATACATGCCTGGCTCCCCTGCGCCGAATAATCGCCCATGGCGATTGGGTCGGCCCGGGCGCATAAAGCTGATCTGCGCCGGCGAGAAAAACAAACTGGCCGGCGCTTGGGCCACTGCTAAAAAAATACAAGCAATCAGCGCCTTTAACGGCGCCGGCTGGCACGATCCAGGATATCGCGCTCACGCTGGCTTAAATTGCCCAGGCCCCACTTGGCAATCTTTGCCAAAACCGCATCCACTTCCGCTGGCGCCGGAGCATCGGACTCATAGCTGGGCGGCGGCGTGGCAATCACCCTATACTTTCTGCGCAGCCAGCGCCAGCGCAGCCCATTGATGGCGCGAGCGGCCGCCTGCAGCCACAGGCTTGGCGGCCACAACCCCGGCGCCGAACGATTAAAAAACATTTGAATATATAGATAGCCAGCCAGGCCGCCAACCAAATGAGCCGCATAGGCTATATTATTAGGCTGGCTGATCATCGCGAAGAAGGTAAACAAACCCAAGCCGATGGCCAGCGTTCTGGCCCGCAAAGTGACTGGTATCACAAAAAACAAGAGCAGGGTCACCGGCCTATGCGGAAACAGCCCGGCGAAGGCGCCCAGCACCCCAAAAATAGCGCCTGAGGCCCCCAGACAAATCCCGCCACCAGCGCCTTTCAATAGCAACCAGCCGATCCCACCTAAAATGCCGCTCAATAGATATAAGGCTACAAAACGACTGCTGCCAATAGCGCGCTCAGTTTCCGGCCCGAAGAAAAATAAACCCAGCATATTGAGCAGAATATGCCAAATCCCGCTATGCAAAAAGATATAGGTAACAAACTGCCAGAGAAACAGATGGCTAAGAGCCGCTGAGCTCAAGCTAAACAGCAGAGTAAACCAAGGGCCATTGAGCTGTTGCAGCACAAACAGCAATCCGGTGATGATCAAAATAAAACGCACTGCCGGAGTCAGTCGGCTAATCCAGCTATCGCCATATCTATAGTAGTGTGCCATGACAATCCATTTATTCTAGCCACTCTATTCCGATAAAACCAAATAAAAATTTACAATTTCTGCTGCAGATTGATTTTTCCGGCTTGCTTTTCAAATCCAAGGCTGTACTTTAGGCTGGCTCCCCTTATGAACCCAACTAGATTTTATTTCATTAGCTTGGCTCTAGGAAGCTGTTTGGCAATGGCCCAGCCACTGCCAGCCAGGGCCGCTTGGCCCAACAGCCCAATGCCAGATAGCCCAACCAATGGCCTGGAGGGTGCTGTGACAGTCCAGGTAACGCCTCTTAGCGCATCCTGGCATTTTAAGCTCTACCCGGCCACTTATTCCAATGCGCTCAGCGGCAAGGGCAACTTAGCCAAAGTGACCGCGCCACCAGGCAGCTATAGCATCGTCTTTGAACCGCTAGTCGGTTATCAAGAACCTCTGCCTCAAACTCAGATCGTTCATCCCGACAAAACAACAACCTTTAAGGGAGTTTATTGTCCATTAGGATCCTTGGCTATTCAAGTATCGCCAACCACGGCCAGCTGGCGCCTAACCAGCTACCCTCAGGCCTATACCAATGCCACAAGCGCTAGCGGCAATTTAAACTCGACCAAGGCGCCTATCGGTCTCTATACGATCGCTTTCAATCATTTGCCCGGCTACCGCGCCCCGCACGCACAAACCAATCTGCTCCGCCAGGGTCAGCTAACCAAATTCAGCGGCCACTATATCCGCAATCCAGTGCCCTTAGATTTCGATGGCGACCTGAAAACCGATGTCAGCGTCTTTGATCATAATAGCGGCTATTGGTATATTTTACTGAGCAGCAATAACCAGCTGGTGGCCGGCCAATTCGGCTACAGCGGCGCCCGACCGGTGCCGGCCGACTATGATGGCGATGGCCGTGCCGATCCCGCGATCCATGATTACGCCACCGGCTATTGGTATATTTTTCTAAGCAGCAATAACCAGCTGGTGGCCGGACAATTCGGCTACAGCGGCGCCCGACCGGTGCCGGCCGACTATGATGGCGATGGCCGCGCCGATCCGGCTCTCTTCGACTACGCCACCGGCTATTGGTATATTTTTCTAAGCAGCAACGGCCGCCTGCTTTATGGACAGTTCAGCTACGGCAGCGCCCGGCCGGTGCCGGGCGATTACGATGGCGATGGCCGCGCCGACCTGGCTTGCTACGACCGCAATAGCGGCACCTGGCTGATCTATTCAATCGCCACCGGCAAGATCACAATCCATAAGCTAGGCCGCAACGATGCCCGGCCGGTGCCGGCCGACTATGATGGCGATGGCCGCACGGACGTGGCTATGTACCATCGCGCCTCAGGCCAATGGTATATATTAAATACCAATGGCACGTTGGATTCTTTTCAATTCGGTTGGAGCGGCGGGCGCGCCGTGCCGGGCGACTACGATGGCGATGGCTGTGCCGACGCGGCAGTCTACCATTGGCCCACGGCATCCTGGTTTATTCGCTTAAGCTCCAGCCAAAAACTATTGGCCGGACAATTCGGCCTGGGCGCCAGCGCCGCCCTGCCCAGTTACGCCAATGGCGGCATCGAGGGGCTGGTTATGCTGGCTTTTGGCGACAGCATTACTTACGGCAGCGGTAGCCATGCCGGCGGGCCAGCCAGCGGTTATCCCGCTCTGCTGGAAAGATCTTTGGAATCAGCCTACGGCGGACATTTTATTACCCTTAATGCCGGTTATCCCGGCGAGACCACCGAAGAGGCTCTGGGAAGATACGAGGCGCTGCTGTTGGCCACCGCGCCGGACCTGGTCTTATTAATGGAAGGTACCAACGACGAATTCTATGGCGACCCCTACGATCAAACCGAAGATAACCTGCGCGCCATGGTGGCCATAGCTAAACATCATGGCATCCAGGTAGTCATCGCCACCATCCCTCCGGTGATCAGTTCCCGCCAAAACCGGGATGAGCAACATGCTCGCATTCGACAGTTCAATCCGCGCATTCATCAAATCGCCGCCGACTACGCCATTCCCTTGGCGCCGGTTTATGAATCGATCACCGCCTATCCCAACTGGCCCAGAGCCCTGATGGATCAAGCCACTGGCAATCATCCTAATGACACCGGCTATCAAGTCGTGCGCGATGCCTTCTACCATGCTGTGATCAATGGCATCAATGCCAGCCTCTTTTACTAATCTGGTTTTTTGTATGCAACCGCTTGCCTTGGGCCAACCTTTCCTGCTATGGTGAGCCGCGTCGCGATCCATCTGGGAGCAAGCATAGGCAGCGGCCCAGGAATTAATCAAAAACACCTATTGCGCAAGAAGCATGCAAGCCAATCAGCAGATCATTCTGGGGATTGATATCGGCGGAACCAAAACCTCGCTCTGCCTAGGAACAGCGCCGGGCCAGATCCTCGCCAGCGCCAGGATCCCTTCGGGCGGCCATGCCTCCATTCAGCAATATGTGCGCGCCCTAGCCGATTTATACGCCCAGCTCCTAGATCAAAAAAATATTTCGCGCCAGGCGCTGAGCGCCGTAGGCATTTCCGCGCCAGGCCCCTTGGATACCAAACGCGGCTTGCTGATCGCTCCGGCCAATAATCCCGACTGGCGCGATGTCCCCATTGTGGCTCTGATCGAAGATCTGCTGCAGGTGCCGGTTTATATCAATAACGACGCCAACGCTTGCGCTCTGGCCGAATATATCTTCGGCGCCTATCGGGGAACCCCGGACCTGATCTACCTAACCTTCAGCACCGGCATGGGCGGCGGGGTCATCGTCAACGGGCAATTGCTCCAGGGCATCAGCGATAGCGGCGGCGAGGTTGGCCACCAGGTGCTGGATCCTCGAGGCCCTCTATGTGGCTGCGGCATGCGCGGCTGCTGGGAGGCTTATGTCGGTGGGCGGCGCGTGGCCGAACGCCTCCAAGCCAAAATCCGCGCCGCGAACGTCAAAACATCCCTGGTGGACAAGGTTGCCGGCCACCTGGAAGCCATCAACATGAACACCCTGGTGGCAGCCGTGCAAGAGGGCGACCCCTTCGCCCTGAGCGAGTGGGACGCCCTGATCGAAAGGCTGGCTCAAGGCATCGGCAATCTGATCATGATCTTGAATCCGCAGGTGGTGCTTTTAGGCACAATCGCCATTCATGCCGGGGCATTAGTTATGCAGCCATTGCGCGAGAAATTGCCCAAATATGCCTGGCCTTGGCCTCTGCAAGCCTGCCAAATAGCACCCAGCACGCTGGGCGCGGACATCGGCAATTACGCCGCCTTGGCCATAGCCATCGGCTCTTTATCAAAAATCAACCCAACCATGCAATGGGGCGGCCCTGGCCCAACCCCGCAACCTAAGGAAGCAACATGAGCGCTAAAATAAAAATAGGGTTCACTAGCATAGCATTCCGCAAATCCTTCTGGGGCTTCACCCATCAAGAATACCTCCGCCGCCAAGCTCAGGTAAAGAAATTAGCTGCCAGCCTGGGCGCCAGCTGCCTGGCTAGCCCGCAAGCTTTTGAAAATGACCTTAAGGGGCGCCAGGCCGCCGCCTTGATGAATAAAACCGACCTGGCGATCCTGGATGTGGCCACCTTCCCCGAGGGCAAAGCGGCTTTGGCTTTCTTTGATGCCTTGCAAGTCCCGTTGGTGCTTTGGTCGCGCGGGGAATCGCTGCATAAGAGCCATATCGGCCATAACAGCTTCTGCGGCGCCAATTTCCTGGCCAGCAACCTAGCCCTGCGCGGACAGCGTTTCCGCGCGATCTATGGCGACCTGCGCCAAGGCCAGGTCCTGGCTAGGTTGCGCACCGCGCTACGTCTGATCGCCGCTGCCAAGGCAGCCGCCGGAGCCAAGATCGGCTTATTCGGCGAAGGCATAGTGCCTAAATTTCATGATATCGATATCTCGGCCAATGATCGGGCGCTGTTGGCCAAGCGCTATCGAATCCAATTCGTCAACGTCGCCATCAAGGATCTAGTCAAACAGGCCGCCAGCTATCCAGCTGCTGCCATGGCCAAGGCTGGCCGCGCCTTCGCCCAAGGTTTCACTCAAGTGCAGGTGGACCAGGCCGCCCTGATCAAGCTAGCCCGTTTATTGCAGGCCTTGCGCGACATGAGCCGTGCCGGCAAGTTCGCCAGCATCGCCATTCGCTGTTGGCCAGAGCTGCAGAAACTCTCCGGCATCTGGCCCTGCCCAGCCATCAGCATCCTTAATGACCTGGGCCTGCCGGCCGCCTGCGAGGGCGATCCCGGTGGCGCCCTGGATATGCTCTTGGCCAGCAAATTAACCAACCGCGCCACCACCCTGCTCGATATTGTTGACTGGGATGATCGCGCCAATAGCGTAGCTATCTGGCACTGTGGGCCCACCGCCTGCTCCTGGGCTGATGGCCCCACCCAGCTCAGGCCGCATAACGTAGATGGACGCACCGCTCAAGGCCAGCCGGCGCTGGGCCTGCCAGCTATCGTTGATATGGACTTTGCGCCAGGCCCGGTTACGGTTTTCCGCAGCCTGGGAGCTCTGGATGACGAATTCGTCTTTGAGGGCAACATCGTGCGCGCGCCGGGGCGGCATATCTGCGGCAGCTTTGGCGCCGTGACCAAGATCAAGTCCTATGGTCGAGCGCTCCCGATAGCCGAGCTCAGAGAGTCAATTCTAAACCGCACCGTGCCGCATCACTTTGCCGCCGCCCGCGGCCGGATTTTTGTCTAAGCCAAAAAATCAGGAGATATAACATGCGCCTTGCTCACAAGCCGCTACGCGATATAGCAGCTCAACTCAAACAAGCCGGCCGCGCCTGCACCTTGCTGGGCGTGGGGCCAGTCTCCGAACTGGTCGTGCTGGCCACCTTCCGCGCCTGCGCTAAACATAATTGCCCGCCAATCTTCATCGCCTCGCGCAATCAAGTGGATTTGCGGGAACTGGGCCATGGCTATCTGATGGGCGGCATGGATCAAAAGGCCTTTCTAGATTTGCTGCGGCGCATCGGCCTGCAGACCGGTTACCAGGGCCCCTGCTATATCTGCCGCGATCATGGCGGACCTTGGCAACGCAATCTGGAGTTGGACCAAAAATACCCGGTGGCCCAGGCGATGGCAATAGCCCGCCGCTCCCTTCGCGCCGACCTGGAGGCCGGCTTCAACTACCTGCATATTGATCCGACCAAATGCCCCCACCCTTACAGCCAAGAGCAATTGGTTCAATGGACGGTGGAACTGATTGCCGCTTGTGAAAAGGTTCGCCAAGAGTTGCAGTTGCCAGCCATAGATTACGAGGTTGGCACCGAAGACATCCAAGGTGGGCTAACCACGCCCGCAACCTATGAGGCCTTCCTCCAGAAGCTGACCGTTCAGCTGAAACAGGCCCAGCTGCCTTTGCCGACATGCGTGGTGGGGCAAACCGGCACCCTCTGCAAGATAGACCGTAACGTAGGGCACTTCGACGCCAAAGGCACTGCTCAGCTGATCAAGATCGCCGCCCAATATGGGGTTGGGTTCAAAGAGCATAATGGCGATTATCTCTCGGCTGTCTCCTGCCGCATCCACCCTGAACTGGGCGTAACCGGCATGAATGTGGCTCCCGAATTTGGGTTGGTGGAAACTGATGCCCTCTTGGCCCTGGCCGACCTAGAAGGCAAATTGCTCCGCGAAAGATGGCTACCCGAGAAAGCTAGCTCCAACCTGCGCGCCTTATTGATCCAAAAAACCTTTGCCGATGCGCCCTGGAAAAAGTGGATGACCGATGACATTAAAAGCTTGCCCGAGGGTAAAATAAGCGCTGATAATGCCCTGCGCCTATTGATCGCGCGGGTCTGCGGCCATTACGTCTATGATGATCCAGCCATCAAAAAGGCCCGCCAAGACTTATATGCCAATCTGGATCGTTTTCAGGCCATTGAGGCGCCCGATAATTCGGCCGAAGCTTTTGTGCTCAACAAGGTGCAAGCCGCCATAGAATTTTATATTCGCCACTTTAAAATGGCTGGGATCAACCAATAAAAGCCTCAAGCCCGCTGCGCTAGATCCTGCGCCAAAACTAACCATTCGGCTAGTGTCAAGGACTCCGGACGGCGACAGGGGTCCAGATTGAGATCCTGCCAGGCCGCTTTGATCAGTTTTAATGATAAACCCTCCGGCAACTGGTTATCTCGGAAGACGGCCCGCAGCTGTTTGCGCCGTTGGCTAAAGGCTAATTTAGTCAGCGCAAAAAACAATTGCCGCGCCGCCGGCGCCGCCAGCAAAGGCGCTCGCCGATCCAAGAGAACTATGGCCGAGCGAACATTGGGCGGCGGATAAAAACAGGTTGGGCTGATTGTTTTTTGGATGCTGACCTGATAGCTAAGCTGACTCCATAGGCTCAACAGTCCAAACTCTTTTTGGCCCGGCTGGGCCACCAGGCGGCGAGCCACCTCCAGCTGCAAGGTAAGCAACAAGCGCGCCGGCGGCAAACTGGAGCGTAAAAAATTCACCAGAATGGCGCTGCCCACCGAATAGGGCAGATTGGCAACCACCTTGTTGATGCCAGATTTCAGCAAAGCCTCCAGATCCAGTTTAAGCATATCGGCATGAATCAGCTCCAGGTTATCGCAATGGCCCAGGCTCTCCAGCAGGCCGGCATATAGGCGCCGATCCTTTTCCACAGCCAGCACCCGGCGCGCAGTGGCTGCCAAGGGCGCCGTCAGCACCCCCAAGCCCGGGCCCACCTCGAGGACTTGGTCCTGCTGGGTCAATCCGGCTATCTTCAAGATGATCGCCAGGATGTTAGCATCGATCAAGAAATTCTGCCCCAGAGCCTTGCGGGGCTGGCAGTTAAGCTCTGCCAAACGCGCGCGCACTTCTGAAGGCCGGGTTGTTTTCATGGAGAGCATAAACACCTTCGAGCTGCCTCCCGCGCCGGCGGCCGCAGCCAGCTACTCAAAATTAAACCCAGCCGGCACTGACCTCCGGCCAAGGCCAATAGTCGCAGGGCCGACTTAGCGGCAGGCGCTGGGCGAACTCCAGGGGTTTTTACGTCGGGCCAAACGCGCCGCCAGCTGGATGGCCGCGATCATGCTGTGGGGATCGGCCAAGCCCTGGCCGGCTATATCAAAGGCGGTGCCGTGATCCGGCGAAGTGCGCAGGATCGGCAAGCCCAGGGTAAGGTTGACCCCCTGACGAAAGGCGATCATTTTAAGAGGGCCAAGGCCCTGATCATGATACATCGCCAACACAGCACCATACTGGCGGCGGCGCGCTTGATAAAAAATGACATCGGCCGGGATCGGGCCCTGGGCGCGAATGCCCTGGCGCCGCAAAGCGCGGATGGCCGGAATGATGGTGGTGATCTCCTCGCAGCCCAGCAGCCCCTGATCGCCGGCATGTGGGTTCAAGGCGCAAATTCCCAGCGTGCGGTTAGACACCCTTAACCACGCCAGCGCCTGAACGGCCAGCTCGGCAGTGGCAATGATATTTTGTCTGGAGAGCTGGGCAACCACCCCGGATAAGGGCAGATGGCGCGTGGCTAAAACTACGCGCAGCGGCCCGCCGATAAGCATCATGGCGTAATGCCGCGAGGCGGTGAGCGCCGCCAAATATTCGGTATGCCCAGGGAAGGGCAGACCAGCTAGATTCAAGCTTTTCTTGCAAATGGGGCCGGTGACCATGCCATCGAACCAGCCGGCTAAACAGCCGGCGGCCGCAGCCTGTATCCATAGTGCCGCCGCCCGCCCTTGCGCACGGGTGGTTTGGCCGGCTGGCCAACCTGGCCGGGCGCGCCGCGCCGCGCGAGTGGCAGCGGGGTCCCAGTTTAAAATCTGTTCGCTGCAGCTGACTACTGGCGTTGGCTGCCAGGCCGGCGGCAGGGGCAACCTCAGTGCGCGCGCCTGCTGATCCAAGCATTGCCGATCGCCAACCAGGATCAACTGCAAGGCTGGCGGCCAAGAGCGACTATAGGCAGCCTTGAGGGCAATTTCCGGACCTATGCCGCCTGGATCGCCCAGGCTAATGGCTAGCTGCGTCTTACTCATAAAGATCAGGGGTTGGGCGCATCAAAACTTTTTGATGAAAGCATTCTTTTTAAGCCGTTCGATCCAAGCCTCGTAAAGCCGCATGGATTCCTTTTGGCGCAGCTCCCGGCGAATGGCCTCGGCGGCCTTGGTAAAGGGAATAACCGTTCCATGTTTGCGCCCTTCTATCTTCAAGATATAATAATCATCGTCGGCGCTGATGATGTCGCTGATTTCGCCGGGATCCAAATCCGCTATGGCATCAGCCAGCTCGGCGCGGCGCGTGGCCGGATCGATCCAGCCCACATAACCGCCCTCGGCCGCCTTGGGCCCCTCGGAAACCTGCCGCGCCAAGTCGCCGAAGGATTCACCGGCCAGCAGTCGCTGACAAACGCTCACGGCCTGCTTATATTTTAAGGCCTTTTCTTGAGCGCTGGACCCGCGATGAATCACTATCATCCATAATTCAACCTGATCGGGGACCTGATAAGCAGCAATGTTTTTTTGGTAGACATCCAGAATAGCTTGCGGACCAATAGTTATTTTGGCATCCACCTCTCGCTCGCGCATCAAGGCCACGATGATCGAGGCGCGCAGGTTATCCTTCCACTCGTCCTGGGTCAGGCCTTCGGCGCTAAGGGCCTGGTTGAAGGCGCTGAGATTATTGTTGAACCTGGTATGAATGATCTCTTCGGCGCGCGCATTAATCAGGGATTCGGGCAAGCTTAAGGCCTTATTTTGAGCAAAGGAATCCAGGATCAATTCCCGCTCGATGAGCGAGTCCAATGCATTTTCATAAACCTCCGCCAACTTGCGGTTAAGCTCAGCGTCCTGATAAGCCTGGCGCAGCTGACGCTCCACCGGCTGCATCACCATAATGACATCCATAATCATGATGGCCCGGCCATTGACAACAGCGGCAAAGCCATCCAGCGGCCGCGCCTGGTCGGCCGCCAACCCGCTGCCAGCCAACATGGCCCAGCTTAAACCAAGCAAGGATAAAGATAGCTTCGCAAAAGTCATCATCGTTAATATGTCAAATCGTTAAGGCAACCGCAATCCGAATTATTATGGCTTGCGCCGCCGACTCGATTCGCAACAAGCGGCGCCATCGAGCTGTTCCAGAGAGCGGCGGATTTCATCCAGCCGTTCGCTGGCGCCGGTTGAGCGCAGCCGCGGAAAACGATGCTGGCACATCAGATATGCGCCAGCGCGTTTAAGCATTATTTTGCCGGCACGACTCTCAATCAGGCTGATCCGTTTAGCTGCCGCCAACAGGCGTAAAAGGGCTATCTTCAACAGGCGGTCTAAGGGGCCGGGAATTGGGCCAAAGCGATCGCGTAACTCCTCACGCAAGGCTTCCATTTCCCGCGCCGACTGGATCGCGGCGATTTTACGGTAAAGGTTGACACGCAAGCGTTCGTCTTCAAGATAGCTGCTTGGCAGAAAGGCGGCCGCAGAGATATCCGCAGCCTGGCTGGAGAGATCTATGAAGTCTAGCTCCACATCAACATTAACCAGCCAGGGCACCGCCCGCTCCGCGGCCCCGGCCGGACGCTTTAATTGGGCTATGCTGCGCCGTAAAAGCTGGCAGTATAAATCAAAGCCTATCGCGGCGATATGGCCGCTTTGTTCAGCTCCCAGCAGATTGCCCGCGCCGCGGATTTCAAGATCGCGCAGGGCCAGCCGAAATCCCGCCCCCAGCTCGCGATGCTCCATGATTGCGTTAATGCGCCGGCGCGGCGTATCCAGCAAATGGCCATGAACTGGCAGCAGCAAATAAGCATAGGCTTGCAGCGTCGAGCGCCCAACCCGCCCGCGTAACTGATAAAGATCGGCCATGCCGAAGCGATCGGCCCGGTCGATCAAAATGCTATTGACATTGGGGATATCCACGCCGCTTTCAATAATGCTGGTACACAGCAGCACATCGAGAGAACCCTGAGCAAAAGAGCGCATAACCTCAGCCAAGGCCGCGGCGGGCATCTGCCCGTGAGCCAAGCCCAGCCGGGCCTGGGGCAACAGCCGTCGCAGCCGCTCATAGACCTTGCCAATGGTCATAACCCGATTATGTAAATAATAAACCTGGCCGCCGCGCGCCAACTCTCTTTGGATGGCTGTTTGAACTGTATGATCATCGTTTTTAACTACCAGGGTTTCTATCGGCAGGCGCGCGCGCGGCGGCGTTTGGATCATACTGATATCGCGCGCGCCAGTGAGGCTCAAATATAGGGTGCGCGGAATCGGCGTGGCGGTTAAGGTCAGCACATCCACCAGCTGTTTGATATCCTTTAAGCGCTCCTTGTGCGCGACCCCAAAACGTTGCTCTTCGTCTATGATAACCAAGCCGAGATCCTTGAAGGCTACATCTGCTTGCAAGAGACGGTGAGTGCCAATCACTATATCGACTGCGCCGCTACGCAGCGCTTTTAAGGTGTCAGCCTGCTGTGCCTTGGTTCGAAAACGGCATAACAAATCCACCCGGATCGGATAGGCGCTGAGGCGCTCGAGAAAAACTTCGAAATGCTGTTGCGCCAGCACCGTAGTCGGCACCAACAGGGCAACCTGCTTGCCGGCCATAACTGCCTTGAAAGCTGCCCGCAGAGCCGCTTCGGTCTTGCCGTAACCAACATCACCACAGATCAGCCGATCCATTGGCCGCGTGCCTTCCATGTCGGCTTTGATCTCCTCAATAGCCTGCTGCTGGTCGGGGGTTTCCTGATAAGCAAAGGCGTTTTCGAATTCATGCTGCCAAGGGACATCGGCTGGATAGGCGAAGCCGGCTTGGGCTTCCCGGCGGGCCTGGGTGGCCAACATGCTGCGGGCGAGGTTCTGTACGGCCTGGGCCGCCGCGGTTTTCTCTCGTAACCAACGCTTGCCACCCAAACGATGTAGCGCCACCGCAACCTTGCCAGCACCGACATAGCGGCTCAAGAGGTGAGCCTGGGCTACCGGCACGTAAAGCTTGGCCTTATTAGCATATTCAATGGCCAGGGTCTCTTGGAGTTTACCCTTGATGGCGATCTCGTAAAGTCCAAGATATTTACCGAGGCCGTGATCAGCATGCACCACCAACTCGCCTGGCTCAAGGTTTAGCCAATCGCTCAGCGTGGCGAGCGACGCGCGGCGGCGGCGCCGGCGCGGCGCGGGCCCGGCGGCATAGTCACCCGGAGTTGCTTTACGCAACCCGCTTAGCTGCGCTTCGGCCACCAGCGCCAGCCGCAGAGCTGGATTGATAAAGCCATCCGAGAGCGCGCCCAGGCGTAAATGAAATGGCCAACGCGGATAACTTTCTCGAAAACGCGCCAAGGCTCCAGGCGTGTTGAAAAACAAATAAACACTGATCCCCTGGCGCGCGCGTTCAGCTAGCCCAGCCAACCAGATCCGCCGGCGCGCCGCCAAGACATCTGGCTCAAATAAACCTCGCGGCGGCGCGATGATTTCAGCCAGCGGCTCAAAACCTGGATTGATCAAGGGAGCGCTGCGCCAGGGCTCGCAATCGGCCAATCCAGCCTCCCAGCCGCAAACGCATTCCCAGACGCCAGCCTGAGCCAGCAGCGCCTGGCGGAAAGTCTCCCATGAGGCGGCGGCTGGCTGGCGCGCCTTGGCGGCGCCGGCGCCCGCATCAGCTGAGTCTGGCGGCGCCAAGCTGGTTAGATTCGTCCAGAAATAAATGGTTTCCGGCGGCAGATAATCCATCAGCAGATTAAAGCTAGCCGGCGCCGCAGGTATCAGCCTGGCCTCATCAGCCGGCGGGATCAACAGACGGCTCAGGCGCCCCAAAGAACGTTGATCAGCCGGATCAAACGAACGGATGCTTTCGATCGCCGATCCCAAAAACTCAATGCGCGCCGGGGCGGCGGCGCCAAGTGGCCAGACATCCAGCAAGCCGCCCCGCTGGGCCGCCTGGCCAGGGAACTGAACCTCGCTGGCTAAGGCGTAGCCCTGCTGCTCCAGGCTGCTTAATAAATCCTGGGGCTCATATTGATCCTGGAGGGCTAGCCTTAAAAGGGCCGCGCGCAGCTTGGCCGGCGGCGGAACAGCTTGTCTAAGCGCCTGAACAGTGGTTAGCAACACAAGCGGCGCGCGCGCCTCTAATAGGCCCACCAAGGCATCAAGCCTGGCACCAGCAATGGTCGCCGGAAAATCGTGGCCGGCCGGCCGCGGCGCTTCCTGAGCTGGCAAGGATAGTAAGTCTGAGCGCCGCGCGCCAGCCAGAACCTGCAAATTGCCGCGCAATTCATCTTGGGCCCTCTGGCTATCGGTCACTAAAACCAGCGTGCGCCCAAATTGGCGGCGCATTGCCCAGGCCATAAAAGCCACGGCAGAATAAGCCAGTCGCGGCAGCCGACAACAGCCTTGGCCGGCAAACGCCTCGGCCAAGTTGCGCCGCAAAACATCTGGAATAGAGGCTGAAATCATCTACGCGCGCCGCCCTGCTTACAATGCGGCTAGTTTGCTAATGATTGGTTTTAATTCGCTTAAGTCTTTAATGGAAAAATCAGCCGGCGGATCCAGCTGGCAGGCGCCGGCGGCATTGCTCAGCAAGGCGGTCCGCGCGCCAGCGCTCCGGCCAGCTTCAATATCGAAGCGATAATCCCCCACGACTAATAATTCTTCCTCAGCAACACCCATCGCCAAGGCCGCCAGGAGCACGCCTTCCGGATGCGGTTTAGGGCAGCTGACGTCATGACGCGTGATGATTACCTGAAAATCAGCCGGCCGGGTTTGTTGAAAATTACGCAGGGCCAGACTAACAGCTGCCAGGCTATTGCGCGTCAGGATGCCTAATTTAAGCCGCGCCTTTTTTAAGAAGGCGATCAGCTCTTCAGCATGCTGATTAGGCTGCGCCGAATGCGCGGCCGCCAATTCATGCCGATTCAAGATACGCTGAGCTTGATCGCGCTGGCGCCCGGCCGGCAGCGTTTGGATGTATTCCAGGATAGCTAGGGCCGCTGGACAGCCCAGGGCCTCGCGAATAGCGTTTAAATCCAAACTCTCTGGCCGAGTCAAGGTGCCGTCAAAATCAAATAAAACCGCTTTCAATAGTCTCTGCATAGCAGCCTGAACCAAGCCGCAGAAATCTCTTCCGCAAGCGCGCCGCGCGCCAGCAGTGATTCTAAGCGAATAGTTTTTTGGCTATCCGCGCCACGTGAGCTCCTTGATAATTGGCGATGGCCAATTCGTTCGGCGAGGGCTGGCGCTGCTCATCGCTGCCAGCCAAAGTTCCAGCTCCGTAGGGCGAGCCGCCGGTGATTTCCTTCATATTCAACA
>CAYUHK010000022.1:0-10939 GCA_964444425.1 uncultured Verrucomicrobiota bacterium
TGGCGTCAGCATAAGGTTATCTTATAGCCAGCGCCGCAGGAACATTGGTGCGGCGGGACCCGCCCGACTATTTCCGCCAGCATGCGGTTAACATTGGCGGCATTAGCTTGCATGGTTTTCACTATCATCTCGAAGTTAACCGCCGCCGCGCTAGCATGCCAACAGTCAAAATCGGTGCACATGGCAATGGCGGCATAGCAAATGCCGGCCTCGCGCGCCAGGACAACTTCCGGCACGCTGCTCATATTGATGACATCGCCGCCCCATAGCTGAAACATGCGACTTTCCGCCTTGGTAGAAAAGCGCGGCCCCTCTATGGTAACCATGGTGCCCTGAGGATGATGAGCCAGCTTAAGCTCGCCGGCGATCTCCTTGAATAGTTTGCGCAAACTGGGACAGAAAGGCTCGGCCATGGGAATGTGCTCGACGGCCTGGCCCTCAAAGAACGTCTGGCTGCGCCGCGTGGTTCGATCGATGAACTGATCTATAAAGACCAGCTCGCCGGGATGGATTTCTTCGCGCAGGCTGCCGCAGGCGGTCACAGCGATGATATGGCTAACCCCCAGTTGTTTGAAAGCCCAAATATTGGCGCGATAAGGGACCAGCGAGGGCATGATAGTATGCTGGGAGCCATGGCGCGGCAAGGCCACTACCGGGACGCCATTGAGCTGGCCGCTGATGATCAGGTCGGAGGGGGCGCCGTAAGGGGTATGCGACTTGATCCGTTGGATCTGGGTCAAGTTCAGTTTATCGCCCAGTCCCGAGCCACCGATGATACCTATTTTAAGCATAGCCGATTTTTCCTTTCCGCATTTATCGATGGGTTAATGCATAGCTCGGCTATTCAGAGCCAGCGCCTCCAAGATAATAGGAACTGCGCGAAAATCAACAAAAACTATTGCAATAAGCTGCCGCGGCGGCTACAGCTATATTCAAGGCCACCAAGGTCCTCAAGCCGGCGCTCTTTAATGGCGCAGCCTTAAGGCTAAACCAAGCATGGAAACTTATCTCGGATTAATCGCATTGGGGTTAAGCGTGGGCGCTATAGGCACTCTGATCGGCGCGGGCGGCGGGTTCGTGCTGGTGCCGGTCTTATTGCTGCTTTATCCCCGGGCGGCGCCCGAGACGATCACCTGTGTTTCCTTGGCGGTGGTCTGCTGCAATGCCCTATCCGGATCCTGGGCCTATATGCGCTTGGGCCGGATTGATTACCGCTCCGGCTTGCTCTTTGCCAGCGCCACCATTCCCGGAGCGATCCTGGGCGCCCTGACCACCGATTGCCTGCCGCGGCGGGAATTCGATGGGGTTTTCGGCATTTTGCTGCTGGCGGCGGCTAGCTATCTACTGCTTTGGCGGCATGCTGAAAAAACCACTTGCGCTCTGCCGGCGCCCCATTACAGCAGGCGCCAGATCATTGAAAGGAACGGCAGCCAACATGTGTTTTCTTACAATCCAAAATTAGGCCTGAGCCTGAGTCTAGTGATTGGCTATATCTCCAGCCTGCTGGGCATTGGCGGCGGCATCATTCACGTCCCCGTCCTGGTACGGTTATTGAATTTTCCCGTGCATATTGCCACGGCGACATCGCATTTCGTTTTAGCGATTATGGCTTTTACCGGAACCAGCGTGCATATCTGGCGCGGCGCCTTTTCACGCACCAGCGCTTATCAAACGCTTTTTTTAAGTGTGGGAGTGATCTTGGGAGCGCAGATCGGAGCTTGGTTATCCGGTCGCGTCCGCGGAGCCTGGATCATCCGAGGTTTGGCCATAGCCTTGGGCTTGGTCGGGCTGCGCATTCTGATCATGGCCATGCATGCCTAAACAGAACCAAGCAGGCTTTGGCCTAAGCCAGGCCGCTTTGCGATATTGACAGATCCCGGCGAACTTGTTTTCATCTATGACCAGCCGCGCTAAACCGGCCCAGGCCCTGGCAAGCGGAGGAAACAGATTTGCCTTATCATACCCTCAATATCCAAGAGCTCTGCGCTTACCTGCGCCTGGCGCCGGCGGACGTGGAGCTGCTGGTGCGCCGCCAGGAAATACCCTTTGAGAAAAAGGGTCAACAGCTGGTCTTTCGCAAAACAACCATTGACAGCTGGGCCTCTCAAAGAATCCTGGGCTTTTCCAAGCAAAGCCTCAAGGGCTACTGCCAAACAGCCTCAGCCAAGCTCGTGGATATTTCCAAGCAGGACCCTATCGTTGCCAAGTTGATCAGAAAAGAAAACATTCATCCGGCGCTAACCTCGCGCACCAAGCCCTCGCTATTGCGCGACATGGTCGCTTTAGCCGACCAAACCGGCCTGTTGCTGGCCCCAGCCGACCTGCTGCTGAGCCTGCAAAAGCGCGAGGAGCTCTGTTCGACCGCCCTGCCCGAGGGCATTGCTCTGCTGCATCCGCGCCATCTTGATCCCTATTTATTTGAGGATTCCTTTATCATGCTCGGCCGGGCCGGCCATCCCCTGCCCTTCGGGGCGCCCGATGGCAGCACCACCGACCTGTTCTTCTTATTTTGTTGTCAGGCCGACCGCCTCTATCTGCATGTCTTGGCACGGCTGTGTCTGATGTGTCGCAGCACCCGGGTGCTCCAGGAAATGCGCGAAGCGCCTGACGCCGAAGCCATTCATGCCGCTTTGGTCCGCTCGGAACAGGAAGTCATCAAGCGCCAATGAAGCCGCGCCCAATCACCATCAGCAGCGCCGACAATCCAGCCTTCCGCAGGCTGCTGGCGCTGCTTAACGCCAAGGGCATTCGCGCCCAGGGCCAATTCCTGGCCGGCGGCGCCAAGCTGCTTGCCGAAATAATTCGCAGCCAAGCCAATCAGATCAACAGCTGGATAGGCACTCCAGCAATGGCGCCGCCGCCGCCGGCAGCAGGAGACTGCCGCTGGCTGATTTTAGCGCCCGAGCGCTTCAAGGAAATAAATTCATTGGGAACCCCAGGGCCTTTAGTGACCCTGCGCACGCCAGCCCGACTGACCTTTAATCCACAAGCGCCCTGGCCGCCAGGCTGCAGCCTGTTTATTCCTTTGGGCGATCCCGAGAATGTCGGCGCTGTTATTCGGGCGGCGGCCGGGCTGGGCGCAGCGCGGGTAATCTTGCTGCGCGAGGCCGCCTGCCCTTTCCTGCCCAGGGCCATCCGCGCCAGCGCCGGCGCGCTTTGGCAAATTCGGCTGGAATATGGTCCGGCGCTCAAGGAGCTGGTCGCGGCCGCCGCCGCGCCGCTATGGGCGTTGGATCCAGCTGGAACGCCTTTGGAACTGGCCCGGCCGCCGGCGCGCTTTGGCCTGCTAGTGGGCCAGGAGGGCCAAGGTCTGCCGCAAGAAATCCGTCAAGGCGCCAAGCTGCTATCGATTGCTCTGGCCAATCAGGTTGAATCGCTTAACGCCGCCAGCGCCGCCGCCATCGCCTTATGGGCTTGGCGCCGCTAAGCGGCCGGCCCGGCTAACCCAGGGGTTAGCGGCGATCCAGAAGCGCCAGGGGCGCGCGGCATCCGGGCCGGCGAAGGCCACTCCAACGCGTGGGCCGCAAGCTATTTGGGCTGGCTCGATCCCCTGCTCCAACCAGATGTTTTGGCCTAGGATGCTAAGGCCATTATGCTGCAAACCTATGCCCAGGGCTTGGGTAAGCAGGCCCGGGCCGGCGGCCAGCTTATAATCCAAGCGGGCGCGGCGGCGCCGGCGCAACATCAGCTCGATGCCCCGCACTGGTTGCAAGGCCCTTATCAGCACCGCATCGGGAATGCCACTGCGATTGGTAACGATATTAAAGAGGGCGTGCATGCCATAGCAGAGATAAACGTAGGCGCGCCCGGGCCGGCCGAACATCACCGCGGTGCGTTGGGTGCGGCGATTGCCAAAGGCATGCGAAGCCCGATCGGATTGGCCGCTATAGGCCTCGGTTTCCACGATCAGGCCGGCGCTTAGCTGAGCGCCGCCCAGGCGAGTGCAGAGCAGTTTGCCCAGCAATTGGCGGCTGATTTGGGCCACATCCGCGCGCGCGAAAAAGCTAGCGGGCAAGCGGGCAGCCATGCGGCTCATCCTCTATTGATATTTTGGACGATGCTGAGCAGCGGCATAAACATGGCCACCACGATCGTGCCGACCACCACTGCCAGAAAGATGATCAGCAACGGCTCAATGATAGAGGTTAGCCCCTCGACGGCGGCATCAACTTCGGTATCGTAATTATCGGCGATCTTCACTAACATTTCGGGCAGCCGGCCAGTTTCCTCACCAACGCTCACCATGCTAACGACCATGGCAGGAAAGACCCCCGAATGTTCCAGCGGCGTGGCGATGGTTTCGCCCTCCTTGACGCTATCATGCACCGATTGGATCGCGCGCGCCATGACATCATTGCCGGCGGAATCGCGCACGATCGTCAGCGCCTGCAAGATTTGCACTCCCGAAGACATTAAAGTGCCCAGGGTACGCACGAAACGCGAAATGCTGATCTTGGAAATCAAGCCGCCCACGACCGGTATTTTCAGCTGCAGCAAATCCAGATAATAGCGGCCCCAGCGAGTGCGCCCAATCAGGCGGATGGCTATGATGAAAAGCACCAAGGCCACCAACACAACCGGGGTACGATGAATGAACAGATCGCTGATGTTTATAACAAACTGGGTGACTTGCGGCAGCTCCTGGCCCTGCAACATGCTGCTGAATATCTCCGTAAAGGATGGAATGATCTTGATCATCAAGAAGGCCATGATGCCTATGGCAGCCAAGAGTACCACGATGGGATAGACCATTGCTCCACGCACAGTGGTTTTAAGCTTTTCGGCCTTCTCGATGAACTCGGCCAGCCGGTTCAAGGTTATTTCGAGCACGCCGCCGACTTCGCCGGCCCGCACCATATTGATAAAGAGCTTATCGAAGATCTTGGGGCGCTGGCTCAAGGCATCGGCGAAGGTGGCGCCGCCTTCGACCGCTTCGCAGAGGCCAGCGATAACGTTTTTAAGCCCGGCATGTTTACTTTGTTTTTCCAAGATCTGCAAGGCGCGCAGGAGTGGCACTCCGGCATCTATCAAGGTAGCCAGTTGGCGCGTGAAGACCATTAAGGTCTTTTTATTAATCCGCAAGCCAAAGAGCCGCGGCATAGGTATCTTGATATCGATGTTCCAAGAGCCGCCGGCCGCCTTGCCGGCGCCGCGTTTAGGGCCGCGCCGCGCGGCTACTTCGGTGAGGCTGGAAGGAAACAGTCCGCTGGCCTTTAGCTTAGCCAGGGCGGCAACCCGATTCACCGAATCCAGCTGGCCAACAACCTCTTTACCCGAGGCGTCCGTAGCAACATACTTGAAGGAAGGCATGCCTAGTTCACTTGGTAAAAAATCTTAACGATCAGCTTTGCTGAGCATTTAACGCCAGGACCGGCCGGCTGTCAATGCCCGAATCACGCAAGGCTAGGCCTGGCTGCTGCCGGGGACTGGGTGCGGGGCTCAGCTGGCGGCCGGCTGGGCTTCTTTTTTAGCCGGCTTCTTTCTTTTATCGGGCGCTTGAATGCTGGTCCATTCCAGTATGGCCAGGGCAGCGCCATCGCTGCGGAAGCGCGCCAATTTAATGATCCGCGTATAGCCGCCAGCGCGATCTTGACATGCCGGAGCAATTTCATTGAAGAGCTGCTTAACCTTATCGGCCTGACGCAAGCTTGCCAAGGCCTGGCGGCGGGCGGCCAGAGTGCCACGTTTAGCAAGGGTAACCATCTTTTCCGCCAATTGGCGGGCCGCCTTGGCCTTAGGCAAGGTGGTGGTAACGCGTTTTTCAAAAATCAGGCTGCAAACCAGATTAGCTAGCATCGCTTGGCGATGTGCCGTGGATCGGCCAAAGGTTGTTGATACCCGTCTATGTCGCATGATCTTTACCTAATTCCAAAGGATGATTTAATTGGGGGTTGCGGACGAACTATTATCGTGTGGCTGGGAATCCAAGAGATCCGGGTCGAATTTCATGCCGATAGTCAGGCCCAGCTCCTTCAACTTCTCTTGAATCTCCTGCAGCGATTTACGGCCGAAATTACGGTATTTGAGCATTTCCGCCTCGGTTTTCTGGGCGAGTTGGCCCACGCTCAGAATATTAGCGTTATTCAGGCAATTGGCCGCGCGCACGCTAAGCTCGATCTCATTCACGCTCATATTTAGTTTCCGGCGCAATTCATCGCGATCGCGGTCAATGTTTTTCTCGTTCTGCTCGAATTCCAACATATCTTCATCGTAATTAATAAACACATCAAGATGGTGCCGCAGAACGGTAGCGGCGCGCACCAAAGCGTCATCGGGCGAGATGCGTTCATCGGTCCAGATTTCAACGATCAATTTCTCGTAATCGGTGCGGTAGCCCACGCGGACATTTTCAACCGCAAAATTAACCCTTTGCACCGGCGAGAAGATGCAGTCGATAGGAATAACGCCGATGCTTTGCTCCTGTTGATCGTTCCAGTCGGCCGCCCGGAAGCCGCGCCCGACGAGGACTTCCATCTCGGCGTTTAATTTGCCGTCCTCGGCCAAGGTGGCGATATATTGGGCCGGGTTGAGCACTTCCACGAACTGATCTGTCTCGATATTGGCGGCGGTGATTTCGCCCGGGCCGCGTGCGCGGATGCTGATTTTGCGGGGCTCGCGGCAATGCATGCGCAGCAACACTTTTTTAAGGTTAAGAATGATATCGGTAACGTCTTCGCCCACGCCGGGGATTGCGCAAAACTCATGATAGGCGCCTTCGATATTGACTGAGGATATGGCGGCGCCCTCCAAGGACGACAGCAGGACGCGCCGCAGGGAATTGCCAATGGTACGGCCATAGCCAGCTTCAAAGGGTTCCGCTATGAACTTAGCATAAGTGCTGGTAGCGGTGGCTTCATCCTTCATCACACGTTTAGGCATTTCGAATCTACTAAACTTGACAGTCATGGATTATCCCTTCCAACTAGACCCACCGGAAAATTAAGGCGCTGAGGCCAGCCCTCACCTAAGAGAGCCTTTGCGGCCCGGGCCGAGATCTCGGCTTTTTCCGGCAATGCCTTGTTATTACTTCGAACACAATTCAACGACCAGCTGTTCATTCACCAAAGGAGCCATTTCGGCGCGCGCGGGAACACGCAGAATCTCGCCCTGAAAATTCTTGCTATCCAAAACCAACCACGGCACCAAAGTCTTGTTTTCGGATGCCTTCAAGCACTGCTCAGCCAGAGCGCGGCTTTTGGGGCGATCTTTAACAGCCAGGCGGTCGCCGGCCTGCAAGATACGCGAAGGCACGTTGGCGCCGCGGCCATTGACTGTAATGTGACGATGTAAGACAAACTGCCGGGCGGCGCGCCGTGACGGCGCGAAGCCTAAGCGATAAACCAGATTATCCAGGCGCATCTCCAGCATTTGCAACAAATGATCGCCGGTTACTCCGCGGCGCCGCAAGGCCCTATCAAAAAACACACGAAACTGCCTATCACGCAGGCCGAAATGACGTTGCAAACGTTGTTTTTCTCTAAATTGGCGCGCGTAATCGGAAGGTTTAGAACGGCGGGCGCCATGCATGCCCGGCGCCGGGCGCCCTGTATCGATAGGGCATTTTGCCATATTACAGCGCTCGCCCTTAAGAAAAAGCTTTAAACCTTCCCGGCGACACAAACGACAAGCTGGCCCACTATACCTTCCCATGTAACTATTCCTTTCTCATTTGGCCAATGGTTTTTAGCTGTCTCCACGATAGCCCTGGCCGTCAGCAGCCGCCCAGGGCATGGCGCCTGATCCGAAACTCGTTATTTAGACGCGCCGGCGCTTACGCGGGCGGCAGCCATTATGAGGGATCGGGGTAACATCCTGAATCAAAGTGATAGTCAAACCGGCAGCCTGCAGAGCACGGATGGCCGATTCGCGGCCGGCGCCAGGTCCCTGCACGCGCACTTCTATTTCCTGCATGCGCAGAGCCGCTACTTGGCGGGCCACATCCTGGGCGACCATAGTGGCGGCATAGGCGGTGCTTTTACGCGTGCCCTTGAAACCCATGCGCCCCGAGCTGCTCCAGGCCAACACGGCGCCCTTAGTATCGCTAATGGCCACCTGGGTATTATTGAAGGTGGCATTGATATGAGCTATCCCGGCGGAGATGCTACGCTGGGCCTTGCGCCGCGGCGTCTTTTCTGCGCGCGCCGCCGCCGGGCTTGATTCGTCCGCGGCGCCGGCGGGCGGCACAGCGGCGTCGGCGGGCGGCACAGCGGCGCCGGCATCTGGCAAAGTTTTCTTTTGATCGGCCATGGTTGTTTCCTTATACCCGCATAACGCGCGGAATTATTCTTTATTATTTTGCAGCTGGCGCCTTAACACGAATTACGCCTACGGTGCGCCGGACGCCCTTGCGCGTGCGCGCGTTGGTATGGGTACGCTGACCGCGCACCGGCAAGCCCTTACGATGACGAATGCCGCGATACGACTGAACGCTGATCAAACGGCGGATGTTTTGAGCTACCTCGCGGCGCAAATCGCCCTCGAGCACGTAGCCCTTTTGCAAGATGCTGGTTATGCGCGATATTTCATCGGCAGTCAGACTATCAGCCCGTTTTGCTGGGTCGATCTTGGCCTCTCGCACAATGGCCTGAGCTCGGGTCAAGCCTATTCCGTAAATGTAGCACAGGGAATACTCGATCTTTTTTTTCCCTGGAATATCAATGCCCTGTATCTTCGGCATACTTAACTCCTATCCCTGGCGTTGCTTATGGCGTGGATTGCTGCAGATTACCAACACCACGCCCTTGCGCCGGACGATTTTGCAGCGCTCGCAAATACGTTTAACTGAGCTTCTTATTTTCATTTCCTGCCGCTCCCTGAGCGCCGGCTCCCACAATGCGGCTGATCGAGAAATCGCCTGGGGCGAGTTCGATCAAGACGCTCTCTCCGATCCGCGTCCGGTCAAGGTTGCCGGACCCAGCGCGCCCGGCGCGACCGCCAGCCAGCGTCAACAACCGATGGCCATTACTGATCCTAGCTATAAAAACAGATGGTTTTAGCATAGCTACCAGCTTGGCGTCCAGTCTAATTATTTCTTTTTTAATCCGCACAAGTTAATATTTCAGCCTGCTGCTGGCCCACCGCAATGGTATGCTCAAAATGCGCCGAGGGGCGCCGGTCGCGCGTGGACACCGTCCAGCGGTCCGCGCCAACCTCAACAGCGGCCGTGCCCAAATTAAGCATTGGCTCGATCGCCAAGGTCATGCCCTCGCGCAACAGCGGCCCGCGACCCGGCGGCCCGAAATTAGGAATCTGCGGTTCCTCATGCATGGCCCGGCCTATGCCGTGGCCCACAAAATCGCGCACCACTGCGAATCCGGCGGCGCGGGCGGTTTGCTCGATCGCCGCCGAGATATCCGACAAGTGCTGGCCGGCGCGGGCCTGTTCGATTCCGGCCGCCAGGGCTGCGCGGGTGGCGGATACCAGCCGGATTACATCCGGGTCCGTCGCGCCCACCATGACCGTAGTTGCCATATCGCCAACAAATCCAGCGTAGCTTACACCGACGTCTAAGCTAACGATATCGCCTAACTGCACGCGGCGCTGGCCGGGTATGCCATGCACAACCTCTTCATTTACCGAAACACAAATATTGCCCGGATAACCCCGGTACCCCAGAAAAGCGCTGGTGGCATTAGACTGCTGAATCAGTTCAGAGGCATACTGATCCAGCTCCAGGGTGGTTATCCCCGGGGCCACACGGGCGGCCAACGCCGCGCAAACCCGCGCGGTGATCCGGCCAACCTGGCGCATTTTATCCAGCTCTGCCTGGTTCTTGATAATAATCATATTTTGCTGGCGGCTTTGGCCGAGCCGCTCCCAGGTTTTGAGCCAGCCCGCGCCGCCGCCAGATCATTAAGTTGCGTCAAGATATCGGCTACCATTTTATCCTTATGGTTAGAGCCATCAATCCGCCGCAAGACGCCCTGAGTTTCATAATAAGCGATCAAATCCTTGGTTTGGCGCAAAAAGACTTCCTGGCGCTTGATGATGGTATCGGGCTTATCATCGGCGCGTTGATATAATTCGCCGCCACAAACATCGCAGATGCCCTCCTGGCGCGGCGGGATATTACGAATATGAAAAACGGCGCCGCATTGGCGACAAACCCGGCGGCCGGTTAAACGATCCAGCAACACCGCCCGCTGCACCTCCAGCAAAAAGACTCCGGCCAGGGTTGCCGGCAACTGCTGAAAACTTTGCGTCAGCGCTTCCGCCTGGATCAAGGTGCGCGGAAACCCATCTAGGATATAACGCGCCCGGGTCGGGCCGCGCTGCAGACAATCCAAAACCATTTTGACGATTAAATCATCTGGCACCAAGTTGCCCTGGCGCAGATAGCTATCGGCGGTGCGGCCCAGCGCGGTATTTTCTTTAACAGCCTGGCGCAACATATCGCCGGTGGAGAGGTGCAGGTAGCCTGAGCGCGCGACCAAGCCTTCGGCAACCGTGCCCTTGCCGGCGCCGGGAGCGCCCAATAATATTATCGCGACAATGCTCATTAGCGGCGCCCTCGCAAGCGGCCCTTCTTGAGAAAGCCGTCATAATGTCGCATGATCAAATGGGATTCTATCTGGCGCATGGTATCGAGCATAACACCGACGATGATCAACAAGCTGGTTCCGCCAAAGAAGGAGGCCACAATCCAGGGGATGTTGAATTGGCGCGCCATGATGGTTGGAATCACCGCGATGATGGTCAAGAAGACGGCGCCGGCCAGGGTGATACGCGTCATGGTGCGATCCAGAAATTCGGCTGTGGGCGTGCCTGGGCGAATGCCGGGAACATAGCCGCCGGCCTTTTTCAAATCATCGGCGATCTGCACCGGATTGAAGACCGTGGCCACCCAAAAATAAGAAAAGAACAAGATCATCAAGGCATATAACGACATATACAACATCGTATCCATGGCAAAGATATTGGCATGCTGCTTAAAAAATTC
>CAYUHK010000022.1:10949-25981 GCA_964444425.1 uncultured Verrucomicrobiota bacterium
TGGCAACATCTGCATGATTTTTTGAGGGAACATTAAAATTGCTGAGGCGAAGATGATCGGCATCACCCCGGAATAATTCACCCGTAAGGGCATATAGGTGCTTTGGCCGCCATAAATTTTACGCCCGATCACGCGCTTGGCGTATTGAATAGGGATTTTGCGCTGCGCCTGAGTAACCGCCACCGTGCCAGCGATAACCAGGAACATCATCAAGAGCAGCCCGATCATATGAAACACCGAAAACTGAGCCGTGTCGCCAACCGACTTAAACATACGTACCGTAGCCTGCACCGCGCCGGGCAAGCGGCTGACGATATTGATGGTGATTATTAAAGAGATGCCATTGCCCACCCCGTTCTGGGTGATCTGCTCCCCCAGCCACATTAAAATAACTGTGCCGGTAGTCATGGTGACCACAGTCAAGATGCGGAAGCCCCAGACATAATCCATATTCACGATCGTGCCCAAATCGCTGCCAAAAAGATAAGAGGGATTTTGCAGGGCCACGGCCATGGCATAGCCCTGAATAATGCAAATCGCCACGGTAAGATAGCGGGTATACTGGGTGATTTTCTGGCGGCCCACGTCGCCCTCGCGGGCCAAACGTTCCAGGGCCGGGGTCACTGCCGTCATCAGCTGCAAAATGATCGAGGCGCTGATATAGGGCATGATGCCCAGGGCGCCCACCGCGCAATTGCTCATCGCGCCGCCGCTAAATAGATCGACGAGTCCCAGGATGCCGCCGCCGACTTGGTTGGAGATATGCTGGATCAAGGCCTGCAGCTGAGTGGCATCAACCCCGGGAGTCGGCACCACGCTGATCAAGCGGCAAACAAAAACAACTCCCAAAGTAAAGAGCAGGCGCTTGCGTAATTCTTCTACTTTAAAGGAGTTGATAAATGCCGAAAGCATAACGTCACTCAATGACCGTCCAGGCGCCACCGGCGGCCGTTATTTTTTGGCCGGCGCTTTGGCTGAAAGCCTGAGCCTTGACCGTTAACTGTTTCGACAATTCTCCCCCACCTAGGATTTTAATCGCCGGGGCGGCCCGCCGAACCAAGCCCAGCGACTTCAGCAAGCTCGGGGTCACTTCCGTGCCATTTTCAAAACGGTTCAAAGCGGTCAGGGCCACTACTGCGAAAACGATTTTATGCGGACGATTGAAACCACGCTTAGGAATGCGCCGCACCAGCCGCATCTGGCCACCTTCAAAACCCGGCTTGTGTTTATGGCCCGAACGAGCATATTGGCCCTTATGGCCGCGGCCGCTGGTTTTGCCCTTGCCGGAGCCGCGGCCGCGACCCACCCGCAGCTTAGAGCGCTTGGCGCCCGGAGTATTTTTTAGCGTGTGTAATTTTGTCATAATTCCCAAACCTTCTTTCTCAAAACCTGGCGGCGGTGTTAAGCGGGATTAACTTCCAAGCCGCGGGCGGCGGCTGACTCAGCGCGGGTGCGCAATTGTCGCAAGGCCGCCACAGTGGCATGGACTACATTCCATTGGTTATTGCTGGCCAGGGATTTAGCGATGATATTATGAATGCCGGCTAATTTCAGAACCGAGCGCACCGCCCCGCCGGCTATCACTCCGGTGCCCGGCAAGGCCGGCTTCAACATTACCACCGAGGCCGAAAATTTACCAATAACCTCATGAGGGATGGAGCCATCCTTAATCTTTACCTGAAACATGGCTTTGCGGGCGATCTCGCCGCCCTTGCGGATGGCATCAGCCACTTCATTGGCCTTGCCCAAGCCATAGCCGACCCGGCCGCTTTGGTCGCCCACTATCACCACCGCGCTGAAACTCATACGCCGACCACCCTTAACCACCTTGGAACAGCGTTTGATCCGGGCAACGTATTCTTCCAGTTCGCGGGGGCTGGCAGCGACCTCCAGCTCGGTCACATCGTTATCTTTTTGTTCATTGATCTTGGTAGGACTCATAGTTTTATTCCAGCGGTCCGCGCGGCCTCAGCTATAGCTTTAACGCGCCCGTTATATTTATGGCCGCCGCGGTCGAAGACAGCTTGGCGGATATTCTTGGCCAGAGCCTGCTCGGCTGCTTGCTTACCCAGCTCCTGCGCCGCCGCCAGATTTATTTTCTTAGGCATGCCTTGCTGGAGCGTGGATATAGCCGCCAAAGAGACAGCTTGGTTATCATCGATAAACTGTACGTAGATATGCCGATTGCTGATGCGCACGCACATGCGCGGCCGTTCCAAGGTGCCCACGATCTTGTTGCGCATGCGCCGCTGGCGCAGCTTCCGATGATCTAATCTATTTTTTTTCATAAGTCGCATCAATCAGGCCACGGTCTTGCCGACCTTGCGCCGCACATATTCACCTTTATATCTAATCCCCTTGCCCTTATAGGGCTCGGCCGGGTAAAGCGCTTTAATGCTGGCCGCCAGATCGCCCACCTGCTGCTTATCCGGGCCACTCAGCGATACATTCACGTTATCGCTTACCTTGACAGCGACGCCAGCCGGGATAGCGATAGTCACCGGGCTAGAAAAGCCAAGCGAAAAAACGATCTGCTTGCCTTGGACCGCCGCCTTGAAGCCGACGCCTTGAAGCTCCAGCTCCTTTAGGTAGCCCTGGGAGACTCCTTCGACCATGTTGGCGATCAAACTGCGATAGAGGCCGTGCTTAGCCTTAAGATCCGGCCGCGCCGCCAAGCTGGCCAACGCCAGGCTGGCGCCTTCCTGGCTCAACTTAAATTCGGGAGGCACGACCATGCTTAAGGACCCCTTGGGGCCTTTTATGGTCAGCTGGCTGGCCTGCAGGTTAACGTTTACTCCCGCTGGGATAAGGATAGTTTTTTTACCGATACGCGACATAAACTTACTTGCTCCGGCTGAGACTCACCAAACGATACAGAGCCATTCTCCGCCTATATTATGTTTACGCACCTCGCGATCCGTCATCAGGCCCTGCGAAGTGCTGATAATAGCCAGGCCTGTGCCGCTCTTAACCGAACGCATCTGGCGCGGCGAGATATAACGCCTCAGGCCAGGTTTGCTGATCCGGCGCAACCCGCGAATCACCGGGACGCGGTTGGCCTCATATTTCAAGTATATGCGCAGCTGCTTTTTAACAGGGCCACCTTCAGTAACATAATCTTGGATAAAGCCCTCGCGTTTAAGAATGCGGGCGATGGCTTGCTTGAGGGCCGAATGGGGCATTTGGACCACCGCGCTCTCAGCCATGGCCGCGTTGCGGATGCGCGTCAACATATCGCTAATCGGATCGGTCTGGTTCATATATTACTCACTTACCAGCTTGCTTTAATAACACCGGGAATATGTCCTATCAATGCTAACTCACGAAAACAAAGCCGGCACAGCTGGAACTTCCGGATATAGGCCCGTGAGCGGCCGCAGCGGCGACAGCGATGATAAGTCCGGCTGCTAAACTTAGGCTTGCGCTGCGCTTTTACCATTAAGGATGTTTTAGCCAATCGAAATCCTCCCCTTTATTGCTTATGCGGAACGGCTCGGCGCCGCCGCGAACGGCAGGCCCATCAGCCTGAGCAAGTCACGCGCGGCATCATCGCTGCCAGCTGAGGTTACCAGGGCGATATCCATGCCCTGAACTTTCTTAACATCGTCGGCATTGATCTCCGGAAAAATAGTTTGCTCCTGCAAACCCAAATTATAATTGCCCCGCCCGTCAAAGGCTTTCGGCGAAAGCCCGCGAAAATCGCGCAGCCGCGGCAGGATCACATTTACCAGCCGATCAAAAAACTCATACATGCGCGCGCCGCGCAAGGTCACCATGGCGCCGACGGTCATGCCCTCGCGCAACTTAAAATTGGCAATGCTTTTACGAGCCTTACGCTGCATGGGCGCCTGGCCGGTGATCTTGGCCAAATCGTCCAAGAGGCTTTTCAAGACATCCTTCTCCACCGTCGAGTTGATCCCCATGTTGACGACTATTTTAAGCAGCCGCGGCACCTGCATAGAGTTGCTATAGCCCCGTTGCTTCATCAAGGCCGGAATTATTTCTTTAATATATTTATCTTTTAAACGTGCCATCTCTTTTACCCGTCAAAAGCATGACCGCATTTTCGACACAGCCGCGCCGGTTTGCCAGAGGCTGCGACCCCTGGCCTAGTGCGCACGCCCCGCTTACAACGTGGGCAATACAACATCAAGTTAGCCACCGCTATGGAAGCCTCTTTTTGAATGGTTCCGCCCTTGGGATTATCCTGGGTTTTCTTTAAATTCTTATGAATGAAATTCAAGCCCTCGACGACCGCGCGGCCGCGCCCGGGCAAGACCTGCAACACCTTGCCGGTCTTGCCGCCCGAGGCCGGGGTTCCCGTTCGGGCTATGACGATATCGTTGCGGCGAATATGTGCAACCCGCGCCATGATTATAATACCTCCGGAGCCAAACTGATTATTTTCGCAAAGGGCGTATCGCGCAATTCCCGCGCCACCGGCCCAAATATACGGGTGCCCAAGGGGTTCATTTTATCATCCACCAAGACAACCGCATTATTGTCGAAACGCAAAAGCGAACCATCGGCCCGTCGCAAAGGATGGCGCGTCCTGACGATGACGGCCAGGCGCACCTCGCCCTTCTTGACCAAGCCGCCCGGACGAGCCTCGCGGATCGAGACCCTGATCAAGTCGCCCATATACCCATAACGTTTACGCTGCCCCAGGATGCGAAAGCATTTCGCCTTTTGCGCCCCGGTATTGTCAGCCACGTCTAAACAAGTTTCTTCGGCTATCATCTGCTTCATCCTAACTTAAAATTTGCTGCGCCAAGCAACTCTCTAAGCGCCTGCTTTTCCATCAACGATCTCCGTCGCGGCCGCCGCGGCCACGACGGCTGAGCGCACGATTTCCACTAAGCGCCAACGTTTTAGGCGGCTCAGCGGCCGGGTTTCGGCGATGCGTACGTGATCGCCGCGTTTAGCCTCATTTTTTTCATCATGGGCGTACAATTTCTTGGCCAACCTAAGTTCTTTTCCATAGAGCGGATGGCGCAGACGCCGCTCCACCTTTACCACGATGGTTTTATCCATGGCAACGCTCACCACCTGCCCAATACGCTCCTTACGTTTATTCCGCTTAATAGCAACCGCTGACATGCCTTAATCCCTTTACTTTGACTGAGAACGTTCTTGCAAGATCGTTTGAATGCGCGCGATGCTGCGGCGCAGATAGCGAAAGCGCAGGGGGTTTTCCACCTTGCCAGTCACCTTGAGTTTGCGCAGTTCAAAATGTTCCTTGCGCAGATCGCTCTGTTTCTGTTGCAACTCGTCTAGCGCCAGCTCTCTGAGCTCTTTAGCCTTCATGATCACGCCTTCCCTCACCTAGCGTCGCGCAAAACAAAGCGCGTACGGATTGGCAACTTGGATGCCGCCAGGCGTAAGGATTCGCGGGCAACGCGCTCGCTGACGCCATCTATTTCAAATAATAAGCGGCCCTGTTTGACCACCGCCACCCACTCCTCCGGCTCGCCTTTGCCTGAGCCCATCCGGGTTTCCAGGGGCTTCTTGCTAATGGGTTTATCCGGAAACACCCTGATCCAAACCTTGCCCTTACGTTTCAAATGCCGGTTGATCGCCACGCGACAGGCTTCCAGCTGCACGGCTTTAATCCAGCCGCGCTCCAACCCCTGTAGGCCATATTCGCCAAAGGCCAGGCTGTTGCCCGAGGTTGCCGCGCCCTTGTAATTGCCGCGCTGGATCTTACGATATTTAACTCGACTAGGAAACAACGGCACGGCTTACTCCTTTTTTCTGCTCGGCGGCCTCAGGCGGCGTCCGGCAAATCCAAACCTTGATGCCCACCTTGCCAGCCACAGTATGAGCTTCGGCAAAGCCATATTCAATATTGGCCCGCAAGGTATGCAGCGGCACCTTGCCTTCCTTGTAACTCTCGCTGCGCGCCAATTCCGCGCCGCCCAGGCGGCCGGCCACAGCCACCTTGATTCCCAAGGCACGCATATCCATGGCGGTTTTTATGGCTTTTTTCAGCGCGCGCCGGAAGGATACGCGCCGCTCCAGCTGCACCGCGATGTTCTCGGCAACCAGCTGAGCGTTCAAATCGGCATCGCGCACTTCCTTTATTTCCAAATATACTTCCTTGCCGGTCATTTTAGCCAGATCTTCGCGCAATCTTTCGATATCTTCGCCCTTGCGGCCGATGACTATGCCGGGCCGCGCGGTAAAGATCGTCACGCGTACGCGGTTGGCATAGCGCTCGATAAAAACCTCGGCCACCGCGGCATTTTCCAAGCGTTGCTTAACCCGCTGGCGGATCTTTAAATCTTCGTGAAAACAATCCCCGAAGATTTTTTTCTCGGCATACCAACGCGATTGCCAATTTTTATTGACGCTTACGCGGAAGCCAATCGGATTAACCTTCTGCCCCAAGTTGCTGCTCCTTTCCTGAAGGATCTTTTTTCCTTTTAATCGTTGGTTAAGGCCACTCTGATGTGGCTGGTGGCCTTGCGCACCGGCCGCGCCATGCCCCGCGCGCGCGCCCAATAGCGCTTCAAGACCGGCCCGCGCTCCACCCATACTCCGGCCACCTTAAAATCTTCCGCCGAAAGCTTGGCATTGTTTTCAACATTGGCCACAGCCGAGCGCAGGGTTTTGCCAATCAACGCCGCGGCTTTGCTCCGGCTGCAATCCATAACGGTCAAGGCCCGGGCAACCGGCAGGCCCGGCAAGAGCCGCGCCCAAGGCAAGGCCTTAGACGGCGCTATGCGAACAGCTTTAGATATTGCCTCTATTTTCATATTCCTTGATTCATTGGCTTGGCCGATTAACCCATGCTGAAATGCAGGCGGCGTGGCTTTTACTTCAAGGCCCCCACCTTCTCGGTATGGGCCCCGTGTTTGCGGAAGACGCGCGTAGGCGAAAATTCGCCCAGGCGATGGCCAACCATATTCTCGGTGATATACACCGAGACATGCACCTTACCATTATGCACTCCAAAAGTATGCCCCACAAATTCCGGCACGATCATCGAGCGGCGCGACCAGGTATTGATGATGCGTTTTTCGCCGGCGCGATTTAAACGCTCGACTTTAGCCATCAAGTGGGTGTCAACAAAAGGTCCTTTTTTAAGAGATCGCGACATAACTTATTTTCTCCGCTCAAGAATAAAACGAGTTGATCGACTACGCTTCTTCCTGGTTTTCTTGCCCTTGGTATATAAGCCCCAGGGCGAGCGTGGATGCCCTCCGGTGGCCTTGCCCTCGCCGCCACCCAAGGGGTGATCCACCGGGTTCATGGCGCGCCCGCGCACGGTCGGGCGAATCCCCAACCAACGTGAGTGGCCGGCCTTGCCATAGCTGTAATTCTCATGATCCAGATTACCAACCTGGCCCAGGGTAGCAAAACAATTTATATTAATCATCCTGATTTCGCCGGAGGGCAGTTTAACATTGGCATAGCGGCCCTCCCGCGACATCAACAAGGCTGCCTGGCCGGCGCTGCGCACCAGTTTAGCGCCCTGGCGCGGCTGCAGCTCAATATTATGAATGGGCTGCCCCAACGGGATCCGTGCCAGGGGCAAAGAATTGCCCAGCTGCGGCTCAACCTCCGGACCGGACATCAGCAGTGCGCCCACCCGCAAGCCCTGGGGAGCCAGGATATAGCGCTTCTCGCCATCGGCATAATGCAGCAAAGCAATCCGTGCCGAACGATTGGGATCATACTCAATAGTGGCCACCCGCGCAGGAATATTAATCTTATCGCGCTTGAAGTCAATACAGCGATATAGCTTGCGATTACCCCCGCCGCGATGGCGCACCGTAATGCGGCCGGAGGAATTGCGCCCAGCGCGATTTTTGCGGGCCCGCAGCAGCGCGCGCTCCGGCTTGCTAGAGGTGATCTCCTCAAAAGTGGAGTCCAGCATGAAGCGGCGGCTGGGAGTGGTTGGCTTATATTTTTGAATTGGCATAGCTTCCTCAAACTACTTCGATCTTATCGCCGGCTTGCAAAGTAACTATCGCTTTTTTATAGCCGCTGCGCCATCCGTACTTCTGGGTTCTTTCGCGCTTGCGTTTGCCCTTGCGCAGCAAGGTATTGACCCGGACCACGCGGACCTTAAACAATTCCGCCACGGCCTGGCCGATGGCGCGCTTGCTGGCGGAGCTATCCACCTTAAAACAATATTGATTGGCCTGTTCAATTCCGCGAGTGCTTTTTTCGGAAAGGATTAAGGTTCTGATAATCGTATCGGCGGATTTCATTGCTGCTTTTCTCCCGCTGCTTGCTTCAAGCGTTGCTCCAGCACCAACATGCCCTGACGATTGGTCAAGAGCAAGGGATAATTGACCAACTGATAGGGATGCAGCGCGCCGGCCAAGGCCATTTCAATCTTGGGCAGATTACGGGTCGCCAAGGTCAAGTTGCGATCTGCTTTAGCCAATACAATTAAAACCTTGCCCGTGATCTGCAGGCTGGCCAACAGATCTAAGATAGCTTTAGTTTTGGGCTCGGCCAAGCTTAATTCATCTAGCACGCGGATAGCGCCGCCGGCAATTTTTTCGCTCAAGGCGCGCCGAAAGGCCAGCCGGCCAACATTGCGCGGAACGCGTTTGGCGTAATCGCGCGGCTGCGGACCAAACACCACACTGCCCCCGCGCCAGACCGGCGAGCGCCGATAGCCGGCGCGCGCGCGGCCCAGGCCCTTTTGGGCCCAAGGTTTACGGTTGCTGCCAGCCACCTGCCCTTTAGTCAAGGTGGCGGCCGTGCCGGCACGTTGACTGGCTCGAAAGGCCACCAGGGTCTCTTGCAAAGCTTGTTGGCCGCGCTCCAAGGCCAAGCATTTTTTGGGGATTTCAACGGCCCCAACAGCTTGCCCGGCAGCATTGGTTATGGCGATGCGAATCATTGAGACGCCTGGCCTTTCTTCAGCGATTTTTTAATCAGCAGCAGGGATCCGGGATGGCCGGGCACCGCTCCGCCCACCAAAATGACATTATCGGAAGCCATTATTTTTACCACTTTAAGATTCTGTTGAGAGACGCGCACCCGCCCCATATGTCCGGGCATGCGCTTGCCTTTGGCTACTCGCCCGGGCAGCTCGCAACAACCGATCGCCCCTGGCCGCCGCTTGGATTGGCCGCCATGGGTCATGCTGCCGCCGCGCATGCGGTGGCGCCGCATGACGCCTTGGAACCCCTTGCCTTTGGAGAAGCCAACCACATCTACATAAGGCACGTCTTTAAATAGATCCACCGTAACGACATCGCCTTCTTTAGATTCCGCGGCCGGCGCCAACGCGAATTCCGCCAAATAACGTTTAGGGGCGATATTTAGTTTTTTAAAGCGACCGGCGGCCGGCTGGCTGATCCGTTTTGCCGAGATATCCTCAAAGCCCAGTTGAACGGCATCATAGCCTTCCAGCGCCTTGCGCTTACGCTGCAGCACGACGCAGGGGCCGCAGCTCAGAACCGTTACCGGTATCTGCCGGCCTTGCTCAAAAACATGCGTCATTCCAATTTTTTTACCCAACAAACCTTGCATAGCACGCCTCGTTTAAATGTGCCAGAACTATTCAAATTTTAATGGAAATATCCACGCCCGCCGGCAGGTTCAGCTTCTTCAACTCATCCACCGTCTTGGCGGTTGGTCCGATGATATCCAGCAGCCGCTTATGCGTGCGGATCTCAAACTGATCCATAGATTTCTTGTCAGCATGCGGACTGCGATTGACGCAGAAACTTTCGATCCGCATCGGCAAAGGCACTGGCCCGGCCACCCGCGCGCCGGTCCGTTTAGCTGTTTGCACTATCTCCAAGGCCGATTGATCCAAAGCTCTAAAATCAAAAGACTTCAAGCGTATGCGTATGCGTTGTTCTTCCATGCTCATCTCATCGATTCAAAACACGTTGTTGAATTTCTTTAGGAACTACCTCAAACAGGCGCGGCTCCATCGTGTAACTGGCGCGGCCGCGGGTCAGCGATCGGATCGCGGTCGCATATCCAAAAAGCTCTGCCAGGGGAACATCGGCGCGAATAATCTGCAAAGGAGGCTGACTAACCAAATCCTTGACCTTGCCGCGGCGCGCGTTGAGATCGCCCAAAATGTCACCCATATACTCGTTCGGCGTTAAAATTTCAAGCGCCATAATTGGCTCTAGCAAAACTGGAGCGGCCTGGCGCACGGCCGCGCGGAAGGCCATGACGGCGGCGGAGCGGAAGGCCATTTCGGTGGAATCGACCGGATGGGCCAGCGCATCCAGCAGCTCTACTTTAATATCTATGATGGCGAATTGTCCCAGTACGCCGGTAACCAAGCCATCGCGAATGCCGGCCTCCACCGCCGGACGAAACTGCAACGGCAAGCTATTGGGCGAAAGATTAAACTCAATGACGTTGCCGGACTGGCGCGGCTGCGGCGAAAGCTCCAAGCGCAGCTTGGCGAACTGGCGCTGACCACCTATCGTGCGATCAAACTCTTGCGCGGCGGCGCCGGGGCGGCTGATGGTTTCGCGATAGGATACGGTTGGCGCTCCCGTGTTGGCCGGCAGATGGTATTCCCGCCATAGTCGATCTTTAATATTTTCCAGATGCAGCTCGCCCATGCCGCTGATCAAGGTTTGGCCTGTCTCGCTGTCGCTGCTGGTAAAAAATGTAGGGTCTTCGTCGCCCAGCGCCGCCAGAGCCTCGTTTAAGGCGGCCCGGTCTGCCTGGGTCTTAGGCTCGATCGCCATGGCGATAACTGGCTCGGGAAAGCGGATCCGTTCCAAGACGATCGGCTTATGCTCCAGGCAGATAGTATCGCCGGTGGAGACATTCTGCAGGCCGACCACCGCGCCGATTTCTCCCGAGAAGAGCGTGCTCACATCTTGATGTTCGTTGGCATGCATGAGCAGCAGGCGGGTGGCCCGGGCGCGCTTGAGGTTGCGGGGATTATAGACATTTTGGCCCTGCTTGAGAGTGCCGGAATAGATTCGCACGAAAACCATTTTACCCATATAGGGATCGTGCATCACCTTAAAGGCCAAGGCGCTCAAGGGCTCAAAATCGCTAGTCGGCCGAGTTACTACGGCATTGGTTTTAGGATGGCTGCCCTGCAGCGCCGGGATATCCGTCGGCGCCGGCAAATAATCCACGACGGCATCGAGCAGAGGCTGAATGCCACGATTGCGCAGGGCCGCGCCACAGAGCACCGGCAGCAACAGGCGCTGGCAGGTCGCGCGGCGCAGGGCCGCCTTCAATAGGTCGGCGGGGACATCATGATTCTCCAGGTAGGCCTCCAGCAGGGCTTCGTCAACTTCGGCCACCCGTTCAACCAAGGCGGCGCGCGCGCGCTCGGCCGCCGCCGCCAGTTCCTGGGGCAGGCGTTCGCTTTTCACAACGGCGCCTTGGCTTTCCGCGCTAAAGACTAAAGCCTGCATCGTGATCAGGTCTATAACGCCCCGAAAGTTATCCTCGGCGCCCCAAGGCAGCTGGATCGGCACCGGCTGAGCGTTAAGGCGCTGGCGCAACTGTTCGAGCACTCCCTGAAAATCGGCGCCCACGCGATCCATTTTATTAATAAAGGCTATGCGCGGCACGGCGTATTTATCGGCCTGGCGCCAAACAGTTTCGGATTGTGGCTGCACGCCGCCCACGGCGCAAAAGACGGCCACGGCGCCATCCAAAACACGCAGCGCGCGCTCCACCTCGGCGGTGAAATCAACATGGCCGGGCGTATCCACGATATTGATCTGGCAATTGCGCCAAAAACAGGTGGTGGCGGCGCTGGTGATGGTGATGCCGCGTTCCTGCTCTTGAATCATCCAATCCATGGTGGCGGTGCCTTCGTGCACCTCGCCCATTTTATGCAGCCGGCCGCTATAGAAAAGCATGCGCTCGGTGATGGTGGTTTTGCCAGCATCGATATGCGCCATGATGCCGAAATTGCGCAGCTGCTCCAGATCGCGCCGGCGCCCAGGGGCATTGCGCCGCACGGCAGTATCCGAAGCTGACTGTTTTTTCTTTTTCAATGTAATCACCATAGCGCTGTCCAACAACTACCATTTATAATGCGCAAAAGCCTTATTGGCCTGGGCCATCTTATGGGTATCATCTCGTTTTTTGATGGCATTGCCCTGATTTTTAAAGGCGTCTAAAACCTCCAAACCCAGGCCGCGTTCCATCGCCACGCCCTTGCGCGCGCGCGCCAAGGAGATCAGCCAACGCAAGGCCAGGGCCAACTGGCGCTCGCTGCTGACCTCAACCGGCACCTGATAAGTCGCGCCGCCAACGCGGCGCGATCTAACTTCTACCTTGGGCTTGATATTATCGATGGCCCGCAGCAATACTTCCAAAGGATCTTCCTTGCTCTGTTCTTTAATGAAGCCCAGCATGCCGTAGACTATGCCTTCGGCCACGGATCTTTTACCCTGGGTCATCACGCCATTGATCAGCCGCCCGACCAATTGATTATTGTGAAGCAAGTCCGGCTGAGTCTCGCGAATTTTTGCTCTATGTCTTCTGGCCATACGGCATCCTATTCTTTTGCTTTCGGCTTCTTAACCCCATACATTGAGCGGCTGCGTTTGCGGCCCTCCACGCCCACGCTATCGAGGGTGCCGCGAACGATATGGTAGCGAACCCCCGACAGGTCTTTGACGCGCCCGCCACGCACCAACACAATGCTATGTTCCTGAAGATTATGTCCCTCGCCCGGAATATAGGCGGTTACTTCTTCCCCATTGGTTAAGCGTACCCGGGCTACTTTACGCAAGGCCGAATTAGGTTTCTTAGGCGTCAATACGCGCACGGCGATACACACGCCGCGGCGTTGCGGACAGCCTTCCAGCGAAGGCGATTTACTGCGGTAGCGCGCCGCCCGGCGGCCCTTACGAACCAATTGATTAATTGTCGGCATAAACTCAATGCTCCTACGAAAAGCGCGATGTATAGCAGGGTTTTAGGTTTCGCGCAACTCTAACTTAATAATTTTATTAAGCGATCCTGCTCCGGCGCGGCGGCCGGCTCCAGCTCCTCCGCCGGGATCGGGGCGCCCAGTGGTACCAGCTTGATAAATTTATTTACCGGGAACCCTACCCCGGCCGGAATCAAATGCCCCATGATAACGTTCTCTTTGAATCCAAACAAGTGATCCGTTTTACCCAGCACGGCGGCCTCGGTCAACACCCGCGAGGTGTCCTGGAAGGAGGCAGCCGATATAAAACTTTCGGTCTCCAAAGATGCCTTGGTGACGCCCAGCAAAGCCGGAGCTGCTTCGGCCGGGCGCTTGCCTTCGGCGGTGGCTTGCTGATTGACAGTTTGGAAATGGTTTTTATCAATCAATTCGCCCCACATGAACTCGGTTTCGCCGGAATCGGTTATGCGCACCTTCTTTAACATCTGGCGCACAATCACCTCGATATGCTTGTTGTTGATATCAACGCCTTGCAGACGATAAACCTCCTGCACTTCATTGACCAGATATTCCTGCAGCATCTGCGGGCCGCAGATCTCCAGGATCTCTTGAGGCACGATCGGGCCTTCCGAGAGCGGCTCGCCCTTCTCGACAAAATCACCCTTGAAGACAATGATATGTTTGCCCAGGCGGATATTGTGTTCCTCTTCGGCGCCGGTGACGGCGTCGCGTACGATCAGGCGGCGAGCGCCGCGCTGAATGCCGCCGAAGTCCACTATGCCGGCTATCCTAGATATCTCGGCGGCGTCTTTGGGACGGCGCGCCTCAAACAGCTCGGCCACCCGCGGCAGGCCGCCGGTGATATCACGCGTCTTGGATTCTTTGCGCGGCGTTTTGGCCAGAACCGTGCCTACTTTAACCAAGCTATCTTTGGCCACCGCCACGTGCGCGCCGGTGGGAATGCTATAGACTCCCAAGGTAGCGCCGCTATCCGGATCCTTGATCTGTATCTGCGGATGGATGCCCTCGCGGTAATCTAAAATCACGATGTCCTTGAGGCCGGTGGTGGTATCAACGTCTATCTTCATGGAGACGTCTTCAATGAAATCGCGGAAGCGCACCAGGCCGCCTTGTTCGGCAATGATAGGCACGCTGTGCGGTTCCCATTTGGCGAAAACCTGTCCCTTGGCCACAGCGGCGCCATCCGGCACGGCGATAGCGGCGCCGACCATCAAACGATAGCGCTCCAGCTCCTGGCCGGTCGCGTTATCCTTGATGACCACGGCGGCGTCCTTATTCAAAACTATATAATTACCGGCTTCATCCTTGACCACGCGGGCATCCTCATACTGCAGCAAGCCGCTGTTTTTCGCTGCTATTTGAGGTTGAATGGCCCGCGAGCTGGCCGCACCGCCGATGTGAAATGTCCGCATGGTCAGCTGGGTGCCCGGCTCGCCAATCGATTGAGCGGCAATGATGCCCACGGCTGTGCCCAGCTCCACTGGGCGGTCGGTAGTCAAATCGCGGCCATAACATTTAGCGCAGACGCCGCGCGGCGACTCACAGGTCAGCACGCTGCGAATCTTGACCTTATCGATGCCGGCCTGGGCGATGCGCTCGGCGTCCTTCTCGCTGATATCCTGGCGGGCGGCCACTATCACGCCCTGATCCTTGGAACGCGGATCGCGGATATCATCGAGCGCGGTGCGGCCGATGATGCGAGTGCTTAAGGGGATATCGACGCTGCCGCTGATCGAGCTAACCTCAATGCCGTTAAGCGTATTGCAATCCTGTTCGGTGATGATGATATCCTGAGCCACATCCACCAGCTTACGGGTTAGATAGCCGGCATCGGCGGTTTTCAAGGCGGTATCGGCCAAGCCCTTACGGGCGCCATGGGTGCTAATAAAATATTCCAATACGCTCAGGCCCTGGCGCAGGTTCGAGATGATCGGCTGTTCAATGATCTCGCCAGAGGGTTTGGCCATCAAGCCGCGCATGCCGGCCAGCTGACGAATCTGCTGACGGCTGCCGCGGGCGCCGGAATCGATCATCATAAACAGCGGATTGGGCAAGGGCAGATCGCGGTTTCTTTTAATGGCATCAAACATGATGGTAGCTGTCTCGTCGGTGGCGCGGGTCCAGACATCGATGATCTTATTATAGCGCTCGCCGTCGGTGA
>CAYUHK010000023.1:0-718 GCA_964444425.1 uncultured Verrucomicrobiota bacterium
AGGTCCACGAAGCGGGGTTCTCTTCGTCGCCTTGCTCGCCGCCGACCTGGGTCAGTTCCACCGGGAAGACATGCATCGGCACCGGCTGGCCCAGGCGAATGACTGCCCACTGCACGCCGGTCCCGCCGGCACGCCAGAGGATGGTGGCTGAGCCCTGCAGGCTTACCTTCAGATTGGCCGTGACACCATCGGCGATTTCGGCGTAGCGCCACTCGTGCTCCTCGTCGGGTACGTCGATCTTCACGGGGCAGACCCCGGCGGCGTAGGCGCGTCCGATCTTGCCGTTGGCGATGGGTTCGGCCAGGACGACGAACCGGCCCTCGTGTGTTCCTTTCTCTGGCGTAACACAGGCCAGGGCCACGCGGTTTCGGAACTCTTCCTCGTTGGCGGATGGATCGATGATCGGGGCCTCGACGCCCAAGACCGCCATCCGGTTCTGATTCGAGCCACTGTCGTTGCGCACCAGCACGATGCTGGCCTGCGAGAACGAGCGTTGCGCCCCTTGTCCCAGGTGGGCGGTGCGCTGCCGAAAGTCCAGCGCCGCATCGATGAAGGCGTTGTAGGCGGCTGCGGGGATGACCAGCGGGTCGCCGGAGCGGACTTTTCTCAAGGCGCTGCTCATGTGCCGATCCCCAGGGCCGCGAAGTTGCCTTCCTCATAGACCTTCTCGACGTAGGCCGCGACAGGTTGTTTGACCAGCGTGTTCGAGCCGGTGTCT
>CAYUHK010000023.1:728-24905 GCA_964444425.1 uncultured Verrucomicrobiota bacterium
CAATCGTCATCGGGGCCTGTGCCGCGGCGCGAACCGGAGGCCCCCAGGAACAGGCATTCCCCGGCCGCCAGACCCCGGAACGGGGCGTCATTGACCTTGCCGGTGAGCTGGAAGAGCGTGCCCTTGTAAGCATTGGTCACCTGGCTGGCCGGCAGGTAGTGCGTCTCCGAGAAGTTGTAGACCGGCACGGTGATGTCGACGCCCTCGACGTTGTCGTGCGTGACGCCGATGGCCCCGCCAAAGTCCGGCGCGGTGCCGCTGGCGGCGTAGCGACCGACGGTCTGCAAGGACTGAGTGATATGCTGTGTGCCGCCGCCGGTGTCGAAGGCGAAAGATGAGTCGCCAGTCTGGGGCGGGTCGGGGTACTCGAAAGGCGCATAGTGGACCGTGCCGGTCCAGAGGCACGTGTCGGGATGGGTGGTGTCGATGTGGACCGGCTCGACCGTCACCGGCTGACGCTTCATGTTGTGCAACACCGTCGGTGCGGTCGCCTTGAGCGTGGCGATAGCGGCCGCCTCGTCGGCAGTGCCGGTGATCGTGTAGATCAGTTCCGCTGACTGACCTTCTGTAATCTGACGGGAGTCGATGTTTTCGGTGCAGGTGATGGCCATCCGTGGCCTCCTGTAATCAAGCGAACGTCAGACCGCCGGTTTGTGCAGCCTGCAGGAGCTTCTTGGTGTTCTTGGCCGTCTCCTCGGTCGCCTTGGCGGTGCGATCGGCGGCGTCGGCGGATATTTTCGATCCTCCGGCGGCATCCAAAGTAAGGCTCTCCAGCGGATTCCAGCGCAAGCCAGTGTTGTATTGCACGAGAGTATCAACTCCGCCGGAGAGCTCCCGTTCGGCGAATAGCTCGCCAACCCACTGCAGCGCATTAAGGATCTGATAGTCTAGTGCCAGGCCGTAATGGAGCACGTCATCGTCTGGGCCGCCGATCCAGGAGTAGCCAAGATTGAGGTGCAGGCCAGCCTTCTCGCCAATTGATCGCGAGGCGATCCAGGTCAGGTCGCAATCGGTCTGGCCGCTGCCGAGTTCCCCGTCTGCGTCCGCAGTCGGGAACTTAACGGATGGTGCGAAGGCATGCCGAGCTCCCAGTGGGCAAGATTCCAGGAACTGCCACTTCGCGCCCAAGGTCAGGTCGCCCAGGCCATGTTCACGAGTGTAATCCTCCGCAGCATCATTCAATAGCTCGTTACGTTCCTCGAACTGGCCGCCGCATCCTAGGCCGATTTCCAGGTTGCGGATCACGCCATAGGCCAGGCCGCAGGGGAAATCCCAGTGCTTACAGTCTGAGGCGCGCGCGTAGGCGGCTCCGGCCTCGAACTCGAACTGGTCGAGATCCAGCGGGTCGGCATCATCGATCGCCAGCGGTCGGCCGGCGAAAGCTGTTCCGGCAAGGCACAGCATTCCCGCCACTATCGATCCAAGGTTCTTCATTGCTTTGATCTCTTGTTTATCCTGTTTGCAATATGCAGAGCGAGCCAGCCGAATAAGCTTTTTGATGATCCGGGCTGTATCGCTGGTTCGGCTCTAGCGCTTCCCAATAGGCGCCCGGCGTCTTGATCTGGACATTTATTGGTGAGCATCGCCAGCTTCAGCCTGGCTGCCTTGTTCCGGCAGCAGCGCGGCCCGCACCGCCGCTTCATCCTTGGCATGCGCCAGCACGGTAATCTGGTCCCAGCTTTGCAGGCGGGTGCTGCCCTTGGGTATAATGACTTCCTTGCCGCGCGTGATCAAGGTGATGACGGACCCGGCCGGCAGCTGTAAGTCGGCTATCTTGGGCCCGGCAGCTTCTTGCAGTTCGGGCATATCTACGACGATCAGATCCATATCGCTCTGGGCCATAGTTACCAGTTCGAGGTTGTAGAGGGGCTTGGGCCGCGCGCTGGTGGCCAGGTTTAGGCGCCGGGCCAGCAGGCCCAAGGTTGAGCCCTGAAAGGCTATTGAGAGGATCACCACGAAAAACACCAGGTTGAAGACATCCTGGCCAATCGCGATGCCGGCGGCGAGCGGATAGGTGGCCAAGATGATCGGCACGGCGCCGCGCAGGCCGGCCCAGGAAATGAACAGTTTATTTTTAAGGCCCAGCCGCATGCCCAGCGTGCCAAGCCACACTGCCGCCGGCCGGGCAAAGAATGTCAATACTATGAAAAGGGCCACTCCCTGCAGCCATAGATCGGCCCACTGGCGCGGGAAGACCAATAGGCCCATCATGATAAACATACTGGTTTCCGAGATGGTCGAGAGGGCTGAGATGAAGTTGGCCGTGCCTTGCTTATGTACCAAGGGGCGGTTGCCCATGACGTATCCGGCAATGAATATGGCCAACATAGCGCTGCTTCGGGCCATTTCTCCCAAGCCGTAAATGAGCAGGGCTACCGCGAAAGATAAAATATAGTAGTGCCCGCGATCTTGAGGGCGCAGTCGGTTGAATAGCCAGACGGCCGCATGGCCGAGCAGCCAGCCGATGGCAATGCCGGCTACGAACTTCCAGATGAAGGCCAAAAGCACCACATGCCAACGCGCATCTCCGATGGTGAAGGCCTGGACGGCCGCCAGGGTCAAGAGGATGGCCATGGGATCGTTGGCGGCGCTTTCTATCTCCACGGTTGAAGAGAGCTTGGGAGGCAGGTCGTAGCGCCGGAGAATCGAAAAGGTGGCCGCCGCATCCGTTGAGGAGATGATCACTGCCAGTAAGGCCGCCTTTTCTAGCGGCCATTGCAGCGCCAGGTGCAGCAGCAGGAAGGTGATGGTTGCCGTGAGGATAACTCCCCAGGTGGCCATCCCGCCCGCCGGCAAGGCCACGGCCCGGAAATGTTCCTGGCGGGTGCTGAATCCACCATGAAATAGAATGAAGATCAGAGCCAGATTGGCCAGCTTGCTGGTCAGGGCCAAATCGCTGAAATCCCACCAGGCCAGCACGTCGCTGCCGAATAAGATGCCAGCCCCTAAGGCGATCAGGATTACCGGCACGCTCCAACGACCCAACAAGGCGGCCACTGTGACGACCACCAGGAGAATCAAGGGAGCGATCAGATATGTTTCAGCCATCAAGTCGGTTCCTCTGGTCAGATGAATCTTACCAGCAACTCAGCGCTGTGGTTGCTGGAAATGCCCGTTGGGCGGTCACCTGGCATCAATTGCTCCTAGGGAGTACAATGATTATTATCAGGATTTCGCTGCTGTTCACAAGATAAAATTATTAGGCTGGGCCGGTCAGCACTTAGAGCTGCCGAGCTACAGCTGGGCGAGCATGCTGGAGTGCGGAAACATTTATCTGGCGCCAGGCACTTGGCACTGGCAGGATCAAGGGCAGGCTAAACCGTAGAGCCTGTGCATTAAAGTTTAGCGACTTATAAGGGAATCTGCAGATCAATGAATTCGGCACTGAGCCGAAATTCACTGGCTAAGCGTTTGGCCAGAGCCTTTAGTCCAAACACCTCAGTGGCGTAATGTCCGGCAAAAACGGCGTTGATTTCATATTCTTGGGCCAGGTGCCAGGCCGTTAGTTGCGGTTCACCGCTAACATAGACGTCCAGCCCCTGCTGGCCCGCTTCTGCTATCACATCGCCAGCGCCGCCTGAGATCACCGCCACTCTGCGCACCCGCGCCTTGCCGAAATCCAAGGTAGCTAGCATATTTCCGAAGATTTTTTTAGACAGTTTCTTGAAATCGAGGTAGCTAATCGTTTTGGGCAGCTGGCCTTCAAAGCCCAGCCGCAGGCCATGATAAAGTCCAAAGGGTTTTAATCCCCGCAACCCCAAGGCTTGACAGATCTGAGCATTGTTGCCCAGGTGCGGATGGGCGTCCAGCGGCAGATGGCAGGCGTATAATGCCATATCATGCTCCAGCAGGAAGCGCAGCCGACGATAATTCAGCCCAGTGATCCGTTTAAGCGAGTCGCCCCAACTCAAACCATGATGGCAGATCACCAAATCGGCTTTGCGTTTGGCCGCCTGCTCAAAAAAGGCCAACGAAGCATCCACGCCCAGGCAGATTCGCCGCAGCTTGCCCGAGTTCTGGACCTGCAGGCCATTGTGCGAAAGATCCGGAAAATCTGCCACCCGCAACTGGCGGTCAAGAAATGATGTCACCTTATTTAAAGCGCTGATCATTGTATGCCTTCGGTTTAAGCTCCTGATCCCTTTGGCTATGGCTCAGGTCTCTGGTTCTCAGGCTGGCCTAGCCAGAGCATTAAGGCTCTGGCATTCATTAGAGTTTGATGCCCAAGCCGCCGACCAATTGCAGATCGTTTTTTTCTTTGCCCGGTGCCGGCCGGTTTACCAATTGGTCTGTGAAGACCAGGCGCAAGCTAACTCTTTCGGTCATAGCCGCCTCGGCGCCAAGCTCGAAATCAAGGAAGCAGTTCTCAAAATCATCGATGGCTGGCGTTATCTCCAGCTTCTGCCAAAGTTTGGATTTGCTAGTTAGATTTATTTCATAGCGCTGCTCCGCGCGCAGATTGGCGGTATCCTGGGGATCGGTTTCGTCCAGGTCTTCGCGTCCATAAGCTATGCCGACCTCGATGCTTAAGGTTTGCTTGGCGCTTTTCAGCAAATAGTGTCCCAGACCAGGGCCGATCAAAGAGCGATAGTTAATGCCGGCGATACGGTCATGCAGCAATTTGCCGTTGGCATAGGCATAGGAGCGCTTGGCAAAAAGATATTTATATTCGAGCAGGCCCTTGGCGTTCTGCAGGGTGGTTTGCTCCGTTTTGGTTGCGCCGGCGGCGCTGGTTATTTCGCTTTCGCCATAGTTGGCGCCAAGCTCCAGCTCGAACTGGTGGCGCGCACGCTGATATTTGGAAAGCAGGCTGCTATTCAGCGTTAAGGTTTTACTGTTGCCGCGCGCCAGGCTAAGCGAGGCATTCAAATCCGTATTCCAAGCAGCCGCATCGGTTGGCGCCTCCGGGTCGGCCGCCGGCGTGGAACACAAGATGGCTAGCCAGAGCCAGCCGGCGGCGGCGCTTCTGGCCGCCGTTCCAATTAGCAAGCGGGTTGGGCTGAGCATGTTTTAGACCTTTCTATTGATGCGGCTTAAATCCCGGTTTCTTAGGCCACTGCTCAGGCGCCCGCTCGTCGCCGGCTGGCACCGGAGGAATTAGACGCCAATCCTATTGGCATCAAGCATAGTCTGGCGCCCTCAGCAGGCAAGCTAAAAAGCTGATTTTCGCCTGAACTTGCTGGGCATTTTATTGCGCTTTTCAGAGGCCATTAGGTTCAAGCCCTGCTGCAGCCGGGCTTTTTAAGTTTTGGGCTGGCTGCTCTAAAGGAGTTGGCCGGCTAGCGGCAGAGTGCGCCAGGCACTGTTCGCATGAGCGCTTTGGCCTGCTCAGCTGGCGCTCACACTTTAAGCTCTATAACAGTGCCAACCGCTCCGGTGGCCGTTTTGCCGGGGAACTCATTCCAGAGCCTGGCCATGGCAGCGAATCCGGTGCAATGACATGGCAGTAGACGTTGGACCTTGCAGCAACGCAGCTCGGTCACTGTTTGATCGATCCGTTCGGGGCTGGCTTGCTGCAGGTGCAGGCCGCCGATAACAGTGTGAATCGGTCTATTGTTTGTCAGTTTCTTAACATAGCGCAGGGTATTGATGATGCCGGCATGTGCGCAGCCGAGGATCAGGACGCTGCCAGCCGGCGTCTCGATAAAGGCGGCTTGATCGTCCAGGAGTTGATCAGGCTGGCTGCAGGCTGGGTCCTTGTAAAATGCCCCGCCGGTATCCTCGCAGGCGCATTCGCGTGGAACGGGGCCGGTCAGCTGAAGGCCCGGGCTGAGCTCGGTCGGCTTTTCCACATAGCGCAACTCTGCCAGGCTATAGGCCATCTGTTGCGCCGGCCTGGGCATGCCGATCTCGCGGGCCGTGCCATCCGCATTTTGGGCGAACTTGGGTTTGAATGCCTCTGGATGAAGATAGAGGGGCCTCGGCCCAGCGCTGCGCAAGACATCGGCCAGGCCGCCAGTATGATCGTAATGTCCATGGCTAAGCGCTATGGCATCAACCTGTTCCAGGGCTATGTTGAGCAGCTTGGCATTGCCGCTAAGCGTTTGGCCCTGGCCTGTATCGAAAAGGATTTTCTTATCGCCCAGCTCGATCCATAAAGCCAGACCATGTTCGGCCAGCAGGCCGCGCCCGCCGGCGGTGTTTTCTACCAAGACAGTTATTTTATTATTAGCCATTATTGATTGTTGCTTGCGCCCAGGGCTGCTGCTAAGCCTAGGTTCAGTTGATGTTTATTTATTGTTTAGAGCTTCTGGTCAAAGCTGGGCTTATTCAGCTGCTTGAGCAGGCGGCTCCATAGTTTATGGATATCCTCGGCACAGCCATCTTGCTGGTGCTCCACCACCGCCAGCCGGCGGAGTTGGGCGTCGGTAACGCCGCGATCATAGCGCACGCGCCCGCTGCTATGGATGCCGTGCTTATGGGCCAGAGTCTCTATCTCATCGGCGACCTGAGGGTTCAGGTCCCACTTATTGATGGCCAGCATGGCCGGAACGTTGAAATAGCGTGTTAGCTCGGCCACGCGGGCCATATCATGTTTGCCACTCAAGCTAGGCTCGGCGACGATCAGCACCAGTCGCGCGCCGGAGATGGAGGCGATGACCGGGCAGCCAATGCCAGGGGAGCCGTCAACAATGATCATTTCTAGCCCGCGTTGCGTGGCGATCTTACGGGCTGCCGTTCGCACGGTGCTGACCAGCTTGCCCGAATTTTCCTCGGCGATGCCAAGTTTGGCATGCACCATCGGGCCCCAGCGTGTTTCTGAGACGAACCACTTACCGTTGATAACCGACTTGAACTCGATGGCTTGTTCGGGGCAAAACCAGGCGCAGACTCCACAGCCCTCACAGGCGATTGGGTCGATACGGAAGGTCTTGGCCGCGTGTTGGCTGGCCGGGCCGTCGTGGTAAACTGCTGCAAAGCGACAAAGTTCCTGGCATTTGCCGCAGGCCTTGCAAAGGCTGCTTTTGATGCGCGCGCGCTTGCCGCCGGAGAAATTTTCGCGCCTGATGATCTTAGGCTTCAAGACCAGGTGCAGGTCGGCCGCGTCCACATCGCAGTCTGCCAGTACCGCTTTTTGGGCCAGCGCGGCAAAGGAGGCTACAATGGAGGTCTTGCCTGTTCCGCCCTTGCCGCTGATGACCACCAATTCCTTTGGTTCTACTGGCATTATTAGCCTTTCCTTTGCTTTGATTGTGAGCATGTTGCCAGGCGATGTCCCGCCGGCTGGACCAGCTGTTAGCGCCCATCTCTATTGGACATGGATGGGAACCCTCTCTCTTATCTTGCTCAATAAAATCTTATAAAGGCCCTGATATTTGGGAATGCCGGCGCAGATCATCTCTCCGCGCGAGTAGACCTCGGCCACTTGACGGTCATCGGGAATCTCGGCCAACAGATCGATCCGCTGCCGCTGGCAGTAGCGTTTGGTCAGGTTGTCGCCTAGGTCAGCTCGATTGATCAGCACGCCGAAGGGCAGCTTGAGCTTCCTAACAGTTTCAACTGCCAGCTTCAGGTCATTAAGCCCGAAGGGGGTTGGCTCGGTTACCAGCAGGACGTAATCAACATCGCGCAGGGCCTCGATGACCGGGCAGGAGGTGCCTGGTGGGCAGTCTACAATCGTCAGCTCGGCTGGTGGGGCAGCTGCTTTGAGGGCGTGGATGAGCGGAGGGCTCATCGCCTGGCCGATGTCGAGCAGGCCTTGGATGAATTGCAGCTTGCCGGCCGGGCCGGCTTGGAGGCGGCCGATCTGGCGTTGGTCCTGGCTGATCGCGCCGGCCGGGCAGACCAGCCAGCAGCCGGCGCAGCTGTGGCATAATTCAGGGAAGGTTAAGACTGTTTTGCCCATGGAAAGGATGGCGCTGTATTGGCAGATCTTGCCACAGAGGCCGCAGCCGGTGCATTTAGCCAAGTCTACCTTAGGCACGGCTGCATAGATTGGCCGGTCCTGCTTGATCTGCGGCTTTAGAAAGATAGCTCCATTGGGCTCCTCCACATCGCAGTCTAAATATGCTACGCCGGGCTCGTTGTGCGAGGCCAGGAAGGCCAGGTTGGTGGCCACTGTGGTCTTGCCGGTCCCGCCCTTGCCGCTGGCAATAGCGATCCTCATTAGATGTTTCCCTTTATATCAAAGCCTCTTGCTCAGCTGGCCGCCCCGCCGCGCTGGCTCCCAGCCATTCCACGGCCCATGCCGCGACCCAAACCGCAGCCCATGCCGCGACCAAGACCTGCGCCTAAGCCAGCTCCCGGCCCGGTCGCTTGCCCGAGGCTATCAGCCTGGGCGGCGCCCATGCCGAAGTGCCCGACAACATTAGGCTGCTCGGCGGCTGGCCGGCGCCCGGCCTTAAATTGATCGATTGCTTCCCGGATAGTGCCGGAGCAGCCGATGGATACGGCCAGGCCGGCTGCCGCCAAGGTTTGGTAGGCCTTGGGCCCGCAGTTGCCCGTCAAGACCTGCCGGACGCCTTGCTTGGCCAGGAGCTGGGCCGACTGGATGCCCGCGCCGCTGCCCAGCGCCAGGTTAGGGTTTTTGATGGCTTGATGGGTCAGGTCGTCTGTCTCGACAATCAGAAAATATTGGCATCGGCCGAAAAATGGGTCCACATTGGCATTCAGGTCTGGGCCTGTTGCGGTAATTGCGATTTTCATATAATCACCTTAGCTAAATGGATAGGCCGGGGTCCGGGTAACAATATCCCGTACCCCGGCAGTTGCTTGCCGAGGGCAGGCTGTTTCCGATCTGGCCAGCCGTCCGGCTTTAGTCCTTTTGCCCTTGCGCTTCGATTTCAGCAATCCTCTGGCGGATGCCCTTGAGAGCGTCTTCGCAATATTCCGCTTGACCCTTCAGGCTGTCAAGCTGTTGCTTTGCACTCATTGGCGGGGCGTAGGCGTCAAGCGGCGCTGCGGCGCCACGTTGCCAAGCCGTTAGGCCTGTGGCCCGGAACCAATTTCTCCAGCCCCAGCCACGACCGCCGCCACCGCCACGACCCCAGAAGCCGCGGCCGCCGCCGGGATGCATATAGCCTGGCATGGGGTTGCCGGCGCAGTAGCCTCCGGCGCGTCCGGTCATCGGGCCCATTCCAGTTGGTCCTGTTCTATCTCCTCCTGGCATAGCTATGCTCCTTTCTTTAGCGAGGTTTCATCAACCTCTGATCATTATTGTTGCGCACTTCGGGCAGGCTTGCTGGTTGCAGGGCCGCCCGACCAGATGGGGAATCTTGTGGCCGCACTTGGGGCATAGGCATTGCCCGCCCGGGCCGGCCGCCAATGGTCCGCCCATCCAACCTCGTCCGCGCCCGCCGCCACCGGGCGGGCCTTTTCCATCACCTCTAGGCATAGTTGAACTCCTTTTTTATGGTTCTCGGTGCATGCTTTGCTAATAGTTCTGGTTGCATTTTTCCGTAGCTTCTTTTGTGATATCCCATTTTAAGTTTTCCTCAATAGCCTCGGCGCCAGCGCCCCTGCCCCCGAGCACGCCAATGTCGCCGGCGCCCGCAACAGCCTGGCATCAAAAAGGCGCCCCGGCGCAGCTGGCCGCTGCAGAAGGCTGCTAAGACCTGATCAATTTCGCCACAGGTCTGCGAGATAACCTCAATGCCTGCCGCCAGCAGAGCGCGTTCCAATGGCCAAGAGATGGCGCCGCAGATCAGCACCCTGACCCCATGCTGGGCCAGCAGATGTGCCCGATCCTGCGGCTGCTCCATATCAATCGCCAAGCTCTGACTGGCCTGTTGCCGGCCGCCAACCATATCAATCAGTAATAGATTGCCAGCCACATCAAAAACGGGGCTGACCCTTCCTCGCCATTGAGGTATTGCAACTCTCATCATCTACTATTAACTAGCAGGTTCCATTCCAATTAGGCAACTGATTCTATAACTATCGTATTCACAAAGATTTATATATTATAACGGCATAAACTTAATATAAGGAGTAGTGCATTTTGAATTGACATTAGTTATCTGATTAGGCTAAACTGCACGAATAATAAATCTATTAACTATGAATACCAATCAAGTTAGCGGTCAACGTGAGAGCACGATTCTTGAGTCTATCAATGAGGGGGTATTCACTGTAGATCTGGATTGGCGGATCACGACTTTTAACAAAGCAGCCGAGAAAATCACTGGAGTATCGGCCGAGCAGGCCATCGGCAGCGCCTGTTGCGATGTCTTTCGCGCAAGCATCTGCGAGGCCAATTGCGCTCTGCGGCGCACCCTGGCTAGCGGCAAGCCGGTTTTCAATGCTACGGCTCATATCGTTAATCAGGATGGCCAGCGCATCCCCATCCGCCTTTCGACGGCGCTGCTTAAGGATGCTGCCGGCCGAGTCGTTGGTGGAGTGGAGACTTTTCAGGATCTCAGCCAGGTGGAGCTCTTGCGCAAGCAATTGCATTCGCGCTATACTTTTGAGGATATTGTTGGTCATAGTCAGCCGATGTTGCGGCTATTCGATCTGCTGCCGCAAATCTCCGCGAGCAGTTCCACCGTATTGATTGAGGGGCCCACTGGAACAGGCAAGGAGCTTTTTGCCCGCGCAATACATAATCTTTCGCCGCGCCAGAAGAAACCCTTTGTAGCAGTCAACTGCGCCGCTTTGCCTGATACGCTGCTGGAGAGCGAACTGTTTGGCCATAAGGCCGGCGCTTTCACCGATGCCAAGCGCGATAAGCCTGGCCGCTTCAGCTTGGCCGAAGGCGGCACGGTTTTTCTGGATGAGATTGGAGACATCTCGCCGGCGCTGCAGGTGCGCCTGCTACGCGTGCTCCAGGAGCGCATGATTGAGCCGCTGGGGGCGCTCAAGCCGCTGGCTGTGGATGTGCGGGTGATCGCGGCCACCAATAAGGATCTGGCCAAACTGGTTCGCTCCGGTCAATTTAGAGATGACCTTTACTATCGCATTAGGGTTATTCATTTGAGTCTGCCCGGCCTGGCTCAGCGGCGTGAGGATATCCCCCTGCTGGTGGATCATCTTATCGCCAAGTATAATCGACTGCAGGGCAAGGATATCGCCGGCGTATCCGATCATGTCCTGGCCCGCTTGATGGAGTATGATTACCCTGGCAATGTACGCGAGCTGGAGAATATCATTGAGCAGGCCTTTGTGCTATGTCGCAGCGGGATGATCGAGCTCAACCACTTGCCTCCTGAACTGCGGCCAATAGCCGGTCGCGGCGTTGCCGAGAGCCAGCCGCTGAGTCTGCAGGCTATCGAGAAACTTTTCATTGCCGAGACGCTGCAGCGTCATAGCGGCAATCGTAGGCTAGCCGCCAGGGACTTAGGCATCAATGTTAGCACCCTCTATCGTAAAATCAAAAGCCTCGGCATTGATGTTCCTGAAACAGACGGCCGTGGCCGGCGTCGTTAATATTGCGTATTGCACTGTTATCTCCTCTTATCGGGATAGGCCAAGATTACTGTTATATTTCTGTTGAATTGTAACTCATTGTGGCATCATCTGTTATAACTTTATCTGAAATTATTTCTCGGCATTTGGCACGTTTACTGCTAGTAAGGTTAAGAAAGGAGTTTTTATGAAAGTAGCAGTTACGGCTCAGGGACAAGAATTGAGCTCACCGGTCGACCCACGCTTCGGTCGGGCTAGGTTCTTTATTGTAGTGGACACAGATAGCGGCGAATTTTCGGTTGCCGATAATATACAAAACCTCAATGCCACTCAGGGAGCCGGCATTCAAGCAGCTGGCCATGTGGTGGAGCTAGGCGTTAGCGCCGTGATTACCGGCCATATCGGGCCCAAGGCTTTTACTACATTGCAAGCCGGCAACGTCAAGGTCTATACCGGAGCCAATGGCAGCGTGGCCGAGGCCATTAAGCAACTGAAGGCTGGCGGCCTGCAGCAGACCACCGGCGCGGATGTTGAAGGGCATTGGCTATAGCCGCGCCGGTAGCTGGGGCTTGACTGTCGACCAGGCTTGCTTCGCTCGCTTGGTCGCGGCCCAGCCGGCGGCTCTGGGTCCAAAACCCTTTGGGAGTGTTGCATGCAATCGCTTGATCTACCTGCTGATTTGAAGGAATGCGTTGCCTTTCACGGGCACCTTTGCCCGGGGGTGGTTAACGGCTACTGTGCTGCCAAGCTGGGCATGCGCGCGCTGGCCGCGCAGCGCGCTAGCGATGAGGAACTTATTGCCATAGTGGAAAATGACAGTTGTGCCGTGGATGCGATTCAAGTTCTGACCGGCTGCACCTTTGGCAAGGGCAATCTGTTTTTCCACGATCATGGCAAACCAGTCTATACCTTTGCCAGTCGGGCTGATGGGCGTTCCATTCGCTTATGCCTGCGGCCAATCAATCCGCCGGGAATAGCTGAGCTGCCCGAGAATCAAAGCCGCCAGCATTACATAGAGTTTATGCTAGCGCATGATCCCGCCGAATTATTCGATCTGCGCGAGAACACTTTAACCTGCCTGCCGGCGCCGGCGAGCATCCGCGAAAGCATGCTGTGTGCAAACTGCGGCGAAAGGGTCATGGCTACGCGCTTGCGGAAGCATGCTGGCAAGAGCATTTGTATCCCCTGTTACAATAGTATTCAAGGAGCCATAGAAATAGCATGAACCAAAAAACCGCTCAAGCCTGTCAGCCGAACGAATCTCAGCGCGAGCGGGAGGATCTAGAGCTAGCAACCCATATGCAGAAGATTGGGCGTAAGATCCTGGTGCTTTCCGGCAAGGGTGGTGTCGGCAAGAGCACGGTGGCGGCCAACCTGGCGCTGGCCTTGGCCCAGACCGGCCAGCAGGTTGGCCTTCTGGATGTGGACCTACATGGCCCCAGCATCCCGAAGATCTTCGGCCTGGAGGGCCAGCGCCTGGGCCCGGCCGCCTCGGGCCGCATCCTGCCCATCCAGGTTAGCGATAACCTGGCGGTTGTGTCGGTGGGTCTGTTGCTGGAAAGCGCCCTAGACGCCGTGATCTGGCGCGGGCCTATGAAGTATAATGTTATACGCCAATTCCTGAAGGATGTTGAATGGGGTCAGCTGGATTACCTGGTGATAGACTCGCCTCCAGGCACGGGCGATGAACCTCTGGCAGTGGCCCAGATGATTGGCCAGGGAGCCTGGGCCGTCATTGTCACCACGCCTCAAGATGTGGCTATCGCCAATGTGCGCCGCAGCGTATCCTTCTGCAAGACGCTCAATCTGCCGATTGCTGGCATCATTGAAAACATGAGTGGCTTGGCATGCCCGCACTGCGGCCAGCCGATTGATCTGTTTAAGAGCGGTGGCGGCAAGAAGCTTGCGGCTGAAATGGGCGTGCCTTTTCTGGGCAGCATTCCGCTTGATCCGAGGATAGTGGATGCCAGCGATTTGGGCCGCCCCTTTATTGAGTCGGCCGGCGCTAGCCCGGCTGGCCGCGCCTTCAGCGCCGCCGTCGCCCCACTGCTGAATCAAACGCCGCCAGCCAATTTAGCCTCTTCCCTTCATCAACAAAAGGAGCAACAGAAAATGAAGATCGCCATCCCCATAGCCGACGGCAAACTTTGCATGCACTTTGGCCACTGCCAGCGGTTCGCGCTAGCCGTGCTCGATGATGCCGGCCGCAGCATTGATAAGATTAGCTATCTTACTCCGCCAGCGCATGAGCCAGGGGTTTTGCCGCGCTGGCTGCAGGAGCAGGGCGCCAATGTCATCATCGCCGGCGGCATGGGCCAGAGGGCTCAGGATCTATTCTCGCAAAATGGCATCAAAGTGCTCGTCGGCGCACCGGCTGAGGCGCCCGAACAGGTTATCTCGGCCTACCTGGCTGGCGCTTTAGAGCTGGGCCAAAATGTCTGCGAACACTGATCTAGAGGCTGAGCCGCTAACAGTTGGATCAGGCTCCTTACCTTGGATGTTGTTGGCTTCAAGCTGCCTGGATACCTCTTGGTCTGCGCCGGCGACTGTATCTGCTTGATTACGCAGTCAAATCTTTTAAGCCATGTGCAGCGCTTAAGCGTTTTTGCTACGGGTCTGCTGAAAAAACGGGGCAAGATCGGAGAGGATAACGATGCCGCATGGCGCAGCCATTGAAGCCAATCCGATCGGCGGACATGTTTAAGCAAAATACCAGGGCAGCTTGCTGGCCAGCTGAGCGCCTGGCAGTCGGCCCTTGGTTTTATCTGCCCCGCAACTAGAAAGATATCTAGCTTTATCGGGCAGGTCCTCTGGCTGCATTCGCGGGCTTCTTAGGCCGTCGTGACAGCTTGGGTGTTCTGGCGGCCGTGCTGTCGAGCGTGCGACCTACCAAGCGTGCCGAAATGTGTGGCGACATGGCTTCACGCCAGAAGCGGTAGTAGAGCAGCTCCTCGGGTGAGCGCAAAACTACGCCTGGTTCAGGCTCGCGTTCACGCTCGAAAGAGCGGCGGGAAATGGTTTTCTCCGCCCAGTCCGCCCCAACGGCATGCGAGCCGGCGCCCTCCGAGAATTTCATTTTTTTACGCTGTAAAATGGCCGGCGGCAACAAGCCTTGGCAGGCTTTGCGCAGTAACCATTTTTCGGGTCGTTTAGGGTGCGGCATTAAGAGTTCGACCGGCAGTCGGGCCGTATAGCGCACCAGTGCCTGATCCAGAAACGGAACGCGAGTCACCAGGCCATGGGCCATGCTCATGCGATCCACCCGTTGTAGACTGGTATCCTGGAGTCGCGTTGTGATCTTGGCCAATTCCCGTTTAAGGGCTCGGCCGCCATTGAGTTTGGCCAGGTAGGCATAGCCAGCGAAAAGCTCATCGGCGCCTTCGCCGCAGAGCGCTACGCGAACATGTTGAGCAGCCAGTTTGGAAACGAAATACATCGGAACGGCTGAGCGCACCAAGGGAGCATCAAAAGATTCCAGGCGCCGGATCACCTCGGGCAAGGCTCGGCGCACATCCGCTGCGCTATAAAGCAGCTCATGATGCTTGGTGCCGAGTAAACGCGCAACGTTCCGGGCGGCGGTTAGGTCCGGCGCGCCCCGCATGCCGGCTGTGAAAGAATGCAGCTGAGGCTTATGCGGTCGGATGAGCGCTGCCACCAAGCTACTGTCGAGGCCGCCAGAAAGATAAACGCCTAGCGGCGCATCGCTCAGCAGGCGCTTGGCGACAGCCTGCTCTAATAGGCGCCGGATGGACGTGCAGATTTCGTCCAAGGGCAGGCGGGTTAGCATTGGCTCTGGTGGAAAGGGTGGCGCAAAGCGCCAGGGACCAGCTCCGGTTTGCAAGGCGTGCCCCGCCGGCAGCATGCATAGATCATCCATGGCTGGAAAGGCTTTCAGTTCGCTCGCTGCCATCAACTGCCCGTGGCGCTGGCCGTAATAGAGTGGTCTGATCCCGAGAGGATCGCGCGCCAGGAGCAGGCCTTCCGGACCAGATAGAGCCAGAGCGAACCTACCGTCTAGTTTGTTTAGAATATCGGCACCCTCTTCCGCGTAAGCATGCAGCAGCAACTCGGCGTCGGTGGCAGTTTTGAAGCAGCGCCGCTTAGCCAGGGCTCGGCGTAGTTCCTGATGATTGTAAATCTCGCCATCGAAAGCAATGGCCAGATCACCGCGTTCATTTGTCATTGGTTGCCGGCTGCCCGATTTATGTAAAATTGTAAGGTGGCTATGGCCTATGGTGGTGTCGCCGATGCGTAGCATGTCAGATCCATCCAGCCCACGGTGTTTAAGGGCTAAGAGCATTTTTTGTACAAGCATGCCCTGGCTCTTTCCGTAAATAACAGCAATGCCGCTCATTGGCTTTCTCCTTTTGTATAGTCGGGCGGATAGAATATGATCCCCCAAGCTTTATAGATCTCCTTTTCCGTGGATTGCCGAATAAGGCTGGCTCGAGCCGGCTAACGCTTCAGCGGCAAGCAGATTTTAGGGCGATTGAGGTTCAGACGCCTAATTCAATTTATGTTGCAATCTCGACTCTGTCCAGCAAAATGCGCGCGGAAGTGTTGGGCTGCTAACAATATTCTCAGGTGCCTGGAAACAAAAAGTCCGGGCAGCTTGCTGGCCAGCTGAATGCCTGACAGTCGACTGCTAAGCTTATTGTTAAAGCCGACCTTGGCGTTAGCTGCCCGAGAGCCAGTTTAACTCTTAGCCAGAGATCGGCAGCCTGCTAAGGGCTGGGAGTTTGTCTGGACTTGGGTGGCATAAGTTTTAGCCAGTTGTCTCACAGAGCCTGCCTATAGTGCTGGATGATATTTTATAGCCGCTTAGAGCCATTTTTATATAGACATAAAGCGTTAGCTCTAATTGTCTTGACTCTAAGACAGCTGGCTTATAATGCATCAGACATTAAAAATTTATATAGATCACTAGGAGCGTTCAAGCAATGAACATTAAACCCTGCCGGCCAAAGTGGAAAGCTACCATGACCGATCGACAGCGCTTCAACAATCAGATGCATTATCAAGCTGTTGATCGCTGTTTCAATATGGAATTTGGGTATTGGGAAGAGAACTTCAAGCAATGGCCTTTGTTTGTTGATAACCATATTAGCAATGACAGCGAGGCAGACATTTTTTTTAATTTTGATCGTATAGCAACAATTAGCGGCAACGTTTGGTTATCGCCTTCCTTTTCACAACATGTTGTTTCAGAAGGAGTTGAATCAAAGTTTATTATGAATAGTGACGGTCTTTTGGCGGAAATACCAAAAGACGGGCATGATTCCATTCCGCATTACATTAAAGCATCAATCGTTACTCCAGAGGATTGGAAACGTTGCAAGGCAGAGCGCATGCGTCGGGATGATCCGTCTCGAAAAGTTGATATCGCTAAGTTACAAGCTGATTATCCTGACGATCGAGAATATCCTTTGGGCGTTGATTGTGGTTCGATGATTGGTAAAGTGCGCGATATGCTAACCTTTGAGGGTTTGGCTTATGCCTGCTTTGACTATCCGGATATGGTTGAAGATATGGTGGAGACCTGTTGCTTATTGGTAGAGGATTTTTTAGATCAAGTTTTGCCGCACTTCAATTTTGATTTTGCATCAGGATGGGAAGATATTTGTTTTAAGAATGGCCCGATTGTTACGGTGGATTTCTTCAAAAACGTTGTTACTCCCAGATATAAGAGAATTCGAAAGAAATTACAGGCAGCCGCTATAGACCTTTGGTATGTAGATTGCGATGGAGATGTACGCCCTATTTTACCGTTAATGATGGAAGGCGGTATTAATTGTCTGTTTCCATTTGAAGTTAATGGATGCGCCCATCCGGCTGAGTTGCTCAATGAATATGGCAAGGATCTGCGAATTATGGGCGGAGTTGATAAAATGGAGCTTGGCAAGGGGCCAAAATCCATAAAAGCCTATCTAAAAACCCTTATTCCCTTGGTGGAACGTGGCGGATATATCCCTTTTTGCGATCATCGCTGTCCTCCTAATGTCAAGCCAGAAGATTACTTATATTACCTTGACCTTAAGGAACAGATGTTTGGCCTTAAATAAAGCTGATGATAACTTATTATACTTTATAGGTTAGAGTGCTTTCCACGCTTGATCCATATAGCTAACATAGCGATATCAGTGGGATTTACTCCTGGAATACGAGCGGCCTGACCTAAAGTAGTTGGTTTAATCCTTTTCAATTTCTCACGCGATTCTATCCGCAAAGATTTTATCTTATCATAGTTTATCCAATCTGGAACATCCTCAGATTCAAGGATTTGCTTCCGTTTAATTATTTCGTTTTCCCGTTCAATATAGCCTTGATATTTTATTTGAATTTCGATTTGTTTCTTAAGATCATTAGAAATATCTTCTTGAGCTTCTGGCAGATCATCATAATGAACTTCTGGTCGAGAGAGTATTTGAGCTAATGAGGCTCCATGCTGATAGCTTGTTAATAATCTATTAATTTCTTTATTAATTTGAAGTTCATCTTGTTTTATCTTTTTAATTTCCATCGGATCTAAAATAGCGATTTTTTCGGCTAAGGCATATAATCGATAAGCTGCATTATCTTGACGCAAGATCAAACGATGCTCAGCTCGTGATGTAAACATTCTATAGGGCTCATCGATTCCCTTGGTAACTAAATCATCTATTAATACGCCTAGATATGCCAGACTTCTATCAATAACTATTTCTTTTTGATTTAATATTTTTCTAGCAGCATTGATCCCAGCTATGAATCCTTGAGCAGCCGCCTCCTCATAACCGGTTGTTCCATTAATTTGTCCAGCGAAGAATAGATTTTCAATGTTCTTCGACTCTAAAGTATGGCGTAGTTGCCTGGGATCTAAAAAATCATATTCAATAGCATAGCCCGGTTTAATAATTATTGCCTTTTCTAATCCGGGAATGGAATGAACCATTCTAAGCTGAATATCAGCAGGCAGACTATTAGATATGCCATTCGGATAAATTTCATTTAGATCTCTTCCTTCCGGTTCAATAAAGACATGGTGTTGATTTTTATCGCTAAATTTAACTATTTTATCTTCTATTGAAGGACAATATCGAACACCGGTTGCATTTATTTGGCCACCATAAAGAGAGCTCTTTTTTAAATTATTACGTATGATTTCATGAGTCTCTTCTGTTGTATGCGTTAAATAGCATGGAATTTGAAGGCTTCCTGGAGGCCAGGGGCGCATCATAGTTTTAAAGGAATTTACATAAAACATTTTAATTAATTCTGATGTTGAAGGGTTCCAATGTTCCACGTGAAACCTTTTCCAATCATATGCCGCAATTCTAGAGAAAAATGATGGTGGATTCAGGCCCGGTTGCAGGTTCATCTTTGAGAGATCTATTGAGTTTTTATGTAGTCTTGGCGGGGTTCCTGTTTTAAATCTGTCTAACTCGAATCCAAGTTTTCTCAAAGAAATACTTAATTCTTTTGAAGTTTCTTCGCCATTTCTGCCGCCAGGGATTTGGGTTTTTCCAATATGAATTATACCGTTAAGAAATGTGCCTGGAGAAATAATTACAGTTTTCCCATAAATGATTTCATTTTTATCTGTTATGATACCTTTTAATTTTCCATTTCTAAGTAATATATTGATTCCAATTGTTTCAATAATAGTAAGGTTATTAACATTGTTTAATATTGCTAGCATTCTCGCGGAAAATATATCTTTATCGCATTGTATTCTATATGCCTGTACAGCTGGACCTTTTTTGGTATTTAAAATTTTAGATTGAATTCCGGAATAATCGCTATTGCGCGCTATTTCGCCACCCAATATATCAATTTCAATTATCAAATGAGATTTTGCTATTCCGCCCATAGAGGGATTGCAAGACATCCTGGATACAGAATTTCGGTTAATTGTTATCAGCGCTGTGGCCACCCCGGAGCGAGCTGCAGCCAGAGCAGCTTCAGATCCGGCATGTCCTGCGCCTAAAACAATAACATCAAAGTGATTTTTCATTATATTCAATTAAAAGGATAAAATTATTAGAATTAATTTAGATAACTTATTCTGAATCAAGAAGATATAGATATTATTAGGGATTAGGAGTTTTGAATAATAAAAATTGATTTCTAATAATTATATTAAATTTATTATTTAAAAAATGTATTTAAAAGATGCTATAGGGGTTAAAAGAACAGGTCAAGTTCGGATAGTTTAGATATTCATCCTTTGAGTTAAGATAAGTTCACTATGTCCAGTCATTGAATTATTTATAGAATGGCCGTTATGATCCTTTCATTAAGCTGACTTTTTAAATGTTCTCTGAGATATTTTTATAGATTAGAACTACGTCGATAAAAGGCGCTTAAAGCTTCCTGATGATTTATGGGAATTATATCGATAACAATCATGATTTTTCCTCTTGCTCAGATAAGAAATGTTAAAGGCGCTCATGAAATTGTTGAGACTTATTGACTTGCTTAGGACGACGCTATCCAGAGCAAATAAAGAAGGCTAAGCCAGCTTGCCTAAATAGATTCCGATAAGTATAGCCCTTTTTGTATAAGGTTTATTGCAGTTGCGAGTAGATTGATAAATGATTGCCGCACAACATTTACCAAGAAAATATTGCCGAGTTTGTCAAGGCCTTTTAGAGCTAATCCAGGCAGTCGAGCGCTCTATAGCTCTATGGTCCTGACGAAGATATAAAAGGTCAATACAGGGAGAAGGCTGGCAGCAATTTACATGGCTATTATCGAATGAACCGATCCAAGCTTAAGGATTGGCAAGTTAGGATTCCAGGAAATTTATCCGCGTCTTTTGCCCCAGGCATTCACTCTTTGTGCCGGCCATGTCCAGCCCTGACTTCGCTAGCATGCTAAGGCGCCAACTGCCGAGGGGCAAGCCTTAGAGCGCGTCATCACTTTGAGATGGAGGAGCTCTGAGCTGGGCTGGCTAAATCTCTTGTTGTGCTATCAACTTTGGTGATATAGGTCAATTTCTTGATGAGGGACACTGAGCAATTCTAGATATAATCTTGTCAGCAAGCTTGGCGCCCTTGTTCACAAGTCAGAGAAGGAACGTCAGCGGGTTGTTATAGCCTTATTAGTATAGATTCCATATATTTATACGGACGAGATGAAAGAACCGGGATGTTGCGCCAGCCCCTTGCTCGAAAAAAGATGAACTTCACAGCCATAGATTTCGAGACAGCCAATGGCCGGCGCGGATCAGCTTGCGCGGTGGGATTGGCGATCGTTGAGAAGGGCGTAATCGTAGAGCGCTTGCATCAACTGATCAAACCCGATCCCTTATACTTCGATCCCTGTAACGTTTCTATCCATGGCATCACTGCAGCAGACGTTGGCGATGCGCCAACTTTTCTGGAGTTCTGGCCGACTCTTCGGTCCCGCGTATCGGCTCCGCTGGTTGCTCACTACGCGGCATTTGATATGAGCGTTCTGTGCAGCGCCCTTGATCAATCTGGCTTGGCTTATCCCAAGATCGACTATTTTTGCACCTGTGTTATCGCCAAACTAGCCTGGCCGCAATATCCAACCTATAAGCTTGATCAGCTAGCTCGCGCCATTGGCATATCATTCAATCATCATAATGCTGAGGAAGATGCATATGCTTGTGCTCGCATTGCCATAACTGCTTGCAAACAACTCCGGGTTACCTCTCTTTATGATCTGCAACATATTTGCGGATTAGAGGTTGGCCACCTGCATGCCAGCGGCTACTCTTCCTGTGGTAGATCAGCCAGCGCGCGCGTCAGTCGTCGCCGGCCGGCGCGGCCGCGCCGTGCGGCGAACAACTTCTTCTAATCTATCTTAAGGAACTTAGCCTTTATCTTCATCGAAAAAATGCTCTTAATATAACCTCGCGACACCATGCGGGCCGTGGTTGATCGTGGTGGCCAGCCTGCTGCTAAGAGAGCTACTAACTATTTTTGGCAAGCCACTTTCAAAAGCTTGAAGATAAAGAAGCCAGAACACCTACGCCAACAAGGCCGGTGGATAGCAATTATCGCAGAACCCGATTTCAATGAGGAACTCTAGGAAGAGTAGGTCTCGACACAAGAGCCAGACTCGGCCTGAACTTTGATCATCTTAAGATCACGGCAGGATAAAGCTGGATAAGATAACGCTTGGCTATTCCGGCGGAGATCCTGTTTGAAGCAACCGGCTTGGGCAGCCGTCTAACGAGCAGAGATTTTGAACATTTAATTTTGCGCTGAGGCCCGGGCTCTCCAAAGAATGTAGGCCAGGTCCATTGTCTTATAGCCAGCTCAGGCCTATTAAGGCTTTTCGGCAGAGGAACTTTTACAAGCGGTTTTCTGCTTATGGTCAAGGGCGACCCCCGCTAATAGAGCTATCGAATCAATTGAGTCAACCATCAACAGGCTAAGAGATGGTTAAAAGGTCAAGAAGCTAAGCGCTGCCACAGAGAGCCTGCTCGCACAAGCCAGAATCATTTCAGATGCTAATCCTCAAATATCAGTTGAGGCCAGCGCGTGGAAGGGAATAAAGTTCAAGACTAAACCGCCGGAGCGAAGATATATTTGGTCCATAATGGATAAAATAGCGGTTGACTATGGTTAGATGGCTGTCGGCGCGAGCATAGCCTGGTAGCTTGATCTAATTAAACAAGAAGCCGGATAGCCTTAGCAGAGCGGCGCCCGGATGAGCATCTATGTTTTATTGCTTAACCCGGGCTTAAAAGGAAAAAGAGGATAACTCGATTAGCGAGTAACCCAGCGATGATAATCTGAAAGACCAGAGCTGGCTGGTGGCGTTATACAATGCCAGGTCGGACTTGCCATCGCCATCGAAGTCGCCGGCCACCGGCTTCCAACCGGGTCCGCCAAAGCCATTATAAGGGACTAAAGTATAAGCGAACCCCGAGAGGCGCACCATCCAGTTGCCGGTAGATTCCTGATAAATCATTAAATCTTCTTTGCCATCGCCATCGAAGTCACCGGCCACCGGCTTCCAGCCGGGTCCGCCAAAGCCATTATAAGGGACTAAAGTATAAGCGAACCCCGAGAGGCGCACCATCCAGTTGCCGGTTGGTTTATCATAAAGCGCTGGATCGGTTTTACCGTCGCCATCGAAGTCGCCCTTGACCTGCTTAAAGCCAATGCCACCAAGGTTAAACGAGACGGGAGCGGTATATCCGGCTGAAGACAACCAGATGTGCCAGTCGCCCGATTCTTCATCGTAGACAGCCGCGTCCGCTTTGCCATCGCCATCAAAGTCGTTAGCAAAGGGCATAAAGCCGGCGCCGCCCAGGCCATGGCCTTCGGCGATTGCGGCGCTGCTCGATAAACGCACCCACCAGTTGCCGGTCAACTCGTCATATAGCCCCGGATCAGTCTTGCCATCGCCGTCAAAGTCGCTGGCGATCGGAATTTTCAGGCTAGCAACATCCTGGCCGACGCGTATGGCTCCCTGGCGCATGGCCTCGTTGTTGCTTGGGTTGGGATCGTATAAAGAGGAAGTATGCCTGGCCCGCGCAAACACATAATAATTACCATGTGCCGTTGCGGGAATGCTGATATTCGCTAATGCCGTCTTGGGCACAAGCACGGTGGCGTAGCCATGTGCCGGCAAAGTTAGCGGCAGGCTGTAATGCCCGATACATATATCGTCGTCATTGTCCAACACGGTATTGCTGGAAAGATAAAATGACAGATCGACCTGGCTGTTTTTCATTATGTCCGGGCCATTATTGACCAGTAGGATAGCTATCAGATCGGGATGATCGCCCGGATTAAACTGTGCTGGCATGAAAAGCAGGCTGCTGGCCGATAGATCCGCCACCGGATGATCGGTTGATTGGCCGCAATATCCTCTGGCCGATTGACTGAATGCACTGATGCGGGTGAGGTCCTCGGCCTTGACCCAGTAATAGAATGTCGCCCCTGGTGTCGTTGCCGCAGTATAGTCATCATGAGTCGTTGTCGTCGCGGTTACCAGCCGCGCGGCCGAAGCGGAATCATTAATCGTGTTTCGCCAGATCTGATAAGCTGTGGCGCCGCTAACAGCGTTCCAGCTCACGCGCACTTTATTCGTATAAGTGCCGGCGGTGGCGGAAACACCAGTGGGCGCTGGTAATTGCTTTTGCAACTGCACCGTTGAGCGGCCACCAAAAGTCGGCCCCCATCCAGCGGTTCCGGCATAATAATGAATTATCACATTATCGGACTCTAAGAACACATCATCCCCAAGGGTTGGGGGATTGCCCTCGAACAAGACGCGGGTCAAGTTGCTGCAGCCGGCAAAGGCCTCCCCCACAATGTTGGTGACGCCTTCGGGGATAGTCACGCTGGTTAGGCTGGAGCAGCCATAAAACGCCAAAAACTTGATGCTGCTGACGCTCTCGGGGATAGTCAAGCTGATCAGACTGCTGCAGTGCAGAAACGTCCCCGACTCAATGCTGCTGACGCCCTCGGGGATGTTCACACTGGTTAGGCTGCTGCAGAACTCAAACGCCCCCCACCCAATGTTGGTAACGCTCTCGGGGATAGTAACATTGGTCAGGCTGGAGCAGTTCTGCAACGCCCCCGGCGCAATGCTGCTGACGCCCTCGGGTATTGAGCAGGCTCCGGCTTTACCTGCCGGGCATTGGATGAGCATGGTTTGGCTCTTATCAAATAAGACTCCGTCATCGCTGCTATAATAATAATTATTGGGGTCCACTGTAATTGCCTGCAGGCTGGAGCAGCCATAAAACGCATCAATCCTCATGCTGCTGACGCCCTCGGGGATGTTCACACTGGTTAGACTGCTGCAGTCCCGCAACGCCCCCGGCGCAATGCTGCTGACGCCCTCGGGTATTGAGCAGGCTCCGGC
>CAYUHK010000024.1:0-24064 GCA_964444425.1 uncultured Verrucomicrobiota bacterium
ATATCGCCCTGATTTTTGAGAAGGCATCCACGCGGACTCGGGCGGCCTTCACGGTGGCGGCGGTGGATGAGGGCGCCAGCGTTGAACATATCGATGGGAGTGATATGCACCTGGGCAAGAAAGAGTCTATCAAGGACACAGCTCGAGTGCTGGGGCGCATGTTCGACGCCATTCAGTTTCGTGGCTATAAACAGGCCACGCTGGAGACCTTGGCTAAGCATGCGGGAGTGCCAGTCTGGAATGGCTTGACCGATGATGAGCATCCCACTCAAACGCTGGCAGACTTGATGACCATTCGCGAGTATTTTCATTCTCTTAAGGATTTAAAAGTGGTTTATATTGGGGATGGCCGCAACAACGTTTGCCTCTCGCTGATGATGGGCTGCGCCATGAGCGGCATGCACTTTGTTGATTGCACGCCGCCGGAACTAATGCCTCCCCGGGCTTGTATTGATCAGGCCCAGGCTCTGGCTGGCCGGCAGCGTGGCTCAGTTACGGTCAGCTCCGATCCGGCGGTGGTTAAAGGCGCTCATGTGATTTATACCGATGTCTGGGTTTCCATGGGCGAGGAAGCTAAGTTTGCCGAACGCATCCGGCTGTTAAAGCCTTATCAAGTTAATATGGCACTCATGCGCCAGACCGGCCATTTGGAGAACGAGAGCGTCATCTTTTTGCATTGTTTGCCGGCCTTGCATAATCATGAGACCGAGCTAACCAGTCAGAGCGGCGCCCTAGAGGTAACCGATGATGTGTTTGAGGCGCCTTTCTCAAAAGTGTTCGATCAAGCCGCGAACCGCCTGCATACGATCAAAGCCGTGATGGTAGCCACTTTGACCTGAAGCTTGCCGCCGGGCACCAGAGCTGCCCCCCCCCCGCGTCAGGCTTATTGGGCCAGCTCCAAGAAGCGTTGGCGCAAGGTTTCGGCTGAGCTAATGCGCAGCAGGGATATCATGGCCTCCTTGCCCAGGTTAAAGCCTCGGCTGTACTGCGGAATCCAACGTTGAAACAATAGCCTGCCGATGCGTTCGCCATGCTGGGCCAACATGGCGTCAAAGTGTCGACAGAAGAAGGCACAGCGTTCTTGGCGCGTTGGCTTGAGCGCCGCCCGACCGCTCAAGCTGGCGGCAATATCACGGATCAGCCAAGGGTCTTTCAGGGCGGCGCGCCCTACCATTATGCCAGCGCATCCCGTTGCCGCCAACATGGCCTGAGCGGTCGCCGGCGCAGTAATATCGCCATTGCCGATAATGGGAATGCGGCGCGCGCCGGCGACGGCCTGACGGATGGCAGCCCAGTCGTTTGTGCCAGCGTATTGCTGGATGCCGGTGCGGCCGTGAATGGTGATGGCGGCTACGCCGGCGTCTTCCAGGGCTGGCACGAGGGCTGCCGAGTTTTGACTATCCCAGCCTGCGCGCATTTTAACCGTTACCGGCACCTTGACGGCCTGGACTACGCTGGCAGCCAGTTTGCTGGCGGCTAAATGATTTCTTAGCAAGCCGGCGCCACTGCCGCGGCGGGCGATTTTTTTTTGAGGGCAGCCCATATTGATATCAATCAAGGCCGCGCCCAGGTCAACCAATTTACGCGCTGCTTCAGCCAGCATAGTCTGATCGTGGCCATAGAGTTGATAGCCCAAGGGGCGCTCCTCAGGCGCTGTCGCCAGCAAGGATTTTAATTTTTGGCCCTTGCCCAGCAGCAGGCCATGAGCATTGACCATTTCTGAGTAGGCCAAGCCCAGTCCTCCCAAAGCTCGTAAAGCAGTGCGAAAGGGCAGGTCGCTGTAGCCGGCCATGGGAGCCAGCAGTACGCTTGAGGGCAGGCGCAAACTGCCTATGGTCAAGAATGTGGACATGTGCCTAGATTAGCGGCTTAGAGCTAATATGGCAACGAGATCGCCGCTGCTTTCCTAGACCAGTTTTTGTTCAAGGGCGCCGGCGCATTGGCTCCGCCAGCGCCCTTAGCCTTAGAACAGTAGCTTGCTTTTTTCTTTTACATTAAGACCCTGGCCATGATATCGTTGAGCCATGGCTACCTTTAAAGGTTTGATCTCGCATGTCAAAAGGGGTCCCCGGGATATCGTGGGGATTGATTTCGCTTCATCGGGAGTGCACTGCGTTCATGTTAGGCTAATCAATAATACTTTTGCTGTATCAGCAGTTGATGTTTTGCCGCAAGCGTCGGCCGATTTACAATCCCAGAACCGCCTGCGCTTGCCGAGACACTTAGCTGCCCGCTATGCCTCAATTTGTATTTCCAGCAAGAATGCCATTATCAAGCTCTTAAACCTACCCGGCCAACTGGGCAATGACGCCCAAAAACAAATCAAAGAATACATGGGAATCGGAGAGGGGAATTATCGCATTGGATACCGTGTGATTAGCTATGGCCAGACCAGCCGTGCCGAAACCAAACTGCTGGCAGTGGCTATTCCCGATGCAGAAGTTCAGCCGGCCTGCGCGTTATTTGCCAGCGGCTGGCCTGTGCCTATTTCGGTGGAGCTGGCCGAGCTGGCCATTTTAACGGCCTTTCAACATGGCGCCGGCGCCGCTTATAAGGCTCAAGCCGTAGGCGTTATAGAGCTGGGCGATCGAGCCACCAGCCTGGCCTTTTTCAATAAGGGCGAATTGGTCTTGGTAAGAAGGTTCGACTTTGGCTATTGCAGCTTGCTCGATCAGATCCAAAAAGGGCTGGCTGTGGATGCAGCTACAGCTGAAAATATTCTCAGCGATAGCTCCTTTGATATTTCCCAACATATCAAGCAAGCTTTGGAGCCTTTTCTTAAACAATTGGTGATTTCGCAGCATTTCATCGAGCGGCGTGAAAATTGTCAGATCGTAAAATTTTTCATACCTAGCAACAAAAAAATTTCAGGCGACTGGTTGAAGGAATTGAAAGCGGCTGTGGGCCAAGCGGTAGAAAGATGGGATCCTTTCGAGAATCTTAGCTTGGCGCCGGAGGCGATCCCCGCGAGCTTGGCCGAGCGCCGTTTCTGTTTTACGGCCGCCTTGGGCGCGGCCTTGGGATCTTTTGGAGAGTCCATGCCGGAACCTGAGACAGTCGCCCGCTAAAGCCAGGAGGCTAGAGGCCATGAATTTTCAAGTCAATTTGCTTTTTGACTCAGAAAAGCGTAGCGGCAGCGCCATCAGTTTGCAATTTACCTTGCGTTTCGCGGCGATCGTCATTCCCATCCTGCTGCTGGTTGTTATTTTTAGCATGCTCAATAGCGTGCGTCTGGCTAGGCAAAACCTAGAATATACCGAGCAGGAAAAAACCCGTTTGGAACCGATCTATCAATCGGTTCTGCAGCTGCAGCAGCAAGCTAAACTTTATCAGCATATGGATGCAACGCTCAACGGCTGGAGCGCTAGCCGCATAGCTTGGTATGACTTTTTGCGCAACTTACAAATAGTTATTGCTCCCTCGGTGCAACTGCAAGCTATAACCATTGAAGAAAAGATTGAGCTTATCAGTGATGCTCCCACGCGAACGGCTGGCATGCTTTTGAAAGGCGAGGTTAGCGGAGCCAGCGGCGAGGAAGACGTGCGCTTATTGGATCAGGCCTTAAGGGAAAAGCCGCCCTTTCAACAGCTATTTGCGCAGGTTGCCGTAAAACGCTTTGAGGCCTCTGAAAATATAATGGACAAAGATACACGGCTTTTTGAGATTGAATGCGTGTTGCGGCCGCAAAAAATATGTGACGGTGCGCCCAAGCCTCCGCCGGCCCCGAAGGGTCGCGCTAAACGCTAAGCGCGGACTCCCTGGGGATAGGATGATTAGGCCGCAGAGGGAGTATTGCAGGAAGGCCTGTTAAGATGTTTAAAGGGTTAGTATGAAACTTAGCAAACAACTGCAATATATTATTCTAGGTATCATTCTGGCCGCCGCTGCGCTGCTTATCGTGGTCCACTTGCTGATCATTCCGCTGGCCGCCGAAAAGCAGACCTTATTGAGAAAAACTGAGGAGATCCAGCTAAAACTGCAAAGCATGCGTGCGGTGATCCAGACGCGCGCCGCCGTTCAGCAGCAGTTGAACGAAGCCCAGGAGCGCCTAAAGGATCTATCTGTGCATATCCCCTTGCCGGTGTTGGGCAATTACCTGCTGGGCTTGGATCAGGCAATCCGCTCCAGCGGCAAGGATCATAACGTTCAAATCAATCAGATCGCTAATCAGGATGTTAAGATGTTATCCGATGGCCCCTTCCAAGTCTATCGAGTGCATGTCAGCGCGCTGGCTGGCTTCAATGAATTGGTCGATTTGATCGAGAGCCTTGAGGCCCATGAGCGCCTGGGCGCTGTATCCAGTTTGACCATTACCTCGCGCGAAGCTAATCTAGAACAGCACGAGGTGGCCTTTAGCGTGGCTTGGCTAGTTTGGCAAGACCCGGACCAGCGCCCGGCATTTTTATTAATGCGGCCGCCCGGCTTAGCTGATCCGGCGCCATAACAACGCCGAGAACAAGGCCCTAGCAAGCCTTTGCGCAAGATGGTTTTTGGAGCAAGAAATATGGCTGAAAAAAAATGGCCTGGAATCAGCACGCTTATCTTGATGGCCGGCTTGGCCTGGGCCGCACCCGCGCCGCCGCCAGCTACTTTAGTGGATCAGCCACCCGCTCAACCTGCTGCGTCCGCCCCAGCCGCCCAGCCGGCTGGCGATCAATTGCGGGATCCTTTCTGGCCGGTGGGCTATGTGCCGGCGACTAAAATGCTATCAGTTAGGAAGCAGCCCATCGCAGAGCAGAGTGCCAGCGACGCTGTTCTGGAATCTTGCCCGGGCGTCCAGGCCCAATTGCAGTTGGGAGGCATTATCCAACGCGGCACCAATTATTTAGCCACTCTCAATGGGACTATAGTTGAAGTGGGAGACCAAATCCCCTTGTTGCTGGATGGCCAGTGGGTGTTTTTTACAGTCAGTTATATTAATTTAACGCGAGTGCGTATAGCGCCAACAGCGCTAGCGCCGTGAGCTAGCGCCACTGGATCAGGCGTCAGCCTGGCGCTGCTGACCAAGCCAAGGCTGCTTAAACAAGGTGGCCGGCAAATTTAAGAAGCCGTTTCTGGGGTATATTTTCCTTGTATTGAACTAGGGAAATCATTAAATTAATTGGAATTAAAAGGGCTTAAGCCCAGCCCGGATTTTTAATGCTAGAAAGCCTTGGCGGTGATATGTGGGAGGCTCTTATGAATACTAGCCTGCAAAGCGCTGCCCAGCGCCTGCTCATAGGGCTAGCTGGATTATTGCTGCTGGTGGGCTTGACCGGCTGTGAATTGAACTCCACCGATGAGGATGCCAGCGCTGCGGAAGAATATTTCGATAATAATCCGTACTCTGCAACGGAACGCTCCGATGTGGCTCGGGAATTAAGCATTACCCCGGCTAATTTTGCGATATCTTATATTAATCAAAGGGTGGTGTTTTCAGCTACGGGTGGCGAAGGGGCTTATCGCTGGTCGCTGGCCAGTAACATCGATGGCGAGATCTCAACGCGCGGCGCCAATCAGGCGGTCTACTTGGTTAAACAATTGCTTGATAATACCATAACAGTTCAGGATGCTGGCGGCCACTACGCCGCGGCCTATATCACCTTGGAATCTAATCTTGTCGCCATGGCTATTTCGCCAACTGAGATCACCTTGGCCGAAGGCCAGCTGCAGGCATCTTTTACGGTCAGTGGCGGCCGTTCGCCTTACACTTGGACAACAGCCAATGCTAAGCTAGGTGCGGTATCTTATAAGGCCTCCAGCAGTTATGTGGCTAGCTATACGGCGGCGAGCGGCGTCTATGGGCAGAATCTAATCTTGGTTCAGGATGCTGATGGCAGTCGGGTTTCAGCAAAGATAACCCAAAAACAATAGGGGCAGGGCACGATGATAAAGAAAATAAGCTGCTTGTGGGCACTGCTCCTTTGGGGCTGGGCTGCCACAATCCTGACGCCAAGCCTGGGCTATGGACAACTTGTTGCTGGCGCTCCCGACGCGCCTGACGCAAGCGCTGATTCTGCCATAATGGCACAGCCTGAATCCAGCAAGGCCACTGAGCCGACCGCTGCGGACTTGTCGGCAGCAACGAATTTTAGCGTGCCGGCCGCGGAGGTTCAAGCGCCAGCGCCAGCGGCCGATAGCCTTGATCAAATTGATTCGCCTGAGGATATCGGATCAACATCCACCGTGCCCATTGATATGGCTCCGGCTGTATCAGCCAACGAACCTGAGCAGGTGCTGGATCTATATTTGCCGGCCGCCGAACCCAGCTTGGTCCTAGAAAATATAGAGCTGGCGGCCGGCGCCACGAATTTGATTTCTATTTCGCTGACGGCGGTTCCGGTAAGCGATGTTGTTAATATGTTTTCCAAAATATCCGGCGCTAATATCATTATCGCCGGCAGCATCACCAACGCTACCATCACAGCCAATCTTAAAAATGTAGAGTGGAAAACCGCGCTATCCTTGGCGCTGGGGTCGGTTAATTTGTCTTTGATTGAAGATCCATCGGGCATTCTGATGGTGGTTACCGCAGAGATGTATCGCGAGAAATTGCAGCAACTTGAAAACACCAAACCGTTGGTCACTAAAACCATAGCCTTGCGTTATCTGAATGTCGTGGATTTTATTGAGCAGATCAAGGCCTTGAAAATACTCTCGCCGCGCGGGACGATAATTTCCAGCCAAAGCCGCGAGCAGGAACTGCACTATTTGAAATCATCGCCCCTTTCGACCGAAATCATACAAAACCCTGCCATCACCTCAGAGATCATTGTTACCGATATCAAGGAATATGTGGATAAGGTTGAGAGCCTGGCCAATGCCTTGGATAAACGCGAGCCGCAGGTTTTTATCGAGGTGCGCGTTATTGATGTGGCTTCGGATAATAGCAAAAAGACCGGCTTCGATTGGTCGATGCTGGATCGCTTTGGCGCGACGCTGCGCTTGCAGGATGTGAAATGGTCGTTTGCCGATGACCATGAAGTCTTGAATGTCGCCAACAATAATTTAAATGAATATGATAAACGCCATAACCTGGATGCGATTAACAAACGCTACGATCTTAATGGCCAGCCCTACGAGGAGACCACTACTACCTATGAAGAATCGCCGCCTGGCTCAGGCAACTGGATTGCCCATACCGTGATTACCCCCACGCGAACCATCACCGATACCCTCGACCGGGGGCGCGATATCACGATGACTAAAACCGATACCATCAGAGATACGACCAAGGAATCCAAGGCTGGCACAGCCATCTTGAGCGCCACTGATCTGGCCTTGTTTCTGAGCTTTTTGCAGACCAAGGAAAACACTGAGATGATTTCGCATCCCCTGATAGTCGTGGGCAATAAAGTTGAGGCCAAGATCCATGTCGGCGATCGCTACCCAACGGTTATTTCCACCAAGCAGGCGGCCAATCCTCAACAGGGCCAAACCGAATCTTTCTCCGAACGAGTGGAATGGAATGACTTGGGCTTAACCCTTTGGGTTATACCCGAAATCGACCATAACATGGATATGATTCGGATGACGGTATACCCTCAAATGAGCACGCATTTAAAAGACATTACTACTGCCGCCGGTTCCGTCTATCCGGTCATCACCACCCGCCAGGTCTCCACGCGGGTCAATATTCCTTCTAAGCATACGGTGGTCATTGGCGGCCTGATTGAAAATAGGAAAGATCAACGAGAGATTAAAGTACCGATCCTAGGTGATATACCTCTGCTGGGATTGCTGTTTAAGCATAATCAAGATGTCATTACCAGGCATAATCTATTAATTCTATTGACCCCGACGATCCTGGATGAGCGCGCGCCGCTTACCGGCTTGGAGGTTGTGGCTCAGCAAACGATAGATGTTTTAGAAAAAGTGCCCTTGGCTCCCAACGAGCAGGCAGCGCTTACGAACGCCGCCGCCCAGGCCGGCTCAAGTAACGCGGCAGCTGCTAGCCAGACCATGTCGTCTTCAGCCAGCATTGTGGAATCTGCCGCGGCCGCCTCTCCGAGCGCAGCGGCCGCAGCTGCAGCCCCTCCGGCGCCCGGCGCCGAATCGGAAGAGCAAGAGTGAGAATAAAGAGGCCCAACTTAGCCGCTGCTGATCTGGCAGGGCGGGATAATCGATCCTCATGAAATTGTTTTTCCGTAGCGCCTGGCGATACGTCCTTTTGATCACCATCCTCTTCGCGATTGTTGCCACGGTATCCCGCTTCATTATCGTTTATATCGAAGAACAATTGCCAGGCCCTGCTTATGCCGAAATTGTTTGGGAATTAAGCGTTGCCATTTGGGCCTTGACCATGGGGTGTTTGTTTCTGGCTGGCGCCCTAGGGCTGTGGGCCATCCGCTCGGTGGTGGGAATCGAGGGCCGGCGGCGCATTGGACGCTTCGTTGATAACATGGATTATTTGAGCGATGGCGTCTTGGCTTTGAACCGCTCCGGCAGGATCATAGGCTCTAATCCCGCCGCCCGCCAGTTGGCCCAGGCTTCCGCGCCGACTTCCACCGCGCCGACCCTGCGCGATGTCTTTCCCTCTTTGACTCAGGCGGACCTGCAGGCTCTGCTGAACCCCAGTCGACTTCATGAGATCGAGCGCAATTGTGTCTATAGCGGCGGCTTACACGCCCTGCGTTTTCGTTCCCAACCTTCCGAGGATGTGATCCTTGTTCTGCTGAGCGACATCACCGACCAACGCGCGCACGAAATTCAGCAGCGCCAAATGGCTCAGCTGCGCATCGTTAGCCGGATCGCCGCCGGCGTGGCTCATGATTTCAATAATATTTTATGCGCCATCGCCGGCCATGCCGAAATCTTGCGCCAGGAAGCTAACGATCCTGAGGGCCAGCCGCGCGCTTTGAAAATCATTGCCGAGGAAATCAATAAAGGCTCGCGCCTATCTCGCCAATTGCTGGAATTGAGCCGCTCGGCGCGCCCTGGCTCTCCCAGCGCAAGATTAAGCCAGGATGTTGAGGATGCCGCCGCGCTCTTGCGCTCAGCTTTATCCTCGGCCTGGACGGTGAACGTATTTAGCGCAGGCAAGTTTCCGGCGGTGGCTTTGTCTTCAGCCCAGATTGAACAGGCTATCCTGAATCTGGGCTTATTGATCGCCGATACCCATCCACAGCCGGGCGCCATCACGATTGTCCTCAAGCAGCCGGGCCAGGGGCCTCTCGAGGAGGTGGGCGATCAATTTGCCGCCGTGATCATCATAGCCACGCCGGCGGCGCTGATCGAAAAGGATTTAACCCCCTTCGCCGGCGCGGCTAAGGCGCTTAGCGATGGCGACGAATGCGGCGTCATCTTCTCCATAGTTAAGCCGATGGTCGAGCAGGCGCACGGGCGCTTGGATTGGCTGAAGTCTGCCAGCGGCCTTTACGTCTACCGTTTATGTTTGCCGCATTGGGATATGCCAACGCAGCCTCTCCAGGGCACTCGCGCCTCCGGCCAGGATCGTCATCTGAACCATTGGCGGGTTCTGGTTGGCGGAACCAGTCAAGAGCTGGAAGTTCTGAAACGGCATCTACGCGACCTTGGGGCCAGCGTGATCGAAAGGGCCACGCTGGATTCTTTGTTGGCGGACGACGCAGCCCTGCGGACACTAGATGTGATTGTGCTTGATGAGACTATCCTAGGGCTAGTGGCTGAAGGGATTTTACGCGCGCTCTATAAACTGTACCCACGCCTGGGGATAGTCGTGCTTGGCCAAGAGCCTCAGCGCAAGCCAGCCGAGTTAAGTCCCTCTAAAGTGTTTATCGCTCATGGCGCTGGCCTCAAGCGCATCGTGGCCGCTATCTTGCAAGCTAGCCAAGGAGCTAAATCTATTGCGGCTGCTCCCTAGCCGTGCTAAAGGTAATCGGCAGCAACGCCTTCATAAAAGATATCTAGCTTTTGGCCTGAATATAAAGGCGGGAAAAACCTTGCAAGCTAGAGATGTTATTTGTAAGTCTTCCCTTGGTCGCAAGCCTATCTGCCAGCTTAGCTCAGTCGGTAGAGCAGCTGATTTGTAATCAGCAGGTCGTCGGTTCGATCCCGACAGCTGGCTTACCTTCCAACAGGATTATCTAAGAGCGCCACTTAAAACTGGGGCTGGCCAGATATAGACCGCTTGGGCTAAGCCTGTTTTTTTAATCCTTTGAAAAAAATATAAAAAATCTTGACAAGTGGTGGGGAAAAGTGTGGAATTATGTCAAAGAAGGAGATCTAGGTGGGGAATAGTCCTATAGAGCGTGTCAATGCTGCTGCTGAGCTAGGCGCCTTCGTTAGCAGTTATCTGCACGCGCTGGATGCTAAAAAGCGTTTGACTATCCCAGCTGAATGGCGCCTGCGCGTTGGTCAGCCCAGCAGCCTGTATGTGCTTCCCGGCTTACATGAAGAAAAATGCTTGTATGTGTTTCCCGCCCATGAGCTAGCCCAGCGTCTCGAAAAGTTTCGCCAGATCGGCATCGGTGATAAAAAAGCTCGCGGCTTTGCTCGCATCTTGGCTTCCCGGTCCGACTTGATTTCCGAATGGGATGTTCAGGGAAGAATCCGCGTTAAGGATGAATTGCTCCATTACGCTCAACTGGCCGATCAAGTTCAGATGGTGGGGGCCTGGGATCACTTTGAGCTCTGGAATCCGGAGTTGTGGAAAAACGCTTCTGTTCTTGATGCGGCGACCATGGAGGACGCTGTGCGTTACATTGGGTTTTAATTGCTAAGGAGGCCAAAATGAATAGGGCGGTTTTTCTTGATGTCAATGGCACGGTCGATGGCTTGCGCAAAAGTCGTTGGTTCCATCTGCCGGAAAAAAAGCGCATGTTGCAGTCGGTGCGTTTCGGCAATCATGCCTACGTTATCGGCAAAACCATGCAGATTCTGCCGCTGGGCGATATGACGCCGCTGGAGTCAGCGCCGGCGGCCGACGACTCTTGGCGTCTTGGCGCGCGCAAGGTATTGGCTCTGTTGTCAGAGCAGCGCCGCTATCTAATGACTTTTCTGCAATGAGCTTATGGCGTGTCCGGAGGGTTGCGGGGAAAAGGCGAGGTAAGCCGTGCTCCAAAAAGAGCAACTGATTATAAAATGTTGTATTTGCGGCAGATGGAAAACAGAGCAGGGTTGGCAGTATCAAGATGAAAGCTATCAAGATGATCTGCTCTGTTCGCATGGCTTTTGCGCGACCTGTTACGCGGCCGAGATCATGAAAATCAGGTTGCAGGATAGCCAACTGGCGGCGGCTTTATATCAATGATAGGCAGCCGCAAGGATGTTGCCAAGGCGGCGCTGAGTGGGACGGCTGGGTATTATGCATAAGCCGGTCATGCTCCAGGAAACGCTCAGGCTTTTAGCGGTGCGCCCGGGCGGCATTTATTTCGATGGTACGCTGGGCGGCGGCGGCCATGCCCGCGCGATGTTGCAACGCATGGAGGGGCAGGGCTTGTTACTGGGATTGGATCGAGACGCTCAGGCCTTGGCTATGGCTAGGCAAACTCTTGATCCCTGGCGCCAGCAATGCCGTCTGCAGCAGGCCAATTTTGCCGATATGGCCGCTTGGGCTGCCAGCTGCGGCGTGCAGCAGGTGGATGGTCTGCTATTGGATCTAGGGATGTCATCGCTGCAGCTTGATGATCCGCAGCGGGGCTTTAGTTTTGTGCATGAGGGTCCGCTGGATATGCGCATGGAGCTCTCTCAAAGCACGACCGCCGCCGATTTATTGAATGGGCTTTCCGGCGCCGCGCTGGAGAATTATTTTAAACAATTTGGAGAAGAACCCGATGCCAGGCGCATAGCCAAAGCTGTGATCATGCAACGCACCCAACAACCCTTTAGTTCCACTCGCCAACTGGCCGAGCTGGTCAGCAAGGTTAAGGGTGCCCGCCGCGGCAAAGCCCATCCGGCCACTCGCACCTTTCAAGCCTTGAGGATCGCGGTTAACCGTGAATTGGAATGCTTGGCGGCCGGCTTGGAACAGGCTTTGGCATTGCTGCGCCCACAAGGGCGTTTGGCGGTCTTGTCTTATCACAGCCTAGAGGATCGTTTGGTGAAAAAAACCGCTCGGGCCCATATTGGATGCTGGGAATCGCTGCCGGCCGGCGGCCAGCGCTGGCAAGGCGCATTGCCTCTGGTGCGTTGGATTACGCCCAAACCCTTGGGCCCTTCAGCTTTAGAAGTCGCCGAGAATCCGCGCGCGCGTTCGGCGAAACTGCGTGTTATAGAAAGGATAGAATAATTCATGGCTGGTAAAAACAAAAAAAAACGTGCCGCTGAATTCGTTTTTCCCTTGCCGCTAGCCGGCATCCTGGTGGCTTTGGTGACAATGCTGCTCTTATATGTATGGCTGGATGCTAGGGTTCAGGTTTTGGGTGGCCGCATTAAGGCGCTTGAACAGCAAAGGGCGGCAATTCAAAAACGCTATGACACCGAGCTGTGGAAGCTAGAGACGCTGAAGTCGCCCGCCAATATTGAAACAACTTTGGCCAACAATAAAATGGTTATGGTTTGGCCGGCCGAAGCCAACATTATCCGTCTGCAAGAGCCGGACGCATTCATCGAGCTAACCCAACATGCCGATGGGCATATAGCGCGATTGTTGCAGGGCTCTAGGTCCCTGGTGAATGATTGAACGTAAACATAAATACCGTTTGATTGTCGCGGCATTGATTATGACGCTGGGCCTGGCTGGGTTGAGCGCCCGGCTGCTTTTTTTACATGTGGGGCCGTGCGGCGAACGCTTAAGCCAGATCAATGAATTGCGCCGTCTTGAAAAAAGTCTGGAGGTAGGGCGCGGCAAAATCTTAGACAGGCAAGGCAATGTCTTGGCGCTGGATCTAGTGAAAAAAACAATCGCCGCCGATCCGGCTCTGATCCAAAGCCATGGCCAGACAGATGCGGTGGCCGCGCAGCTGGCCGCGGTTCTGCAGACCAACGCTGGCGCCATTCAAGCCCGTTTTCAGGGGGGCGGACGTTTCATCTATCTGCAGGGCTATGGCAGATATATTGACGAACAGCAAGCAGACGAGATCAGCCGGATGAAGTTGCCGGGCGTGATCCTGCAGGATGTCATGGTCCGATCCTATCCGCGCGGGGCCAGCATGTGTCATGTGCTGGGCTATGTCAACCTGGAGCGGGTGGGCAGTGCTGGAATCGAGCAACGCTGGGACCGCTATTTGCGAGGAGTCCCTGGCTTGATCATCAGCGAATTGGATGGCCAGCGCCGCGAGCTATATGATCGCCGCGCCTTGGAAATCCAGCCGCGCCAGGGCGCGGATATCACCTTAACGCTTGATCAGTATGTACAACATATCGTTGAGCGGGCCTTGGATCATGCCGTGAAAGAACATCAGGCGGCGGCTGCTTGGGCGATAGTGGAGCGCATCCGCACCGGAGAAATCATAGCTATGGCCAATTATCCATCCTATGATATCAATCGGTTTAGAAGCAGCTCACCGGAGGTTATGCGCAACCGCAACATCGCCTATCTATATGAGCCGGGATCAACTTTTAAAATAGCCGTGGTGGCGGCGGCGCTCAATGAACAGCTGGTGACTCCGACGCAAATTTTTGACTGCGAGCGCGGCCACTGGTTTTACCGGGGTAGACCCTTGAGAGATTATCATGCCTATGATAAACTCTCCGTGGCTGACATCATCAAAAAATCAAGCAATATCGGTGCGGCTAAGATCGCAATATTGCTTGGGCCAACACGGCTCTATCGTTATTTGAAGGCCTTTGGATTTGGCGAGCTGACCGGCATTGAGCTGCCCGGTGAAGAAGCCGGCTTGCTGCGGCCGGCCTCGCAATGGCAGGCGCTGAGCGTAACGCGGATAGCGATTGGCCATGAGGTGGCTGTTACCGCTCTGCAAATGTTGGGGGCGCTTTGCGCCATCGCTAATGATGGGGTGTTGATGAAGCCGTATCTTGTCCAGCGCGTGACCGCTCCGGGTGGCCACGTCCTATTTGAGCAAAAGCCCACTGCCTTGGGCAGCCCGATTCGTCCCGAGACGGCTGCGCAGATGAAGCGGCTACTGATTCGCGTTACCGAGGAAGGCGGCACCGGATTTAAAGCCCGCGTGGCCGAATATACTGTAGGCGGCAAAACCGGAACGGCCCAAAAGCCGATCCCCGGCGGCTATTCCGACCTGTTGAATATGGCGTCCTTTACTGGCTTCATTCCGGCCGAAGATCCTCAATTGGGGATTATTGTAGTGTTGGATGAACCCAAGGATATACGCACTGGCGGCGCGGTGGCCGCGCCGGTGTTTAAAGAAATTGCCGAACAAGCGATCCGTTACCTGGATATTCCTCCAGCGAACAGTAAAAACCTGGCCAAGGGTGTCTCGGGCACAAAGCAATTAGATCGCCGCGCGGCCTCGGCCGCTAATGCCTTTGTATGGTAGCCATGAAACTGAATATATTATTAAATCGCATCCAGCCTATTTCCGTGCTCGGCGCGACCGACCAGGAAGTGAAGGGCATCACCCATGATTCCCGCCAAGTTAAATCTGGCTTTATTTTTTGCGCCTTGCCGGGCTTGCGCGATGATGGCAACAGCTATATTCAGGATGCCATAGAGAAGGGCGCTATTGCCATTATTTCAGATCGCACCACGGCGGTGAGCCGCGCTCAAGCAGCCTTTATCCTGGTGCGTGATGCCCGCTCCAGCATGGCCGCCTTGGCCTGCGCCTTTTATAACGATCCATCGCATGCATTGCAAATAATTGGCATCACCGGAACCAATGGCAAGACTACCTCAGCCTTCATGGCCCGAGATATCTTGCGCGCCGCCGGCCGTAATCCTGGCTTGATTGGCACTGTGGCCTATGAAATCAGCGACCGCGTCATTCCGGCCACGCGAACGACGCCTGAGTCCACCGATTTGCAGAGGATGTTGGCTGAAATGCTCCGGGTGGGCTGCGGCAGCGCCGTGCTGGAAGTATCCTCACATGCCTTGAGCCAACAGCGCGTCGTCGGCACCGAATTTGATGTGGCGGTTTTCACTAACCTGACCCACGATCATCTTGATTATCATGAGACCGAGTCGCTCTATTTTGAGGCCAAGAGCCTGCTTTTCAGAAGCTTGATATCGCAGCAAAAAAAAGCCTTCGCCATTGTTAATATAGATGATCCTTGGGGCGCTAAGTTAGCGCAGCTGCCGGAATTGCGCGAGCAGTTGATCAGCTATGGCTGGCACCCGACGGCCCAGGTCCGTGCCGAGCACATTCAGATCGGCGCCGGCGGCAGCGAGTTTACGGTTAGCAGCCCCTGGGGCTCAGCGGCCTTGAAGATAAAATTATTGGGCCGCTATAACATTCATAATGCCTTGGCCGCCTTGGCCGCCTGCGGAGCTCTGGGTATAGAGCCTAGCATGAGCGCTGCTGTGCTGGCGAGAATCGCCGCTGTTCCCGGCCGCTTGGAAGAAATCAAAACCGGCCAGGATTTTCAAGTGTTTGTGGATTACGCCCATACCGAGAACGCCTTGCACAATGTCCTCAGCACTCTGCGCGAAATCACCCCGAAGCGCCTGATTGTTGTCTTTGGCTGTGGCGGTAATCGCGATAAGAAAAAACGCCCCTTGATGGGCCACACGGCCACGCAATTGGCAGATTATAGCATCCTGACCGCCGATAATCCGCGCAAGGAAAACCCCTCAGACATCATCGCTGAAATCCGAGCAGGCATTCAGCAAACCGATGCCTATGAAGTGGTCGAAGATCGCTATGAGGCAATCGTCCGAGCCTTGACCCTGGCCGATAGCGGAGATGTCATCTTGATCGCCGGCAAGGGGCATGAGAATTACCAGGAGTTTGCCGATACGGTTATCCCCTTTGATGATCGCCAGGTGGTCCGCGAAAGTCTGGGGATCAAAGCTTAAGCCGCCAGCGCTTTGGCGCGGGCCTCAAGCCTTAGCCGCGCGCCGGGCGTCCGGGCTGGCCGCCTTGGAAGAAATCATGTTAGAGCGGATGCTTTTAAATGTCTGTTTTCGATACCAATTTGCTGGCGCGCTGGACAGCGGGAGAATGGCTGTCGCCGCCGCCGGCCTGTGTGCATGGTCTAGCCATTGATTCGCGCAGCTTAGCCGCCGGCAATCTATTTATAGCCATCCGCGGCACGCGTTTTGATGGGCATCGTTTTATTGCTGAGGCCTTCGCCAAAGGCGCCGCCGCCGCTGTGGTTGATGAGGCTGATTACCGCGCCGGCCCGGCCCAGCCGATCTTGCGCGTCCGCAATACGCAGCAGGCTTTGCAGGATATGGCGGCGGCCTATCGGCGCTCGCTGGGCTTGCTGGTGATTGCCGTAACCGGCAGCGTAGGCAAAACCACTGTTAAGGAAATGCTGGCCGATATCCTGGCCTCAAGCCAGCTCACGGCGCGCACTCAGGGCAATTGGAATAATAACATAGGCTTGCCCTTGAGCTTGTTGAATGTTGAGCCGGCGGCCCGCTTTGGCGTTTTCGAGCTAGGCTCCAATCATCCCGGCGAGCTGGCTGCACTCTGCCAGATTCTAGCGCCCAGCTGGGGCCTGGTAACAACGCTGGCTCCGGTCCATATGGAGTTTTTTAAATCCTTGGCTGGGGTGGCTGAAGAAAAATCAACTCTGCTGCGCAGTTTGCCGCCAGCGGGCACAGCAGTCTTATGCAGCGATGATCAATGCTATGGCCAGCTGCGCGCGGCCGCGCCAGGGCGTGTGCTTAGCGTCTCCCTGGCTGTCGCCGCGGATTATAGCGGGATCTTTTTGCGCGGCGCCAATCAGGGTCTGGCCGAGATCTTGGAGCAGGCTAGCGGCGAGCGCTTCCAATTCCAAATGCCCTTGCCCGGCCGCCACCAATTGCTTAACGCCTTGTATGCCGTGGCGGTTAGCCGTGCTTTGGGCTTAAGCTGGCAGGACATCCGGCGGCCGCTGGAAGCCTATCAAGCGCAACCCATGCGCTGGGAAAGCCATTCTTTGAATAATATCACTGTAATCAATGATGCCTATAATGCTAGCCCGATCAGCATGCTGGCGGCTTTGCAAACCTTTGCGGAAATAGCGGGGGTTGGGCGTAAATGGTTGGTTTTAGGCGATATGTTGGAGCTGGGCGCTAACGCCGCCGCCGCCCATGCTGAGCTGGGCCGGCGGGTGGCTCAAGGAGCCTGGAGCGGCTTGCTGGTGATAGGTGAATTGGGCGCGATTATCGCGCAGAGCGCGGCGGCGGCGGGGATGGATCAAGCGCGCATCTTTTGCTGCCAAGATCAGGCCCAGGCCGCCCAGCGGCTTAGCCGCCTAACAGGCTCTGGCGATGCTGTGCTGTTAAAAGGCTCACGCGGTCAGCATTTGGAAGAGGTCTTGAGATTATGGCGCGCTCTGGCGCTGGCTAAAAAACGAGGATAACCATGTTTTACTATCTGCATTTATTGTCGGATCTGCTCTCCTATTTTCGCGTATTTCAATACATCACGGTACGGACCTTCGCCGCCGCCGGGACCGCTTTCATCCTCAGTTTGATCATCGGCCCTTGGCTGATTCGCCGTTTGCAGGATCTGGGCGCGGCCGCCGCCGCCCGCTATCAAGCTACCGCGCCGGCCCTGGAAGCCTTGCGCGGCGATTCTAAAAAAAAGACCCCCAGCATGGGGGGGATCCTGATTGTCAGTACGGTGTTGAGCTCTTGTCTATTATGGGCCGTGCTGAGCAGCCTCTTGGTCTGGATCGCGCTATTAACCATGTTAGTTATGGGTCTAATTGGTTTTGCCGATGATTATATCAAGACAATCAAACATGATCCCCGCGGTTTAAGCCCCCGTAAAAAATTATTATTTCAATGTTTGTGGGTGATGGGCATTACCGCCTTGCTGCTGGTGATACCGGAAACTCGTGCTCAGACACGCCAGTTGATGGTCCCTTTGCTAAAAACGCCCCTGATCCCATCGATGGGTTTGGTCAGCGTATTCGTTTTTGTGATGTTGGTGGTTGTCGGAGCCAGCAATGCCGTTAATTTAACCGATGGCTTAGACGGTTTGGCCATCGGCTGCACCGGAGCAGTGACCCTGGCCTATCTGATCATGACCTACCTGGCTGGGCATGTTCTTTTGGCCAGCTATCTGCAGATACCTTACATCGCCGGCAGCGGTGAGCTTTGCGTATTTTGCGGCAGCCTGTTGGGAGCCAGCCTAGGTTTTTTATGGTTCAATTGTTATCCCGCTCAGGTTTTCATGGGCGATACTGGCAGCTTAGCCTTGGGTGGCGCCATCGGCATTGTGGCGGTCTTGATCAAGCAGGAATTGGTTTTAATGGTAGTGGGCGGCATCTTCGTCATTGAGGCCTTGAGCGTTATTATGCAGGTGGCTTGGTTTAAACTGAAGCGTAAACGGATTTTCGCCTGCGCTCCTTTGCATCATCATTTCGAGCTTAAGAAGCCGGCTTGGAGCGAGACCCAGATCACCATTCGTTTCTGGATCGTCTCGATGATGTTTGCTTTGATCGGCGTGCTCATGCTTAAGATTCGTTAATGAAAAAATACCCCACAGCGCTGGTGCTGGGCCTGGGCGCCAGTGGCGCGGCCGCCGGCCGTCTGTTGCTGGCGGAAGGCAGCCAGGTCTGCATCATTGATCGGCGCGGCGCGGAGGACTTATCTCAAGCGGCGGCGGCTTTAAGGGCCTTGGGCGCCGAAGTTATCCTCGGTTGCCAAGAATTACCTTCCGCCTCCTATGCCGTTTGTGTGGTGAGTCCCGGCATCCCTGTTCATTCCGACTGGATCAGCGCCCTGAAGCTCCGCGGCCAGCCAATTATCTCGGAACTGGAATTGGGCTGGAGCCGGGCTAATAGCCGGGTATTGGCCATTTCCGGTTCCAATGGCAAAAGCACACTTGTAAAACTCTGCGCAACGGCCTTGGCTAGCGCCGGCCGGCGCGTAGCCGTAGCCGGCAATTATGGCCCGCCGGTGTCGCAGGTGGTTAGCGAGCAACCTGATTGCGATTGGTTGATCCTAGAGGTCAGCTCCTTTCAGCTGGAGACGCTGCGCGCCTTTCGTCCGGATCTGGCCATTTTATTAAATTTGTATCCTAATCATCTTGATCGTCATGCTGATATGGCCGCATACGAGCGCTTAAAGATTAGTTTATTCCGGCAAATGCGCGCTCAAGATATTGGCATAGTGCCGGATGATCTAGCGGCGCGGATCGCGCGCTTGTCCGCCACACCCAATCGTTGGATAACTTTTGGTTTATCGGCGGCGGCGGACTTTCGTTATCAGGATGAGACGATCCTGGATGGCGGCCGCGTTCAGCTAGCATCCTTGCGGGGCACAGTGCTGGCTAATGAGATCCTTGGCCTGAGCGCCGCCGCCGCCAGCGCCGCGCTCTGCGCGGCTGGAGAAACAGCGGCCGCCTTGCAAAGCGCTGCCCAAACCTTTCAAACTTTGCCGCATCGTATCCAGAGCCTGGGCCAACGCCAACAAGTGCGCTTCGTGAATGATTCCAAGGCAACTAACCTGGCCGCCATGCTGGCGGCCCTGAAAATCTGCCCGGCGCCGATTCGGCTGATAGCCGGCGGCACGCCCAAGCATGAGCCCTATGAGGCAGCCAAAACTTTGTTGGCTGAAAAAGTCGCTGGCGTTTACCTAATTGGCGCGGCCGCCCCGGCCATGTTTGCGGCTTGGCAGGCTGAGGTGCCTTGTGAATTATGCCATACCTTGGATGCGGCTGTGGGCCTGGCTTGGTCGCAGTCTCAAGCTGGTGATACCATCTTATTGTCGCCGGCTTGCGCCAGCTTCGATCAGTTTAAGAATTTCGAGCAGCGCGGCGAAACCTTTAGCGCCCTGGTTCAAGCGTTAGCTGCTAAAAAATAGGACTTAACTGCTCCGCGCTAGAGTTTTTGCAGCACGCGGCTAAGTAGGCTTATTCGCCGCCGCGTCGCGTAAGGCCGCAAGGCTCATGCCAAGCCTAAGCCATCAGGCCTCGGCGCCATCTTTTGCTAGCCGAGTCCATAATAGACTTGATCAGGTCAAGCCGCTTGGATAGCCTATTGCAGGCATAATCTAGGTATTATCTTATGGCTGATGTTTATTTTAAATGCCGCTGCGGAAAAAAATTAGCGGTGGACGAGCAAAATGTCGGCCAGATGGCCCTTTGTCCCGATTGTGGCTCTCAATTCATAATTCCCCGCGCCGTTCTAGAATGGCATTGCCCTCAATGCGGCATCGCCATGCTGGCGCCCTCGGAAATGCGCGCCGAGAGAGTTCAATGCATGGCTTGTCAAGCCGATGTTAGTGTGCCGGGTCGTGTCACAGCGGCCAACCAGCATTTGCAATCAGCCCGCGCTCCGGAGAATCTAGCGGCGCATCTAAATGTATTATTTAAGGATTGCCCGCAATGCCAGGAGCGGGTGCCGGTAAAAACCCGGCTATGTCCACATTGCGGATACGCCTTTCATAAACGGCTATCTCGGCTCTATTTGCTTGGCGTCTTAGGGGTTATCATTCTAATAGGCCTTGTTTGGCTTTTCTGGCGCTGGGGTTGTCGCCCGGCTCATTCCTCCTCTCTGCCCGCGCCCTTGCCTGTCCCGGCTGCCGCGCCGCAACCCACCTTGGCCACAGAGCTCTTGGAGGCAGAGCCGGCCGTCGCCGCCACTGAGGAAGAGCTGGCTGATCTGCCAGCTGTTGCGGCTGAGTCGTCTGCAGCGGCTGCTCCCGGCCAGTGGGCTGCTGCTCTGGCCATTGCGCGCCAGCTGCTGGCCGCGCGATTGGATCAGGAATATCCGCGCTATATGCTCAACCAGGCTTTAAGCTTACGCCAACTAGATGGCTTGATTATGCGCGGCCACTATGCCGGCGCCGGCGCCGGTCAAATCAATTTGATCGCCGCCGGGCAGACGAACGCCATCACCTTTGAGAAGCTGGATTCTTATGATCGCTTGAAAACGGATGAAAGCTATCGCGCTCTTTGGATTGCAGCTCAGGCCGCCGCGCTTAGTCGGCCGGCCTTGCTTCAAGCCGGCCAAACCTTGCCGGCCCCCTCAACCCAGACCAATGCCATCGCTGGGCAAGATCAGGCTGTGGTCCTGGGAGATCGGTCCGCGCAATATCAGCTGGCCCAAGAGTATTATCGCCGCAAGGAGTATGCCTTGGCGCTGCTGTATTTCCGGGCGGCGGCGCAACAGAACCATGCCGGCGCCCAATATGCTTTGGGAATAATGTGTTATCAGGGTTTGGGGCAGGGCCCCAATCGCAAAGAAGCCATCAAATGGTTGGCGCTAGCGGCAGCACAAGGCCATGCCAAAGCAGAACAGTTGATTCAACAAAATAAAGTTTCCGCGCCGGCGCGGCAAGCTTTGGTCCAGCAAGAACAAGCCAGTCAAGCGCGCGCCATTCAAGAGATTATCGCGGCCTGGCGCGCGCATTCAGATACAGCTTCAACGGCCATTCCGCCCGGCATCGGTAATGCCGTCAGGTCTGAACCCCTTTTTTCTCAGGAAGCCGCAGGGGAACGCCAAGCGGCTGCAGCCAGCCGCTGAGGGCGCCAGCTGGAATGGAAAGCCGGGTCGTTGCGCGAACGGTCCAACAGCAGCATGTCACAATCACAAAAACAAGCTAGCCAATCCGGCGCCGCGTCCGGCCAGCCGCTACAGCCATGCCCGCAATGCGCAGCGCTGCCAGCCCCGGGCGGAAAATACTGTGACTATTGCGGCGTGGCCTTATATCAACAATGTCCGGAATGTTCATTGCCCCGGAGCACTGAGGATAAATTTTGTAGAAAATGTGGATTTAATTTTAAACAAGCTCGTGAACCTGAATCCAGGCCCTTGGCCGCCGGCGCTCAAGAGCGCCGGCGCCATTCGCTGATTCCGGCCGCCTTCGTCAAAACTAGCCAGCGCCATGATTACCGCATAACCCCCGAGCTCTGGATAGTCCGCGCCATTGCAATGCTGGTTTTTATGCTTTTGCTTGCCGGCGGCGCTCTTAAAATAGTGACTTGGGCTAATCTTAATGCCAAAACTTTTTTCATAAAAATCCGGCATAGTCCAAGCCTCCTTTGGCAGCACTGGCTAACCCAGCCCAAACTAGTTGAGCCGGATTGGGAGGCGCGTGGCCGTTATTGGCATGAATATTATCTAAATGTTTTTAGTCCGCCATCCTCGGGCACCTTAGTTAATATTTATCTGGTCAATGGCCTGAGCCTAGAGGGAATCTTCTTAAGGATAGAAGACGATCATGTGATTTTAAAACGGGCTGCGCATGAACTAGGCTATGCCCGCAGCTTGTTAGCTGGCGCCAGCCGTGGTATTTTCTTTGCTCATGATTTTGCCATGGCCGCCGCCGCTGCCAAGTTGGCGGAAGAAAAAATTGCTTGGCAGAAGGAGCTTGCTCGCTCTATCAAAGAGGAGTGACTTGTTTGCCCGATAGAGGGGTGGCCTAGGCCGAATCTTTCCCGGCCCTCGGCGGAGTTTGCTTTGCGCTAGCAGGCTAGGGGCTTTGCGAGCGAGCTGATTTTAAAAGGCCTGGTCGTGCTGAAGATTTGTTGGCCATGGCTTGATCTCAAACAGGAGTATTTATGCAAACAACAAATAAAAAGATCGATCTCTCGCCGGAATGGCAAGCCTTGAGGCAACATTACCGCGAAATTCGCTCCATCCATCTGCGCGACCTGTTCGCGGCCGATCCTCGGCGGGCCGAACGTTTTACTTTGGAGGCGGCTGGCCTGCGCCTGGATTATTCTAAAAATCGCCTTACCAATGTTACCCGCCGACTGCTTTTATCGCTGGCGCGCGCGCGCGGCCTGTCCCAGGCTCGGGCGGCCATGTTCGCCGGTCGAGCTATCAATCGCACAGAAAACCGCGCGGTATTGCATGTTGCCTTGCGCAACCGTTCTAATAGCCCGATTTACGTCCAGGGCCGCGATGTCATGCCCGAGGTTAATCGGGTACTGAACAAGATGCGGCGCTTTGCCAACTCGCTGCGCGCCGGCCGCTGGAAGGGTTTTACCGCCAAGCCGATTCGGGCTATCGTCAACATAGGCATTGGTGGATCTGATTTGGGGCCGGCCATGGCCTATGCGGCCCTTAAACCCTACGCTCGCCAAGATCTCATCTTTCGTTTTGTTTCCAATATTGATGCTGCTGATATCCAGGAAGCCACCTGCGATCTCAGGCCGGATCAAACTCTTTTTATCGTGACTTCGAAAACCTTCACGACCCAGGAAACCATGACCAATGCCCAAACGGCACGAGCTTGGTGTTTGAGGGCTCTTAAAAATCCGGCGGCCATAGCTCGTCATTTCGTGGCGGTTTCCACCAACGCTGATGCGGTGCGAGCCTTTGGCATTGATCCAGCCAACATGTTTGAATTCTGGGATTGGGTGGGGGGGCGCTACTCGCTCTGTTCGGCGGTGGGCTTGGCGTTGATGCTGGCGATCGGGCCGCACCGCTTCATCGAGATGTTGGAGGGGTTTCACGCCTTGGATCAACATTTCCTAACTGCGCCTTTGGAGCGTAATCTGCCAGTGATGCTTGGGTTGCTGGGGGTCTGGTATAATAATTTTTTCAAGGCGCCAACCCAGGCGATCTTGCCCTATGCTCAGAATTTGAGTCGTTTCCCTGCTTACCTGCAGCAAGCTGATATGGAAAGCAACGGCAAAGGCGTGGATCAGCAAGGCCGCCGGGTGGCTTGGTCGACCGCTCCGATAATCTGGGGCGAGCCGGGCACGAATGGTCAGCACGCTTTTTTCCAATTGTTGCATCAAGGCACCCAGCTGGTTCCGGCGGATTTCATCGGCTTTTGTCGTTCGCGCTATCGCCAGGGCGATCATCATGCCAAGCTGATGGCGAATTTCTTGGCCCAAACGGAAGCGCTGGCTTTCGGGCGCAGCGCGGCCGCCGCGGAACAAACTCCAGCCGCATTGAGGCCGCATAAGGCTTGCGGCGGCAATCGCCCCTCCAACATCATTATGGCGGAAGAGTTGACCCCGGCCACATTGGGAAAATTAATCGCTTTGTATGAACATAAGATTTTCACTCAAGGCGTAATTTGGAATATCTTTTCATTTGATCAATGGGGCGTCCAACTGGGCAAGGAACTTGCCGGCCGTATTCTTCCCGAGCTGACTGCGCCGCTGGAACCGGCTTTGCGGCACGATGCCTC
>CAYUHK010000025.1:0-21682 GCA_964444425.1 uncultured Verrucomicrobiota bacterium
TACGGCTCGCCGGAGACCCTGGATGCCATCCAGATGGCCAACCGCGCCGGCTACACGGCCGTTATCAGCCATCGCTCCGGCGAAACCGAGGATACCACGATCGCCGATCTTACCGTGGCGGTCAATGCCGGCCAGATCAAAACCGGATCAGCCTGTCGTACCGACCGCGTCTGCAAATACAATCAACTATTGCGTATTGAAGAAGCTTTAGGCAAAGACGCCATCTATGGCGGCGTGATCTAAGCGGACCAAATTGTTGGCGTTAATAAAAGCTGGCCCGGGCCTGATGAGTTCTGGAACGACAGCATGAATGTATGGCTGACCATCTATCGCTTGGCTTGTGCTGCTTTTGCCATAGTTTTAATCATTGGTATAGCAGCGCTCTTCTTGCCTAAAGTTAGGCAGATCCACGAGCGCCAGCGTAAAATCAGCGCCCTCGAAGAGGAAAATCAGGCTAATGAGCAGATGGCCGCGCAATTGCGTCAACAGCAAGAGCGTTTTATTTCCGACCCACTCTACGTGGAACGCGTGGCCCGAGAAGAGTTGGGCAAGGCCAAGCCAGGTGAGACAGTTTTTCGTTTTAGCGAGCCTAAAACCAATGCCTATCGGGTACGTAGATAAGCCAGTCGCTAAACGGCGCGCGCGGCCGCTAGCCGCGCTAAAAAATACAAGGATGAGTCATGCAACAGGTATTAATCCCCTTGGCTGAAGGCTTGGAAGAAATGGAGACGATTATCGTCGTGGACATTTTTCGGCGGGTGCCTTGGAGCGTAACCATGGCGGCCATCGCGCCGGGCCCGGTAAAAGCTTCCCGAGGAACGCGACTGCTGCCGGACGCGCTTTGGGCTGAGATCGATCCGGCCAAATTCGATATTTTGGTCATTCCCGGCGGCGCCGCCGGAACCCAAGCCTTAAGCGCTGACGAGCGAGTGTTGGCGGCAGCGCGCCTATTCAAGCGAACTGGCAAATGGCTGGCAGCGATCTGTGCCGGACCCTTGGTGCTGCAAGCCGCCGGCGTACTGGACGGCTGCCAAGTGACTTGCCATCCAGGCGTGGCCCAGCAGTTAACCCAGGCGCACTGCCAGCAAGACCGGGTAGTGCTGGATGGGCGTTTGATTACCAGCCAAGGGCCGGGCAGCTCCTTTGAATTTGCCCTAGCGATCATCGCGGCCGTCTCCGGACCAGCCCGGGCCGATGCTTTAGCCCAAGACCTATTGATTCGCACTTAAAACATGCGCGCGAAAGATACATCCGATGTTTTAGCTAGCAGCTTGGCAGTTATCATGGACGCAGCCGCTGTATTTATCGGCGTCTTGCTAGCTACCTGGCTGCGCTTTGATAGCGGATGGATTCCGCTCTATTACGATTATGCGCCACCGCGGCTTTACCTGCTATATGCTCAAGCGGCGGCCATAGCCGCGCTGGTTTTTATCTTTATTTTTCAAGCCTTACGCCTGTATGTGCGGCCGCAAGTCGGCTCTTTCGGCAAGAAGATTCCACGTTTAATGCAAGCCATCGGCCTGGGGCTTTTGCTCACCTTGACCCTGGCCTTTGCCTTGCGAACCGATCCGCCCTTTTCGCGCCTGACCACCCTCTTAGCCATGGTGACCATCACGGCATATATCCTGCTGGAGCGCTACCTGCTGTTCCGTTGGGAACTCTATCAAGCCAGACAGCGCCCGGCCGCCAATCGGGTCTTGATCATAGGCACCAACGCCATCGCCGCGCGCCTGCGCCAAGCGCTGCAACAAGAGCCGCGCCTAAGATCGCGCGCCATAGGCTTTTTACAGATCGAGGGCGGTGAGCGCCACCCCGCCATCGCGCCCGAGCTGGTACTAGGATCGGCTCGACAACTCAAACAATTTTTGACGGCCGGCAGCGCCGATCAGGTGATCTTGGCCGATATGGCCATAGCGCAGCCCGACATGGTTGGCATGATCTTAGAATGCGAACAGGCCCTGGTAACATTCCACGCCGTGCCCGATATCTTTCACGTGTTGACAACAGATGTAGATGTGCAGACGATAGGCGGCGTGCCCTTGCTGGGAATCAGTCGCTGGCCACTCGATCATTTCCGCAACAGACTGCTGAAGAGGATCGAGGATATCGCTGGCGCGGCGCTGGGCCTGATCCTGCTGGCGCCCCTGCTGCCGCTTTTAGCCTGGTTGATAAAACGCGATTCGCCCGGACCGGTATTTTATCGCCAGGAGCGCTGCGGCGAGAATAAAATACCCTTCATGCTTTTTAAATTCCGCACTATGCACGTAGAGGCCGAAGCGCTAACCGGCCCAGTCTGGGCTAAGGAAAACGACCCGCGCCGCACACGCTTTGGCGCCTTTCTGCGGCGCCATAATCTGGATGAGCTACCTCAGCTCTGGAACGTCCTTAAGGGGGACATGAGCTTGGTCGGACCGCGCCCGGAGCGGCCTTGTTTCGTGGAACAATTTAAAGAGGATATCGCCCGCTACATGTGGCGGCATGTTTCCAAACCTGGCATTACCGGCTGGGCCCAGGTCAATGGCTTGCGCGGCAATACCGACCTGCAAGAACGGATTAAATATGACCTTTACTATCTGGAGAATTGGTCGCTGCTTTTCGATTTTAAAATAATTATACAAACCTTCTTTAGCCGCACTAACGCCTATTAGCGCAAGGGCCAGGCCGGACAGTAGTTTTTATTGCAACAATATTAAAAGATTAAGCATGGAGATCCATTGAAGCATTCTATCCTCTCAGCTTGGGTGATCAATCCGACCTTCTGGTCAGGCTTATGTGCTTGGTTCATGGCTCAAGCCACAAAAATGCTCTGTTTCTATTTACGCACCCACCACGTTAACTTGGGCTATCTGGTAAGCGCCGGCGGCATGCCCAGCGCCCATTCCAGCATGGCGGCCGCCTTGGCCACCTCGGTGGCCCTGCGCGTAGGCACAGCCAGCCCCTTATTCGCAGTCACTCTGGCTTTCGCCCTGGTGGTCATGTTCGACGCCCAGAGCGTGCGCCGGGCCGCCGGCATGCAGGCGCGCCTCTTAAATCAGATGGTCGATGAGCTCTTCAAAGCCCGCCGCTTTCCCATTGCCAAGCTTGAGGAGTTCCTGGGCCATACCCGCCTGGAGGTTATGATGGGCATGTTAATGGGCGTCTTCGTGGCCATATTGGTACACGCCCTGGCCCTGACCTGAAAGCGCGAGCGGGCGGCTAGCTAAAAGCTACTTGCCTTAAACAAAAACGGCTATCATAATGCCGCTAATCAATGTGTATTGCCGGCCGCCCAGAGCGCCCAAGATATTTTTTGCCGATGGACAGCAATCTTTCAGCACAGACGATCCGGATTGAGCTGGACCCAGAACAGTCTCCCAGTACGGCGCGCGCGCGTCTGAGCCAGACGCAGCCGCGGGCAAGCCTAAACAAGCGGCCAGCCGAGATCAATCTATATCAAGAGTTCATGCAGGGCACCTACGATGCCGTTATCATTACCGACTTAAACGGCAACATCGTGGACGCGAATACGCGGGCCATTGATTTTTTCCAACACACCATCGCGGAGCTGTGCAAGCTAAGCCTACGCGATATAATCAGCGGCTTTGATCCAAACATTCTGGCCGTAATCCGTGAGAATCTGGATCACCAGCAGTTCACCTTTATCACCGCCAGCGCGCGCCGCAAAGATGCCAGCCTGTTTCCGACGGATATCGCACCCGGTCAACTACATCTGGGCGGCGAAAGATATCTGAGCTTCTTTATTCGCGACGTAACGCGGCGCAAGCAAGCTGAGGAGCGCGTGCTCAAAATGCAAACTCAGCTTGACCGAGCCGAACGCTTAAAAATGGTGGATCGCATCGCCGGCCAAATCGCCCACGATTTCAATAATCTGCTGATGCCGCTGATGATCTATCCCGGCTTAATCAAGGAACAGTTGCCGCCGGATTCGCCAGCCCTGCCCGATCTGCAAACGATCGAAAAAGCTGTCCAAGCTATGGCTGAAATCAACCAACAATTGATGGCTTTATCGCGGCGCGGCTATCATGAGCAAACGATCCTGAACATCAATAATATCATCCAAGAGACCCTTAATCTACTCACCCGCTCCAGCCGTTCCGGCGATATAGCTGTTAAACTAGATTTAGCAGCCGATCTGGCCAATATGAAAGGCGCCGCGCACCAGCTGACGCGCGTTATTCAAAACCTATGTCAAAATGCCTTTGACGCCATGAGCGAACGCGGCGGAACCTTAACGGTGCGCACCGAAAACATCCAGCTGGATGATCCTCTGTTAGAATCCCTAGCCGGCGCCAAGGGCGCTTATCTTAAAATCACCGTCGGCGATACCGGAACCGGCATTCCTCAAAAACACCGCGAACTGATTTTTGACCCCTTCTTCACCACCAAACATTCAGGCAGGCGCGGCAGCGGCTTGGGCTTAAGCATAGTACAAGGGATCGTCAAAGACCATCACGGCCACATCGATTTTGAAAGCGCGCCTGACCGTGGCACGACATTTAATTTATATTTTCCGGCTTGCCAGGAGAATCTTTGTACCCCACTTAACGCGCCGCTGCACGGCGGCAACGAAACCATCTTGATAGTGGATGACGACCCCCTGCTAACCGAGGTGATCTCGCGCATGCTTACCAAACTGGGCTATACCGCCCTGAGCGCCTCAAGCGGCGAAGCGGCCTGCAAACTTTTCAACAGCTATGCGGCAGCCAAGCGCCCCCTTCCCGATCTGCTGATTCTGGATATGGTTATGAACACAGGCCTGAATGGAACGCAAACCTATCAGCAGATTAAAAGCATCAATCCTGAACAAAAAGCGATTATACTGTCTGGTTATGAAGAATCGGCTAAGGTGGCTATGGCGCTGGATTTGGGCGCCCACACCTATCTGCGCAAACCAGTGAGCATCGAAAAACTAGCCCATGCGATCCGTCAGGCACTGGAATCCAACCAGCAGCCAGCAGCACAAGCCTAAAAAGCCCTTTTCTAAACGCCCGGCCCTCCCGATACACTTATTCCTTGATTTTCTTAGTAGCTTTGTATAGCTTGTCTGGATTTGATTGATCCGGCCGGCCGAGCGGCAAGAAACTAGCTATATGGATAAATTATAATCTAGCGGTGGCGCCGCTTCCCGGCCTTTTTAAAGGATGCTTATCGATTAAATATCATCAGGCTTATTTTATTTATTAAGGCTTTCAAAACATCACTATAGTTATTAAAAAATCTACAGAAGGGATCAAAGCATGGCTAACAAGATCAAGTTTGCTTTAGTTGGTGCAGGAGATATGGGCATCAACAACGCAAATAGAATTTGCGCCGATGCTCGCGCCGAGATAGTTGCCATCTGCGACACCAACATCAGCCGCGCGCGCCAAACAGCTAGCCGCTTTGGCGTTGCGGCGGTTTTTCCTAACATAGAAGAGCTGCTGGCCTCTAAAGTAAACTTCACTGCGGCAGCCATCAGCACCACCAATATAACCCATGCGCCTCTTTCCGTAGCTCTGTTGAAAGCCGGCAAAAACGTCTATTGCGAAAAGCCGCCGGCCGCCGATCTGGCCGGAACCAAGGCCATTGCCGCGGCGGCCAAAAAAGCTAAAGGGGTCTTCATGTTCGGCTTCAATCAACGTTTCGATCCCTGGGCGCAACATGCCAAACAAGAGATTCAAAAGGGTCAATTAGGCCAAATTTATCACGCCCAGACCCAATGGCACCGGCGCATCTGGAACGCCACCTTCGGCCGTTGGTTTACCGATAAACGGATTTCCGGCGGCGGGCCGCTCTTAGATATCGGCGTGCACCGTCTGGACCAAACCCTTTGGCTGATGGGGTTTCCCAAAGTGCTCTCGGCCTGCGGCGCGAGCTATGCTCACCTGGCCAAGGCCGAATCTCAGCGACTTAAAAAATCCTATTCGGTTGAGGATTTCGCGGTGGCCTTCCTGCGCCTGGCCGGCGGGGCAACCTTGATACTGCAAACCAGTTATCTCTCCTATCTACCACTGGGCGACGCCGAAATGAGCACTTTGATCATGGGCACACGGCGCGGAATGCTGGAGTCCAAAGGCGTTTTACGGCTGATGTCCAATCAAGCGGCGCGGCCGCAGGACACCCTGCTCTGCGAATACAAACAGCCCCGAGTTAGCCCCATGGGCAGCTTTCTGGACAGCATCTTAAAGGGCCGCCCTTCGCCTTGTAGCGCCGCCGAAGGCTTACAAGTAATGGAAGTGTTGGATGCGATCTATCGTTCAGCCGCCAGTGGGAAGGAAGTCCTTTTATAGCCATCAACCAGGCTTCCATCTATCAAAAAGCCCGACAAATTTATCTAAGGAGGAATCATGACCAATAAAATTCGCGTAACGATCTGGAACGAAAATCGCCATGAAAAGACCAACGCGTCCATACGCAAAATATATCCGCAGGGTATGCATGCCACCATCGCCGAGGGCCTGGCTGAGCATAAGATTTTTGAGACGCGTACAGCCACCTTGGATGATCCCGAACATGGCCTCAGCGAGGAAGTTCTCCAGCAGACCGACGTGCTGACCTGGTGGGGACACGGAGCCCACCATGAAGTTAAAGACGAGATAGTGCAGCGGGTAAAAAAACACGTGCTCGAAGGCATGGGCCTGATCGTCTTGCACTCGGGCCATTTCTCAAAAATATTTAAAACCCTCATGGGCACCCACTGTTCTCTGCTCTGGCGCGAAGCCAATGAAAGAGAAAGAATCTGGAACCTGGCCCCCAGCCATCCAATCACCCAGGGCATCGGCGATCACTTCGAGCTGCCCCACGAGGAGATGTATGGCGAGCGTTTTGACGTCCCCACACCGGACGAGCTGATCTTCGTTTCCTGGTTTCAAGGCGGCGAAGTTTTCCGCAGCGGATGCTGCTGGCAGCGCGGGCATGGCCGTATTTTCTATTTCCGGCCCGGGCATGAAAGCCACCCAACCTTCTACAACCCGCAGGTGCGCTTAATCATAGCTAATGCCGCTCGCTGGGCCGCAGCGCGCATTCGCAAGCCAGACATTGCCGGTGGTCCGAGCAATCCTTTGGAAAAACTCGACTAGATAAGACAACCTGAGCGTACAAGCGTTGCTGAGCCTAAACAGGCCGCTTAATTTTGCGGGAAGGTTTGGGCCAGCGCTATCTTGCGCCGGCAGGTTTAGTTCTATCCGCCGAGCCGGCGGCGCGACTAGGGCGCCGCGGAGGCTGGTGACGACTCCGCCGCGGGGGCGCTGGCACCATTATCGTTGAGGGACTCCTCGTCCTCCGGCTCAACTGTCGTGGCCGACATCAAGCTATCGCCATCATCGAGATCGATCAAGCGAACGCCCTGAGTCACTCGGCTGATGATACGAATGTCGCTGATATTCATGCGAATCATTTTACCCTTGGCGGTTATCAGCATCAGGGCATCTTTTTCCAAGACGGCATGAGCGCCAACCACTAAGCCGTTACGCTCAGAAGGGCGAATGGTATAAATGCCCTTGCCGGCCCGATGCTGATCGCGGTATTCATCAAAATTAGTGCGTTTGCCATAGCCGTTTTCGGTGCAGATAAAGAAGCTGGCCTTGGGATCAACTATCTCCAAGCTCTCCAGACGATCCTGTGCTTGTAGGCGCATGCCTATGACGCCACGGGTGGCGCGGCCCTGATCCCGTAATTCCGACTCGTTAAAGCGCAAGCTCATGCCTTGGCGCGAAGCCAGCATGATATCGTCTTGACCAGTGGTAAGCTTGACGCCGATCAAACGATCGCCTTGGTCAACCTTGATGGCAACAATGCCGTCGCGGCGCGGGTTGCGAAATTCGCTAAGATTGGTTTTTTTAACGATGCCCTTTTCGGTAGCCATTACCAGGTATTCGGTCTCAGGAAAATCACGGACGCGCACCATGGCCGCGATCTGTTCATCGCCCTTGAGCTCCAGCAGATTGACTATGGCCTTGCCGCGGGCGGTACGGCTGGCCTCGGGTATCTCGTAAACCTTTTCCCAGTAGATCCGGCCGCCGGCGGTAAAGAAAAGAATATAATCATGGGCTGAGGCAACGAAGAGATGCTCGACGTAATCCTCATCTTTGGTCTCCATGCCGGCCACGCCCTTGCCGCCGCGGCGCTGGGCCTTGTAAGTGCTAACGGGCACCCGCTTGATATAGCCGGTATGGCTGATGGTGATGATGCAGCTGCGGTCGGCGATCAGATCCTCTATATCTACTTCGCCCTCGTCGGGAACTATTTCCGTGCGACGTTTATCGCCATAAAGCTCCTTGATTTCCAGCAGATCTTTTCTCAGCACGCCGTAAATCTTATCTTTATTGGCCAGCAGATCCTTGAGATAAGATATCAGCTTGATCAGCTCCAGATATTCGGCTTCGAGCTTATCGCGCTCCAGGCCGGTCAGCTGGTATAGGCGCATATCCAAAATGGCATTGGCCTGGATTTCGGATAAGCCAAAGCGCCGCATCAGTTCGCCACGGGCCGCATCCCGATTCTTGGAAGCCTTGATGATCTTGACAACGGCGTCCAGATTGCTCAGGGCGATTTTTAAGCCCTCCAGGATATGGGCACGGGCCTCGGCCTTTTCCAGATCAAAGCGGGTGCGTTGAGTGATGACCATGAAACGGTGGGCGATGAAACACTCCAAGATCTCCTTCAGATTCATCACCTTGGGGCGGCTGTCGTCAATCGCCAGCATGATGGCGCCAAAGGTAGTTTGGAGCTGGGTATGCTTGAAAAGGTTATTGAGGATCACCTTGGGAACCACGCCGCGCTTGAGTTCGATCACGATGCGAATGCCGCTTTTATCGGATTCATCGCGGATATCGCTAATGCCATCGAGGGTCTTGGCATTGACCAGCGCGGCGATATGCTCGATCAATTTAGCCTTATTTACCGTATAAGGAATCTCGGTAACTATGATCTGGTTTTTACCCTGCTTGCCCTCCACGATGCCGGCGCGCCCGCGCACCTGGAGTTGGCCGCGCCCGGTCCGATACATATCGGCGATCGGTTTATGCCCACAGATGATGGCGCCGGTGGGAAAGTCCGGCCCCTTAACACAGCGCATCAGATCGGTCACAGTGGCGCCAGGGTTATCAATCAAAAGCACCAGGGCATCCACTATTTCATTCAGATTATGCGGGGGAATATTGGTGGCCATGCCCACGGCTATGCCGGTGCTGCCGTTTAAGAGCAGCTGCGGCAAGCGGGCCGGCAGCACGGCTGGCTCGTTCAACTCGCCGTTATAATTCTTTACCATCGGCACGGTGCGCTTATCGATATCCGCCAGCATTTCTTCAGTCAGTTTTTGGAGCCGCGCCTCGGTATAGCGATAAGCCGCGGCGCTATCGCCATCGATGCTGCCAAAATTGCCTTGGCCTTCGATCAGCAGATAGCGCAGCGAAAAGGGCTGGGCCATGCGCACCAGGGTATCGTAGACCGCCGTATCGCCATGGGGATGATATTTGCCCAGCACCTCACCAACAACATAAGCGCATTTCTTAAAAGGACGGTTATGCAGCAACCCCAACTGCCACATGGCAAAAAGAATTCGGCGCGCGCCAGGCTTCAAGCCATCGCGCACGTCCGGCAAGGCCCGGCCAATGATAACGCTCATCGAGTAATCGATGTAGGAGCGCCGCAGCTCCTCTTCAATATTGATGTTCTCTATGATTTCGTTACGAGTATACATAATAAATCTTGGCCGCGCCGGCCCATTCTAAAGATCAAATATCCAAATAACGGACGTTCAAGGCGTTTTCCTGGATAAATTCGCGGCGCGGCTCTACCTTATCGCCCATCAATATGGTGAAGATATGGTCGGCCTCGACGGCGTCCTCCAGAACCACTTTCAGCAACTTACGTTTTCCCGGATCCATGGTGGTTTCGTAAAGCTGTTCAGGATTCATTTCGCCCAGGCCTTTATAACGCTGAATGGTTAAGCCCTTGCGGCCCCAGTCGCGGACCAGCTCCAGCAGGCCGCGCAAAGAATGCACCGGGACCGGCGCGGCCAGGTCAGGGTCAACCAGCCGATAGATCGGCGCGGCCGATGATTCGTATTGTTCCAAAGAAAAGCCCTTCTTTTCCAAACTGCCGACCAATTTAGCGATTTGAGTAACCGCGTAGATCTCCTGCCAACGGAACCCGCTGGGCCCATTCTGGGCCGGCTGATCGGCATTGGAGAAAATTTCCAACTGATGGCCGGTTTTCTCTTCAAGTTTCTCGCGCAGCCTAGCTAGCTCTTCATCCGTATAGGCGTAGTAATAGGAGCTGCCAGAGCCGTTGGTAAGCACAGCGCGATATTTGGGAAAGGCTCCGGTCTGGGGATGGCGCTGTTGCAGATACTCCTGAAATGGTATGCCCTTGCGTTGGATGCCTTGCGCTAATTGCTCTATTTCCGCCAAGGTTTCCAAAAGATTCATCAAATCCTTGCCGGTATAAGTCTGTTGCGACTTAACCACTTCCAAAACCAGATCCTCAGAGCCCAGCTCCAGCAGCTTGCGGGTTAGCTGAATATCCGAATCCACATATTCGCCGCGTTTCTTCCAAATGATCCGATAGAGCGGCGGCTGAGCCAAATAAATATAACCCTGTTCCAGAAGCTGGGGCATCTGGCGATAAAAAAAGGTTAGCAGCAATGTGCGGATGTGCGCCCCATCCACGTCGGCGTCAGTCATGATGATGATCTTATGATAACGCGCCTTAGTGATATCAAACTCATCTTCGCCGATGCCAGCGCCGATAGCCGTAATCAATGTTCTAATTTCAGCGTTATTGAGAATCTTATCCAGCCGCGCCTTCTCCACATTCAAGACCTTGCCGCGCAAAGGCAGCACCGCTTGAAATTCGCGATTGCGCCCCTGCTTGGCCGAGCCGCCGGCGCTGTCGCCTTCGACCAGATACAGCTCGCATAAAGTCGGATCGCGTTCTGAACAATCCGCCAGTTTGCCGGGCAAGGCCGCGCCATCTAAGGCCCCCTTGCGGCGAGTCAAGTCACGAGCCTTACGCGCCGCCACCCGCGCCCGCGCCGCCAATAAGCCCTTCTCTATGATGCGCCGGGCCACCGAGGGATGCTCTTCGAAAAAGACGGCCAGCTCGTCATTGACGATAGATTCAACAATGCCCTGCACTTCACTGTTGCCCAATTTGGTTTTCGTCTGGCCTTCAAATTGAGGATTGGGGACTTTAACGCTGATGAGGGCCGTTAAGCCTTCGCGGACATCATCGCCGCTCATGCTCTCGCTGTCATCCTTAATCAATCTATTATTCTTGGCATAGGCATTGATGGTGCGAGTCAGGGCCGAACGGAAACCGCTCAGGTGCGTGCCGCCCTCTATGGTGTTGATGTTGTTGACATAACTGCTGGTGGCCTCGGCGTAGGCATCGGTGTATTGCAAGGCGATTTCCACCGAGACATCATCGCGCTCCTTGGTGAAAGATACGACCTTCGGATGCAAAGCATTTTTATGGCGGTTTAAATGCTCGACGAATTCGACAATGCCACCCTTGAACTTAAAGATCTCCTCGCGCTGAGGCTCCTCTTGAGCAAAAGATATCTCCGCCCCTTTATTCAAAAAGGCCAGCTCGCGCAAGCGCGCGGCGAGAATATCCCACTCGAACTTGGTTGTGGTAAAAATATCGCCATCCGGATAAAATGTAACCTTGGTGCCTGTCCCCTTGGTCTGGCCGATCTTTTCCAGAGCCGAATCAACCCGACCGCGCTCATAGCGCTGGTGATAGACTGTGCCATCGCGGCGCACCTCAACTTCCATCCACTCGCTGAGCGCGTTGACGCAGGATACGCCGACGCCATGCAAGCCGCCGGAAACCTTGTAGCTCTTATGGTCGAACTTGCCGCCAGCATGCAGAGTGGTCATTACGACTTCCAAGGCCGGCTTGTGTTCCGTGGCGTGCATGTCTACGGGAATGCCTCGGCCATTGTCGTTGATGGTAACCGAGCCGTCAGAATTCAGACGCACTTGAATGGAGTCGCAATAGCCAGCCAACACTTCGTCAATGCAATTATCTACTACTTCAAATACACACTGGTGCAAACCTCGCGTGGATATGTCGCCTATATACATGGCCGGCCGCCGGCGCACTGCCTCTATGCCTTCCAGAACGGTAATCGTCTGGGCATCATAGGCGACCGGACCCTCTGGCCGCTGCTCCGACTTAGCCGGTTTAAGCGACTCAGGCTCTTTTGCTATTGTTTTTTTGATGGACATAAATCTCTTTTTTACCCTTACCGCAACATGTGCGTCAGTATATAGCAGCTTACAAAAAAAACAAGAAAATTAAGAATATTTTCTAACTTGCGCAGCCCATGCTTATCAGCAGAAATATATATAGATAATTGATTGCGCCTCAATAAGTTATCTGATAAGATGTCGATGATGCAGCCCCCTGAAATACGGGTCGGCTAACAATGGCACGGCGCTGATGATATTTTCAGCTCTTGACTAGGGGCATCAAAGCGGCCGGCTGTTAGAGGCTCCAAGGGAGGTCCGCCTTTTATTTGGTTACTTGCGCATAGGATTCGCTATCAAGAAAAAGCACTGCCTTAGAAACAGAGCGTAATATTGAAGCTGGAAGCTGAGCGCTAATCGGACCGGTCAAGGCGGCCTTGACGGCCGCGGCCTTGCGCTTTTCCGGCACAATCGCCAGGATATGATCAGCAGCCAATAAGGCCGGTATTGTCAAGGTGATCGCGTATTCGGGCACTGCCGCTAAAAGGGGAAAATGGCCTTCGCCCACTTGTTGCTGGCGGCTGGCTTGCTCCAGCTTGACCACTTTCACCAAGGCCGGATCATCAAATCTAGCTTCCGGCGGATCATTGAAAGCTAAATGGCCATTCTCGCCAAAACCCAGGCAGCAGACATCGGCGGGATACTCCCGTAAAAGCTCGGCGTAGCGCAGGCATTCCTGTTGAATATCGGAAGCATCTCCCTGAATGGCATGGAAGGCCGCCGGCCGCACAGCATCCACAATCTCTTGGCGCAAATAATTCCGGAAGCTAGCGGGATGATCAGCGGCGATGCCCACATATTCATCCATATGCAGCAAGTTTACTTTGGCCCAATCGATGCCCGACAAGCAGCGCAGCGCCGCATAAAAGGTTAATTGAGAATTGGCAGCCGCCAGGATCATGTTGGCGTGCCCGCGCCGGCCTATGGCCGACTGCAATAAAGGCCGTAGATGCGCGGCGGCGGCGCGGCCCAAGGCCTCCTTATCCGCATAAACCTCAACCGCTAAAGATTCAAATAAACGCCGCTGAACATTCATCTGCAGCCCCCCTCAGCTAACTGTCAAAAAAACTTCCCACCCTGAAGCCACTCGCGCCGATCCAGAAATCTAAGGGCTCCAGCACAACCCCCACCTAAGCTACTCCTCTCTTTTTATAAGATAGCCTGCGCCCAGTCAACCTAAGCTAAGACCCTGGTCACGGCAAAAACCGGGTGATCCACTTAAACACCTGACATAAAAGGAATGGCCGGGCATGCGGCTCAAGCCCAACGCAACGCGCGCGCCATTTACAAGATTGTTTCCGGCGCTTGACAAGCCGAGATGATTTTGGTCACAATTTATCAAGGTTGTGTCTTTATAAAAAATTAGCCCAATATGATGGCCATGCATTCAACTTCAAGCATCCTCTGTCCGGCCTGTGGCCAGAAATCGCTCTTGAAACGCGCGCCGCGTTACGATGGATTCAAGCGGATCGGCGAGATATTATCCTGCGCCGACTGTGGTCACGAATTCGCCGACGCCACCGCAGTGCCCTTCCTCAAACAGAAAAGGTCCGGCGCTGGCCTGGATCCGCGTGAACTAGCTCCGCCGCCCCAGATTTTTCAGCAGGATGAAGCCGCACGGCTTTGCCGCCATTGCGCCAGCTATGTGGTAAATCCTTTTGTTCAGCGCTGCGCTCATTGGCAAAAGGAAGTAGAAGCCACTGACACCTGCGGCCATTTTAAAGCCAAGCCAGCCCCGCCAGCAACGCACTCCCCGCCAACCACTTAAACGCGACGCGGCAAGAGCTATTTGGCTAGGGAAGCTGGCCAGGCGGCGCCAGCTTAGCGCGGATCGGTCTTGCCCCATAAAGCCTGCATCTTCTGCGTCAATGCCGTGCGGTATGTCTGCAGCCAAGCGGCCTGGGCCATAACCGGCTGAGCGGCTGCTCCAGAGCTCAAGGCAGCCCGGGCCACCGCTGCGGAGACCTCCACAAATAAACGCCGATCAAACGGCTTGGGAATAATATATTGCGGCCCGAACTCCAGGGCAGGATCTTGATACTTGGCCTTGATGGCATCCGGCACCGGCTGGCGCGCCAATTCGGCTAGCGCCAGCGCCGCGGCTTGCTTCATAGCGATGTTAATAGTGCGCGCGCGGGCATCCAAGGCGCCGCGAAACAAGAATGGAAAACCGAGCACGTTATTGACCTGATTGGGGTAATCGGAACGGCCCGTGGCCATGAGATAAGCCTGCTGGCCCATGACGGCGGCAACAGCTTCCGGAGAAATCTCCGGATTGGGATTGGCCAGCGCCAGCACCGCCGGAAAGGGCGCCATGGTCTTAATCCAATCCGGCTCGACGCAGTTGGCAATGGAAACGCCGATGAAGACATGAGCGCCCCGTAAAGCCTCGGCCAAAGTCCGCGCCTTATCGGCGACGGCGTGGCTGCGTTTCCGCGGACTGAGGTCGGTCCTATCAGCGTGAATCACCCCTTTGGAATCGCACATAATCAGCGAAGCTGCCCCGGCCTCCTTCAACATATCTGCGATACGGATGCCGGCAGCGCCGGCACCATTGATGACGATCCTGAGATCCGCCAGCGGCCGATCAGTCAATACGCCGTAGTTAAATATACCTGCTAAGGTAATCACTGCGGTGCCCCATTGATCATCATGAAAAACCGGAATATCCAACATGGCGTCCAGGCGCTCTTCGATTTCAAAACAGGCTGGCGCGGCGATATCTTCAAGATTGATACCGCCATACATACAGGCCAGTCGCGCCACAGTATCAATGACCCTATTGGGGTCGGTTGGGCCGGTCGCCGCGCCAGCCAGGCGGCAAAAATCCAACGGTGCTGGCCAAGCATCTACGTCAGCAAAGGCCTTGAAAAGCACCGCCTTGCCCTCCATTACCGGGATACTGGCGCTGGCGCCTAGATCGCCCAGGCCCAAAATGGCAGTGCCATCGCTGACCACCGCCACCAAATTAGCCTTGGCCGTTAAGGCATAGGCTTGCTCCGGCGCCGCGGCAATGCTCCGCACCGGCTCGGCCACGCCCGGCGTGTAGGCCAGACTAAGATCTTGCGGACCTTCTAAGGGCTTGGTCAGGCGTACGCCCACCTTGCCGCCTTGATGATATTGTAAGATTTTGTCTAGACAGCTAACCATAGGGCCCTATACTATAGCGGCGCTGAGCTGAATTGCAAATGAATGCTTTGCCGGGCTGCGAAGAAATTTAGCTGCGCCCCCTTCGTCTATCGGCTAGGACATCAGGTTCTCAACCTGAGAAGGTGGGTTCGATTCCCGCAGGGGGTGCCAAAAATGCTCGCGGCCAAAGCTTAAAGCTCACTTGCTATGCGAACCACGCCATCACGGCGCTATGGCATTGCCGCAGCTGGCAATTGGATAGTAGATCATGTCAAAATGGTCGACCGCCTGTCCGGCCCCGCCCGTCAAGGATGCCAGCGCCTGATCCATTAAAACAGCTTTCATAAATATATAAGTAGGATTTTTTAACATAGACGCTTCCATAGCAATGCGCTAAACATAAGCAACCATTAACTGCGCGGCGCAGGTGCCCCGCCAAGAGTCGGCATAAGCGCCAGCCAAACAAAGCCATGCAACAAGGATATGTTCAGATTTATACTGGCGCCGGCAAAGGCAAAACCACTGCCGCCCTGGGACTGGCGCTGCGGGCGGTTGGCGCCGGCTTGAAGGTCTATATTGGGCAGTTCATCAAGCAAGGCGCTACCAGCGAGATCAAAGCGCTGGCGAGCGGCTTCCCGGATATCGTTGTGCAACAATATGGGAGCGGCCGTTTTGTGCGTGGCCAACCGCGCCCAGCCGATTTGCGCCTTGCTCAACGCGGCCTAAAGGCGCTGCGTCAAGCGCTCAGCAGCTGCCGTTACGATCTGGTTATCGCCGACGAAGCCAATTGCGCCGTATCCGCCGGCATCCTTAAGGCAGATGATCTACTGAGCCTGATTGATGCCAAACCAACTCAAGTAGAACTGGTGTTTACCGGGCGCGACGCCGACTCCCGGCTGATCCGCCGAGCTGATTTAGTCACTGAAATGAAGCCCATCAAACATTATTACAACCGCCAAGTATCCGCGCGCCGCGGCATTGAATATTAAGCAGCCCGGACCAGCTTCGCAGCGGAACTAGAACTCCAAACGTTCCAGCTTTAGCGAGCCGCCACGCCAATACAGCCTGATGCCTTGTCCCGGCATCAGCCGCACCAAGCGCGGAGAGCCGGCCAGCCTGCCATAAGCTTCCGGCGCGGCTAGTGAGCTGGTGCAAATAACGCGCAATTCCGCCGAAAGCGCCAGCGTGCTGGACGGCGTTAAATCGCTGACTGCAGGAAAGTTCATCCAGTTCTCTATGATCACGTCGGGCTGCCCAGCGGCGGCTATCGCAGGGATGCTTGCCGCCGCCGGCGCGGCGCCATCCAGGCACAATAGCGTTGCCGAGCGCCCCCGCCAGAGCCAGGCTGGCGCTGGTCGGCCGGCCCCTGGCGGCTGATCTGGCGGCGGCGACAGAAATATCCAACTGGCCTGGCCCGACAAAGCTATGCTCGAACGGTTGCTCAAGACTGCCAGCAGTCTGGCTTGCTTGCCAGCCAACTCAAGAGCTTGACGCAGGGCCCTGGATTTTCTTGAGACGGCTGGAACCCAAAGTTCAGCAACCGGCATAGCTTCTAAAATATTAGCGCTGCCGCCAACTCGAGATGACGCAGGGCCAGTGAGGATAACCGCCTTGAGCTGATCTACGCCGGCCTGCCGCAGATGACGAATCAGCCGATGGCTTTGATAGGCTGATCCAGGATCTATCAACAGATCAGCCCCGCCTGGGCTATTGATAAAACAGCTAGCTTGATCGCCAGTATTAATAATATCGATTTCCAGCGGGCGACTGGAAGCCAGCCAGCCGGCGCTCAAGGCCAAGGTCAACAACAAGGGCCCCAGAGCCCAGGCCCAGATTTTTCTATGCCAATAAATCCAGAAGACCAGCGTCGCGTACCAGGCTGCCACGCTCCCCAGGCCTGGCGAACAAACGAAATAATGCCCGCCAGGCACTCGAGCCAATAAATCGGTTAACCCAATGAGCAGGCTGACCAGGGCCACGTTGGCGAAATTGAAAATCTCTCCCAAAATTGGCAGCAAGCTGCCGCAGAGTATGGATAAACAACCGGCCAAAAGAACCAGAGTGGCGATCGGAATCACCGCCAGATTAGCCAATAAAGCTATTGGCGATATGAGATTAAACCAACGCGCCACCAGCGGAGCCGTCGCCAGCCAGGCCGCTAAAGAAGTAGTCAACATGAAGCTTAGCGTTTTTAGCCAAAAACGCCCCCAGCGCGCGGTCGAGCGTTCAGCTTGCAGTCGCAATACATCCGGCTCCAATGGCGCGGCCAACCGCTGAAGGATAGGCGGGCATAAGATGATCAAACCGGTCACGGCAATGAAGGAAAGCAGAAAACCGTAGTCAAACAACTGGCTGGGCGCGACGACCAAAATGATCAAAGCCGTTAGGGCCATCGCCGAAATCGCATCCGGCTTGCGCCCCAGTAAGGGGCCCAAGAAAAAAAACAAGGCCATGATACATCCACGCGTGGCGCTGGCCCGCATGCCACTGCTTACTGTAAACACAATCAAAATTGGCGCCAGAATCCAAAACCAGCTCACTCGCGAGACGCGATAAGCCTGTAAAGCCACGATGATAAACATGGATAATATCGCCACATGCTGGCCAGAAATGGCGAAGATATGATAGCAGCCTGTGGCGATGAAGTCGTTTCTGATTTTCTCGGGCAATTCCTGGCGATAGCCCAGTAGCAAAGCTTGTAAGAGCCCGACAACTTCCGGACGATAGTCAATGCCGCGCGCCAACAGCCCGGCACATTTCTGGCGTAAATCCAAGCAAGCCGCCAAGGGCGGAAAGCCTTGGCGCCGGCCAAGCAAAACGGCGCCAAGCGCATCCGTCTGAAAACTATAACGCCGATTTAACCACTTTAACACCGGGTGGACAGCAATGGCCTGGCCAGCCCCAGGAGCCAAGCGCTCGGCCGACTGAGGCCGCCGGCTTAAATCCAACTGAGACCTGCTAGCTGGCAAATTCGCCAGATCTCCCAAGCTACAAGCGCTTGGATAATGGGCGTTATCGAGCAGCACGCCGCTGAAACGCCAACGATCGCCATACTGCGGCCGCGGTTGAGACGGCGCCAGCGCCAAGCGTACCCAAAGTTTACCGCGCGCCGCTTGCCAATCGGGCAGGCGGCGAATGGCTTTCAGTCGCAAGGGAAAGTTCCACAGCAAACGCTCTGGTTGGTCGGCTGTATCTCCCGGACCTGTCGCCAATGGCCGCGCCAGTGGATCATCGCTGATGATGCCCTCCACTTCCAGGCCCTCGCCCGGCCGCACCAAGATGTTCGCTAAAGCGTGTGGCGCGGGATCATGCAAACTTAAATCAGCTGCCAGCCAGGCTCCGCCAAGCAAGCTTAAATACAAGCTGCCGGTGGCCAGGCGCGCCAAGATCCGATCAGGCAATATTCGGGCAGAAGCAAAAATAGAAACGCCGGGGCGCTGGCCGCGGCGCCGATCCCAAGCATCTAAAACAATCGCACAGACCAGCGAAACAAGCACCGCTGCTGCCAAAGCAGCCAAGCTGGGGCCCCGCCAGATCAGCGCCAGCCAAGTTCCCGCTATATAGGCTAGCGTCAAACCGACCAGGGGCCGCCGCATGGGAGCCAATGGCGCCGGTGCAAGCATAGAAATATTTTATCTCCGCAACGCCAAAAACCAAGCGATAAGTTTACGTTGAAGCCAGCTGCCAGATCTGGCATACTTTCTAAGATGCAACCCGCAAAAACCAGCTCGGGCCGCCTGCCGCCTTGGATCCGCCTGCGCCTAGCTAGCGGTGGCCGTTATATCGCTCTGCGCCAGGCTCTCAATGCCGCGGCCCTGCATACTGTTTGCGAAAGCGCCCAATGCCCCAATAGGCCCGAATGCTTTAACCGGGGCACTGCCACCTTTATGATTCTCGGCAACATTTGTACCCGGCACTGCCGATTTTGCGCCGTGGCCGCTGGTAGGCCCCTGGCGCTTGATCCGGATGAGTCGCGCCGCATAGCAGCTCTAACCAAACAATTGGGCCTCAGCCATGTTGTCGTTACCAGCGTAACCCGGGATGATTTGCCCGATGGCGGCGCCGGGCAGTTCGCTGCCACCATCAACCAGCTGAAAACAGTGCCCGGCCTAACCATTGAAATACTCACTCCCGATTTCCAGGGCCGGGCTCAAGCTATCAATCAAGTGCTTCTAGCTGGGCCGCAGGTCTTCAACCATAATTTAGAAACTGTCGCGCGGCTACAGCCCTTAATCCGCCCTCAGGCCAATTATCGCCGCTCGCTCGAGGTCCTGAGTCTGGCCAGCCAAGCCCGGCCGCGCCCCATAGTCAAATCCGGCTTGATGGTAGGCCTGGGCGAAACCGATGCCGAACTATTTCGGGCTTTCGAAGATCTGCGTTCGGCCGGATGCGACCTACTAACCATTGGGCAATATCTGGCGCCGTCGCTGCGGCATATTCCCGTCAGCCGCTTTGTCGCCCCAGCTCACTTCGAGGCCTATCGCGCCAAAGCCTTATCTCTGGGCTTCCGAGCTGTGGCCGCCGGGCCGCTGGTACGATCGTCATACCATGCCGAAGAATTATTCCAAGATTGCAACCCGAAGCAAAATTCCGCGGCCAACTTGAGAGGCCAGCGCTCTTTATCGGCATAAGCAAATACCCATGAACCCCTACGCATCATATCGGCTAGCCCAACTCATCAGCCAAGGCCTGCCGCGCCGTTTCGCCTATTGGCTGGGCTTACGGGTTGCCGATCGATTATATGCCAAAGATATTCAGGGGCGCCGGGCGGTGATCTCCAATCTCAGCCGCATTCTGGAAGCGCAAGGCACCCGCGCCTCGCAAGAAAGCCTCAGGCAGATGGCCCGTAAAAACTTTCAATACTTCGGCAAATACCTGGTGGATTTTTTCAAGTTCTCAAAATTCGTCCTGAAAGACGTACACCGCTTGGTCAGCCTGGAACATTTGGAATATCTGGAACAAGCCGAGCAGCAGAAGCGCGGAGTGCTCTTGATTACCGCCCATTTAGGTAATTGGGAACTGGGCGGCGCCGTGCTTTCCTCGCTCGGGCGCTGCATCAACGCGGTTTTCTTTCCTCAACGCGTCAGCAAAATAAACGAGCTGTTTCAGAAACATCGCAGTCAGCGCGGCATTCACCTGATCCCTTTCGGTCGGGCGGCACGCGGCGTTCTACAGGCCCTAAAAAACAACCAGCATGTCGCCATGCTGGCCGACCGCGATTACGCCAACCACCAGGATGAGCCAATTCAGTTTTTCGGGCACCCGGCGCGGCTGCCCAGCGGCCCGGCGCGGATCGCCGTTAAAACCGGGGCGCCGCTGCTGCCCACCTTCCTATTACGCCAAGCCGATGATACCTTCCGCATGCACTTTCATCCGCCCATTATCCCCACCCCCAACACCTCGGTGGCCCTGATGCGCCAGCGCATCCGCGACGCCCTGGAAATAGAAATTGCTCAGCATCCTTTGCAGTGGTTTATGTTTGATGATTTTTGGCAACCCAGGAAAAACCAGGAATCCGCCCATGCCATCTAAGAAATCCGGCTGCGTGATAGTGCCAGCCTATTTGGAAGAGGCCCGGATCGGCCAAGTCGTGCGCCAGATCCTCTCAGTGATCGACCCGGTTATCGTGGTCGATGACGGCTCGGCGGATAAGACCGCGGCGGAAGCCGAGGCGGCCGGAGCCATCGTTTTACGCCACTCCCGCAATATGGGCAAGGGGGTGGCCCTGCATAGCGGCTTCGCCTATGCCCGAGCACATGGCTATGAATATCTGATCACCATGGACGCCGATGGCCAGCATGCCCCCCAGGATATCCCGCGCTTTCTGGAAGCTTACTCCCGCGGCGCCGCCGCGGTGCTTATCGGCAATCGCATGGATAATCCGGCTGCCATGCCCTGGGTTCGCCGCTGGACCAATCGCTGGATGAGCTGGTATCTCAGCCGCGCCCTGCGCCAGTTCGTGCCAGACACTCAATGCGGATTTCGGCTATACCGCTGCGATATCTTGCCGGCCCAGCAACCTGAGTTCGCAGGTTATGCGGCCGAATCGGAGATTCTCTTGCGCTTAGCCAAGCAGGGAGTCGCCATCGGCGCAGTGCCCATCAGGGTGATTTATCAGGATGAAATCAGCAAGATCCATCCCTGCCGCGACACGCTTAGATTCTTCCTCATGATCCGGCGCTATCGGGCTTTAGAACGGCGCAGAAAAATTTGATGCCGGCCCGGGCTAGCGCCGGGCCGTCTGAACTGGCGAGCGTACCTGGCAGGAGTTGAACCTGCAACCTTCTGATCCGTAGTCAGATGCTCTATCCAATTGA
>CAYUHK010000026.1:0-11605 GCA_964444425.1 uncultured Verrucomicrobiota bacterium
CATGGAACGCCGCGCGCCCGAGCGGCAGGAAAGCAGCAGGGGCCGGCGCGGGTCGCCGAATTTCATTTGCATTTGAGCTTCCACCTTGGTCAGGGCGGCGGCCACCTCTTTTTTCATGCTGGCGGGAAAGCTCATCTTGTTTTTAAAATAGGCGCTGCAGCCCTCGGTGGAAATGGTGAAGCCGGCTGGCACTGGCAAGCCCATGCGGCACATCTCAGCCAGGTTGGCGCCCTTGCCGCCCAGCAGATTCTTCATGGCGGCGCGGCCCTCGGTCAGGCGCTTAGCCCCGAATAGATAGACATATTTGTGGGCCTTAACCTTGCTTGATTTTTTGGAAACCATCTTGATCCCTTTCTGCATTTATTTGTTATGATATAGCGCGGCGGGGCCGCAGCTGTATGCCGCGACACGCCGTCCCGATAAATCGTTGCGCCAGCCTCTGATTAAGCTGCTTGGCGGAATGGAGCGCATACCATAGCACAACGCTGAGGGCTGTCAAAAAGTATTTCAGCGTTGACGCTATTGGGCGCGCGGCGGGCATTGCCGCCTGGCTCAGCGCAGGGGCCTCAATAGGCCACATAGTTGGTGACCGAGGTGAACAGGGCAATCACATTGGTGATATTGTTCTTGCCGGAGGCGCTGGTGTTGTTGGTGGAGTCAACCCAGAAGCCGGAGCCGCCGGTCAACACCACATTGCCGCCATCGCCACGATGATTGCCGCCCCAGTTATTGGCGCTGATCACGTAATCCTTCTCGGCGCCATTCTTTTCGGCAATCAATATGGCGCTAACCGATATGTTTTGATTGGGATAGAAAAGATAGCTGCAGTTGGATTCGCTAATCGCGCTTAGATTGGAGGCCACCGAAACAGGGCAGGGCGTTAAGCCTTTGGCGGTGGGGCAAACAAACATATCCGGGGAAACGCCGCCCATCGAGGCCAGCACGCCGTCGGGATAGGATTGGCCGGAGACGTCTTTAGACGGGCCAACCCAGTGGCCGGGAGGGAAGGGCGGCCGAAAGGTGTCAGAGGGATCCAAGGACCAGGTTGAAGCTACTTTGTAAATGCCATTCATGTTGGAGAGGCAGTTGACCCTTTGGGCGTTTTCGCGCACCTTGCTGAGGTTGGGCAGCACCAGGGCCGCCAACAGGGCGATGATGCCGATCACCACTAATAGTTCAATAAGTGTAAAGCTGCGGCGCAGATTGGGTTGCCATTTAATCCTCATGATTATCTCCTTCGCGTTGACCAAGCACGCTTCATCAGTCATAATACTCCACGTCAAAAAACATAGAGCAAAGCGGTCGCGTTGGTCAACAGATATTTTATTTTATTTCAGCGCTTGAACGCGGCGCGCAGCGAGTGGCAGCTGCCCAGCCTTCAAGTTGCTCGCCGCCGCCAGCGCAAACACGCTAATGAAAACTGCGGATTTTTATTATCAACTGCCGCCCGAGCTTATCGCTCAGCAGCCGTTGCCGCAACGCGCCGCCGCGCGCTTGATGGTGGTGCGCCGCGATCAGGGCACCCTGGAGCATCGCCAGGTCGGCGACTTGACCGAGCTCTTGGGCGCCACTGACCTGCTGGTGGTTAACGATACTCGAGTGATCCCGGCGCGGCTCTTTGGCTTTAAAGCCAAAAGCGCTGGCGCGGTCGAGGTGCTCTTGCTGGAAGAGCTCAGCGCGTGTGCCGCGGCCGGCCAGCCGCCGGTCAGCGATTGGAGCGCCTTGGTCAAGGCCGCCCGGCGCCCGGCGCCCGGCGCCGAACTGCTGCTGGCCGACGGAGCGATCCGCGCCCAGGTCCGCCGGCAGCTGGATCAGGGCAAGCTCCTATTGCGGCTAATGCCCAGCGGCGGGACTGTCTTGGAGATTCTCGAACGCCAGGGAGTTGCCCCCTTGCCGCCCTACATCAAGCGGCCGCGCCGACCCAGTGCGCAAACCGCCATCGATCGTCAGCGCTATCAAACTATCTACGCTGAGCGGCCTGGCGCGATAGCCGCGCCGACCGCCGGCTTGCATTTCAGCGCGGCCCTACTGGAACGGCTGGAGCGCCAAGGGGTCGAGCGCGTCGCCGTAACTCTGCATGTTGGCTTGGGAACCTTTCGGCCGGTTAGCTGCGCCAAGGTTCAGGAGCATCAGATGGAGTCAGAGCGTTATATTGTTTCGGCGGCGGCGGCCGCGCGCATAGCTGCGGCCCAGGCGCGCCGAGCCAGGATCGTGGCGGTTGGCAGCACGGTCGTCCGTGTTTTGGAAACGCTAGCTGGGGAGCGCGGGGCTATCGCGCCGAGCCAGGGGCGCAGCAGCCTGTTTATTTATCCGCCTTATAACTTCCGGGTGGTGGGGGCCCTCTTGACCAATTTTCATCTGCCCCAGTCAACCTTGCTGATGATGGTCTGCGCCTTTGCTGGCAGCGATTTGATCCGCCAGGCTTATGCCGCGGCCATCCGCGAACGCTACCGCTTTTACAGCTATGGCGACTGCATGCTGATTCTTTGAAGCTGGCTGCGGCCGCTGGCTTAGGCGGTCCATTCGGTGATGGCGGCCATGGCGGCGCTATCGACTATGTCGGCCACCGAACAGCCGCGCGAGACATCGTTGAAGGGGCGCCGCAGACCCTGCATCAGCGGGCCGATCGCGCAGGCGCCGGCCAGGCGCTCGGTGGCTTTATAGATGGCGTTGCCGCAGTTCAGGTCCGGGAAGATCAACACGTTGCAATGGCCGGCGATAGGCGAGCCTGGCGCCTTCTTGGCGCCGATCGCTGGAATCAGGGCGGCGTCCAGTTGAAATTCGCCGTCAATCAACAGCTCCGGGGCCAGGGCCTGGGCCTTGGCGGTGGCCAGGATTACCTTATCGATGATCGGGTCTTTGGCGGAGCCTTTAGTGGAACAGCTGATCATGCCCACGCGCGGCTCGGCGCCGGTCAGGGCGGCATAGGTGCGCGCGGTGGTTACGGCTATCTCGGCCAGCTGGGCGGCGTTGGGATTGATGTTCAAGCCACAGTCGGCATAAAACAAGGCGCCGTTATAGCCCCAGCGCTGATCGGGCATCTGCATGATGAAATAGGAGGAGGCTATTTTTATGCCTGGGGCGCTGCCGAAAAGCTGCAGGGCCGGGCGCGTTTTGCTGGCGGTATCATGATTATAGCCCTGGGGATTGCCGCCGCCGGCGACATAGCCGTGGGCATCGCCGGCGCAGACCATGCTGGCGGCGAAGACGCAGGTATCTTGGAGCCAGGCCTTGGCCTGGGACTCGGTCAGGCCGCGGTGCCGGCGGCGTTTAAGCAGGATATCGATATAGGCGCGCCGGCGCGGATGGTTGGCGATGTCGGCTATCTCAACGCCGGTCAAACTCAGCTCATGTTGGCGCGCCAGCTTGGCGATGGCTGAGGCGTCGCCGACCAGGACTGGTTTGGCGTAACCGTTTTGGATCAATTGTGCGGCGGCCTGCAGATTGCGGATATCATCGCTTTCGGTCAGGCAGATTTTGCGGCTCAGCGCGCGGGCTTGGCGCCTGATTTTTTCCAAGACGGTTTCAGCCATCGTTGATCCTTTCTATTGGCGGCAATCGGGCCAACCCGGTTAAGTTAATAGAATCCGATGAGTTTCGCGGGCGATCATCAGTTCTTCGTTGGTGGGAATAACCATGACCGCCGGGGCGGCGCCATCGTGCGAGATGATTGGGGCATTGGCCTTGTTGCGCACCGGGTCCAGATGCACGCCCAGAAAGTCGAGCGACTCGCAGACCATGGCGCGCACCCGCGCGGCATTTTCGCCGATGCCGGCGGTGAAGACCAGCGCATCGAAATTATTTAATACGGCGGCATAGGCACCGATATACTTGACCAAGCGATAGATGAAGGCATCCAGGGCCAGCTTGGCTTGTTGGTTGTTATTGTCTACGGCTTGCAGGATGTCGCGCATGTCGGCGCTGCCGATGCCGCTGAGCCCCAGCAGGCCGCTGGCTTTATTGAGCAGTTGATCTACCTCATCCAGGCTGTAGCCCAGCCGGTTTAACAGGATTACCACGGCGGGATCCAGATCGCCGCAGCGCGAGCCCATGATCAGGCCCTCCAGCGGAGTCAGGCCCATGCTGGTATCAATCACTTGGCCATGGTTGATGGCAGTGATGCTGCAGCCATTGCCCAGGTGGGCGGTGATCATCTTGATTTCTTCAAAGGGCTGTTCCAGCAAGGCGGCCGCGCTTAGCGCCACATATTGATGGGAGGTGCCGTGAAAGCCATAGCGGCGAATCTTGTTTTTTTGGGCGATGGACTGGGGAATGGCATAGGTATAGGCGGCCGGCGGCATGCTTTGATGAAAGGCGGTATCGAAGACCGCCACCATGGGAACGCCGGGAAAGAGATGCTCGCAGGCTTCGATGCCCTCGTGATTGGGCGGATTGTGCAGGGGCGCCAGCGCGAAGCAATCGATGATTATTTGCTTGATAGCGCCGGTGATGCGGACGGCTCCGGAAATGGCCGAGCCGCCATGGACCACGCGATGGCCGATGCCTTCGATTTCGGTTAGGTTATCGATCACGCCGGTGTCTTCATCTATCAGCGCCAGGCAAGCCTGGGAAATGGCCGCTTCGTAGGAATTGGCGATCAAGCTCTTGGCAAATTTTTGACCGCGGTGATTGTGGTAACACAGTTTGGCCTTGGGGGTGTTGATGCGCTCGATCAGCCCCTTGGCCAACAGCTTTTCGGGATCGGTTTCATATAGGGTGAATTTTACTGAGGAGCTGCCGGCATTGATTACTAATATCTTCATGATGCTTGTTAGTCTGCTGATCTGGCTAGCGCTAGGGATAATTGAAGCCAGCTTAATAGCAACTTCGTTTGAGATACTCAAGCTATTTCAACTGAGGCCAGGCGGGCTGGGCGCTTAAATGCTCTCCGGCAAAGGATAAAAACCGCGCGCGCGCGCGATAAAACGCGCTGCCTGAGTATAGCCACATGCGCGGGCCAGCTGCAGCGCCTCAGAAAAATTGGCGCCCACCTCGGAGGGGCGGTGGGCGTCTGATCCAAAACAGATCGGAATATCGCGCGCGCGCGCCAGGGTCAAGAGCTGCGCCGAAGGATAGATTTCGCGCACCGGCCGGCGCAGCCCGGAGGTGTTGATCTCAATGGCCAGGCCGGCCGCCGCTATCCGATCCAAGGCCGGTTGAGCCAGCTCGGCGATGACTGATTCGCTCGGGCGGTAGCCGAATTTTTTAGGTAGATCCAGATGGCCGATCAGGTCGACCAAGCCCAGCTCGGCGAAGCGCCCCAAGGTTTCAAAATAGGCTCGCCAAACCGCGCTTACATCCACCTGCTCCCAGGTCTGCCGTTCGGTCGTGGCATCAAAGGACCAGCCCTCTAAACTATGCACCGAGCCAATGACTAAATCCAAGTCCTGCTCGGCCAGCCAAGGCCGCAAAAAACGTTCGGCGCCTTCATAATAGTCGGCCTCGACTCCCCAGAATACCTGGGGCGCTGTGGCGGTTTGTTGCTCGTGGATCAGCTGCCGGTAGCTTGGCCATTCCGCCATGGTCATGCGGCAGCTGGGATCGTAGCCGTCCGGGCTGGGCATGTGATCGGTAAAGGTGATGGCGCTAATGCCGCGGCGCCTGGCGGCGGCCTTGTAGGCGCTGGGCGCTCCCACGGCATGCTGGCAGAGCGGCGTGTGCATATGGCAGTCGGGCAGCATATTGTCTCCTATGATAGGCTTCTCGTTATTGGTTGCCAATTTTTGTGAATAGCGCGCTCAAGATCGGGGCAGGCAATCCGGCGCGGCGCCGGCCGGGGCGCTTAATTGAGGTGGCGTTTACCGCCCAGCCGCGCCAGCAGTCTGGCCATGTCATGATGGCGATATTCTTCCGCCCAGGTCAAGGGCGTATCGCCGATATGGTCGCGCGCGTTGATATCGGCGCCGCCGGCCAGCAGGGCGCCCAAGCCTTCGCAATGACCCCAGCAGGCGGCCCAGTGCAGCGGCGTCAGGCCGCGCTGATAAGTGCGCGCGTTGATATCGGCGCCGTAATCTAAAAGCAGTTCGATCATGGCGGCATGGCCGTATTGCGCCGCCAGATGCAGCGCGGTCAGCCCGTTGCGATCGCCGACATTCAGGGCGGCCCCTGCGTTGAGCAGCTGGCGGGCTGATTGCAGGTCGCCGCAGAGGGCGGCGCGCTGCAGCGCCGTCAGGCCCGGACTGGCGCGCGCGGCCAAGCCGCTGGCGGCTGGCTCATTGGCGCGGGCGCCGCTGGCGGCTAGCAGTAAACTTAGAATTAACAGCGGAAGGGCTATCAATTGCATAATGCTCCTTTAAGGCGCGCCGAATCGGCTTGGCCGGGATGGCTAAGCTTAAGGCGCCTAAAATCTATAGAATTTGCCAGCTAAGTCAAGCTGTTTCGGGGCAGCGGCCAGCCAGGGCCGGGGCCTCGGTCCTGGATTTTTTTAGGACGATATTTTCTTATTGCTTTAAGGCCCTTAATGAGCTAGCTTACTAGACATTCGCACTATTGAGCTTTTAAAGAAGAAGGGGGCTTTGTGAAAAAAATTTCTAGCGTCGCAAGCATCGCGTTATTTGGAGCAGTTCTGCTGATGTTATCTGGGGCGGCCCAAGCCTCGGACTCAAGCGCCGCAACCACTGATGCGCCCTGGCGCCTGGGCCTGGCCGGCGGCTATTTGAAACAGGAGGGCGACGAAGCCACCAAGGGCGGCGCAGTCCTGCAGCTGCGCCTGGGCTATGATTATTCGCCGCGCTGGTCGCTGGAAGGCTCCTTGCTTATTTTGCCACACTTGGCCCAGAACGAAGTTACCGATAATTATCCCGAACCGCGCCCGCGCCCGGGAATGGATGCCAGCTCAACCTGGGCGGCTGGCTTGGCCTTGGATGGCCTGCTGCATTTAAACGTAACCGATAATCGCCACTGGGACCCCTATCTCTTGTTCGGCTTGGCCGGAATCTATTTTCAAGAGGAGCGCGAAGATGCCTGGCGAGTCGATCCCACCATTCGTTATGGCGTCGGCATGGCCTATCATTTTAATGCCGAGTGGTCGGCCCGCGCCGATTTCACCTGCCAGTCGCCGATCCACCGCCAGCGCGACTCGGTTGAGTTTAACCTGCTGCCCTCGGTGGGCATTGATTGGAAGTGGGGTGCGCATGTGCCAGCCAGATACATTGTCGCCGGCGGCGCCCAGGACAGTGATGGCGACGGTTTGAGCGACGCCGAAGAGGCCCTCTTGGGCACCGATCCGCGTAATCCCGATAGCGATGGCGACGGCTTGAGCGATGGTGAGGAGGTTAAGATCTATTTCACCGATCCCTTGAATCCAGACACTGATTACGACGGCTTGAGCGATGGGGCCGAGGTGCATATTTATAAAACCGATCCCTTGAAACGCGATAGCGATGGCGGCGGCGTCGCCGATGGCCATGAGGTTATAGAGGATGGCACCAATCCATTGGATGGCTCAGATGATCTAGTGCTCTTCACTCTGCATATAGAGTTCGACACAGATAAAGCGATCATCCATTCCGAATATTTCAACGATCTGAACAAGATCGGCAAGGTGTTAGTGCGCGATCCCTTGGCCACTGCGCGGATAGAGGGCCATGCCGATAAGCGTAAGAAATCCAGGGCTAGCTACAATATGAAGCTTTCCGAAAAACGGGCCCAGGCTGTCAGCGCTTACCTCCATGATCAGGCCGGCATCCAGCGCAGCCGTATGACTCCGGTGGGCTATGGTTTCAGCCGTCCGCTGGAAGCCAACGATCCGCTTAACGGCAACGCCAAGAACCGCCGCGTTGAGATCTATATCCGCAAGGGGGCCGAGGATCCGGCAGAGGCCGCCGTTGAGACGTCAACGCCCTGATGAGGGCTTAAAGGCTTCCTGAAAGCGAACAGTGTCTGGCCGGCGCGGCAGGGGCAGCCGCTCGCGCATGGCATCCTGCAGCTCGGCGGCAGCGTCCTCGTCGGCCCACCAATACCAATAGGCCGCGCGCTCATCGCCATATTTGCCCAGTACGGTGGGCGGCATGCCAAACTTGTTCCAATAGAGCAGGCGGGTGTAGTCGGTGTTCCAAAGCAGAATGTAGGGCAGCAGCTCGGCCAGCCGGTGGTCGATCTGGCGGCAGATGGCGTGACGCCGGCCGATATCAAAACAGCCGCGCTGGCTGATGATCAGCTCATCGATGGCGGCATTGCTGACCCCGCAAAGATTCTGGCCGGAGCGCCGCCGGGCTTCGTCCGAAAACCACATCGGCTCGGGATCCTTGCGCACGCCGGCGCTCCAGGCCGCCCAAGTCATGTCGAAATTGAATTCATCCATGTCCTTGGCCCAGGCGGCCAGATCTTTCTGATCTAAGCTCATCTCTATGCCCAGGTCCTTGAGGGCCTCCTGGTAGATCACTAAAAATTTATCGGTGGAACGCTCGTGCGAGAGAAAACGGAAGCGCAGGGGTTGGCCGTCTTTCTCCAGGCGCCCATTGGCGGGATTGACCTGCCAGCCGGCCTGGGCCAGGGCGGCGCGGGCGCCCTCCAGATCATATTCCAGCAGCTGGTTGGCGCAAGGTTCGGCCGCGCTGTAGAGGTCTTCGAAGTAGGAGCGCTGCAAGAAATACTGGTTATGCATCAGGGCGCTGTTCAGGCGCCGGCGGTCAAGCGCCTGGGCCAGAGCTTGGCGCACGCGCCGATCGTCGAAGGGCGCCCGGCGCAGGTTCATGGCGAAGCCCTGGAAGCCCAGCGGATGGTGGTTGTATATCTTTTGGCGCACGATCCAATTTTGGGTGAATTTTTCGCCAGAGGTCTGGGTGGCCCAAAGATGAGCGGTATAGACAGGATAGAGGTCCAGGCGGCCCTGCTTGAAATCCTCAAAGGCGTTTTCGCGCTCGGCGTAAAACTTGAATTTAAGCGACTGAAAGTTGCCGACCCCGCGGAAGCGCAGGGCCGCGCGGTTCCACCAATCGGCGCGGCGCTCCAAGATGGCCCAGCGGCCTTCCTGAGTGTCGGCCAAGCGATAGGGGCCCGAGACCACCGCAAAGGCAAAGTTGATCTTGTTGAAATCGCTCTGCTCAAAAACATGTTTGGGCAGCACCGTCAAGGAGGCCAAGGCGTCCAGATTCTGCCAGTGGACTTGCTTGGCCTTAAAACAAATAGTGGTGGGGTTGCTGACATGCGGCGGCTCGAAACGGCTCAGGGCGATCTTATGAGGGCCGGTCAGGTTTTCCGGGCGCAGCACGGCGGCGAAGGTCCAGGCCACATCGGCGGCGGTCAGCGGCTGGCCGTCGCTCCAGCGCGCCCGTTGATCCAATTGAAAGGTGAAGGTTTTTTTATCGGCGCCGATCGTCCAGGCCGCCGCCAGGCCCGGCTCGTATTCCAAGCTGAGCGGATTCTGGGTTAAGAGGCTTTCATAGAGGGCCCCGAAAAGTTCGGCGGCGAAGACATTTTGATCCAGATAGTAATTAAAGCTCTTGGGATATTCGCCGGCATAGATCGTCATGCTCCCGCCGGGCAAAGCCGCGCTCGCCGCCAGAGGGTTGGGACGATCTTGCCAGTCGGGCGCGGGAAAGCGTTCTTGGGCCGCGGCCGCGCCGCCAAGCAGCAGCCAGATTAAAAAAGCTCGCATGACTTTACTCTCCTGGGTTAGATCATCCGGAACAGCGCGACTGGCGCCGGCGTGCCCGGGCCAATAAAGTGCCAGAGGCCACCAGTGAAAGCCAGCTCAATTAACGCTGTCGCCAGATAAATTAGCTTGCATTCGGCTGAGCGATAATGCATTTTGCGCTTTGTGCAACAGTCAGCGGTGGGGTTCCGGAGTGGTCAAACGGGGCAGACTGTAAATCTGTTGGCGATGCCTTCGAAGGTTCGAACCCTTCCCCCACCACCACCAGCCGGGCGTTGATCCTGGAGCTAGGCTAAGCTGGCCGGGCACAGCCCGGGCCCTTAACAGGAAGGACCTCTTATGATTAGATTGGCGATCATTGGTTCGGGCAACATGGCTAATTTGCACGCCCAAGCATTCGCGGCCATTAAAGGCTGCCGCGTGGTGGCCTGTTGTGATATCATTCCCGCTCGCGCTGAAGCCTTGGCCCGGCGCTACCGCATTCCGGCTGCCTATGCCGACGCGCGCCTGATGTTACAACGCGAAAAATTGGACGGCGTTTCCATCGTTACTCCCGATAATGCCCATGCCGCCGCCGCCCTTTTAGCCCTGCAACATGGCTTGCATGTCATGTGCGAAAAACCGCTGGCCGATAACTTGGCGGCGGCCCGCCGCATGGCCGCGGCCGCCCGCCGGCATAAGCGCTTGACCGCAGTTAATTTTTCCTACCGCAACAACCCGGCTACCCAGCAGGCCGCTGCCCTGGTGGCGGCCGGCCGGCTCGGCCGCATCATTCATGTCGAGGGCTCTTATCTGCAAAGCTGGCTGGTTAATCGTGCTTGGGGCGATTGGCACACAGATCCGACTTGGCAATGGCGGCTCAGCAGCAAACACGGCAGCGCCGGCACGCTCGGCGATATCGGCGTGCATTTATATGACTTGGCCGCTTTCGTGGTTGGCGATCTAGCCGAATTAGCTTGTGTTCTGAAGACCTTCGCTAAAGACAAGCAGCGCATTGGTCCTTATGTGTTTGACGTTAATGACAGCGCGATCAGCACGGTGCGTTTTAAAAATGGTGCGTTGGGCACCTTGCACACCACGCGTTGGGGCGTCGGCCATCAGAATGCCGTGGCCCTGCGCGTTTATGGCGATAAGGGTGCCCTGGATCTGAACTTGGATCGGCCGCCGCCGGCGACCCTGCGCGTCTGCTGCGGCCGCGCTATCCATACGGCGCGCTGGCAACCGTGGCCCTGCCCGATCACGCCCAACAACTATCAGCGTTTCGTAACCTCTTTACGGACCGGCCGGCCGGGTCAGACCAGCTTTGCCGACGGCCTGAAAGTGCAAGCCTACCTTGCAGCCAGTTTTATTTCGTCAAAAAATAACAGCAAGTTTGTGGCCCCGGATATTTAATTCCGCGCGCCACGCTTGAATCAAGGGTGCCGCCGGCGCCCGCCAAAAATATGAAGCAAACATCTTGTGAACAACGTCAGCAATTAGCTGCGGCGCGCCGGGTCGTGATCAAGCTGGGCAGTCGCATCCTGGTGCGCGCCTCCGGCCAACTGGAATTGGCGCGGCTGAGTGGATTGGTTGACGAGATCGCCGCGCTGCGGCGCTCTGGCCGCGAAGTCGTCTTGGTAACCTCCGGCGCCATCGGTGCCGGCATGCATGTTCTGGGCCTTAAACGCCGGCCCAGCCAGCTGCCCGACCTACAGATGGCCGCGGCCGTCGGCCAAAGTCGCCTGATGAATGTATACGACCGCCTGTTTACGGCGGCCGGCTGCCTGATCGGCCAGGTCCTCTTGACCCACGAAGATCTTAAACAGCGCGCGCGCCACCTTAATGCGCGCAACGCCATCGGCGCCATGTTGCGCCGCGGCGTGATCCCGATCGTCAATGAAAACGATACGGTGGCGGTGGATGAAATCAAGTTTGGCGACAACGATCGCCTGGCGGCCCTGGTGGTCCATCTGCTTAACGCCGATTTGCTGGTGCTGCTTACCAGCACTAATGGGCTGCGCCGCCGCGGCG
>CAYUHK010000026.1:11615-20396 GCA_964444425.1 uncultured Verrucomicrobiota bacterium
CGGGCGCTCCAGTCGTCTGGCCCTGGTGCCGGCGATCACTGCAGATATCCTTAAGCTGGCCAGCGGCAAGGGCAGCCAGCTTTCCAGCGGCGGCATGTTAAGTAAATTGGAATCGGCCGGCGTGGCCGGCCAAGCCGGCGCCCGGGTGGTTATTGCCGATGGCCGCCAGGCCGGGATATTGGGGCGGGTGCTGACCGGCGCCGACACCGGCACCTTGATTCTGCCGGCCGCCCGGCGCCAGGGCGCCCGGGCCCGTTGGATCGGCTTCTTTCATAAACCCCAGGGCTGCCTGATTATTGATGGCGGGGCCAGGCGCGCCTTGGAGGAGAATGGCAAAAGCCTTTTGCCGGTCGGCATACTTAAGGTCCAGGGCGACTTCGCCGCCGGCGCCACCGTGGAGGTTAAGGCCTCCGATCAGACCCTGATCGCGCGTGGGCTTTCGGCCTATGCCAGCGCCGAGCTGCGCCTGATTCAGGGGCGCCCGACCAATGCCATCGCCGCCATTCTGGGGCGCCCGCCTTGCGGCGAAGCCATTCACCGCGATAATCTTATCTTGATGAAAAACAATCAGCTGCCTGGCCCCGGTCCAGCCTCGGCCGCCGCGCCGGCTGCGCCGGACCCCACTTGCCATGCATGAGCTTGCCCTGGCCCAAAACATCCTTAAAACAGCCCTGGCGGAATTGAAGCAGTACCCTGGCGTGCGGCTGAAAAAAATCCGCATCGTGGTGGGGCAACAGCATGCCATCGTTCCCGAAAACATGCACTGGGCCTACGCCGCCTTGATCGCAGATACTCCGGCGGCCGGATCGACTTTGGATATTAAGATCCGCCCCTTGGCCGCGCGCTGCCGCAGCTGTGGCTGGCAGGGAGCATTGCCGCCGCATCAATATCTGTGTGGCCGCTGCGGCGCGGTTGACGTGGAACTAAACGGAGGAGACGAACTGTATCTGGAAAGCCTGGAGGTGGAAACCAATGAGTCGAATAAAGATTAAAGTCTATCGCAATCTGCAGGGGGCCAATCAAAACTGGACCCAAAAAACCAAACGTCTGCTGCAACAGAAAAACCTTTTGATGCTCAACCTGATCGGCTCGCCCGGCTCAGGCAAAACTCTTTTGCTCGAACGCACGGTCAAGCATTTGGCCGGGCGCTTGCGCCTGGCCGTGTTGGAGGGCGATATCGCCACCACTCGCGATGCCGAACGGCTGGCCAAACTGAACTGCCCGGTCAGCCAACTGCTCACCGGCGGCGCCTGCCATCTGCCGGCCAAGATGGTGACCCAGGCCTTGAGCGACCTGCCGCTGGATCAGCTTGATCTGGTGATAGTGGAAAATGTTGGCAATCTAGTCTGTCCGGCTGAATTCGATATCGGCGAGCATGCCAAGGTGGCCGTGCTGAGCATTACCGAAGGCGAGGATAAACCGCTGAAATATCCCTTTCTATTTCGTCAGGCCAAGGCGGTGGTTTTAACTAAGTTGGACCTATTGCCGCATCTATCCTTTAAGCTCAAGACCTGCTTGGGCTATCTGCGCCAGATCAATCAGCAAGCGCCGATCTTCACCCTTTCGGCGCGAACCGGCCGCGGCCTTAAGCCCTGGGTAGATTGGCTGCTAGCGACCCGCGCCGCCACGCTGAAAAAATAAATCCATGCAGCGAAAAGTGCGCATTCATATTAGCGGCCGAGTTCAGGGGGTTGGCTTCCGCCCAACCGTTTGGCGCCAGGCCGTGGCCCTGGGCTTGACCGGTTTTGTGCGCAATGTGCCTGCCGGAGTGGTCCTGGAGGCCTCCGGCGCGGCCGCGGCGGTGGAGCGCCTGATCGCCGCGCTGCGCTTGCGCCCGCCGCGCCAGGCGCGGATCACAGCTTTACGGGTTGAGGAAATAGCCGCCGCTGGCCGCGTGGCCAGCTCCTTTGAAATTGAACACTCGGCCCATTCCGGCGACCTGCAGGTCGGCCTGCCGCCGGACCTGGCGATTTGCGCGGAATGCCGCGACGAACTATTTGATAAGGCCAATCGCCGCTATCGCCATCCCTTCATTAACTGCACTAATTGCGGCCCGCGTTTCACGATCGTTGCCCGGTTGCCCTATGATCGCGAAAGCACCAGCATGGCCGCCTTTGAGCTTTGCCCGGCCTGCCGCGCTGAATACGCTAACCCGGCCGACCGCCGTTTCGATGCCCAGCCCAATGCCTGCCTGGAATGCGGACCGCGCCTGCGCCTGCTGGACGCCAGCGGCGCCAGCCGACCCGGAGATCCCTTGGACGAGGCCCTTAAGCTTTTACGCTCCGGCCAAATCCTGGCCATTAAGAGCCTGGGGGGCTATCATCTAAGCTGTGCCGCCGCCAATGCTGCTGCGCTGGAGCGGCTGCGCGCGCGTAAGCATCGTCCGGCCAAATCACTGGCGGTTATGTTTGCATCGCTGGAGGAGCTCAAGCGCCATTGCGCCGTCAGCCTGGCCGAACAGGCAGCCTTGCTCAGTGAAGTTGCGCCGATCGTCATCTTGAAGCGCCTGGCGACCTCAACCTTGCCGCGGCTGATCTCGCCGGATACCAATGATATCGGCGCCTTTTTGCCCTATACGCCCTTGCATCATCTGCTGCTGGCCGGCCTTAGTCCGCTGGTGATGACCAGCGCCAACCGCGCCGCCGAGCCGATCGCCATCACCGAGCAGCAGCTGCAACCGCTTTTGGGGACTGTCGCCGATGGCGCCTTGGTGCACGACCGTGCCATCCTGCGGCGCTGCGACGATTCGGTGCTTAAGCTGGCGGCCGGCCAGCCCTTGCTTTTACGGCGTTCGCGCGGGCTGGTTCCCGATCCGATCGGCCTGCCTTGGTCCGCCCCTGCGATCTTGGCCTGCGGCGCCGACCTTAAGAGCTCCATTGCGCTCACCCGCGCCGATCAGGTTTTTCTTTCGCAACATATCGGAGACCTGGAGGACTATGCCGCGGCGCGTTTCTTCCGCGAGACCATAGCTGATTTCAGCGCCCTTTTGGGGGTGCGCCCGAGTATAGTGGCCCATGATTTGCATCCCGATTACCATAGCACCCGTTATGCCCTCTCGGCGGAAGCGCCGCCGGGTCAGCGGCTGGCGGTGCAGCATCATCATGCCCATATCGCTGCCGGCATGCTGGAACATCGCCTGCTCGCGCCGCTGATCGGGGTGGCTTTGGATGGCACTGGCTATGGGCCGGATGGCAGTATTTGGGGTGGTGAATTTATGGTTGCAGATCTGCGCAGCTATCGGCGCCTGGCCCATTTCAAGAACTACCGCCTGCCGGGTGGCGCCGCCGCGATCCAGCATCCTCAGCGCATGGCCTTCAGCATATTATTGAGCGAGGGCCTGGAGGCGCCGCCCGCGCTGCTGCCAGAGCTGGATACAGTCCAGCGCGCCCAACTGCGCGCGCTGCTCTTGCAGGGCCAGCACGCGCCGCTGAGCTCCAGCGCTGGGCGTTTGTTTGATGCTGTCGCTGCCCTGCTGGGACTGGGCGCGGAGGTTTCCTACGAGGCCCGCGCCGCCATTCGCCTGCAAAGCCTGGCCGATCCGCGTGTGGTCGCCAGCTATCCCTTCGCGCTCTTGGACGAGCCGCCGGACGGCTGGGTGCTTTCTTTCGGAGCTAGTCTGCGCGCCTTGCTGGCCGATCGATTGGCTGGCCAGCGGCCCGCGGTCATAGCCGCTAAATTTCATAACAGCGTGGCGGCCGGAGTGCTGGCTGTCTGCCAGCGTATCCGCGCCGTCGAAGGCTTGCAACAAGTGCTGTTGACCGGCGGCGTTTTTCAAAATGATTTATTGCTGGAGCTGGTCAGGCGGAGCTTGCGTGCCGCCGGCTTTCAGGTTTATAGTCATAGCCGGGTGCCGCCCAATGATGGCGGTATAGCCTTAGGCCAGGCCGCGGTGGCCCTGGCGAGCGTGGCGCAGCCGGCTGGCCCCAGGCCTTGATCAGGAGCTTTATGTGTTTAGCCATTCCAGCGCAAATAGTGCAGCTATCCGGAGCCGAGGCTCTGGTGGAGGTCCAGGGGGTTCGCCGTCAGGTCATCGTTTCCTTGATCCCTGATCCGCGCCCGGGCGACTATGTCTTGCTGCACGCCGGCTTCGCCATTCGCAAATGGAGCCCCAGCGACGTTAAGGAATTTTACGCAACCCTCAACGGCACGGCGCCCGAGCCGCAGAAGGATCACGAAGATGTCTCAAGTTGAAGCTCAGCTGCGCGCGATTCATCAAATGGCCGGCGAGCTTGCCCGGCCGCTGCGCATCATGGAGGTCTGCGGCACCCATACCGTCAGCGCCTGCCGCTCCGGCTTGCGCTCACTCCTGCCGGCCAACCTGAGCCTGCTGGCCGGGCCGGGCTGCCCGGTCTGCGTGACCCCCAGCGCTTATCTTGATCAGGCCATAGCTCTGGCGCGCCAAAAGGATGTAATTCTGGCCAGCTTTGGTGATCTTTTAAGGGTTCCCGGCGCCGGCAGCACTTTGGAGCGCGAACGTGCCCGGGGCGCTCAAGTGCGCGTGATCTATTCGGCCTGGGATGCCCTGCAAGAGGCCCAGCGTCAGCCGCAGCGTCAGGTGGTCTTGCTGGGGGTGGGTTTTGAAACCACCGCGCCCAGCGTGGCTTGGACTGTTAAGCAGGCTCAGCGCTTGGGGCTAGACAACTTCACTTTGCTGGGCGCGCATAAAACCATGCCGGCGGCGATGGCGGCCCTGCTGTGCAATGGCGCGCTGCGCTTGGATGGCTTTCTTTGTCCTGGCCACGTCAGCGCCATCATTGGCAGTCGGCCTTATGAATTTATTTGCCGCGACTATCAACTGCCCTGTGTGGTGGCCGGTTTCGAGCCGCTGGATATGCTGGCGGCCATAGCGATGATCTTGCGTCAGCTGCTCCGCGCCAGTGCCAGCGTAGAGATCCAATATACTCGCGGCGCCAGTCCCGCCGGCAATCCCATTGCCTTAGCCCTTTTAGAGGAGGTTTTTCAGCCTTGTGCCAGTGAATGGCGTGGCCTGGGCAGCATAGCTGGCAGCGGTCTGGAACTGCGCCCGGCCTGGCAAGCCTACGATGCTTGGCGGCGTTGGCCGGATCTAGAGCTGCCGCGCCAGCCGCCGCCGACGGCCTGCATCTGTGGAGACATCTTGCGCGGCCTGCGCACGCCGCTGGAATGTCCGCTCTTTGGCCAGGCCTGCACCCCGACGGCACCGCAAGGGGCCTGCATGGTATCGAGCGAGGGGGCCTGCGCCGCCTATTATCATAATTGCCGCGCCGGCTAATGCTCGCCAGCCAGGCGAAACTTAGCTTGCATGCCGCTGGGAAGTGGCCCATCATCGCGACCTGGGCGGCTCGCGCCGGAGCGTATAGATCTAGAAACATGAGCCAATATAATTCCAACGAAGTCATAATGCTAGCCCATGGCGGCGGCGGTCTGCGCACCCAAAGCTTGCTGCGCGAACTGATCCTGCGCCATCTGCGTAACCCGATTCTCGATCGCCTGGACGACAGCGCTTGCTTGCATATCCCCGAAACCGACTTAGCCTTCACCACCGATTCTTACGTGGTCGATCCGATTTTTTTCCCCGGTGGAGACATCGGCAAGCTGGCCGCCTGCGGCACCATCAATGATCTGGCTATGCAGGGCGCCGCGCCGCGTTATCTGAGCCTGGGGTTGATCCTTGAGGAGGGCTTGGCCCTGGCCGAGCTTGATCGGGTGCTCGGCTCCCTGGCGGCTGTGGCGCGCCAGGCTGGCGCCTTGGTAGTCACCGGCGATACCAAGGTAGTTGAGCGTGGCAAGGGCAATGCCATTTTCATCAACATGGCTGGCATTGGTGCGCGGCTGACGGGAACAGATCCGCATGTGAGCAATGCGCGCCCCGGCGACCAGCTGATCATCAGCGGCCCCCTGGGCGACCATGGCGCGGCGGTGATGAGCAGCCGCTTGGGGCTGGCCAGCAACTTGCTCAGCGATGTTGCGCCGCTCTGGGAGCTGCTGGCGCCGCTGCTGCGGGCCATTCCTGAGATAGCCTGTCTACGCGATCCAACCCGTGGTGGCCTGGCGGCGGCGGCCTGTGATATCGCTGCCAGCGCCGGGGTGGGCCTGCGCATCCAAGAGGCGGCCTTGCCGATTCGCCGCGAGGTTCTAGGAGTCTGCCAACTACTGGGCCTGGACCCCCTCAATCTGGCCAATGAAGGCAAGGCCCTGGTGGTTTGCTCAGCGGAACGCTCGGCCGCGGCCCTGGCCTTGCTGCGCGCTCATCCCCTGGGGCGCGCCGCCGCCGTGATCGGCGCGGTGGTGGCGCAGCCGGCTGGTCTGGTGTTGCTGGAAACCTGCGCTGGCGGCGAGCGGGTTATTCAAATGCCCAGCGGCGAAGATCTGCCCCGCATTTGTTAGGCTCTGGCTCGGGCGCCCGGCAAGTTTTTAATGATGTTGGGGTTGACTTAATGGCACGATTGGTTTACAAATAAGCGGCCTTGGCATTAGCGGCCGGCGGCGCAGCCGGTTTTCAGGAACAATCAAATCTAAGCATGGTGGTGTCTCCATGTTGAAGCGCTATTTATTTTCAGATAACAAGATAGTTGAAACCAGCGATCCGCAAGCTCAGATTCTGGTGTTCATTGATCCGGATGAGGCCGATCGTAAACTGCTTATGCACGACTATCAGCTTGACGAACACACCTTGAACTCGGCCTTGGACCCGGATGAATTATCGCGCTTGGAATTCGAGCCGGAACATCTCGCCATGATTTACAAGCGCCCGATGAACTATTCATCCAAGGATCAATTCCTGTTCAAGGTGGCTTCGGTAGGCCTGTTTCTCTTTAAGGATCGCCTGATCGTGTTGCTGTCCGAGGATGTGCCGATTTTCACCGGCAAACTTTTTCAAAGGGTGCACTCCTTACCCGATATTTGTCTGCGTATGATTGGCCGCACCACATACCATTACCTGGAGCATCTCAAGGTGATCAACATGATCACCGAGTCGCTGGAGCAGAAGATCAATGCCGCCATGGAAAATAAATATCTGCTCAGCTTGTTCACCCTGACCAAGAGTTTAGTCTATTATCTGAACGCCATCAATTCCAACTCCATGCTGATAGAGAAGATCAAGAACAGCAGCAGCAAGTTAGGCTTAACCCAACTTAATTTAGAGCTGCTTGATGATATCGCCATTGAGAACGTCCAGTGTGCCAAACAGGCTGAGATCTACTCTAGCATTCTGGCCAGCCTGATGGATGGGCGCGCCTCAATCGTTGCCAATAACCTCAATATTTTGATAAAGATCCTTAATATCATCACCATCGGCATAATGGTGCCAAACCTGATCGTCAGCATCTTTTCGATGAACGTGACCCTGCCGCTTAATACCGTGCATCCCTTTTCATTCTGGCTGATCCTGCTGATCTCGGCTGTGGCCGGGATAGTCTTCCTGGCCTGGTGGCGGCGCATCAGCGGCCATAGCTTCCTGCGCCGCTAACGCTTGGGCCGCACTATTGCTTTTTGCTTGTCCTGGGCGGCGCGGCGGCATAATCTGCTGGCATGCCTAAACTTGCCAGTTTACCCCAATGGTTGGATCCAGCCGCCGCCTTGGCCATAGCGCGGCGCAGCGATAGCCGCTTGCTGGCCCGCGCCCTGGAGACGGCTACGCCGGAGCTGGCCGACCTGGCTGCGCTGCTGGCGCCGCGCGCGCCGGCAGATCTGGAGGCCATGGCCCAACGCGCCCAGGAACTTACCCGGCACCATTTTGGGCGGACGATTGGTTTATATATACCCCTTTACCTTTCCGACTATTGCTCGGGCGGCTGCGTTTATTGTGGCTTTGCGGCCGACCGCCGGCAGCCGCGCCGGCGGCTGGAGCCTCCTGAGATCATAGCCGAAATGGAAGCCATCCAGGCCAAGGGCTTTGAGGAGATTCTTTTATTGACCGGCGCGCGTACTCCCCAGGCCGATTTCGATTATCTGCTGCAGGCGGTAACTTTGGCGGCCGAGCGTTTTCATCTGGTTACCATTGAAACCTTTGCCATGTCCACGGCCGAGTATGCTCAGCTGGCCCAAGCCGGTTGCACCGGCCTAACCCTCTATCAGGAAACCTACGATCCGGCTGTTTACCAGCGCATGCATCGTTGGGGCAATAAGCGCGATTACACCCAGCGCCTGGAGGCGCCGGAGCGAGCCTTGGCGGCTGGCTTGCGCACGGTTGGGCTGGGTGTTTTACTGGGCCTGGCCGATCCGCTGGCCGATGCCCTGGCGCTCTATCGTCACCTGATTTATCTGCGTAAAAATTTCTGGCGGGCCGGTTTGGCGCTGGCCTTTCCGCGTATTCGCCCGCAGGCCGGCGGGTTCGCGCCACCCTGTCCAGTGGATGAAAGGTATCTGGCTCAGCTGATCTGGGCCTTTCGCATCTGTCTGCCCGATGTGCCTTTGACGTTATCGACGCGTGAGCCTCAATCCTTTCGCGACGGCATTGCCGGAGTGGGTATAAACAAAATGAGCGTTACCAGCAAAACCACTGTGGGCGGCTACCATAGCGAGTGTGCCGGCGCCGCCGGGCAATTCTTGATCAGCGATAACCGCTCGTTGGATGATTTTTGCGCCATGCTGCGCGCCAAGGGCCTAGAGCCGGTATTCAAAAATTGGGAAGCGGTTTATCGGGATGCGGCCCCATGAGCGCACCTTGGCAAGCTAGTCCGATCCATCAGCAACGCTTGGAGCTCTTTAGGCGCGCCGGAATCTACCTGGTTACCTCGGCCGAGGTATCGGCTGGCCGCAGCACTTTGGCGATAGTCCGCGCGGCCCTGGCCGGCGGCG
>CAYUHK010000027.1:0-19133 GCA_964444425.1 uncultured Verrucomicrobiota bacterium
CGTGGGGCTCTGCTCACGCACGATCCCCGGGTTGATCGCCCGCACCAATAACGAGCGCTTCGTCTACGACGCCTATCGCCGCCTGATCATGATGTATGCTGATGTCGTCATGGAGAAGGCCGAGGGCCGCGAACCGGCCGAGGGCCAGGGCATCCGCAAGCAGCTTGACGATATGCTGAGCGAGCTGAAGCGCGCGCGCGGCTACCAAAACGATACCGATCTAACCACCGAAGAGCTGAAAAAGCTTTGCGAGGATTTCAAGGCGCGAGTCAAGCAGGTGCTGGGGGTCCCCTTCCCGGACAACCATCTACAGCAACTATGGGGCAGCATCGGCGCTGTCTTCAAAAGCTGGAACGGCAAGCGCGCGGTGGCCTATCGACGCATCGAGGGCATTCCGGATGATTGGGGCACCGCCATCAATGTGCAGACGATGGTCTTCGGCAATATGGGCGAAAACTCGGCCACCGGCGTGGCTTTCAGCCGCAATCCCGCCAATGGCGAACGCAAGTTTTATGGCGAATGGCTGGTCAATGCCCAGGGCGAAGACGTGGTCGCCGGCTTGCGCACGCCCAATCCGCTGAACGAGGCCACCAAAAGCGAGCATAACGCGGCTATGCCCTCGCTGGAAAAAACCATGCCGGCGGCCTACCGCGAGCTGGACGCCATTCAAAAGAAACTAGAGCGCCATTACCACGACATGCAGGACATCGAGTTCACCATTCAGGAAGGCAAACTCTATATGCTGCAATGCCGTGTCGGCAAACGCACCGGCACAGCCGCCCTCAATATGGCCATGGACATGCTGGCCGAAAAACTGATCACGCCGGCCGAAACTGTCATGCGCGTCGCCCCGGCTCAATTGGACGAGCTACTCCACCCCATCGTGGATCCGGCGGCCGAAAAGAGCGCGACGCTCATCGCCAAGGGCCTGCCGGCCGGTCCCGGCGGCGCCCGCGGCCAAGTGGTCTTCTCGGCTGCCGATGCGGTAGCCTGGGCCAAGGCCGGCAAAACCGTGCTGCTGGTCCGCGAGGAAACCAATCCCGAGGATATCGAAGGCATGCGCGCGGCCGCTGGCATTCTGACGGCCCGCGGCGGCATGACCAGCCACGCCGCTCTGGTGGCGCGCGGCTGGGGCAAATGCTGCATAGTCGGCGCCAGTGCCATCCACGTGGATGCCAATGCCAAAACCATGACCATCGCCGGCAAGGTCTACCAGGAGGGCCACGAGCTAACTCTCAATGGCACCCGGGGCTATGTTTATAATGGCTGCTTGGCGATGATCAACGCCACCGAAAATCCTCGCTTCAAGAAGTTCATGAAGATCGTGGACGGCTATCGCCGCCTGGGAGTTCGCGCCAACGCCGATACCGCGGCCGACGCCGCCAATGCCCGCGAATTCGGGGCCGAGGGCATCGGGCTTTTCCGCACCGAACATATGTTTTACGGCGAGGCTAGCGATCAGCCGCTTTTCCTGTTGCGTAAAATGATCCTCAGCAACACCGTCGCGGAACGGCACCAGGCTCTCGAAGAGCTGTTCCCCTTCATGAAAGCCTCGATCAAGAGCACCTTGGAGGCCATGGACGGCTTGCCGGTAACGATCCGACTGCTGGATCCGCCCCTGCATGAATTCGTGCCGCAAAGCCTTGATAAACAAAAGGAGCTAGCCAGCAGTTTGGGCATCTCGGTTGTGGATATCCAAAAGCGCGGCGCCGCCCTGCATGAATCTAACCCGATGATGGGCCATCGCGGGGTGCGCCTGGGAATCACCTATCCCGAAATCAGCGCCATGCAAATGCGCGCTATCTTCGAAGCTGCCGCCGAGCTGCTCAAAGCCGGTCGGCGCTGCCGGCCAGAAATCATGGTGCCGGTAACTTGCGAGGCCCGCGAGCTTAGCCTGCTGCAGGAGCTCTGCCAAAAGGTCTATGCCGAAGTCCTGCAAGCCCATAAGCTCAAGAAGATTCCCTATGCCTACGGCACCATGATCGAAATCCCGCGGGCTTGCCTGCTGGCCGATCAAATGGCCGCCACGGCCGAATTCTTCTCCTTTGGCACCAATGATCTAAGCCAGATGGGCTTCGGCTTCAGCCGCGATGATATCGGCGGATTCATGAACGATTACCTGGAAAAAAGAATCCTGGAAGCCGATCCCTTCCAAACGATTGACCAGGCCGGCATTGGCCAGTTGATCGAGATGGCTGTAAATAAAGGTCGCAAGGTCCGCAAGGATCTTAAGATCGGCATCTGCGGCGAACAGGGCGGCGACCCGGCCTCGGTGGAATTCTGTTTTAAGGCCGGACTCAGCTATGTCAGCTGCAGCCCATTCCGCGTGCCGATCGCCCGCTTGGCGGCGGCCCAGGCTGCCATCCAAGCTGGCCGTAAGAAATAATTAAAGCCCAAGCAACTGGAGTGGCCAGTCCCTTCCAGGGGCTGGCCCTCCGACGGGCCGCTGGCGGCGGCGCGGCCCAAAAGGCCTGACCATGGATGCTCCAGAGAAACTGGGATTGATCGCCGGCCGCGGCGTGTATCCGCTCTTGCTGGCGCGCAGCGCCAAGCAGCAGGGCGTGCGCCACCTATTGGTGGTGGCCTTCCGCGGCGAGACCGATCGCGCCATAGAAAAACTGGCCGATGAAGTACGCTGGATCTATGTTGGGCAATTGGCCGCCTTGCTGGCGGCCTTCCGCAGCAGCGATGTCAGCCTGGCGGTCATGGCCGGCCAGATCAGCCCCACCAGCTTATTCCGTATCCGCCCGGATCGTCAGGCTCTGGCTCTTTTGGCCAGCTTGCCAATCCGCAATGCCCACAGCATCTTCGGGGCCATTGCCGCCGAGCTGCGCGCCGCGGGCGTAGAGCTCTTGCCGGCCGCTAGCTTCATGGAAACGGCTTTGGCGCCAGTCGGCCAACTTAGCCAACGCCAGCCAACCGCCCAGGAACAATCCGATATCGCCCTGGGCTGTCGAGTCGCCAAAATGACCAGCGCCCTGGAGATAGGCCAAACGGTGGTGATCAAGCAGGGCACCATTCTGGCGGTGGAGGCCTTCGAGGGCACCGATGAAACCTTGCTGCGGGGCGGGCGCTTGGGCGGAGCTGGCAGCGTGGTGGTTAAAGTGGCCAAGCGCGGACACGATATGCGCTTTGATATTCCGACGGTGGGCCTGCGCACCTTCAAGATATTAAAGAAGATTCGCGCCGCGGTCCTGGCCGTGGAAGCCGGCCGCACCATTTTATTGGAACAGGCCGCCATGCAGGCCGCAGCCGACCGCCAGGGCTTGGCTTGGCTAGGGGTAACCATTGAGGCGCCGCCGGCCCCGACCGAAGCCGCCCCAGCCGCAAGCTCTCAGGCGCCGTCAAGCTAATGGGCCTGAGAATAAAAAACCAAAAGGAAACTGTTATGAAGCCAGGACGCGTTAAGCTTGGCGTGGTGGGTGTTGGCAGCCTGGGACAATGGCATGCCCGGATCTATTCCGAGCTGGCCAACGCCGAATTGGTTGGCGTCTACGATATCAACCAGGCCCGCGCCGCCGAAATAGCCGCGCGCTACCGCACGCGCGCCTTCGCTGATATGGCCGCCTTGGCAAGCGAGGTGCAGGCTGCCAGCATCGTCGTCCCCGCCGATAAACATTACCAGGCCGCCAGCCTCTTTTTGGAGCGCGGCGTCCATCTCCTGGTGGAAAAACCGATTGCCACGCGTACCGCCGACGCCGCCGCCATGCTGAGCCGGGCCCGCGCCGCCAAGCTGATCCTGCAGGTGGGCCACGTGGAACGCTTCAATCCGGCGCTAAAATATCTGGAAAGCATCCTGACCCGGCCGCGCTTCATCGAGGCCCATAGACTGGCGCCCTATCCGCCGCAGCGCCCTGGCCAACTGCCGCGCGGCACGGAAATCAGCGTGATCTTAGACCTGATGATTCACGACCTGGAAATCATCCTGCATCTGGTGCGCGCACCAGTGCGCGAGATCCACGCGGTGGGCGTGCCGGTGCTCAGCCCCAGCGAGGATATCGCCAACGTGCGGCTCTCCTTTGAAAATGGCTGCGTAGCCAATATCACCACCAGCCGCATCAGCCCGGAAAGCCTGCGTAAATTCCGCGTCTTTCAGGAAGACGCCTATATCTCGCTGGATTATCAAAAGCAGACCGGCGAGATCTATCGTAAAATAGCCAACAAAATCGAGCGCAGCCGCGTGCCGATTGCCAAGGGCGAGCCGCTGCTAAACGAATTGACTGCCTTCGTCGAGTGCGTGCGCGCTCATAACCAACCGCTGGTTGGCGGTCAACAGGCCGTCGCCGCCCTCAATCTGGCTATGGATATCTGCCAGCATATCCGCGAACACGCCTCCTAGGCTCTTTTGAAAAAAACTCAAAAGATCCTATTGTCTAGCGGGGTTGGCTTTGCTACATTTGCTCATTATGAGCTCAGCCTTGCCTAGTCAGCCGGCGGCACCAGCAATACCGGCAGAGCGACCCCGCCCCCCCTTCAATGAAGTGTCAGCGCTATTTCCTCTCTTAACCATCTACACCTGCGCCTATATGGCCTTGATGCTGGCCGATTTTTTGCTCAGGGATGTCTTCAGCCTGCCCGAAGGCTTGCTGCCGGTCTACATTGCCCTGCTGGGCGCCTATGCCGCCGATAAGGAGATCCGGCGCTGGCTCGGCGCGAGTGAGCCACCGCGTAAGGGTTCTCTATTCGTTTATCTTTGGCTGATTTTCTTTCTGAGCGCCTTCATCCTAAGCAGCTTTCAACCCCAATACCTGCTGCCCAATAACCTGATCACTGTCTGCCTGCAGGTGCTGGGAATATTCTTCGGCTCGCGCACCTCCAAGTATGTCTGGGAAGGCTGGAACCACGCCAGCGACAAGCAAGCCGGCGCAGCGCAGGCGGAAGAATTGCTGGCCTTGATCCAGGCCCAAGGCCGCCTCAGCAAGCATGAAGTAGCCCAAAAACTTAAACTATCTAACTCGGCCGCCAAACGGCTGCTGGCCAATTTGACTGCCCGCGGGCATATTCAACTCATTGGCGCCGGCCGCGGCGCTTATTATATCTGCAGCTCAACCCCGGATCAGCTAGCTATCGATAACCCAGAAAAACCTAACCCTTTTAAATAGTAGCCTGAGCCGAGCCGTTTATGAGCCGTTTATGAGCCGTTTATGAGCCGTTTATGAGCCGTTTATGAGCCTAACAACCCAAAGCTTAATCTTTTGACCCAACCAAAATCCATTATGATTATTGCCGGCGAAGTCTCCGGCGACATGCACGCGGCCGATTTGGTTCGCGCCTTGCGGCAGCAGAACTCCAATCTGACTATCTTCGGAGTGGGCGGCAACGAGCTGCGGGCGGCCGGCATGGAAATCATCGTGGATGCGCGCAGCATGGCCGTTTTAGGCCTTAGCGACGTATTGCTTAAATACCGATTTTTTCGCCGTGTTTTCCAGCAAATGCTGGACTTGGCGCGAACGCGCCGGCCGGATCTGGTGCTGCTGATTGACTATCCCGGCTTCAATCTGCGTTTCGCTGCCCGCGCCCGGCGTTTGGGGCTCAAGGTGGTCTATTATATCTGCCCTCAAGTTTGGGCTTGGAACCGCCGGCGGGCGCCGCGGATGGCTCGCCATCTGAATCGCTTGATAACAATCTTCCCCTTTGAGGCTGAGGCTTTTCGGGGAACCGGCCTGGCGGTTGACTTTGTGGGGCATCCTCTGCTGACGGCGACCAAGGCAGCCCTGGCCGCGGAGCTCCAGCAACTAGCCTGGCAGGGTCAACCGCAGATAGCCATCTTGCCAGGCAGCCGCTACGATGAGATTCGACGTATTTTGCCGACCATGTGGGCGGCGGCGCGCCTATTAGAAGAACGCTTCCACTCGGCCAGCTTTATCATCGCGGCGCCGACGCCCAAGCTGGCCGAGTGGATTCAGGCCACCATCGCCAAGTTGCCGGCCGGCCCAACGCGCTGGGCCATCGCCATCGGTCAGACTCGCCAAGTGCTGCGCCAGGCGCGCGCGGCCCTGATAACCTCGGGCACGGCCACCCTGGAGGCGGCTTTGATGGGCTGCCCCATGCTGGTGGTCTACAAGACCAGCTGGTTAACTTATATTTTAGGTCGCCTGCTTATCCGCGTGCCCCATCTGGGCATGGTAAACATAGTGGCCGGAACAACCCTTTGCCCGGAATTCATTCAAGGGCGCGCGCGGCCGCGCGCCCTAGCTGATGCCCTGGCGCGCTTGCTGGCAGAAGGTCTCCTGCGTAACAATCAATTACAAGGTCTCCAGCAAGTTACCGCCGCGCTAGGTCCGGATGGCGCCGCCGCCCGCGCCGCCGCGGTGGTCTTGGAGGAATTGGCATGAAAACCAGCGTGATCATAACAGTCTATAATCGCCCCGAAATGCTGATCGCCTGCCTGCGGGCGCTGGCTCTACAAACCCGCCCGATCGACGAGGCGATCGTCTCAGATGACGGCTCGCTGCCAGAGGCCCAGCGCCAGATGCAGGCTGCCTTTCCGGAATTGCCCTTTCCGATCAGCTATGTCAGCCAGGACGACAAAGGCTACCGCCTGGCCGCCACGCGCAATAATGCCCTGCGCCTGGCCAGGGGCGAGTATATCATTTCCCTGGACTGCGACATCCTGCTCCTGCCGGATGCCGTGGCCATCCATCTGCAGCGCGCCCGGCGCGGCTTGTTCCTGGCGGCCAACCGCGCCCTGCTCGACACCGCCGACACCCGCTCCATATTGACCAATGGTTTTTCGGCGCGGCTGCTGGATTTCTTCTGGCTCAGGTCCGAGCGTGGCCATCTACGCCGGATCCAGCGCCAATTCAACCGCAACCTAGGGCTGAGAAAACTGGGCTTGGCCCGACCCCATAAGCCCAAAATCCTCGGTTGCCATTTCTCGCTCTTTCGCGCAGACATAGAGCGCGTCAATGGCTTTGACGAACAATATACCGGCTGGGGCTACGAAGACGATGACTTCGCCCGGCGCCTGCACTTAGCTGGCGTGCGCGGGCGCTCCTTGATCATGGAGGCGCGCGCCATGCACCTTTGGCATCCGCCCTCGGGCACGGCCGCCCATAGTTCCAATAAAGCCTATTTCAACCGACCCAAAATCAGCGCCTATTGTCAACACGGCCTGCACAAAAAACACCTGCCTGAGCCGCTTTCTTGACAGGCCCAGACAACCAGTGCTAGAGTGCTCACATGGAGCCGACGCTTGCAGCTGCAGCCAATACCCGACTGGCCAACATCCTCAAACAAACCGAATTGTTTGGGGATGAACAGATAGCCCAACTCCTGGCCCCCAAGCCGGAAAACGGCCCAACCCTTACCCGGCGGGTTGTCGAGGAAGGCTTGGCCAGCGAAGAAGCCTTTCTGAGCGCCATCAGTAGAATTCTGACGCTGCCCTACCAGCGCCTCAACGATGCCGCAGTTAGCGCGGAGGCCCTGCAAAGCCTGCCGGCCAAGGTCGTCTTCCAATATAACGTGGTGCCGCTGAGCGCGGCCAAGGGGATCTTGCAGGTGGCCACCAATGACCCCTTCAACCCCGGGCTGCTGGACGCGCTGCGCTTGGTTTCCGGTCAGCGCGTGCGCCTGAGCTTGAGCCCCTCGGCCGATATCGCCAAAGCCATCAACCGCTTTTACGGAGTCGGCGCCGATACCATGGAGCGCTTGCTGCAAGATAACCGCATCGAGGTGGAATCAGCCGCCTTGACAAAAATGGATTTGAGCGAACTGGACCAGGAAGCCTCGATCGTTAAATTCGTCAATCAGGTAATCTGGGAAGCCTATAAGGACAGGGCCACCGACATTCACTTCGAGCCTTTGGAGGATGAGCTGCGCATCCGCTACCGGGTGGATGGCGTTTTGCATCAAACCTCCATGCCGCCCCAGCTGAAACGTTTTCAGGCCGCGATAATTTCGCGAATCAAGGTCATGGCCAACATGGATATCGCCGAAAAACGCCTGCCCCAAGATGGCCGCATCGGCCTGACCATTCATGGCGAGAGCCTGGATATTCGCGTCTCCACCATCCCTACCGTTTACGGCGAAAGCGTCAGCCTGCGCCTATTGACACGCGGCAGCGGGATTCTGACCCTGGATGGCGTGGGCATGGCGCCTCAGGATGAGACCTTGATCAATAAACTGATCCATAAGCCCCATGGGATCCTCCTGGTTACCGGGCCAACCGGCTCGGGCAAATCCACCACCCTCTACGCCTGGCTGCACACCATCAATTCGATTGAAAAACGTATCATCACCATTGAGGAGCCGATCGAATACGAAATGACCGGCGTCAACCAAATTCAGGTGCGCCCGGAAATAGGCTTGACCTTCGCCGCCGGCTTGCGCCATATCCTGCGTCAAGATCCCAATGTGATCATGGTGGGAGAAATCCGCGACTTTGAGACAGCCGAGATCGCCATTCGCGCCTCGCTGACCGGCCACTTGGTCTTCAGCACCCTGCACACCAACGACGCCGCCGGCGCCATCACCCGGCTGATCGATATGGGGGTGGAACCTTTTTTGGTGGCCTCATCGGTGGAGGCGATCGTGGCCCAACGTCTGGTGCGGCTGCTCTGTCGCGCCTGTCGACGGCCGCGCCCGCTGGACCTGGATTTCTTGCGGGGAATCCATTTTCCCCTGGCCGATCTGGAGCAGCAGCAGCTGTTTGAAGCGGGCGGATGCGAGAAATGCCGCCAGACTGGCTTCATGGGCCGCAGCGGCATCTTTGAGGTTTTAACTATCAGCGAGGCCATTCGCCCGATGATCATCTCCCGCGAGTCAGCCAACGCCATTAAACAGAAGGGGATCGGCGAGGGCATGCGCACCCTGCGCGACGATGGCTGGGCCAAAACTCTTAAGGGGGTTACCACAATCGAGGAAGTCTTGCGGGTTACCGAAGAAGATGAATAATTAACTAAGCTTGCCGCTGCCAGCCCGGCTGGCAGCTTTAAAACCATGGCTAACTTTACTTATAGCGCGCGCTCGCGGGCCGGACAAAGAATCGAAGGCACCCTTCAAGCTGGCGACCGCCGCGCGGCGCTGCTGCAGATCGAGCGCCTGGGCTATGTGCCGATCGCCGTCAAAGAAAGCGCGCCCGGCGCCGGCGCCAATGACCCGGCAACCTTCTCCTGGAGAGACTGGCTCAGGTTGCGCCAGCGCGGCGGGCGCTTGCGCTCACGCGAGCTGCTGCTCTTCACCAGCGAACTGAGCGACCTGCTGGCCTCGGGCATGAAACTGGGCAATGCCTTGAACACCCTGGCGCGCCGGCGCACCAATCCCGATAGCGATCGCATCATCAAGGCCCTGCGCGACAACATCATTCAAGGCCGCAGCCTCTCCGAGGCCCTGGCCCAATTTCCGGAATCCTTCCCAGCCCTTTACATCAGCTTGATCCGTTCCGGCGAAGCCAGCGGAAACCAGCCCGCGGTTATGCAACGCATCGTTAAATACTACGAACGCCTTCAGGAAGTTAAAGAAAAGGTGATCATGGCCCTGGTCTATCCCCTGATAGTGCTGACGGTTGGCGTCGCCACTCTGATTTTCTCCATGATTTTCGTGATTCCCCGTTTCGCCATTATCTTTCAGGACCTCGGCAGCACCCTGCCCTTGCCAACCCGCATTCTGATCGGGCTCAGCTCGGCCATGCTGCATTACGGCTGGCTGCTGATAGCGGCGGCAATTCTGCTGGCGGTGCTCTTCCGGCGCTACCTGGCCAGCCCGGCCGGCCGGCTGTGGTGGCACGGTCTGCTTTTGCGGATGCCCTTGATCCGCGAGATCATAGCCGCCAATGCCTTCACTCAATTCGCCAGCACCCTGGGCATGCTGATAGCCAATGGCGTAGCGGTTCTGGACGCCTTAAGCATTGGCGAGCAAACGGTCCAAAATATGATCATAGCCAGCGAGATCCGCAAGGCTAAAGAACGCGTTAGCGACGGCACCTCGATTTCCGGACCCCTGGCCGCCGGCAAGGTCTTTCCGGCCATGCTCACCGACATGCTGGCGATCGGCGAAGAAACCGGCGACATGAGCGGCGCGCTGGCCCATATCGCCCGGCGCTATGAGGCGCTATTGGATCGCCAGGTAAAGATATTTACGACTGTGCTGGAGCCAATCCTGATAGTGCTGATGGCGGTGGTGGTTGGCTTCGTGGCCATCAGTATTTTACTGGCGGTTTTCGATTTAACCAGCGGCTTAAATGTGTAGGCTGGCCGGCCGGCTGCGTTTGAGCTAAGACGCCGGTGCCAGAAAAAATACGCAGCGACAAGACACAACAGACAAATCGTAACAGCAAACAATCCGAGGAGGAGATAATGCAACAGCTTAAAAGTTTTAAATGGCCGCGGCCAGCCGGTCGGGGCGCCTTCACCCTGATCGAGGTTTTATTGGTGGTGGTCATCATCGGCATCCTGGCAGCGATAGTTGTGCCACGCCTGGGCGGCCGCACCAAGGAAGCCCAAATAGCCGCGGCCAAGGCCAGCATCGACGGCATCAGCCTGGCCATTGATCAATACGAGGTGGATAATGGCGTTTATCCGGCCAGCCTCTCAGCCCTGATCAATAAAGGCAGCGAGCTGAACTGGAAAGGGCCTTATCTGAAAAAAGGTGTGGTGCCGCACGATCCCTGGGGCAAGGAATATAGCTATAGCCTTAAGGATAATGCCTACGAGATCAAGTCGCTGGGTCCGGATGGCGTGGAAAGCGCCGACGATATCTCTAATTTGAAATGAGGCCGCCGAATGGCGTGCGCTGTAACCATGCTTAAGCTCCCTGGCCAGGCGCCGGCCGAGCGGCGCGGCTTCACCCTGATGGAGCTGCTGCTGGTGATAGTGATCATCGGCATCGGCTTGGGCGCGGCCATGCCGGCGCTGGTCCAATCGATGCGCTGGCAACGCCTGCGCACGGCCGCCCATACCATGACGACAGTCTCGCGCTATGCGCGCAGCATGGCGCTGCTTAAGCAAAGCGATCTGGAGCTTAGCTTTGATTTGGATAGCGGCCAGATCGACATAATTTCTTCCAATACCAGCTTGCCGCGCTTCACTCGGGTCATCACGGGGGTACAACTAGACTCGCTGGAACTGCAAGGCGGCCAGAGCTTCAGCGAGGGCACCCACGCGGTGCCCTATCGCAGCAATGGAGTTTGCCAGCCCTTCACGCTCAGGCTTAGCGATCAACACGGCAATTATATCTTGGTGAAGGTGGACGCCTTAGCCAGCGTTAAAACCTTGCCAGCCGGGAGGCTCTAGATGGTTGCCCACCCCCGACGTAGCGCTGGCGGCTTCACCCTGGTCGAGGCGGTGCTGGCCTTGGCTATTTTAAGCATCGGCATCTTCGTGTTGATCGAATGCACCGCCAGATGCCTGGCGGTAATCAGGGTGGCGCGCAACTATCAAACCGCCCGCCAGGTCCTGGATCAAGGCGAGTTGGACTATCCCTTGCTGAGCAGCAACACGCTTGAACAAAACATGGTGGCGCCGGTAAGCTACCCTAACGGCTATAGTTTTGCGCGGGAATTAACCCCCCTGGACGGCGAGGCCAACCTTTATCTAATCAAGACTCGGGTGGCCTGGTCCGAGCGCGGCCAAAGCGCCGGCGAAGAGGTCACTAGTTTGCTATACTGCCCCGCCAACGACTTCGGCAGCATCAGCGTCACCAGAACCGAATAGGGCCCAAGCATGCAGCACGCTCGACATAAAACAACAGCGCCGGCCTTCAGCTTAATCGAGACTTTGGTCGCCATGGCTTTGCTGGCGGCCGCCATGGCCATCACCTTCAGCGCCTATTTCAGCGTTTCGCGGGCCTGGCAACGCGGGATCAACTTGGGCAACAATCTGGACCATGGCGACTATATCATGGAGCAGCTGGTCAATGGGCTGCGCTGCGCCTTCTTTCCGCCGCAAGGCCGCTCCGGCGCCGGCGGCGCTTACGGGTTTTGGCTGGAAAAACAGGCCAGTGGCAGCGCCGCCCGCGACAGTTTCTCTTGGGTTAAGCGCGGCGCGGACCTGCTGGCCCACGAGGACAAGCTGCGACGCGGCTTGCACCGGGTGCGCATATCGGTCGAGGCCGATCAGGATGGCGCGCTAGCTTTGGCCAGCCGGGCCTGGCTGCCCTACGCCCAACTCGATTCCTTTGATCCAGCCAAGCTAGACCCCTTCTATGTCTGCGGCAAGCTGCAGGGCCTGGCTTGCCGGGTAGCCACCAATCGCACCGAGCAGGGCTGGCAATGGGAGGAGAGCTGGGAGCAGGAGGCCACCAATCATTTGCCGGCGGCTCTGGAAATAACCCTTTACCTGGACCCAGTTGAGCCGGGCGCGCCCAAGCTGGAAATCAAGCGCCTGGTGGAGCTGCCGCTGGCGCCTCTTTCATGGAGCCGCCGATGAGCCCAGCCGCCAACAAACCCAATGCCGGATCGGTCCTGATAGTGGTGCTCTGGGTGCTGGGCCTGCTGGCCATGTTTGTGGCCGCCTTCGCCTTTGATATGCACATCGAGGCGCGGATCAGCTCGACTTGGCGCAAACGTCTCAAGGCCGAATATCTGGCGCGCGCCGGCGTGGAGTTGGCGCGCATGGCCCTGCTGGAGACGGCCGACCCAGAAATCAATAATAGCGACCCAGCCAACTACCTAGCCAAGGGCTCTGATGAGCAGCTGCGCTACGCCGCCATCGCCCTGGCCCATGGCGCTGGCGCCGAATTAACCCGCCAGCTCGGCGAGGGCAGCTTAAGCGTCGCGATCCAGCCGGAAAACGCGCGCTTGCAGGTCAATGGCTTGATTCAGGTGGCGAATCGCCAGGCCAGCTATGAGGCCTGGGAACCCCTGCTGGAAACAGCCGGCGTGCCCCGCGAACAATGGGATAGCCTAGTTGACTGCCTGCTGGATTGGGTGGATCAGGACGAGTTATCGCATCTTAACGGGGTTGAATCACAATATTATGAAAGCCTCAATCCGCCCTATAGATCCAAGAATGCTCCTCTGGAGACGCTGAGCGAACTCAACCTGGTCAAGGGCTTCGCCGAGATCATCCCCGACAGCGGCCTAACCGTTTTTGAAGCCCTGGCCCCCTATTTAAGCATGTATGCCGAAGATAATAAGATTAACATCAATGCCGTCGGCCAAGCCGCCTTGATGGCTGCCTTAAACATTGACGCCGCCTTAGCCGAACAGATCATCGCCGAACGCGATGGCCCCGACGGCCAGGCCGGCACGGCCGACGATCGCCCCTTTAAAGACCTCAACGACCTGATTACCCGCATTCCGGCGCTGACTCAAGCGCTGGCCGAGCGGCTCAGCTTCAGCGCGGCCGGGCGCTACGCCGTGCAAGCCCGCGGCAAGGTTGGTGATGTTGAAAGGACCATCAGTTGCGTCTTTAAGCTAGATAAACAAGAGCTGCTGGTGCTGAGCTGGTTTGAGGGCTCCGGCGCGGCCGGCCAGTTAGCTGATTGACTTCCGCGCCCCAATAATAAATAATCCGATCTACTCGCTGAGCCGCCGCGCGGCCGCGCGCCGGCTGCGCGAAAAAACCATAAAAATGCAGCCATGAAACCACTTTTAGCCAATATATCGATTTGGCGGCAACGTTGGGGTTGCTGGCAACGAGCTTGGCTGGACCAGGCCGGCGCCTTCGGGCGGGCGCTGCTTAAGGATATGCGCCGCAACCAGCTGCGCGACGAGCCGGCCCGCGGCTTGCGCCTGCACGGCGCCAGCCTGGAATGGACTCTTCTGACGGCGTTGGCGGACGCGCCGCGCTCTCAGCAGCTCAAGCTGGCGGCCAGCCCCGATGAACTCAACGACCCGGATAAGCTGGCTGCTTTGATCCGCGGCCAGGCTCCCGATCTGCAGGGCCCATTGGCACTGGGGCTGGCCTCCGATCAACTGCTGCTGCGAGTGGTCGAGCTGCCCTCAACCGATCCAACAGAAATGGCCGAGATGGTCAAGCTGCAATTGGACAAGTTTTCGCCCTTCCCCGAAGAGCGCCTGGCTGTCTCCTACGAGCAGCTGCAGACCACCGCGCAGGGCAGCCGAGTCTTGATCGCGGCGGCCCCCAAGGAGCGGATTGAGTTTCTGGGCCAGCTCTTTGCCAAGGCCGGCCTGGAGCTGCGGCGGATCGACCTGGATGCCTTGGCTTGGTGGCGACTGCTTAGCGAACATGGCAGCGCCAGCGGCGCCGGCCGGCGCGCCGTGCTGCGCCTGGATCAAGACGGTCTGCTGATGATAGCCCTGCAGCAGGGCGTGCCCTTGGCCTTCAAGGCGCTGGGGCCGGGCGAGCAACTGGCCCCGGAAGAATTCGCCGCCGAGATAGCCCATGAGCTGGAGGGCTTGATCTTGGCTTTGGATCTGGAGCAAGGTCCGGCGAGCTTGAGCGGCTTGGATCTCTGGCAAGATCCCCAGCTGATGCCGCCAAGCCTGCCCGAACGTCTAGAGGCCACCAGCGGCTTGGCTCCGCAACTGCACGACCTGGCCAAGCTGCCGCCCCTGAGCTGCGGCTTGGCCCAGCGCCTGCTGGAACCTCTCTTTATCGATCAGCCCGGGCCGCACGCGGGCGTGCCGGCGCGGCTGGACCTGATCCCGGCGAGCTGGCGCGCGGCGGCGGCGGCGGCGCGCCTGAAACGCCGCTTGCTGGCGGCCACGCTTTTGTTATTGGCCCTCTGGCTCTTGGCCGGCGCCGTCTTGCTGAGCGGGGCCAGCTGGGAAAAATATACCTTGCACCGACTGCAAAAACGGGCTGGGCAGCTACAGCCGCCCGCCGAGGCGGTGCGGGCCATGCAAAGGCAAGCACGCCTGTTTGAACAATACCTGGATCGGCGCCAATCCGCCCTGGAATGTCTGCGCGAAATCAGCCAGCTGTTGCCAGCGGATGTCTGCCTAACCTCCTTTCAATTCAAAAAGGGCACAATCGTAAGCCTGCGCGGCGAGGCGCTTAGCGTAAACCCCATTTATGATTTCAAACAAGCCCTTGATAAATCCAGCCTATTCGGCAAGGTCGAGCTGGGCAGCACCCAGCCCACCAAGCGCAAAACAACCAGCTTACAGACTTTTCAAATGACCCTGCACCTGCCCGAAGGAGCGCCATGAAATTCACCAGCCGCGAAATAGCCTTAAGCTGGGTGATAGTCTTCCTGCTGCTGTTCAGCTTCTCTTACTGGATCGCCGCCCCTCAGGCCAGCGCCTGGCGCGCCAACAGCGCCGCGCGCCAACAGACCCTGGAGCGCATCGCCCTGGCCGAGCGCCTGCTGGAGCAACGCCCTCAATGGAGCGAGCGCCTGGATGTCTTAACCGCCAAGCTCTCGAAATACGCGCCCGATCAGGATGTTACCGCCGATTACCTGAAAATCCTGGAGCGCATCGCCAAGGATAACCAGGTTAATCTGGTGCAGCGCCGTCCCCAAAATGAAAAACGCCACGGCGACCTTTATGAGCTGGCCATCGAATGCACCTGGGAAGCTGATCTGGCCAGCCTGGTACATTTTCTTTATGCCTTGGAAGAGGAAAAAAACGTCGCCATGGACATCGAAAGCATATCCTTGACACTGCTGCCCGGCGCCAAAAGCCAAATGAAAGGCAATTTTACCCTGATCTGCGTTTATAGCCGAGCGCCGGGCGCGCCAACGCAATGAAACATTGCGCTTAGCAAGAGTTTATGAAATAATGCCGCCTAAAAGCTGGCCCAACCTCGGACGCACGCTTATGCAACGCTGGAAAATCTTTTTAGGAATATGCTTGATCCTATTCGGCTGGGGCAACCTCGCTCAACTGCCCCCGGGCGCCAGCGCCCTGGAACAAGCCGCCCCGCCAGAAATTCCGCCGCCAGAAGTCCTGGCAGCGGCTGATACTGCGCAAGAAGCCGCCCCGCCGGAAAGCCGCCCGAGCGCAATAATGCCTCCGAGCGCCAGCGCGGAAGAACCAGTCGCCGCGCCGGCATTGCCGGCGACGCAAAAGCCAGCGCCGCTATCGAAAGATGATTTCAGCGATGATTTCGACGAGGCCGAGATGGACTTAAACGCCCTGCCGCCACTCTTCCCGATCGGCCCGGGCGCCAGCACCAATGAACCCTTGGTGGGCTTGAAATATGAAGCCATTGATTTGGATGAAGTCGTCAAACAGTATAGCGAGTGGACCGGCTTGGCGCTGATGCAGGCTCCCGATGTTCCCTCCGTAAAAATCACTCTCAAATGCCCCAAACGTCTGCCCAAACAGGAGGCCCTGCTGGCGATCGAAGGGGTGCTGGCCATGCACGGCGTGGCCCTGGTGCCGATGGGCGCCAAGTTTTTAAAAGTGGTTCCGATCAGCGCCGCGCGCCAATCAGGGATGGAGACAGGCAGCGGCCCGCTGGCCAACGAGATAGCCGACACCGACAAACTGGTCAGCCGCATCATCGAGCTGAAACACATTGATATCGCCGAGGCTGAGACAACCATTCAAGGTCTGCTGCACAACTACGGCAAGATCACCCCCTTAGAACGGGTTAACTGCGTCTTGATCACCGATACCGCCATCAATATCAAGCGCATCCTGGAAATCCTGGCGATAGTGGATCAGCCCATCGAAACCCGCGAGGAACTACGTATCTTCACAATCCTGCATGCCAAGGCCTCTGAGATCATGAGCAAGATCGAAGCGATCCTGGCCGATGCCCAGACGCGCGACAGCCGCACCCGCCAGATTCGCCAGCAGCTGACGGCGGCCCGCGGGCCGCTGCAGGCCCTGCAGGTGCCCCAGCCAGGCCGCGCGCCAGCCCAGGCCAGCGCTGTTAACGAGCTGCTTCAGCCGGCCGCCGAACGCGGCATCATTCAAGGCAAGGTGAAAATGGTGGCCGACGACCGCACCAACGGCCTGATCGTAATCACCCGCCCCGAACACTTTCGTTTTATCGAACAGATCATCAGCGCCTTGGACCGCCAGGTCGAGCCGGACGTAACCATTAAGGTTTTTAGCCTGGAATACGCCAATGCCAAGGAAGTAGTCGATCTCTTGACCAGCCTAGTCGGAGCGGCCGGCGATGCCACCAGGACTCCAGCCGCCCGGACGCCGACGGCGCCGCCAAGCGCCTTGGCGCCAGCTTTTCCCCGCCGCGAAACCAGCCGGACCAGCGCCACCAGCGAGAGCTCTAGCGAGATTCAAATCAGCGGCAAACTCTCCGCCGAAGTCAAGATCATCGCCGACCAGCGCACCAATGCTCTCTTAGTCATGGCCACCAAGGCCGACATGCAGACGATCGAGAATCTGTTGGAGAAGCTGGATGTCTCGCTGGCCCAGGTCTTGATAGAAGTTGTCATCATCGAGGTGGAGCTTGGCAAGAATTTCAAGATGGGTGTTGACTGGCTGCAAAAATCCATGGTGGCCTATAATAAAACTCAATCCGGCGGCCGGCGCTCCTTCCTGGGCTTTGCCGGCACCAGTCGGCAGGGCGCCGAGGGCCAGATCATCAGCGCCACCGCCCTGACCGATCCCGCCCAAAGCCTGGCCGCCAGCGGCTCGGGCCTAACCTATTATTTCAGCATCTTCGACCTGAACATCGACGCCGTCTTGAACATGCTGCAAACCTCCTCGGATGCCCGCATCCTCTCCACCCCGATTATCCTCACCACCGACAATAAGGAGGCCAAGATCATGGTGGGCGAAAAACGCCCGATCGTAACTTCCACCAGTATCTCCTCGGGCGGCACCCAGCAATCCGGCTATGAATACAAGGATATCGGCATAGAGCTGACGGTTACTCCGCACATCAATAAAAAAGGCTTCGTGGTCATGGAGATATTGCAGAAGATCAATAATGTCGGCGGCAATGTTAAGATAGATGGCAACGACGTCCCCATCATCACCAGCCGTGAATTCGGCGCCTCGATTTCGGTCAACGACCGCCGCACAATCGTGTTGGGCGGCCTGGTGGGCAATGAACAGAAAACCGGTGAGGAAAAAATACCCTTTCTGGGCGATATCCCCCTGCTGGGCCAGCTCTTCCGCTCCAAGAGCGATAGCAGCACCCGCGGCGAATTGATGGTGATGATAACCCCCTACGTGCTGCAATCGCCCCAGGATGTCTATGGCGAAACGGCCCGCCGCTTCGATTCCTTACAAAAAGCCGATGATTTGCTGCGCGATGACTGGAGCGGCAGCGAGATGAAAAAACTACCCACCGTAGAACAGCTGCGGGCGCGCGAGCTTAAACAGCGCCGTGATGAGCTGGAAATAAAAGCCAGCCAGCAAGAGCTAAGCCGTCAGGCCATTCAAACCGAACGGCGCGAGCGCCGGGCCGCCCAGCCGGCCAGCTTGAGCGAGTATGAGGGCATCACCAATATCACCTTTAAGGCCGAGGATATCATCCCCCTGCCTTCCGGCGGCACTCAAACCAATCCGCTCTTGGCGCCAGCGCCTGAGCCGGCCGCAGCCAACCCAACCAACGCCACGCCCCCAACCTCAACCCAGGCCGAAGCGGCTTGAAAAAAGCTAAGGCTCTGGCGCAGCGGCTTAATTGGCCTTGGTGAGCTTCTTGATTTCATCGCGCAGGCGGGCGGCATCCTCAAAGCGTTCTTCGGCAACAGCCTGAGATAATTGCTGCTTGAGGGTGTCAAGGTCGGAGAGCAGCGGCTTAGGCTTGGGCTGCTCCGGCAAGATCACTCCAGCCGATTGCATGACTTGTTTGGCCACGAAAATCGGCGCGCCGCAACGCAGGGCCAGCGCCATGGCGTCGCTGGGGCGTGCATCTACAACCGACTCCAGTCCGTGGCATTCCAAAAACAGTTTGGCATAAAAGGTATTCTCATGCAGATCGTTGATTTCCACGCGTTGCAGGCGGCACTCCAAGTTATCCAGCACATTCTTGAATAGATCGTGCGTCAAGGGCCGCGGTGTTTCAAAATGTTCCAGATATAAGGCGATAGCTTGGGCCTCAGTGGCGCCCACGAAAACTGGCAGGCTACGGGGATCCTGCTCGCCGCGCAGAACCACCACGAAGCCCATGTTAGAGAAGGATAGTTGAGCGATCCGCACAGCAATCATAAGGCTCTGCCTCCAGTCGGTTAGGATTGCTTAGCTAATCGGCGGCAGCACTATATCAATCCTATTGATCCTTATCTCAAGGGCTGCTGGCCACCTCAAGCTAGGGCATGGTGCGCACACCGCGCAGGCCAATTTGAAATGCATCATTTTGAGA
>CAYUHK010000028.1:0-16748 GCA_964444425.1 uncultured Verrucomicrobiota bacterium
GACCTTCGCGGTAAAACTCATGGAGCAAGGCGAAGCCAGCGCTCAGCAGACTTATGCGGGTTTAGCCTCAGAAATAGAGGAAATGGATATTATTGCCCGCGAGGAACACGAACATGAGGACGCCTTGTTGGCTATGCTGGACGAGGAGCGTTTGCGCTATGTTGGTTCGATAGTGCTTGGCTTGAATGACGCTCTTGTTGAGCTGACCGGGGCCTTGGCTGGACTAACCTTGGCATTACAGAATACCAAACTAATTGCCTTAACAGGGCTAATTACGGGCATTGCCGCATCCTTTTCCATGGCGGCTTCTGAGTATTTATCCACCAAAACGGAAGGGTCTGATCAAAGCCCATTGAAGGCGGCCATTTATACTGGTGTCACCTATATCATAACGGTTATTGCATTAATTATGCCATATCTTATCTTGAGTAATTTTTATATGGCATTGGTCTGTACGCTGTGTATTGCTGTGGGGATTATCGCATTATTTAATTATTATACTTCAGTGGCTAAGGATCTGGCGTTTCGTCAGCGTTTTCTGGAAATGGCTGGCTTAAGCTTAGGCGTGGCAGCTCTGAGCTTTCTGGTTGGTCTGGGGTTACGCCTGATCCTCCATGTTGATATATAACCTGAATAGCGCGATTATTGTGCAATTAGCTCGCAAAAAACTGATTAGGCATTAGCAAAAAGCATTAGGTTAAAAGGATAACTCAATGGATTGTTATGCTTAATGCCAGTGTGGCCAGTTTGATCACGTGTATGAATCGCATTTCTTTTATCCACTCTATTGGCTGATGACTTGCCGGTCGCTTTTTGAATTAGAACTATCTTGAATCAAGGCCTGCCCAGAAAAGCGGATTTTATTATTGCTTTTCGATATCAAGGGCATTATCTTGCTGGGGAACGCTTTTAATCTAAGGAGATTCCCATGAAAGCTAGATATTTAGTCTTGGCAACGGCCTTGGCGTTGGCGGCATCCTCAAGCTACGCCCAATCGGAATCTATCCGACCGCTCTTCGCCAAGGAAAATAAAGTACCTGAATTACATGCCTTTGAAGTTAACGTATTGGGTGGCTATGTGCAGCAGGATGAATCTCGTAATGTTTCCGGACTGGATCAGAAACGTAATAACTATACGATCATCCCTCAGATCCGTTTCGGAGCCTTTGAAAATGTAACTCTGTATGGCTCGCTGCCCTATAGCTTGATCCGCTCTGATCTGCAAGGCGATATTAACCAATTTCAGGACGCCACCATAGGTTTTGAATTATTGGCCTATGAATATACCTATAAATATCCTTGGGTTATTCCCTATGCTGAGCTTTCTTGTCCGCTGGGTGATGATGAGGATATGGCCCCCATTCAAAAAACCGACAGCATCTTTGGCTATAGCTTAGGCAAGTTCGACGCTGTTTTTGGCATTGCGGTGGGCACGACCGTCAACGATATTTATCATTATATTCTGGATGGTCGCTATAACGTCAACATGGATGATCAAGGCATTTTTTCCGGCTCGGCCTGCTTCATTTGGGATCTCAGCGATCGCTTTTCGGTCTTGGCTGAAGCCAAGGTTCTCCAAGAGCCGGACGATAATCCCTATGATGGCGTTCCGGCCTTCTTCCATGGGGGCATGAGCTACAGCCCAGCTGAAAGTCTGCGCTTTACTGCCTATGGCGGCAAGGGTGTAAACTCAGCCGCGGAGGGCTATGGCGGCCTTAAAATAGCCTATAACTTCTAAAGGCGGCGCGCTATAAGAGGACCGCTTAGGCGGAGAACCAAGAGACCACTGGAATATCGATCATGGTCTTTAAGCCGGCGCTGGCGCTTAGCACTGAGCTAATGGCGTTAAGAACAATGGCGGCGGCGGCCGCATCATCTTTGATGCCCCCGGCGATATGCATAGTCAAGCCAGGCACGCCGCGAATCTCCAGCTTGTCATATGGTTTAGCTTCTGCTACCACAGTGCGCAGGAGTAGCCGAACCTTTTCTTCCTTATTCAAAAACCCCCTACCAATCTGTTGAACGCCTGCTACCGCGCCGCGGCCGATGGTTATTGATTTAGTCCGCATCAGGCGCCGGGCCGTGATCGGCTTTAGATCATTTTCTATCTTCGTGAGCTTCCAGTTCATGCGCGTGGCTATCATGGAAATAGATTCGGTCAAGCCAGCGAAACGCAATAGATCTGCTTGACGTTTTTTGGCAAAATCCTGCACAGTCAGGCCTAGCCCCATTTTTTCCTGGAATAAGGCATGGCATAAGGCGGCATTCTGAACCCGTGCGACATGAATGCTATCGACCCGCTGACAGACGGCCGTCAATGCAATCGGCAGCAGATCGGTGATGAAGCCAGTGTTAAGTCCCGGCGCCAAGATCGTCACTTGATGGCGTTTGGCTATGGTATCAAGGCGATGCGCCAGAGCTGGAGCCGTCAGCCAGGGAAAGGATAATTCTTCACAGGTGGCCAGCACATGCAGACCAGCGGCCGCCAGGGCCTCAATCTGAGGCGCCAAGCGGTTCAGATCCAGGTCCGTAGATAAAATGGCCAGCTTGGGTTTATCGCGCCAGCGCCCCTGGTCCAGGTCGGCCACAATCGGAATATGCAATTTCTTTCTCAAGCCACAGGCCCGGCCCAGATCGCGACCTAGCTTACGTGGATCGGGGTCTACGGCGCCAACCAAGCGAAACTGTTTCTGGCGCTCCAAAATAAACTCGACGATTCTTGGAGCTAGCGAGCCTAAGCCAACTAGGATGAGATTGATTGGCTTCATGGCTATTGTTTTACCCTTCTATATTATCGATCTTGGCAGCTGCGATAAACTTCGCTAGCTAACGACTTTGATACTAATATATAAAAGAAAAAATCCTTAAAATCAATTAAAAAATGAACTATCCTTGACAGCGATATGCCCTTGCTTGTATGGTTGCGCTCACCATGGGACAACAACTAAGAATTCGTCTGAAGCGTATACGCCGCAAACGTTGGGTCGATCGCCGCAAAGCGGCGGCAAAAAAATCGGCTCCGCCGGCAGCCAAGGCCAAGCCGTGAACGCTTTGGCTATGCCAAGTGGCTCCATCCCAGAAAGAACATGAACATGGTTCAAGCCGCCTCTGTCAAGCGCTTGAGCAGGTTCGTGTTTGTTCTGGTGACCCTGGCAGTGCTGCTGCCCGCTTGCCGCACGCCCCCATCACCCCTGGCCCCATTGCCGCCTAATGTTGTCAAGCCCTTAGTTAGCGTCGCTGAATTCACCAATGAATCCGGCTTTAAGGGCTCTTGGAAATTGGGGCGCGATCTTAGCGACCTCCTGATGATGGAGTTGATCAATAGCCAGCGCTTGATTGCGGTTGATCGTAAAAGTCTGGGAGATAGGCTGAGTGCAATCTCGCGCCAAGGTCATAATTTATTTCGCCAGGAGGATGCCAGCGCTCCAGAGGGTCAAAAAAATGCCCGTTATCTGATCCGCGGCATCATTAGCGAATTCACCCAGACCGGCAGCTCTTCCGCTTGGTTTAAAGCAACCTCAAGGGCCGCACCGGCGCCCGCTGAGCGCGCCTTGGTCTTGATCAAGCTGACCGTGATAGACCTGGAAAGCGGCGAGGTCATCAGCTGCCAGGTAGCCGAAGGCATAATCAAGGTTTCTGCTCAATGGCGCCGCTTTGATTATAGCGGAGTCCCATTGGGCGGCGAACTGTTTTTTAAAACGCCTCTGGGGCGCGCCACTCAGCAGGCGATCACGGCAGCAGCCCAGCGCATTATCCGGGATATTCCCTATGCCACATGGCAGCCGCACATCGCCGATGCCACCGCAGCCAGCGTGCTGATCAATGGTGGCGAAAACGTTGGCGTTCGCGAAGGCGATCTATTCAATATCCGCGCAGCGAACCGGGCCGTCAGCGATCCAAGCAGCGGCAATATCATCGCTCAGGCAGCTGGTGAGATCGTCGGCCAGATCAGGATCACTGAGGTTTACTCCAGCACGGCCGCAGGCATAGTGCTCAGCGGTCATCCTAGCCCTGGGTTACGTCTGGAAAAAGTTCTGCCGGCGGCCCTGCCCTAAGCCAGCGAACCGGCGGCGTAGCCGCGGGCCAACTGGTTAGCTTCATTAAAGCAGTTGGCTTTGTTGAGGGATAGCTTTAAGTTCCAGGCGTTGATAGCACAGTTCTGTAGCCACTCGTCCTTGCGGCGTGCGTTTCAAATAGCCTTCTTGAATCAAGTAGGGTTCGTATACCTCTTCAATGGTATCGGGCTCCTCGCCCACCGCCACAGCTAAAGAGTTCAAGCCCACCGGTCCACCAGAAAATTTATGCACCAGGGAAAATAATATGCGCTTATCCATTTCATCCAGGCCATGTTTATCTATCTCCAGCATGGCCAAGGCCTGATCGGCCACCGAGCGGATGATCCGATTATCGGCTTTAACCTGAGCATAGTCGCGGACCCGGCGCAGTAGATTATTAGCTATACGCGGCGTGCCACGGGCGCGGCCGGCTATCTCATGGGCGCCATCTTCATCAATGTTGAGGTTGAGAATGCGCGCTGAACGTTGAATGATTTCCTGCAATTCCTTGGCTGGATAATAGTCCAGCCGGATATTTAACCCAAAGCGCGAACGCAAGGGTGCCGAAAGCAACCCGCTGCGAGTGGTGGCGCCCACCAGGGTAAATTTAGGAAGATTCAAACGTACCGAACGGGCGTTTGGGCCCTGATCGATCATGATGTCTATTACAAAATCTTCCATGGCGGCATAAAGATATTCTTCAACGGTTTTTTGAATACGATGGATTTCGTCTATAAATATGATATCGCCGCGCTCGACGCTGGTGAGAATGCCGGCTAAGTCGCCGGGCTTATCCATGATCGGACCGGAGGTAGCCCGAATGTTCACATCCATGGCATCGGCAAAGGTGGTCTTGCCTAAACCGGGCGGGCCGACCAACAAGACGTGTTCGAGCACGTCTTGGCGGTCGCAAGCCGCTTTCACAAACAGCTCCAAACGTTCCTTAACTTTAGCCTGGCCAATGAAGTCGCGGAATTTAGTGGGCCGCAGGCTGATCTCGTATTCCTGATCCTTTTTGGAAACTTCGGCTGAAAATTTCTCTTTCATGGGTATGTGCGCCTGCCCAGCTTTGCGGGGGAGAGGCAACCTCGATAGTATACAACTCCTTCCAAAGGTCAAAGGAATTTATCTCTGGCGGCGGCCCTTGCGGCCAATCACTTGCCGCGCGCCTTTATGTTGGGATGTTGGGTTTTTGCTTGCTTTTTATAGCACCTAATAGAGAATCGCTCAGCGTCGTTTTTGGGCATTAATGTTCTGATGGTTAAAAAGCTCAGTCGGGTTACTGTTTTTATAGGCTCTAATCATTAACAATCCTCAGGAGAAGGTTTCTATGAGCAAAACAATCCGTATCGGTTTCATCGGCGCCGGCGGTATCGCCCGCTTTCAAGCTGAGCATTTGGCTAAAATACCTGGCGCCCAAGTGGTCGCCGCGGCCGATATCAACAAGGATGCTTTGGATAAGTTTAAAAAAGAATTTAATCCTCCTCATCTTTTTAAGGATTGGAAAAAACTTGTGGCCATGCCCGATCTCGACGCCGTCAGTGTCTGTACGCCCAATAAGGCTCATTATAAACCGACGCTGGCTGCGCTGCAGGCCGGCAAGCATGTCTTGGTGGAAAAACCCATGGCCATGAACGCCCAGGAAGCCGCCGCCATGGTGGCCGCCGCCAAAACGCCTACTGCAAATCGCTTTTCAATGGCGCTTTACTCCGGCCGCTCAATTGCTGCGCAAACGGGTGGCTAGCGGCAGCTTCGGCGATATCCTTTATGTTCGTTGCCAAGCCTTGCGCCGCCGTGGAATTCCTAGCTGGGGCGTTTTTGGCCGCAAAGATCTGCAAGGCGGTGGCCCGATGATTGATATTGGCGTGCATATCTTGGAGGCGGCTCATTTCATTATTGGCTCGCCCCGTCCGGTCAGTGCCAGCGCCGCTTGCTATACTTATCTTGGCAACAAGAAGCCTGAAACGCTCTGCTCCTGGGGTCCATGGGATTATAAAACCTATACGGTAGAGGATCTGGCGGTGGGCCTAGTCAAGTTTGCCAACGGCGAATCGCTGGTCATTGAATCAAGCTTTGCCGCCCATATCGAGAAAGATATTTTTAGCATTCAAATAATGGGCACTAAGGGCGGCGGCACCTTGGATCCGCTGCAAATCTTTGCTGATGATCAAGGCTACATGATGAATATGACCCCAGCTTTTACCGGCACGCAAGACGGCTTTGCCTATAAGATGAAGCATTTTGTGGACTGCTTACGCAGCGGCAAACGATGCGAAGCTCCAGGCGAGGATGGCCTAAGCGTCCAGAAAATGCTGGATGCCATTTATAAATCGGCCAGCCTTAAACGCGAAGTTCGTCTATAGGCGGTTGTTGTAATTATGCCGTATAGCTTGACGGCCAGCTTCTCATGATCTGGCTTAATCCAGCCTGCCCAGCCACAGTTGGCTGGGTTGCTGGCGTCCCAGGCGCCGGATTGGAGCCGGCCGCGGCGCCTTAAGAGCGGTGTTTATTCCGATGGCTTTTCTAGGCCAGCCTTGTTATTTTATCTATTCATAAATAATCGGGAGCTAGCTGGCTTAATCAGCAAGAGGATAAGCTTGGCAACCTATCCAAGTTTATAATCAAACATGCCCAGCAGCTAGTCCATCAGGGAATCGCCTATCCAGCGATCTGGCAATTCATGCAGCGAGAAACGCTAATCATTTTGTTTTTACTTTTTATTTTGGCGGGCGTGCTAGCGGTGCCTTTTCTGCTTAAACCTCAGGCAGAAGCCAGCCGCCCTGGAGCACGGATGCTGGTTATATTGAGCCCTCATAACGAAGCCGTGCGCTATGAATTTGATAGAGCTTTTCGTGAATGGCATGAGCGCTGCTTCGGCGAGGCCCTGACGATCGACTGGCGTAATGTTGGGGGCACCAGTGAGATCGTTCGCTATTTAGACAGCGAATATGCCGCCGCGGCCAAAGTGTCTCAACCTGGCATAGGGATTGATCTTTTTTTTGGCGGTGGCCAATATGATCACGCCCGTCAGGCCGCCGCCGGCCAAGTTGTTCCTTGTGGGCTACGCGCGCGCCATCCCGAATGGCTAATAGCTGAGATCATCCCTAATGAGCTGGGTGGCGTGCAGTTTTACGATCCGGATGATCGCTGGTACGGCTGCTGCCTAAGCACTTTCGGCATTTGTTACAATGAAGATATCTTGCGCGTTTGCGGCCTGGAACAGCCACCGCGGCGCTGGATCGATCTAACCGACTTTCGCTATTTTCGCCAAGTGGCTTTAGCCGATCCCAGCAAGAGCGGCTCCATCAACAAGGCTTTTGAAATGTTGATTCAGGAACAGATGGCGGCCCAGGTTCTGGCGGCCCAACAGGCGCCAGCCCGGGCCAGCCCAGAGGTTTTGGCGGCTGGCTGGCGACAAGCCATGCAAGTTATCCAACAGATCTCCGCCAATGCCCGTTATTTTACCGATGCCGCTGGCAAGGTGCCGACCGATGTCTCTCAGGGTGATGCCGCCGCCGGCATGTGCATAGATTATTACGGACGTTTTGAAAGCGAAACAGTTCGCCGCAATGAAAAATCAGATCGCATGCGTTATTTAACTCCGCTTGCCGGCTCCTCGGTTTCCGTTGATCCAATCAGCCTGTTACGCGGAGCTCCACAACCGGCTTTAGCGGAACGTTTTATTGATTTTTGCCTCAGTCCGGAAGGTCAAAAATTATGGAATTATCGCCTGGGTGAGCCTGGCGGACCGATGCGTTATGCCTTGCGCCGACTCCCGGTTCGCCGTGATATGTATAGTGCTAACCACCTGAAGCACATGTCGGATCCCAACGCTCTGCCCTACTCGCCGACCGAGCTGGATCAAGCAGCTGATGCTAATTTTATTTACCAACCTGCTTGGACCGAACCATTGTTTGGATTGATCCGGGCCTTGATTCGGGCGATGTGCATAGATACTCATACCGAACTGGTGGCGGCCTGGGCCGCCATCCATCATGCCGGCGGGCCAGCGGCCTGTCCACAAGCTATGAGGGCTCTGGGCACTCTGCCGGCCAATGGAGAATATATAGAGGCCAAGGCCAAGACCAGCCATCAGCTGGCTGATAAACTTGAAGAAGCGCGCCTGATGCGGCAATGGATAGTTTTTTTCCGAGCCCATTATCAAGAGGCCAAAATGTTGGCTGAGCGCGCGGCTGCCGGTAAGATTTGAGGTTGATCTAAAGATGAAACAAAGCGGAGCCTTAATGATAGCCCTCTTGACTCTAGCTTTTCTTGGCGTCTTCCTGATCTGGCCGCTGATCCAAACCATCAAGGGAGGCTTTCTGCACCAGGGCCAGTTTAGCTTGGCATTTATTGCTGAAGTATTTCAAAACCCTATCTATCTGGAAGGCCTGGCGAATAGCTTGGCTCTAGCCGTGGCTACCAGCATCATAGTTATCCTGATTGGATTGCCGTTAGCTACTCTGGCAGCCCGCTATGATTTTGCCGGCAAAAAATGGCTTGGCGGACTGATCCTCATCCCAATGATCTTGCCCCCCTTTGTAGGAGCCATCGGCATCCGGCAAATTTTGGGCCAATCGGGCGCATTCAATGCCGCACTGGTTAGCCTGGGGCTGATTGATTGGTCGCAGGCGGTTAACTGGTTAGGCGCCGGCCGATTTTGGGCAGTAGCCGTTACCGAGGCATTACATCTTTATCCCATCTTTTACCTTAATGCCGTGGCTGCCATCGCCAACTTAGATCCAGCTTTGGAAGAGGCCGCGGCGAATCTGGGCTGCGCCGGTTGGCGACGCTTCTGGCGGATAACTTTGCCCTTGGTAATGCCGGGATTGTTTGCCGGAAGCATCATAGTGTTTATTTGGTCTTTTACCGAATTGGGCACCCCTTTAATGTTTGATTACTCTCGCGTCACCGCGATCCAAATATATGATGGCATTAAAGATATTGGTGCCAATCCCATTCCTTACGCCCTGGCTGTCATCATGCTGTTCTCAGCCATCGGCCTTTATGCCATTGCTAAATGGTTTTTAGGACGCAATAACCTGGCCTTGAGCGCCAAAGCGGGGCCGCCAGCTAAGCCGATCAAATTAACTGGCACCAAGGCTGGCTTGGCGGTGCTGGGCTTCACCGGCGTCTTCCTGCTGGCGGCCCTGCCCCATTTTGGCGTAGTGCTAACCAGCCTTAGCCAGGCCTGGTATCGCGCTGTCTTGCCAACTCTCTGGACCGGCGACCATTATCTACAGGCGTTGGGACATAATCTAACCTTGCCAAGCATACAGAATAGCCTGCATTATGCCGGCCTAGCTATGCTGGTGGACCTGCTCTTGGGTGTTGCCGCCGCCTATGTTATCGTCCGCAGCACACTGCGTTGGCGCGGAGCTTTGGATGCCTTGACTATGCTGCCTTTGGCTGTGCCCGGAGTCATAGTAGCCTTTGGCTATATCTCGATGAGCCAGCCGGGCCGCTGGCTGGCTTTTCTAAATCCAACCGATAACCCAGTGGCGCTATTGATAATAGCCTACGCCATTAGACGTTTGCCTTACGTAGTCCGCTCAGCCGTGGCCGGTTTTCAGCAGATATCCATAGGCTTGGAGGAAGCGGCCCGCAATCTGGGCTGCCCTCCACTTCGCACGATCATCCGCATCACTCTGCCGCTGATTGGCGCCAATTTGATCGCCGGCGGCCTGCTGGCCTTCAGTTTCGCTATGCTGGAGGTCTCTGATTCGCTCATGCTGGCTCAAAAACAAATCTATTTCCCGATTACCAAAGCTCTATATGAGCTTTTTCAACTGCTAGGAGAAGGCCGCTTCATCGCGGCAGCCTTAGGAGTCTGGGCCATGCTCTTCTTATTGATCACCATCCTGATAGTAAATTTCATCTTGGGTAAACGCCTGGGAACCATTTTTAGAATCTAGCTAGAGCTAAGCTGCATCCAAGACCGTGCCAGCGAGCAAATGACAAGAAGCCTAACTAGCAAATCAATTTTACTTGCAGTTGACTGTCATAATTATTATTTTCTTATCCAAACAACAATCCGGCTCTAGTTTAGAGCCGGCTGCTGAACCTCAGGTTTTGTATCATCCGCAAAGAGGGGGTTATTGATTATGGAACGAGTATATAATTTTAACGCTGGTCCGGCTACTTTGCCGCTAGAAGCCCTTCAAGAGGCTCAAGCTGAATTGCTCAACTTTAAGGGCTCAGGCATGTCGCTGCTGGAAAGCAGCCACCGCGGCAAAGAATATGATGCCATCCATAGCGAAGCGGTAGCCAACTATAAGAAATTACTTAATTGTTCCGATGATTACGCCGTGCTTTTCATCGCCGGCGGCGCCAGCATGCAGTTTGCCATGTTGCCCTTGAATCTACTCAACGCAGGCCAAACTGCGGATTACGTTAATTCTGGCTCTTGGGCCAGCAAGGCTATCAAGGAAGCCCAGCTGGTTGGCCAGGTGAACATAGCGGCTGATTGTGCCAAGGAAATCCCCACCCGCGTGCCGGCAGCGCGGGAACTCAAGCTCAGCCCCGCTGCGGCCTATCTGCATATCACCTCCAATGAAACTATTTCCGGCGCCCAATGGAAAACCTTCCCCCAATCAGCGGCGCCTTTAGTGGCGGATATGTCTTCAGATATTTTATCGCGCCCCTTGGATATCAATCAATTCGCTCTGATCTATGCCGGCGCCCAAAAAAATCTGGGGCCAGCTGGGGTAGCTTTGGTGGTCCTGCGCAAGGATTTGGCCGAGCGCGCCACCAAGAAGATCCCCAAGATCTTAAGATATCAAACCTTCATCGAAGAGAACTCTCTTTATAATACGCCGCCTTGCTTCAGCATTTATCTGATGCTGCTGGTATCTCGCTGGCTGCTGAAAAACGGCCTGGCGACCGTCTATCAGCGCAACCAGGCCAAGGCTCAGCGGATCTACGCGGTGATAGATGAAGGTGGATTCTATAAAGGCACCGCCGCGCCGGAATATCGTTCGGACATGAACATCACTTTCCGCTTGCCCAGTGAAGCCCTAGAGGATCTGTTCCTTAAAGAAGCAGCTAAACTTGGCATGAAAGGTTTAAAGGGGCACCGCTCCGTAGGCGGCATTCGTGCTTCGATCTACAATGCTTTCCCGGTGGCTGGGGTGGAAGCTTTGGCTACATTCATGCAAGACTTCGCCAAAAAGAACGGTTAAATGAGCCGGCGGCCTTATTTAATGCTGCTAAGCCTAGCTTGGCTAAGTGGATTAAGCTTAGCAGGCTGCTGCAGCTATCCCGGTCTGCAGCCCAAAAAACCTATTGAGCAGGTGCGCTTTATTCAAGCCAATAAAGTCGGTTGGCAAGCTAGCGGGATAGTGGCCCGTCGCGGTGATATTGTCAACTGCATTGCCGAAGGCCAATGGGGCGATCAGCATGGCCTATATGGTCCGCAAGGCAATCCGGCTATCTACAAAGATCATCTGGGGATCAGCGCTCCGGCCAATGCGCTGCTTATGAAGATAGACTTTCATACTAACCAATTCCTTCATGCTCAAATAGTCCCTATCGCTCAAGCAACCAACTTGATAGCCCGTGCCAGCGGCCAGATCCTCTTCGCCAACAATGTGTCTTTGCCCTTGGGGATGCAAGGCCTAATCAAAGTAACGCTGACGACTGCGTCCGATAGCGATGGCGATGGTGTGTCTGATTATGATGAAATTACTCTTTGGCAAACCGATCCACTGCATCCCGATAGCGCCGGTAGCGGTTTTCGTGATGATCACGAAATAGCCGGCCGTAAAGATCGTCTTAAGAACAAGGCCGCGGCTGATCCTCTTTGAGGCCGAGCTCGTTGGGGCGGCTAATCTAGCTTAAGCTATTCCGGCCACCGGCCTAGTCAAAAACAGGGTTACCGCGGCGGCGGCAGAGCTAGCTAGAAGGATCGCCAGCGCGCCCAATAAATTACCCGGAACGCCAATATTCAAGGCCAGCCATGCTACCGTCGCCAAGCTTAGCAAATAAGCTATCTGCCCAATCAGTATTATTAACGGCTTTTTAGAATAGGCTGCCAGGCCCTCGGCATAGCTACGCAGAGCCAGTGTTAATGGATATAGAAACATGGCCCAAGTAGTGCCGCGCACCAAGGGTAAATCGACCAGCTGCAATTTCTGCAGCATGATATAATACCAATCTAGCAGTCCCGGCAATATGAAAAGCAATGGCAAAAAACCAAATAGCAAACCGATCGCCAAGGTAAATTTAAACAAGCGCGCTTTAATGATCGGCGAGCCATTATAATAGTTAATGATCAGTGCCTGCAGCCGGGCGACTCCTCCCGCCACCATGCTGACAATGCCCATAACTAAATAAAACACCGGCAGCATTTGTTCCGGCTTAAGCGCCCGCGCAATAAATGCACCCATCATAAAGCCTGAAAGGGCCGCCAGCAGCGCGCCCAGGGATAAGGTCAGGGAAAAGGTTAGGATTTCCGTATGGCTTGGGGGCAGCTCTAGCGTTTTTGGCAATCGCCTCATAAAAGGCAGAGCGAAATAGCGCGACATAAGCAGTTCTAGCAGCACTGCCAGGGTCATGCATAGGGTTGCCCACACTGGGCCTACCCAGTTGAGCCAACAGAATAGCGGCGCCAAAAGCAATGCTAAGATAATCCGCCCGAAGGTGGCTATAAAGGCTCGGCCGGTAGCATTATTATTAAACAATGCTACCTGATAAGGGGTGCGCATAAAAAACAAGAGCGCTAGAGGAAAGGAAGCTATATAAGCTATCACGGCTGGCTGTTCGATAGAAGGCGGCAAGCCCAATAAGACCCCAAATAACCAGCGCGAGCAAGCTGGCAACATCAAAATCAAATAGAGGATTGCCACTGCTATGATAATGATGTTGTTGATCCGCAGACAGCGCGCAAACCCTTCGCGGGTTTTGCCAAATACCATCCCGGCGGTGGTGATGCCCATGCCCAGAGTCCAAAATATGCCGAAGACGGCATTGGCTTGGGCTAGGCCGGCCATGTTGAGGGCTCCCCCGCCCCCGCGTGAAGCTATCATGGCTACCAGTGGATAGGTCAGGCTTTGCGCCATGCCTTGGAGAGCCAAGGGCAAAAAATAAGCTAGATAATTATGATAGCCGGAAGCTGCTGGCTTCAGCATAGGGTTCCAAGCTTAACCAAACAGATCGCCCAGAGAGTCATTGCAGGAAAGGAATTTGCCCTTTTTGACCACGTCTAAGTAACGGCGATGAATCCATTTGCGCAAGCGATAAAGAGTTGCAAAGCCAAAAGCCGGCGGCGCCGCCCCCGGCCCTCCCACCAGTTCGCCGCCGCGGCGAACATTATCTTGCATCCAAGCGGGCAGGCGTAAATGATATGGATTTCTGCGCACCTCGCCGACATGGAATGAAATGGCCGTTACCAAGTCCGCTACATCGGCCACGCTGGATTCAATCAGCAAATTGGGGTTGGTCAAGGGGGCCCAGAATTCGGTTTCGCATACCCAACAGCAAAAGGTTGTATCCAATTGTTTAAGAGCATCGTTAATCAGGGCATGGGTTCCGATATGAGTGGGATGCCCATCTTTAGCATGCGGAGTAAAAATTATCCGTGGTTGATGTTCAACGATAATAGCAGCTATCGTCTGCACCGATTTATTCCAGATCTCGGGGCTTTGCTCACGAGTGGTTAGGTCTATATTTTCCAAGCCCCTTTCAGCTGTCAGCGCCAAATCAAACCCTAAATAGTTGCAGGCCGCGCCCAATTCGGCCAGGCGTTCCGGCTGACGATCCTTACGGCTGCCCAGGGTTATGGCCACATTGATGAGGTTGTATTTCATCTCTCGCAGCAGGCGCAAGGGCAAGGCGCCAGTAATGCTTTCATCATCAGGGTGTGGCGAAAACAAAAGTGCTCGAGGGGCGTCTTTAGCCAAGGCACCGCGCGCTGCCGGCGGAAAATCACCCAAGGGATAAGCAGAGCCTTCACTCAATAAGCGCGCGTATTCCGATACATATTTATGATAGGGGCTAAGCATAGTTGTTATTCCTCATGCAAATCTAAAATCATCTAAGCAGCTTCCTCTTGAAATGCAAGGCATTTATCTGCCAGGCGCCAGGGCCCGGCTCAGTTAAATAGGCAGTAATTCCAGAACTATGGTGTTAGGATCGTTATGAAAATCAGTCGACTGGCAATGCAAACCCAACGGCAGAAATTTCTTTTGATAGTCCTTGGCGGCAACCAAAACATAAACGCGGCCAGGACAGGCTTGAACCAGCCGCCGGATATCGGCTTGCGTCCAGAGATAATGAGGACGTTGGCGTTCCTTGAGGATGCCGTATTTTAATTCATTCATCCCATGGCAAATATAAGGCAGTTGGCCGGTATAGAAAGGGAGCGATGGGCGGTGTGTGCCAAACACCAGCAGCTGATCTTCAGGCTTAAGCCGCTGAGCCAAATCCTGATAGAGCGGCGCGGAATTAACTTTAAATAAGGTCTTAAGCTCATTGCCAGCCAGTGGCGAAAGCAATAGGGCCACGTTAAATAATAGCGCAGCATTCAGAAATATCAGTCCGGGGAGATGTTTAAAACCCTTTAAAGCCAAAAATATAACCAGGGCCAAGGTCAGCGGCGTCAGAGCCACAAGGCTGGCCAACGAGAGAGCCGGCCCAAGGCTCGGCGCCAGCTGCCAGAAACTGACTGCCCAAGCCAAGATGATAATCGGCACTATGCCCCAGGAACCAGTCGCGCCCAAGATCCAGAGCCGCCGATCCCAGCGGCTGCCATCCAGCGGTTCGGCCAGGCCCCAGCGGCCCAGCAATAGTAGCAAGGGTGGTAAGGCCGGTAAAATATAGGTTATCAATTTGCCGCTTGCCGCCGAGAAAAAAGCCAGCACGACAACAATCCAGACCAAGAAGAAGCGTGTCAAGCAGTCGCTCGCCAACAAACCTTGGCGAATGATGTTACGGGCCGCCCGCACAATAAACAAGGTCCAGGGCAATAACAGCAAAGGCAAAACTGCCGCATAAAACCAAAATGGTTCGGCATGCAATTGAGACAAGCGGGCCCCGGTAAAGCGAGCAATGTGTTCATCAAAAATAAATGCCATCAGAAAGCCTGAATTATGCTGTTCGAGCCAAACCAATAAGGGCCTTAAGATGGCCAAGAACAATAGGCCGGCCATTAATACATAAGGATTCAGCAGTTCGCGCCCGCGCCTTTCCCAAAGCAGCCAGAGGACTAAAATAATAATCGGTAACACTGCGGCCACTGCTCCCTTGACTAGAAATCCTAAGACGGCGGCCAGGGTTGCCAACAAAAGATATAGCGGCCTGTGGTGCCCTGGCGCGGCCGGTTGAAAAGCCATAAAAAGCAAAATGCAGGTCAAGCTGAAGAAGAAGGCCAGAAATCCATCGGTAATCAGCAAGCTAAAACCAATAAAAAAACCCAAGCTGGAGACTATAACCAACAGGGTTTGCAGCCTCAGTAACTTAGCCCAGCGTTTCCGGATCAAAGCATGCAGCAGCCCAATAACCAAAAGGATATTAATCAACAGGGGAATCCGTACCGCCGCGGCAGTTGCTCCACATGCTTTAATGGCTGAGGCCAGTAGCCAATAAGTCAAGGGTGGTTTTTCATAATAGCGGTAGCCCAATAGGCGCATTTTGCCCCAATGGCCTGTAGTGACCATTTCCCGAGCAATCTCCGCATAACGTCCTTCATCTGGATCCAATAATCCTCGATAAAACAGCATGAGAGCATAGGCCAAGCCTATCAAAATCAAAGCGATAAAAATCAAGCCGGTCATTAAGCGCGGTCTACTGTTGAATCTGGAGTCCATCACATTTTCTTTTGGCGTACTGCCAGCTACTGATCCACTGGCAGAAATATGCTGGTTTGCCTTAAGGCCTTTTAGGTGTCTTTAGCTAAGCCTTAAAGGGAAAAATATTTTTTAATTAGAGCTAGATCTAAAGAGGATAAATTAGCTCATATTTAAGTGATTACAGCAAGATTTTTTAGTTTAATTAGCCAGCCTTTACAGCTAAATAGCTTAATAAAAATTTCTTTATTATTCGCAGTTTATAAAAATTGATAGCTGAATTATGTTATTTAAGAGTTGTTGCTGCTAAAACTCTTGAAAATAATCCTACAAAAATACCCCACCATAAGCCGTGGCTACGCCATCCTCGGTGCCGAATAATAAATACGAAACTTCTAGGAGTTTCTTATTATCATTGTCAGGTACGAGTAATTTATAGGCGCACAACACGCACCAGGCAGGGTATTTTTGCTAATTGCCGTATTTTCAAAGAACTATCTTGGCCATTATCTTTGCCATATTATTATAAAGCATATCCCATGCCAAAGAACTCAGCTCTAGTAATGGATCCGTAAGCTAAGTGTTCTTAAGGCTCTTTTGTTTTTTGAGAAAGGAATACAAGGACCTGTTTATGTGAAAAGATAACATCTAAGTTATCAGCAGATATTGCTCAGACTGGCTCGGCCACAGATGATTTTTTGTTATCAACCCCTGCTATCGATCCCTCATCAGCTCCCAGCTCAGCTAAGCTGTTCTCGAAAATAAAATATCCTTTCAGATCCAATCAAGCAGCGCCCAGTGAGCCTCGCGGAGTTTATGACTATAGACGAGAGGTTGCCTGAGCGCCTGCTTACAAGTTGGCCGCAATCAAGCCGCGCCAATAGCAACTTCAAATGCCAGAGAACCATTG
>CAYUHK010000028.1:16758-18559 GCA_964444425.1 uncultured Verrucomicrobiota bacterium
TTGGTTGAGGTGCGCTGCACCCGCCGCGACCAGCTTGGGGTATGCTGACAGTCGGACTGGTTTATATAGCCAAAGCGCGCTCGGCTACAAGTGCAAGGTAGCTAATAAAAGCAATTGGGGCCAAGCTGTTTGTTTCTGGAATCAGCTCTTCTTCGCAGTTGTTTTTTTATCCAAGCTGGCGTCAGACTCAAAGCGCGTATAAAGCGCCTGAAGCTTGGCCAGATAATAAGGGATATTTTCATCACGGAACGCAGGGTTCCAATCGGCCACCAATTTAGCCGCTTTATGAACAGCTACAGTTTTTTTCGTTCCAGTGATATAATAGGACACCTGGTCGCCGGCTTGATAAGGTCGGCCCGAGCGCAAAGCCAATTCATAGGCCGCGTTACGGCCGCGGGCCTTATCATCTATCTTGGCTGCGTAAACCCGCGGTGAATCTTTCAAGGATTCGGTCTTAGCCAGCTGCCGAATAGGCATTGTGCCGCCGCGCAGTTCCCGTTCATAATGAGCCTTTAAGGCCGGAATAGCAGGCGCTCGCGCCTCTAGTTTCAAACGCAGATATTCGCGTAGAAAGGCGCGCAAGTAGGGCTCCAAGCCCCGCGATTTTAAAGCCACGCCTTTGATAATGATAGCTCCGGAGGCTTCTAAGAGAGCATAATTTTTTATTTTATAGCTAAACATAGCAAGATATTTGCCGTCGAACTCGACCTCGATATTGGGCGGCAGAGATTCCTGAAAGGCCCGCTGAAATTTTTGTTCCGCGCGTCGATTAGGGAAGCTTGGCGGCACAAAGTAAATGCCGTCGGTATCGATTTCTATCGGGCGAGCGCCATGTTGTTTCAACCAATCAACCATCTGTTGAAGGATGGCGCGGCCGGCGGCAGCCACCTTTTGCGCTGCCACAAAATCATTAAAACGCGCCTGAGGATATCCCAGATATCCGTAAAAGGAATTGATTAATATTTTAAAAGTTGATTGCAAAGCATCCCAATGAGCGACATCGGGCGGCGTCTTGGCGGCGCGCATGTGTTGACGAGCTTTGAGACGATAGTCGCGCAAGTAATCCAGCAAGCTCAGAAAAACTCCTAGTTCGTCGGAACTTGGGGCCAGCCCTTGGGCCAACATGATGGAGGGATAGAGCGATCGAGCATCGCAATGCTGAACATTGTGAACAACGCCTTCGATAAAAATATCGCTATAGCCGCCGGCGAAAGATCGGGCTGGCTTAGAGAAAGGCAGGGAGTGGCCGCGGCGCAGATATTCGCGAATCATAAGGGCATCAATTTTGGCCGCATTGCCTCGCAGGCAAACATTTTGATAGGTAAAGGGTAGCATCTGGGCCTGGGTGAAATAGCCGCGCGATAATATTTCGGCCAAAGCTCTGGTCTCGCCGATATCATCGGCGGCATAACGTCGGACGCGCTCGGGATCCCGGAGGAAGGTTTGCGAGATATCCGCCCCTGCGATATAGACGCGCTTAGGAGAGGCTATTCCGAAATGAACGGCGGCTTCCTTAAGGCCAAAGCCCTCAAGGGCGCGCTGACTCTGATCATAGATCTGCAAAAGAAAAAAGGTATCAATGATGTGGCGACCGGCTATCTCGAATCTTGGGAAGGTTAAGGTTCTTTCGCCCAACACGATCCGGCTGGGCCGCCTGCGCAGCTGGCTGCCATCGCGGCCGAGCGCCAAGGGCACTCGCCACCTGGCGGCCCGGGCCGCCAGATAAGGCAGATCAAATTTAAAAATATTATGCCCTTCGATTACATCCGGATCACGTTGGCGCACCAGTTCGACAAAGCGT
>CAYUHK010000029.1:0-17964 GCA_964444425.1 uncultured Verrucomicrobiota bacterium
CCAGGCGTCGAAGGAGAAAGATCATGCCGATCTATGAATATGAATGCGACAGCTGTCAGAAACGTTTTGAGCATCTCCAACGCCGCGCCGCCGATCTGCCGCGCGCCTGTCCGCATTGCGCCGGTAAGCGGTTGCGCAAGGTCATCTCGAGCTTCAGCCTGACCGCCGCGGCGCGCCGCGGCGCTGGCTCCGCGGCGCCCTCTTGTGCGAGCTGCAGTGGTGGAGCCTGTCCTTTATAGCTAGAAGCTCCAGCGGTCCTGACAAACTAGCTGCTCGATAGGCAGCCGTTGTTTGGTCGGTGGGCGGCCCTGCGGATAGCCCAGGGTCAGCAATTCAACTACCCGCACCGCCGCGGGGATGTCCAAGATTTGCTTTACCTGATCCTCGTAAAACGAGCCAACCCAGCAAGTGCCCAAACCTTCCGCCACCGCCTGGAGGGTCATGTGATCAATGGCGATGGCCAGATCGATCGGGTAGGCTAGTTGGCCGCAGCGCATCACGTAATCGGTGTTGAGGGCGCAACAGACGATAACCAGCGGGGCCTCAGCCACGAAGGCTTGGTTGTTGGCCGCGCCGGCTAAAGCGCGCCGCCGCGCCGCCTCTTGCACTACCACGAAACGCCCATCTTGAGCATTGCGCGCCGAAGGCGCCAGCCGCGCCGCCTCCAAGACCAGAGAGAGCTTCTCCTTTTCCACCGGCCGGTTTTGATAGCTGCGGGTAGCATAGCGTTGTTGGATCTGGGGCAATAAAGCCATCTTTAACCTCCTTGCGGGTTTAATTCCCAACTGGCGTTTAGGTTAAATAATCCCAAGATGCCGCTGGCCTTAGTTACCACGAAGGGATACCAGTCTTCGCGGCGGTGATATTGGATCGCATGATCCCAGGAATGGATTGAGAGCGATAGATAGAAATTGCCTTCCAGCAAAGTTAAGGGGTCGAACTTCAAGCGAATGCTGCCGGCGCCCTCGATGGCCGGGAGGCGCCAGCCGGCTATCTGGCTGTTAGAGCCATAGACATACATGCCGTTGCCGGTCTTGAGCGAGCATCCGAAGATAGGCTGCTCAATGCGTTGGTTGGCTTGATAGGCGATCTCCACAATCAGCGGCTGGCCGCTCACGAAGGTGCCGCTTTCCTGGCCAGCGCCATTCAGCAGGCGGACGTTGGTAATCTCAGCTTCGCGGCTGCCATATTCTAGCGTGTGCAGGCCGCTGCCGGAACCCATGTAGGCCTTCAAATAAGCCAGGATCACATCGGGCGGCCGGCCCTCAGCCACTAGTCGGCCCTGATAGAGCAAGATGGCCCGGGTGCAAAAACGTTCGACCGTTTCCAGGGCATGCGAGACTATCACCAGGGTTTTTCCGCGCCGCTGAAAGTCGCGAATGCGCGCCAGGCATTTAAGCTGAAAGGAGACATCGCCGACGGCGAGGACTTCGTCGATCAATAAAATATCCGGATCCATTTCCACGGCTATGGCAAAGCCCAGGCGCACATACATGCCACTGGAGTAGAATTTCACCGGCATATCCAGATATTCGCGAATGCCGGCAAAATCCACGATGGCTTCGAAGCGCCGCTCGATCGTTTTTCGCGGAATGCCCAGAATGGCGCCGTTAAGAAAAATGTTCTCCCGACCGGTCAGCTCTGAATGAAATCCGGCGCCCAGCTCCAGCAGGGAGCAGATGCGGCCCCGGCTGGTCAGGCTGCCGGTGGTCGGCACAGTGGTTCCGGCGATCAGGCCCAGGGTGGAGCTTTTGCCGGAGCCATTGGGGCCGATGATGCCGACCGTTTCGCCGGCGGCGATATCAAAGGAGACATCGTTGAGCGCCCAGATGCGCCGGCGCTGGCGGCGGCGCAGGCCGCGGGTCAAGACCCCCGTCAGGGTCTGGGGCTCAGACTCCTGCAGCCAGTAGCTTTTTCCTAGATGGCGCGCGCTGATGGCATTCATGCTATTTAAAAGAAATCAGAGAAGTTATGTTGCAGTTTTTGAAACAGGTGATAGGCCAACCATAAGAATAAAATGGGCAGCAGGCCAGCCGCCAGCACCGTCGCTGAGGCCGGGAAAACAGCGCTGGGTAGAATCAAAGCTCGGTAGCCGGTAATGATGATGGCCATGGGGTTCAACATATATAGCGAGGTTAAAGCCGGCCAGGCGTAGCGCGCGGCCAGATCATGTACCAGCGCCAAGGAATACATAGCTGGCGACATGAAAAACCAGGCAGTGGTTAAAACGTTTACCAGATGTTGCAGGTCGCGTAAGTATACATTTAGGCAGGACAGCAGCAGGGTCAGAGCCAAACAGAACAGGGCATGATAGCCGATCAGCAACGGCAGCAAGAGAATGCTCAGACCGAAATGCTCGCCGCGCAGGGCCAGGAGGATCGCTACCAGCGCGAATTGAACCACCAGGCTGAGCAGAAAGGTGACCAGATTGGATAGGGTTACCGCCAGCGGCAGGATGATGCGCGGAAAATATACCTTCTTGACCAGATTGGCATTATCGGTAATGGCGCTTAAGCCGTTGGCCACGCATTGGGCGGTGAACTGCCAGGCAAAGACGCCGATCAAAATCTCTTCCAGGGGGATGCCGCGCGCCAGGATGCGCAAGAAAATCATGTAAATAAGGGCCATGAACAAGGGAGTGATGATGCTCCAGAGAAAGCCCAACACTGAATCTTTGTAGCGGCTCTTGAGGTTGCGGGTTACCAGATTATACAGCAGCTCGCGCCGTTCAAGGATGTCTGCAATCGGGCCGATCATTAGGCGTATCCCCTGGGATTATTGCTTTGCCAGCGCCAGGTGTCTTGGCACATGGCCTCGAGATCCTGGGTGGCGGTCCAACCCAATTCCGTCTGCGCCCGGCTGGCGTCGGCATAGCAAGCGGCTACATCGCCGGGCCGCCGCGCCACTATACGAAAGGGAATCTTACGGCCAGAGGCCCGCTCGAAGGCGGCCAGAGCCTCCAGAACGCTGTAGCCATGCCCGGTGCCCAGATTGCAGATCAGCAGGCCGGGTCCGGCCTGCAGGCGGTCCAGAGCGCTAAGATGGCCGCGCGCCAGGTCCACCACATGTATATAATCGCGCACGCCGGTGCCGTCCGAAGTAGGGTAATCCTGGCCGAAAATCTGCAGCTCGCGGCGCTGGCCAACGGCCACCTGGGCGATATAGGGAAAGAGATTATTGGGCACGCCCAGCGGATCCTCGCCGATTTTGCCGCTGACATCGGCGCCAACCGGATTGAAATAGCGCAGGATGGCGATCCGCCAATCCGGCTCGGCGGCATGGAGGTCGCCTAAGATGCGCTCAATGGTCAGCTTGGTTTGGCCATAGGGGTTGGTGGCGGTCAGGGGGGCGTCTTCAGTGATCGGCAACTGCGTGGCATTGCCATAGACGGTGGCCGATGAGCTGAAAACCAGCTGGCGCACGCCGGCTTGGCGCATCGCCGCGCATAATACCAAGGTGCCGCTGATGTTGTTATGGTAATAGCGTAGCGGCTGCTTGCTGGATTCGCCTACTGCCTTCAGGCCGGCAAAATGAATGACCGCATCCAAGCGCTGTTCCTGGAAGAGCTCTGTTAAAGCCGGCTGGTCTAAAAGGTCAATTTTATGAAAATGTAGTTTCCGGCCAGCCAGGGCTTGCACCCGCCGCAAGGATTCTTCCTTGCTGTTGAGCAGGTTATCCACCACGACCACTTCATGGCCATGCCGTAAGAGTTCCAAAGAGGTGTGGCTGCCGATATAACCGGCGCCGCCGGTTACTAAAATTTTCATGATAGATTAACGGGCTTTCCAATGGTGATCACGCGATCACAGGCCAGGGTCAGTTGTAGGGTTTTTGGGTCTATCGCTATAGTCGCAGCGGTTCCGGCGCCGGTTGCCCGTGCCCAGCCGCTTTAAAAAAGCTGCGCTTTCGCAGAAGGCAATGTTGCTGGCGCCGCTGCCAGCCTTGCTGATTAAGCCTAGGTGTATTTTCTTGCGCCGTGTCATGTTGTAAAAATGCTTACTGTGGATCCGTTAATGCGCTAATATGCGCCAATCACTTGGTTAGGTCAAGCTGCTAAAAAATGACTGTCCCGAAAACAACTGCGCGCATCCCGGAATTGCTGGCGCCAGCCGGCTCGCCGGCGGCCGGCTATGCCGCTTTGCAATACGGCGCCGATGCCGTCTATTTGGGCCTGCGCCGATTTTCGGCTCGCGCCGACGCTGTCAATTTTTCCTTTGCAGAGCTTTCCGAATTCAGCGCTTACGCTCATGCCCTTAAGCCGCGCCGGCGGGTTTATGCCGCCATCAATACCCTGGTGCTGCAAGCTGAGCTGGAAGAGCTGCTGGACTGTCTGAACGCTGTGGCCGAGGCTGAGGTTGATGCCGTGATAGTCCAGGATTTGGGTCTCGTTGATATCGCGCGGCGCTTCTTTCCCGAGCTGCGTTTGCATGCCAGCACCCAATTGGCGCTGCATAGCCGGCCGGGGGTGGAGCTTGCGCGCGATCTGGGCTTTGCCCGAGTTACCCTGGCGCGCGAGTTGACCTTGCCTGAGATAGCCGCCGCCGCCAGCGTCCCCGGCATAGAAATCGAAACCTTTGTGCAGGGCGCCCTCTGCTACGCTTATAGCGGTCTGTGTTTATTATCTTCGCATCTGCTTGGGCGCAGCGGCAATCGTGGCCGCTGCGCCTATCTCTGCCGCGATAGCTACCGCATCCTTAACCGCCAGGTCAATCGACCAGCTCAGCTGCCGGCCGGCGGATTCTGCTTTTCCATGAAGGATTTAGACTGCTCCGCCGCCCTGCCAGCTTTGCGCCAAGCGGGCGTGGCGGCGCTGAAAATCGAGGGTCGTAAAAAGAGCCCGCTCTACGTGGCTGCCGCGGTGGATTTTTACCGTAAACTTCTGGATGGCGTGCTTAGCACTGCTGAGTTGCCGCAGTCGGCCGCCGATCTGCAAACCATCTTCAGCCGGCCTTTAACCCAGCTGTTTCTAAACTCGCGCCATAACCGCCAAGTGATCGCGCCGGCCCTGGTCGGGCACCGCGGTGCGCCGATAGGCCGGGTTGAAGCTGTGCTGACGCCGCCGGCCGCGCCGGCCCGTTTGCGTTTCCGCAGCCGGCGCGCTTTGGAGCTGCATGATGGCCTGCAAATAGACCTGCCCAAGCGCGCGCGGCCCTATGGCTTTAGCGTGACTCGTTTGCGCATCATTGGCGCGCCCGACCGCTCGGGCGCCAAGCCCGCCAAGCTCTATCAAGCTCCCGCCGGAGCCCAGCTGGAGGTGGTTCTGCCGGCCGATGCCCCCTTCATCCCGCGCGGCGCCGCGATCTATTGCGCCTCGTCGCAAGCCGTCAAAAGGCGCTACCGCTTGGCGCGCCCGCGGCCCGGCCGCTGGCGCCGGCGCTGGCCTATCGCGATCAAGCTGGAGCTATCGCAGCGCCTCTTACGGGCGACGGCCAGTTTAGAGCCGCCTGGCCCGAATCAGCTTAGCGTCACTTGCTCAAGCGCCGGAGATTTTCCGGTTGCCGCCGATGCCGTCAGCTTGTCACAAACCATTCGGGCCGCCTTTGAACGGCTGGGAACCACGCCCTTTCAACTGCATGGTTTAGAGATCGTTAATCCGCCGGCGCGCTTTGTGCCGGTATCGCAACTTAATCGGCTGCGGCGCGACCTTTTGGAGGCTCTCCAACAAAAGCAGCAAGCTGCCAGGCAGACCCGCTTGGATTCTATCAAAGCGGCCTTGGCGCCGCCTTGGCCGGCGCCGGCGCGCTCGCCAGCCTTGCGCTGGTCGCTTAAAACCGATCGCCCGGAGCTGCTGGAAACCTTTGAGCCAAGCGACTGGTCGGGCCTGGATGAGCTGATCATTGAAATCGACTCAGCAGCTGTTCCCAGCCTGTTGAAGGCCTTGAATAAACTGGCCGGCCAGATTGGCCGCCAGCGCTTGCGTTTGGCTCTGCCGGTGATCACGCGGGCCTGGGAAGGCGCCGCGCTGCATGCTGCCATAGTCAGCCTGGGGCAAGCTGGTTGGCGCAAGTGGCAGATTGCCAACCTGGCGGGCTGGGGCTGGCTTGACTCGGCCTTAGCCGCGCAGGGCCGCTGGCGCTTTTCAACCGATTGGCCGCTCTATGTGCTCAATCGCGCGGCAGCCTTGCGCCTGATGGCTCTGGGCGCCGATTCCTTTACGCTCTCGCCCGAAGACGGCTTGGCCAACCAGGCATCTCTTTTGGCTGAATGGGGCGCGCGCGCCGTGCTGCTGGTTTATCAGGACACGCCCTTATTCATTTCCGAGGCTGCTCCGGATCTCGCTGCGGACTCTGCCAAGGCTCCTGCGCCATCGCCAGAGCGCCTGGACTTGTTATCCTCTTTTGGAGACAGCTTAAGCGTGATCAAGCGCGGCAGCCGGACGATCGTCTATAACAGCCGGCCCTTTTGTCTGGCGGCGCGCTTGGAGCGCCTGCAGGCGGCCGGCGCCGTCGCGCTGCGGGCCGATTTTATGATGCGAGCCTATCGGCCGGAGCAAGTCCAAGATATCTGGCGGCGCCTGCGCGCCGGCCAAACGCTGCCTGGCACCCAGCTGGCCAATTTCGAGCGTGGTTTGGAGTAGGGGAACTTATGGCCTTACGCATAACTGGCGGATTTTTAAGAGGACGGATCGTTCGCGTTCCCAAGGCGGCTGTGCGCCCGACCCAGGATCGTGTCAGGCTGGCGCTTTTTTCGATGCTGGCCGCGCGGATTCCCGGCGCGCGCGTGCTGGATTTATTCGCCGGCTCGGGCGCCCTGGGCCTGGAGGCCTATAGCCGCGGCGCGGCCAGCGTCTGCTGGGTTGAATCCAACCGCCAGACCTTGCGGGTGCTGCGGCAAAATATCCATACGCTCTGCGGCCAGGCTGAGCCAGGGCCGGCCGAGAACCTGTCTCGGGCGGCTGTGCGCCTGGTGGCCGGCGACGTTTTTGGCTTTATGCGCCGCCCGGCGGCGGCTGGCCCTTTTGACCTTATTTTTGCCGATCCTCCTTACGATCACGACGGCAGCTGGCTGAAAAAAACCTTGTCTGCCTTAAGCTCAGGGTCTATCTTGGCCGCAAAGGGGATATTGGCGGCGGAAACGGCAGTTGCCGTATCCTTGGACCTGGCCAGCGGCTGGCAGTTGCTTAAGAGCAAAAGTTATGGGGAAAGCCGCATCAGCCTGTGGCAAAGCGCCGCATCGGCAGGAGCAACCGAATCATGAATAGCGTAGTTATATATCCAGGCACCTTTGACCCAATCACGCTGGGACATCTTGACTTGATTGAGCGGGCCGCCAGTTTGTTTGGCCGCTTGATCCTGGCTATCACCGATAGCAGCCATAAGAGCCCCATGTTCACTCTGGCCGAACGGCTGAAAATGGCTCGTGACTTGGCGGCCGCTTGGCCCCATGTTGAGGTTGATAGCTTCGATGGTCTGCTGGTTGACTACGCCCGGCGCAAAGGCGCTCGCCTGGTTTTGCGCGGCTTGCGGGCATTCTCTGATTTTGAATATGAGTTTCAGATGGCCTTAACCAATCGTAAAATGGCGCCGGACGTGGAAACTTTATTTATGATGCCCAAGGAGATTTATAGCTATTTAAGCTCCTCGATGGTTCGCGAAGTTGCCGCCTTTGGCGGCGATACCAGCGTCTTTGTGCCAGATTTGGTCCAGGCTGCCTTGTGTCAAAAACTTGCCCAGCGTCAAGGGCCCGGACAGCTTAAATCCGGCGCCGATGCATAGCGCCGCGGAGCGCCGCGCCGCAGCCTTGGTCGTCTGCCAACCTAGCTAAGAGGCCAGAGAAGCATGATCATACAAACCGCCCATGTGAGGCAGCGCGCCCGGCGCTATAAGGGCACAGTGCCCTACGCGATCCTGGGTCTGGAGGGGGAGCCTTTCTTCCGCGGCGCCAGTGCGATCCATTATGATTTAATGGCCCAACGCCTGCAGAATGAATTGCTGCTGCGTGGTAGCTTGATGTTGGAGCTAGATTGTCTGTGCTCGCGCTGCGCCGAATGGTTCCGCCGCAAGCTGCGCTTGGCCAGCTTTCTGCACGCCTATAGCATTACTTCAGAAAATCAATCAATAGACTTGACGGCTGATATCCGTGAGGATATCCTTCTTGCCCTACCCATGAACCTGGTTTGTTCGCCGGAATGTCGCGGCCGTTGTCCAGGCTGTGGGGTCGATTTAAACCAGCAGCCCTGCGCCTGTCGACCGAGTCAAGCAGCGCCGGCCTGGAATGCTCTGGACAGGTTACATTTGAATGGGGCGCTAACGCCGCGGCGCCGGCGCGCCAGCAATAGAAATAAGGAGACCCGGAATGGCAGTCCCGAAAAGAAGATCTTCTAAAAGCCGTATTCGTAGTCGCCAACGCTCGCATAAAATCAGTCTGCCCGCAGCCCGGCCCTGCGCCAATTGTGGTCAGCTCGGTTTGGCCCATCGCGTTTGTCCGGCCTGTGGCTATTATGGCCAGCGTCAGGTGCTCAGCATTAAAGCGGAATAAGACCTATGCGTATAGCAGTAGATGCCATGGGCGGTGATTTTGCGCCGCGAGAGAATGTGGCCGGCGCGGTGCGGGCGGCCAGCTTGTTGCCGGGCATTGATAGAATGTTATTGGTTGGCGACGAGCAGGCCATTAGCCAGGAGCTGCAGAAGGCCCCTCGGGTTCCCGCCTCGATAGAGATAGTGCATGCCGCCGAAGTGGTAGCCATGGACGAGGCGCCGGTGCCGGCGATTCGCCGCAAGAAGGATTCCTCGATCAGCCGGGCCATGGATTTGGTCAAGGAGGGGCGGGCCGATGCCTTGATATCGGCCGGCAATACCGGGGCGGTAGTGGTTGCCGCCACCTTAAAACTGCGCACCCTGCGCGGGGTGGAAAGGCCGGCCATTGCCACGGTAATGCCCAGCCCAATCAAGCCCTTTGTGTTGATCGATGCCGGGGCCAATACCGACTGTCGCCCGCGCCTGCTGGCCCAGTTCGCGGTGATGGGCCACGTCTATTCCAACCGTATCCTGGGGCAGCTCAACCCGCTGATCGGCTTGATGAGCGTTGGCGCCGAGGATACTAAGGGCAATGAAGCTACCAAAGATGCCTTCCGAATCCTGAGCCGCTCCAAGCTTAATTTCAAGGGCAACGTTGAGGGCAACGACCTTTTTCAAGGCGGCGTTGACGTGGTGGTCTGCGATGGCTTCGTCGGCAATGTGGTCCTCAAAACCAGCGAGGGCCTCAGCCATGTCATCGGCCCTTGGATCAAGAAGGAATTTAAACAAAACCCAATACGCTGGTTGGGCTATCTGCTGCTGCTGGGCGCGCTGCGCGCCATGCGGGGCCAGATCGACCCCGACTCCTGCGGCGGTGCGCCCTTGCTGGGGGTCAATGGGGTCTGTATCATTTCCCATGGAAGATCATCGGCGCGAGCGATTTTTCATGCCATCCGCGTAGCCCGTGACGCCGTCAATAGCCAGATCAACGATTTCATAACCAGCGCCGTAGGAGATATGTTGTGATTGTTAAAACCGACTTGTCGTCGGCTCAGACCCAGCCGGCCCAGCTGCGTTCCGCCTCCATTATTGGCACTGGCTCCTATTTGCCCGAGCGGATCTTGACCAACGCCGATCTGGCAAAAATGGTGGATACTTCCGATGAATGGATCACCACCCGCACTGGCATCAAACAACGTCATATCGCCGCCGCCGAGCAGCCAACCTCGGACTTGGCGGTAATGGCCGCGCGGCGCGCTTTGGCCCAGGCCAAGGTAAAGCCCGAAGATTTGGATATGATCATCCTGGCCACAGTTACGCCCGATATGATTTTTCCCAGCACCGCTTGCTATGTCCAGAAAGCCCTGGGCGCCAGTCGCGCGGCCTGTTATGACCTGCAGGCGGCCTGTTCGGGCTTCCTCTATGGTTTGGAAACAGCCCGCCAATATATCGCCACCGGCGCGGCCGAAACAGTTTTGGTTATCGGCGCTGAAAAATTGAGTAGCATTACCGATTGGCAGGATCGTTCCACCTGCGTTCTGTTCGGCGATGGCGCCGGCGCCGCGGTGCTGCGCCACCGCCCGGGTGAGCGCGGCATCTTAAGCAGCGTCTTGGGCGCGGATGGCAACCTTAGCCACCTGCTTAACCTGCCCGGCGGCGGCAGCTTGCATCCGACCTCCGAGCAAACCATCAAGGATCGTTTGCATTACCTGAAGATGGCTGGGCGCGAAGTTTTTAAATATGCCATCAATGCCATGTTGAGCGCGGCCAAACAGGCCCTGGCGCACAGCCAGATCAGCATAGATCAGGTGAATTGCATCATTCCGCATCAAGCCAATATCCGCATAGTTCAAGCTATCAGCCAGCGCTTGGGCGCGCCGCTTAAAAAATACTATATCAATCTGCAGGATTGCGGCAATATGTCGGCCGCCTCGATTCCAGTGGCCCTGGATGAAGCCGCCCGGGCCGGCTTTATCCATAAACACGATATCATCTTGTTGGTGGCCTTCGGCGGCGGCTTCACCTGGGCGGCGACCGTTTTGGAATGGTAAAGGGTTATGGCGATTAAAAACGGATTGCTTTTCGCCGGCCAGGGCGCCCAGTTCATAGGCATGGGCCGCGACTTGGCCGAGGCCCTGCCGGCATGCCGGGCTATCTTCAAACAGGCCAATGAAGTCCTGGGCTATGATCTGGCCAAACTTTGTTTCGAAGGGCCATCCGAGGAGTTGCTGCAGACCCAGCATTGTCAACCGGCGGTCTTTACGGTCGGCTTGGCCTGCCAGCGCGCCCTTTGCCAGCGCCAGCCCGCTTTGGCGATTGAGGCTGTCGCCGGCTTAAGCTTGGGGGAGTGGACGGCTTTATGCTTTGCCGGTGCCATCTCCTTCGCCGATGCTCTGCGCGTGCTGGCCGCGCGCGGCCGTTTCATGCAGGAGGCTTGCCTGGAGCAGCCCGGCGCCATGCTGAGCGTGATCGGTTTGGATCTGCAGCAGGTTCGCTCAATCGCCGCGGCCGCTGGCGTTGAAATAGCCAACTTGAATTCACCTGAGCAAACAGTGCTCTCTGGTCGGCCGGACGGCATTGCGGCGGCCAGCCAACTAGCCGCCGCGGCCGGCGCCAAACGCCTGGTGCCCTTGAACGTGGCTGGGGCCTATCATTCGTCTTTGATGGCCAGCGCCGCCCAAAAGCTTGAGCGCTTGCTGGAGTCGGTGCCGCTGGCGACCCCGCGCCTGCCGGTTGTTTCTAACCTTACCGCGCGCCCGCACACTAGCGCCGCGGAAATAAAGCAGGCGATGGTGCGCCAGGTCGTAGCGCCGGTTCAATGGGTTGAATCGATTACCTGGCTGGGCCAGCAGGGCTTGCAACGCTATATCGAATGCGGGCCGGGCCGAGTGCTGGTAGGGCTGGTTAAAAGAATCCAGTCCGACGCTCTATTGCTGAACGTGCAAGATTGCGCTTCCCTGGAAAAAACCCTGACAAGCCTGGCAGCAACTGGATAATCCCGCTAGCTGATTCGGCTCGGCGTCCGGCCAAGCTTGAGTTCATTAAGCTTGGTTGACCGTCTGGCCTTAAGCTGTTATATTCGCGCTCGGTTAGCTTTGAGCACCCGTGGTGAAATTGGCATACACGCTAGGTTCAGGTCCTAGTGGCCGCAAGGCTGTGGAGGTTCGACTCCTCTCGGGTGCACCCCCCTTTTTTTATTAGCGGCGCCAGATGTGCTCTGGCGGCCCGTCTTAGACTGAGAGCTCCTGGAGCAGTTTGCGGCGCGCCGCGCGCAGCACGCGGGCATCTTTGGTGTAATCATCAAAGCCGCGTATAACCGAGCGCAGGATCGCTTTAGCCTTGGCCGGCTGGCGCGCCTGCAGCAGGCGCAATAATTCCAAATCTTCCAGGCCTTCGCGCTGGGCCTCGAAACGCACGCCGGACCAGGGCCCTTGGCGCCCGGGATAAATCACATGGGTATCGCCAGCCGGCAGCGAGTTTTTGCCGCCAGCCCAATTGGGGATAACGCTCATCTCAAAGGGATCCTGATTTTTGCGATATTGGTTAAGGCCCCAATGCAGGTAGCCGTTGAGATTAAACAAGGCGCTGGCCCAGCCTAACAATGTGGGGCGTAAGAGCTCCATATCCAGCAGCCGATTCAGCCAAGCTCCGCCCGGCGCGCAGCAGGTATAGCTCCAGACCTGGTCGCCCAGCTTTTGCATTCTTATGAAAAAATCGCGCTGTTGCTGATAGCTTTGTACTTGCGGACACCATAGATCGACAGCGCCAACCAGGCTTGGTTCCATGGTGGCGTCTAGGATGGCAATACCAGGCATGTATTTGCGAACCACGCCGCTGAAAATACGATAATCCACGGCATTGGCGGCGATGGGTTCATCGGCTACGTGCTGCAGCCAGCGCTGCTGCCAGTTATTGCGGCGGATTTCATCAAAGAGCGGCCGGGTCAGCGCGGCAATATCACTGTGGCCTTGCAGGCTGGTGGCCAATGATTTGCTCAGGGCAACGCTGAAGGTTGGCGCGGCCCAATCTCCGCCAGTGCGTCCGCCCAAATGGCCGCCCTCAATATAATGCAGGCCGGCCGCGCTAAAAATTTTCACCCAGCGGTGTAGGCGTTGACGGTTCAGTTGCCAAGTGCCCTGAGCATCGCTGCTAAAAATATGTTCCAGGGGAACGATAAAGGCATTTTGTCGGCCATGGGCCATGAGCTCGGCATAGCGACGAATCATTTGCCAATGGGCCTGACTCCACTTGGTCAAGCCATGGCGGGCAGCCATGTTATTGATGTTATACCAGTTTGTATAAGGGAAGCTGGCGGCGCCGGCTGGGGGGATGCGCACTTTATGCACGGTTAATTTGATGCGCAGGGTGCTTGTAGTGCCTTGGTGAGTCAGCTGACAGAGCCATTTGCGCCGCCCGGGTTTGGCCGATAAGGCTATCGGAATATGCAGGCGTAAGGCCTGGGTTTCCGCGTCCGCCTTGAAGCCCTGGCTGGCCACAGGCTCCATGGCGTCATAGACGCGATAGGGCGCCCGCCGCACCGTAAAGGGGTTGGGTTGGCCTGTGTCTTCACAGAAAATAGATAGCCCGGTGTTTTTTTCCACCGGCACATGACGCAGGCGGAATAGCCTGAAGGCTTGTTCAGCTGGGGCCAGCTGCACTTTAACTGAGGCGCCCTTGCGCAGGCCCTTGATCAGCAGGTTGGCGCTGGCAATGCCGCCGCGGGCCACATCCAAGGCAATGCTATGGCATGGTCGCTCTATCCGGCTATCCGGATATACCCAAACCAGCGAATCCCATAATGTGCATTGCATAGTTTGCTCCTAGTTTGCCTTAGGGCTGAGTCTGCCGCCCGTTGCAGGTGCTGAGCGCGGCCGGAGGGTCAGCTCTGGCCAGCGCCTCACGCGCCAAAAAATTCTCTTCGTCGGCGCGAGTCCAATTGTTGGCGCGCTCTAAAAGGCTCGAGCTGATTTGAGGATAGAGCACGATCTTGCCCTCCACCGCTCTATCTTGCACCAGCTTGAGAGCCTGCGGAAATTGATCCAGAGAGCCGACCAGGTCCAGATGGCGGCCGGGATTCAGCGCGCCGCTGGCCATCATACTCAGGGCCGTGGCTACGTCGGCGGGACTGCCCCCGCTGGAGCCGCAGATGCGGATTTCATCGTAATGCACGCGCAGGGCGTCCAATTCCAAAATATGTTCGCCGCGCTTAAGGCCGCCGAAGAGATTGAGCACGCCACCCTTGGCAAGCCACTGTTGACTGGTTATCTGAATCTCGCGCGCGCCGACCGCCACTATGATATCGTCGGCACCGCGGCCTTGGCTGACGCGGCGCAGCAACGCCTCCACGTCCGCCGCCGGCGTTGTATGCAGCTGGGTTCCGGCGCGGCGCGCCTTGTCGGCCAGATTCAGCTCTATCCATTGCAGCCGCTCGTTCAAGATATCGGCTACTATCAGTTGGCTGGGCGCGAAGCGCAGGGCCGCCTCGGCATGCCAGCGGCCCATTGGGCCGGCGCCAATGATCAGGCAGATGCCGCCGGGCAAAAGGCCTAGGTGTGGTTGGCGCGGCGCCAGGGGCGTGGCTTGGCTCAGATGGATATGGCGGTCTTGGGCCGAGACGACGCAGGAGAGCGGCTCGCTTAAGGCTCCGGCGAAAAACGGGAGGTTCGCATCGGGCAGCGGCACCAGGCATTGTGCCGCTAGGGTTTCCTCAGTGATCAAGATATATTCGGCCAGCAGGCCGGGGAGCGAATAGCCGATGGCCACTTTGGTCATGTCGGCCGCTTGGCGGCGATAGCGTTGGCGGTGATTGATCGGCGGATGATCCACGGCTGGCTGAACGGCGTAGCGTTTTCCCAGCGGATATTGGGCGGCGATGGCGCGGCCGGCTTGGACTATGGTAAGGCAGCCTTCATCGCCCAGGATGATGGGGTATTTAGTCAGGTCCCAGCCATTGATGAAGGTATGTTCGCTGCCCTGGGCCAGCAGTTTAAGAATAGAGGAGCAGACTCCCGCGGCGTCCACGCGCGCCAAGATTTGTTGATCGTTGGGCGTCGGCAGGGGCACAGTTTCCACGCGGATATTGGCAAAGCCCTGGCCATGCAGGCGTGCTGCGCGCATGGTTTTAGGCAGGGTTGTTGGGAGGGTGGCCTGGTTCATGGAGAGGGTTGGGGGGCAGCTGTTTTTTTGGGATTGGGTCGGGTATGGATGCTCTGGCCATGCACAGCGCGGGCTGCCTCCATCCATATTTCCGCCAAGGTGGGGTGGGCGTGAATGGTATTGGCCAGCTCGCTGGCGGTAAGCTCGGCTTGGATGGCAGAGGTGGCTTCGGCGATCAGCTCAGTGGCCTGGGCGCCAACCACCTGGGCGCCCAGCAGCTGATCGGTGCGTTGATCTACAATCCATTTGGCAAAGCCAAGAGTGGCGCCGCCGGCCAAGGCTCGGCCGAGCGCCTGAAAGGGGAATTTGCCGATGAGTACGGCGCGTTTTTGCTCGCGGGCAGCCCGCTCAGATAAGCCCACGCTGGCTACTTCCGGCGCGCTGAAAATGCAAGCTGGCACCAATGCGCTGGCGGGCGGCCCGCGCCGGCCCAAGGCATGTTCGGCGGCCACCAGGCCTTGAGCCGTGGCTAGATGAGCCAGTTGGACGCCGCCGCAGACATCGCCAACGGCATAGATAGTGGCGGCGCTGGTTTGACCGAACTGATCTACGACGATGGCGCCATTGGCTGGGTTCAAGGCCACTCCGGCCTTATCCAGAGCCAGCCCTTGGGTAAGCGGGCGCCGGCCCAAGGCTGCCAGCAGCAGCTCGGCCTCCAAGGTTTGATCGGCTATTTGAAGTTGGATGCCGGTCGCGGTGCTGCTCAACTTGCTGGCCGGCTGGCCGGCTAATACGCGGATCTTTAATTCCTTCTCCATATGCCGGCGCAGCGGCGCGCGCAGGTCATCGTCTAGGTTGGGCAAGATGTCATTCAGAATTTCCACTATGCTGACCTGGACGCCCAGTTGGGCGGCCAGGCAGGCCAGTTCGCAACCGATCACGCCGCCGCCCAAGACTATCAGGCTGGCGGGTAGTTGGGCTAGCTCCAGAAAGGCCCGGCTGTCCAGCACCCGCTTGCTTTGCGGCAACCAGTCCGGCAGGTGGCTAAAGGAGCCGCTGGCTATGATTAGGCGTGAGGCGGCCAATTGTATGCTGGAGCCATCGGCCTGGCGCACACTGAGGCTATTGCGTTCGAGGAAGGCGGCCTCTCCGGAATAAAGGGTGATGCGATTGGCCAGTAAGAGCTGGGCGATGCCCTTTTGCAGAGTCGCCACTACGGCATTCTTATTGGCCAGGATGGCGCCATAATCAAAAGTTACCTCGGCCGCCTTCAGGCCGCGCGCGCTAGATTGGCGCATGGCCCAATATAATCCGGCGGTGGCGATCAGGGTCTTGGTGGGGATGCAGCCGGAGTTCAAACAAACGCCGCCCAAGGCTTCTTTTTCAATGATGGCTACCTCGGCGCCCAGCTGGGCCGCTCGAATGGCGGCCGGATAGCCGCCTGGCCCGGAGCCGATTACGATGAGATCATATTTTTCCATAAGGCGACATCTTCTAGTTGCTTCTTGATTTCGTTGATAAAGCGCGCCGCCAGGGTGCCATCTACGAGGCGATGATCAGCCGAGAGGGTCATGGTCATCAGCTCGCGCGCCACGATTTTAGCCTGGCGCAGCTGTGGCGTCGTCTGAATGCTGGCCACGGCTAAAATCGCGCTCTCGCCGGGATTGATGATGGCGCTGAAACTATCAACCCCCAACATACCCATGTTGGAAATGGTGAAGGTGCTGCCGGTCATCTCTGCCGGCAGGAGTTTGCCTTGCCGCGCCTTGCTGATCAGCTCGGCGGCGCAGGAGTGTAGCTCGGCCAAGCTGATTGTAGCGGCATCGCGAATCACTGGCACTACCAGGCCGGCTGCGCTAGCCACAGCCATGCCTAAGTGCACCCGACTGTGCCAGCGCACGTTTTGGCCATCGCTGACGCTGTTGACCGTGGGATGCTTGAGCAAGGCCAGCGCGGCCGATTTCATGATGAAGTCGTTCAATGAATAGTTTTGACCAGCTTTTTTAAGCTGTTGGCGCAGCTCAATTAAATCGGTCATATCAACCTTAACGCTAACGTAAAAGTGGGGCAGGCTAGTAAAGCTTTGCGTTAAGCGTTGGGCGATGATGCGGCGGATCTTGCTCATGGGCTGGGGTTTCTCGGCCAGCGCCCGTTCGATATCCGCCAGGCTAAGCCGGCCGGCTGCGCGCTCCAGGCTTAAGACGTCAATGCCTTCCCGCAGCGCCAGGGCCTTGGCCGCCGGGGTGATCCGTAAACTCTGATAAGCGCTGGCCTCTAGATAGGCCCGCACGTCTTGCTCAATAACCCTGCCGCCCGGACCGCTGCCGGTGATCGCGTCGGGATTGATAGGATATTCCTTAAGCAACCGTCTGGCTCGTGGTGAAAATGCTTTTTTTTGCTTGGCTGGCTCAGGCGGTGCTGAAGTTGCCAGGGCTGCCGCCGCCGGGCCTGCTGATTGATCCGTCGGCTGGGCCACTGGTTGGGCTGGGCTGGCTGGTACGGCGCTGGCCAGGGCCGGCGCTGGTTGGGCCGGCGCTGGTTGGGCTGGCGCGGCCGGCAGGGTTATTTCTGGGATCGGGTCGCCGGGGGCGCCGATGAAGGCCCCCGGGGTGGTGACTGGCACGGCCCGGCCTTCTGGCACGATAATTTTTAGTAAGACGCCTTCAAAAAAACTTTCCACCTCCAAGACGGCCTTATCGGTTTCAATCTCAAAAAGGATGTCGCCTTTGGCCACGGCGTCGCCGGGTTGTTTGTGCCACTTGAGCAGGGTGGGTTCGTCCTGGGTTTGACCAAGTTTAGGCATGATGACTGTTTGGACCATAAGCCTCTTTTCCGGCGCGCCTTCACTATGAGCAGCTAGTTTGCTAAGGTTGGCCGTACTATTTACGCTGCTGAGCCCGTCAGGCGGTTGGGCTTGTATATAGCAGGCCGCCGCCGCCGGTCAATATTAAAATAAGCCGATGGATGTAAATTAAGCTGTTGGTCTTGATAATAAACAAACTGCTTAGCGGCGCCAGAACTATTAAGAAAAACGATATTTTTTATTGGTTTTGGGCAGGCAGAGTGCTATCTTAAAAGGGAAAATTGCTTGCTAGCTTGGCTTAGGATGCAACTATTGGCTGGTAAGAGTGAATGGAATTGATAGGATTGCCAGGAGCTACCAAGATTAGCAAGATTCAGGAGGGCTGTCTTAGAACCTAGCCGAGTTAGCCAGAGCTGGCATTTAAACCGCCTGGAAAAAATAGTCGTGGCCATAAATAAAACAGGTGCCGAAAATTGAGATATTTATTTTATGGAGCTGCTCTGTTGGCGGCTGGGCTGCTTTTGGCTTGGCCTTATTCCGGCCAGGCCAATAATCTCCGCATCGCCAACCTGAAGCTGATGTATACTGATCGCGCGGCGCATACCACTG
>CAYUHK010000030.1:0-17939 GCA_964444425.1 uncultured Verrucomicrobiota bacterium
CAACTTTCATGGGCGCCAGCGCGAGCGGCTCTTGATCCAAATGCGTTCGGCCGCCAAAAGCATTAGCGCCAATGCAAATAAAAGCAAGCCAGCGCATCTAACCCCCTCTCTATAATACACAACCGAAAGGAAGCCTATATGTTAACGAAAGCTGCTTTAACCGAATATGCCCGCAAAGCTAAGATTGATATCGTGGGGGTCGCTAATATCGAACGTTTCGATGAGCTGCCGCCCGAAAAACATCCATGCGCTATCTTTCCTGAGACACGCTCGGTCATCATCATAGGCCGGCGTTTAACTCGGGGCACTTTACGAGGCGTCGAGGAAGGCACTAATTTCATAAATTACAGCCTCTATGGGTACAATTGGCTGGAAGATCGCTTTTTAGCAATGGCTACTTTTGAGCTGGCCGAATTCATTGAAAATAACGGCTGGGAAGCAGTGCCTCTGCAAAACCTGCCTCCGGAAGTGCCTCCCATGGGCATTGCCGTGCGCCCCGGCCGACCGGCTCCCAACGTCATGTTAGATTTTGATGACGCCGCAGTACGAGCTGGAGTTGGCGAAATTGGCTATTGCGGAGTTCTGCTGACTCCGGCTTACGGCCCGCGCCAGCGCATCCAGATCATTCTAACCGATGCTCAACTAGAGCCTGATCCCCTCTTAGAACAACCCATTTGCGAGGGCACCGCCGCTTGCGCAGCCACCTGCCCCTTGGGCGCCTATCAGGGGGCCAACGAGCTTAGCATTGCTGGTAAGAAAATGCTGGTGGCGAAAATTGATTATACGAAGTGTGCAACTTGCAAAAACGGCGCCCAGCCGCAACGCATTCATCCAGCCGGCAAGCCGGATCGTTTAGCCGCCATCTGCATTCGCAATTGCATAAGCTGTCTAGAGGAGCGCAAACGCATTAGCAATCGCTTCCAAACCCCCTTCCGCAAGCGGGAAGTCTGGACCATTAAAAACTAATTTGATTGCCAATATAAGGACACTTACCATGTTACAATCTAAACCAAGCAAAGCGGCATTGCGCGAATTCGCGCTGGAACGCGGTCTGGATCTATTTGGGGTTGCCAATATCGAACGTTTTAAGGATGCCCCCCGGCGCATGCATCCCGCCAGCATTTTCCCTGAAGCCCGCTCGGTTATCGTGGTCGGCCGACGGATTATCCGCGGTGGCTGGCGCGGCATTGAAGAAGGCACCTATTGGCCCAATTACTCCTACTTCAATTATCACGGTTTACTGAACACTTTCTTTTTACAGTTGCCTCTGTATGAAACCGCATGTTTCATCGAAGACTTCGGGTTTGAGGCAGTGCCTTGTATGTCCGGTGTTCCCGAGGGCCAGCCGCCGCCCCAGCCTTTACGGCCTGGCGGCGTGGCTCCTGATGTGCATTTGGCCATTCGCATCGCGGCAGTAGCAGCCGGCATAGGCGAAATTGGCTGGTCTAAAGTTTTTTTAACTCAAGAATTTGGACCGCGCCAACGCCTGGCCGCTATCCTGACTGATTTGGAATTGGAACCAGATCCTCTGCCGGAGCCCAACAGTATCTGCAAGTTAGATATGGCCTGCGTACGCGGCTGTCCGGGAGCGATACCGCATATTAAAAATAAAAAGTTTATTGAGATTAAAATTGAAGATAAAACTTATCGCTGGGCCGACGTAGACATGGGCAAATGCACGCTCAGCTATCATGGCGGCGACCCCACCCTGTCGCCCTTTATCGCCAAATCCCTGCCTGGCTACTATTTCGATGTCAGCCAACAGCAGATGACCGAGGAGGCCGCCTACCGTTTCTGCTGGCCTATGTCACTAGGCACCTGGCGTAAAACTGAAGAAGATCCTTCTGGATACATCATTGAAGGCCATGCTTATCTACAGAAATGGGCCGGCGGCAGCTATGGCGTGGGTGGTTCACGCGGGTGCATGCGTAGCTGTTTCAACTATCTGGAAAAGCATAAACGGATCAAGCAGACTTTCCACGGTGGCGATTTCATTAAACGCCCACGTTGGCAACTGACCCCCGGAGGAAAAGTTGCCGAGCCATCTCCGGCCAAGGAAGGTTAAACAAATTCTCTTAAGGCCAAGCGGCCCATGAAGATGGAGCTTTAACAGAAGACCAGCCTATGAGTGGCTATCTTTATCCATCTTGCTGCATTCCTGCAGGAAGATAATTGGCTAAACCAGTTGGCTGTAATCCCCTAAAACAGGGCTAGAGCTTATTGTCTGGGTGGCTGCTGGGCAAGCGCCTGGCGTTGGATGACATCAAAGTAACGGTCGGCCTCAGCCAGGCTGGCAAAAATAGCCTGGGGCGGCAGGGCTTTCACAACTTCAAATACCTTGGCTATCTGAGGCTGCAGATTAGATATAATTAACCTAGCATTTTGGGATTCCAGAGCTTTACGGGCCTTCAGAATCAGCCGCACGCCCAAACTGCTGATATAGTCCAAAAAGGTTAGATCCAACAAAACCACCTTGGCTTTGCCAGACAAAAGCGGTGCAAGTTGGCTTTCGGCGGCGGCGGTTGTCTTAGAATCCAGCTGACCGTTTAAGGCCACGATATGATATCCGGGTTTGGGATTGGTTATGCTGACGCGCAGGGGCATTTGGTTCTCCGACTGATTTAATACGTGATTTATAGGATCAAAGCGGCTAACCTATTCAAGCAAGGCTAATCTTGCTGCATGCTTGCGCTCTTGTCAATCGAAAGATCTTTTATGCTAGTGAATGCGCTAAGCGATTTACTGTTTCCACGAGCCTGCGTCGGCTGTGGTGGCCCGGCCCAAGAAATTGCTCGCTATTTCTGTTGGGATTGCCTGGCAAGCCTAGCCTTGATCCAAGCGCCCTTCTGTCGACTTTGCGGCGCGCCAGTCGATGGCGCCTTGGATGATGATTTTATCTGCGGCGCCTGTTGCGCAGATGCTCCAGCTTTCGATCTAGCGCGGGCAGCGGCGCGCTATCAGGGAATCTTACAAGTGGCTCTGCAGGAATTCAAATATCGTAGCGCGACCTGGCTCAGCCATGACCTGAGCATGCTCTTACTAGGCGCATTTCAAGCCCACTACGCCAGCAGATCATTCGATGTTATAAGTTATGTGCCCCTCTATGCCGCCAAAGAAAGGGAGCGCTCTTATAATCAGGCTTGGCTCTTAGCAGGCGAACTAAGCCGCCGTCTGCCACATATTCCTCAACAAAACCTTTTGATCAAACAGCGTCCCACTCCCACACAAACACATTTGACAGCGCGACAGCGGCGCGCTAACGTTAGAGGCGCTTTTGCTATTGCCGCTAAAGGAGCAGTAGCTGACAAACGCATTTTATTGATTGACGACGTTATGACTACTGGAGCAACCGTCAATGAATGTGCTCTAGCGCTCAAAAAATCTGGCGCGCGCAGCGTTTGTGTTTTGAGCGTGGCGCGAGGTTGAGGGGCCGGATAACATTCGACCCATGCCAGGTAAGACAACTAACCATTCTACTGAAAGATAAATAACCGATGCGTTTATTCAACCGCAAGAAATATACCTCCATCAAAGTGCGCAAGAAAGATATGCCTGGAGGCTTATGGGTCAAATGCCCCGAATGTCAAGAGATCGTCTATAAACATGACATCGAAGCAGCTTGTCAAGTTTGTCCTAAATGTTCCTATCACTTCCCACTCTCCTGGAAGGCGCGCCTGGACCTGCTGATCGAAACAGATTCTTTCATAGAATGGGATGCCGATCTAGAGAGCGCCGATCCTCTGGCCTTCAAGGGGCAAACCTCCTACGTGAATAAACTAAGCGAAAGCAAGAAGAAAAGCGGCCTAAAAGACGCCATCGTTTGCGGCCAGGCGCGAATGGGCTCTTGTCCAGTAGCTCTGGGCATCATGGATTTTAAGTTTCTGGGCGGTAGCATGGGATCGGTGGTAGGCGAAAAAGTTACCCGTTTAGTGGAACGGGCTACCGCTGAGAAATTGGCGGTGCTGATCGTTTCGGCCACTGGCGGAGCGCGCATGTATGAAGGCTTACACAGCCTGATGCAAATGGCTAAAACCAGCGCGGCCCTGGCCCGTCACGCTAGCGCCGGCTTGCCCTATATCTCGATCCTCACCCATCCTTCCACGGCCGGCGTCATGGCTAGCTACGCCAGCCTGGGCGATATCATCATAGCCGAGCCACACGCTCTAGTGGGATTCGCCGGCCCACGCGTAATCAAGGAAACAACTCGTGAAAAAATACCCTTGGGCTTCCAGCGTTCTGAGTTCATGCTCCAGCATGGATTGATTGATATGATCGTCCAACGTAAGGATCTCAAAACAACCCTGATCCGCTTGCTGGGCTATTTAAACGGCACGCCCAACATCGCAGAGCCAGAGCCGCTTCTCAATGACCTGCTCGTTTAAGCTCCCCACTAGGCCGACTGAACGGCAGCAATGCAGCAAGAGCATCATACTTCCAAGGCAGATCCTGACTTAGCAGCGACTTTAGCTAACCTGTATAAGCGGCCGGCTTTCGGCATCAAATTCGGCCTGGAAACCGAACGAGCCCTATTGGCTCACTTAAATAACCCTCAAGACAAGCTGAAGGTTATCCATGTGGCCGGTTCCAATGGCAAGGGATCGGTATGCGCCATGCTAGAAGCCGTTCTGCGCGCAGCGGGACTAAAGACTGGCCTTTATACCTCGCCCCATCTAATCCGTTTCAATGAACGCATCCGAGTTAACGGCGAACCTATCAGCGATGCGGCCCTGGCCGAATTGATCACCCTGGTCGACGCAGCCGACCAGGCAGCGTCAGCACAGCCCAACGGCCGAGCGGCAACTTTTTTTGAATTCGCTACGGCGTTGGCTTTTCAATATTTTCAACGTGAACAAGTTGATATAGCCATCCTAGAGACCGGCCTGGGTGGCCGACTGGATGCCACCAATGTGGTCACCCCGTTGCTTGCGGTGATCTGCAGCATCAGCTTGGAACACACAGCCTTCTTGGGCAAGGACCTACTCAGCATAGCTCAAGAAAAAGCCGGCATCATCAAACCGGCGCGGCCACTGATCGTTGGGCCATTACCCCAGGAAGCTCAGACGGAAATCAGCCGCCTGGCCCAGCAACAGCACGCCCCGCTGATTGCTGCCACCCAAAGCGTTTCGGTCCAACGCCTGAGCCAAAATCATCAAGGCCAGAAAATAAAAATCGAGTCGGCCGCCAATTCTTATGGCAGTTTGACTCTGCCATTAATCGGGAAGTTTCAAATCATCAATACGGCTATCGCCATAGCCACTCTCGAAGTGCTGGCCAACCTGAATGCCCAAGATCTACCTTTAGCCGCAGTGCGCAAGGGCTTGGAACAGGTCAGTTGGCCGGGGCGCTTTCAGCTGATATCGCCTGTGCCGCGCTTGATCGTAGACGGCGCTCATAACCCGGAAGCAGCCGCGGCGCTGGCCCAAGCTCTTAAGGATTTTTTACCAGCAACCGATATTGGTCTGATCCTGGGAATGTGTGCCGATAAAGATTTAGATGGCTTTCTAAATCCTCTAGCTGGGCTGGTAAAACGCTGCTGGCTTGTGCCTTTGAATAATGTGCGCGGGCGCCCGCCTCAGGATTTGCTGGCGGCGACCAAGGCACGCGGCTGGCCATCCGCTTTAACAAATTTATCTCAGGCGCTCAGCGAAAGCCGCTCCTGGGCATTGGCTAACGCCGGAGCGGTCTGTGCTACCGGCTCATTGTTCCTTACTGGCCAAATACTGGCTCGGCAATCCGCTAACTACCAGCAGGCTTAAGCTTGCGCCAGCATGCTTTTGGCCTAAGCCAGTTCCGCTGGTATCTTTACCAGAAGGGCGCTTGGGCTAACTTGAACTACAAAGTGCCGCCGCGCGGATAATTCCTCACCATCGAATTGAGCCACCTCAGCCCGCGCTAATAGCACTTCCACGCGCTGCGCCCGAGTTATCGCCGCAACCCGCTGGAAACGTTCCGGCAGACTTTGGATCCGCGGCGGATTAGCCCGATAGGCCAGCAAATATTTTTTAAGATAATCGGTACGCCCGGCAATGGCAACCACCTCCAGCAAACCATCGTTGGCAAAAGCGTCTGGACAGAGGATAAATTCACCAGCGTAAACACGGGTGTTGTTCACCACCAAATTGATCAGGGCTCCCGAATACCAAGGCTGACCATCCACAGTGATCTGGGCCGCGATAGGAGTTTGTCGCCAAAAGCGGATGCTGGCGCTCCAAGAATACAATAGGTTACCTTTAAGCAAGTGGCCCAAACGCGGAAAGCGCGCCATTAGCCGCTTGCGCCGATTATGTTCTCGAAGAATGCTGGAATCGAGGCCTATCGTCATGGCGCTGGCAAACCAAGCATGTCCCAGCCATCCCAAATCCATTGAATAATCGGCGCCATAGCGAATGGTGGCAACAGCGCGGCGCAGATCGTTGGAAAAGAAATCCTCACGTGAATCTAAACCAAAAGATTTGGCGATCGCATTACCCGTGCCCAAAGGGATAAAGGCGTAAGGCGGCAAATTGCTGCCAGGATGCTTTAAACGATAATTCATTAAAGCGTTAATTACGCTCGAATGAGTACCATCTCCACCAATCCCAACAATCGCGGCGTAAGCTTGCACGCCAACGCGCTGTAGCTGCTCAAAGACCTGGGCGCCGGGTGATAGCTCTGTCCCTGCTAGTAAATCGTAGCTGATTCCAAAGCTTTCCATCAGGGCAGCCACTCGTGGCCAACGCTGCTGAGCAACGCCGCTGCCTGCCAACGGATTCAACACACAAAGTGTATGAGCACCTGTAGTCAGTTTTAACGTCCTCTTGCAGCCCTGCACTACGACAAACGCCCGATGATTACGCTAGGCTGCTAAACTGAGGGTTACTCCCCAGGCCGAGCTGCCATCGATTTGCAGGGCAAAGATTAGTTTGTTTTGGCCTCGGCGCCAGTTTGCCTGCGCTTGGTAGTCAAGCATATTTAAGGATTTGCCCGCGATCGATGCTTGGCAGGCAATCTCTCGATGATTTAACCATAGCTTAACCGATCCATAAGCGCCATAACGCAACATAGCTTTAGCAGAACGCAGGCTTTGCACAAAGCATTCAATATAAATCAAGCCGCTTTGCCTGAATGTATTTAAGCGACTGGCGCCCAAGAAACAGCGCCCAGCAAGCAACTGCAAGCCTTGTTTACGGAAGCCCGCTCCTTTGGGTGGTAGACCCACAGCCTGGAACGAGCCATCCAATGGCAGCAGTCGGCTAACTCGCAAGGCGCTCAGGCGTCCGGCGAGACGTACCAGGCGACGCCATTCCCTTTTAAGCTGGGCAAGAAAAGCAGGCGCCATAACCACAGATTCTTCGCCTAACTCTAGCAACTCGCCAAGCACACGAGCGCCATCGCTGCGTGGATAGGCGCTGATGATTTTACGGGCTAAAAGGTAAACCTTGCGCATTGGCGCTATCTCTTCAAGCAAGGGGATCATAAGGCCCAGTAACTGATAAGGCTCAGCCATATTCAAGCGAACTTTTCTCCAATCCGCATAGGCTCGATACAAAGTGGCATAATGGACCAATTCTGAGGCGGTTTTAGAAAAGCGTTGAGTCAAGCTATAGTCGGCTCCAATCGGGAAAATCGCCTTTTTATAATCATAGGCCTTCTGATGCCAGTGGTCGTGGCGATAGCGCTTACGCTCATCAGCATTACGAAAATCGGGTACGGCGTAAGGCTGACCATCTTCCAGCGAGGAACGATAAGCTAAAATGCCGGGAATGGTAACATCACAAGCCGCATAGATATCAAAAGGCGCAGGTTCACCAATAAATATTTGTCGAGCAAAATAATATAATACCCAAAAATCGCCGCCGCCATGACCAGTGTTGGCGGTGAGCTTGCCCCAGCGATCGTGTTCGAGTTTGACTTCGAACTTAGGTGCATTGCCACTGCCAGCCAGATGCTGTTTGCCGGGCAAGGCCACCACGTCTATATTCAAAGATTTACAAGTGGCATAGAAATTCAGGCCGCGGCCCAGACCCCAGACGCCTAGACGAATACGCTGATTGCTATCGAATACCTGAGAACGCCGCTTGCTCATGCGCCCCTTTGCGATTAGGGTTAGCCTTCACATAATCGCTTGATTTGTTGATAACGTTGATAGGGTTCTTGATAAGCCTGATGGTGTGCGCGCTTCGGTAAAAATTCACGCTGCTTACGATACCAAGCCGCACTGCTTTCAGCTAACGAGGCGAAGGCACCCTGCCCTAAAGCCGCCAGCATTGCCGCACCCAGAGTGGCTGCCTCAGTCAGCAGTGGCTTCTCAACCGGCCGGCCGCAGACATCAGCCTTCATCTGTAGCCAAAAATCATTCTGAGCGCCGCCGCCGACGCAACGGATCAGAGCTATCGGCAAACCGGCTTGTTCGATGGCCTGGAGGTTCTCATATAGACAGAAGGATAAGGCCTCGAGAATAGAACGGTATAAATCGGCGCGAGTATGTTGCAGAGTCAAACCAGCGAAAACGCCTCGCGCTCGCAAATGCGGATGCGGAGAAATGACCCCATCGAAATGTGGCGACATACTCACTCCGCGGCTGCCTATGGGGATGCCGGCGGCTACGGCGTCAAGCTCACTAAAGCTGGCATTGCCAGCCAAGTTTTGGAGGAACCAGTCCAAAACTATGCCGGCTGTTTTTGAATAGGCTAAGATAAAGCTGTAGCCAGGGATGGGAAACTTGCCGCTGAATAGGCCGGTCGGCAGTCGCTCAGGCAGCTGAGCCGTCAAGGTTACCAGAGCCTGACAAGTTCCCGAGCTTTCCGAAAGAATGCCCGCAGAACAATTGCCGGCGCCGAGCGCGGCGGCATATTGATCATTGCTTCCAGTTACAAAAAGCGTGTCGGGCGATAAGCCCCACTCTTGAGCCAAGGCTGGCCTAAGCCGCGCCACCGGACTGCCGCAAGGCAGCACTCTAGCCAGCTGCTCTTCGGATATACCAACGATATTTAAAATATCGCGACAGTAACTGCCAAGATCCGGCGTATATAATCCCGTCGAAGAAGCCGTATTGAAGTCGCTGACCGCCTGGCCAGTTAGCCGATAGGCAAAATAATCTGGCAAAAGCAGATAGCGCCGAGCCAGGCTGAAGAGCTCCGGCTTGTGCTGACGCAGCCAAAGAATTTTTGAGACCGTAGCAATCGGGCTGATTGCTGGCAAAGGCCCAGCTAAATGACTAGTCGCCTGGCGCAACTGTTCGGCTTGTTGGATAGCGCGGCTATCATACCATAAAATCGCCGGGTACAGTGGCTGATCCTGGCTATCCAGGGCCACAAAAGTTTGCCCTTGAGATGATAGCGCCAGCGCCCGCACCTGTAGCTGTGTTTGGCCAAGAGCCTGCTGCACGGCTGTGCGGGCGGCGGCGTAGATAGCCTCCACATCGATCTCGGCATGCCCGGCCAGATTATTCCGCGGCGCAAAGGGCTGACGATTCAAGCCCAGCAAAGCGCCGCCGGCATCAAAAACTGCCGCCTTGACACCTGTGCCGCCTAAATCTAACCCTAAATAAGCATCCATTTAAATTTCCTAGGAAGCCTTGATTCAGCAGCTCAGGCCAGCCCAATAAGCGGACCGACCAACCTCAGCTCACTGGAGCAAGATGGTTTGCCAACCCAACAGATCGCCGGCCGCAGCTATTTCGTCAGCCGGCGTATCATAGACCAAGGCAGCATGATGAGTGCCGCCCCAGCGGCTATACTCGGCCAAGAAATCGGCTACGCGCCCAGCTGGTTTCAACCAACCATGCACGCTATTGGCCATGCGGTTAATGCCTTTAATACTGGCCATGTTTACTGGCGCAATAATCAAGCGATAACGCTGCTCTGGCAAGGGCGCTAGGTTCACCAGCAGCGCCGGCCCGCCGCGTAAGCATCCCACAACGTGTGCCGGTGCCCCCACCCCGCTATAAGGGAATGGATGTTCCACCAGGCGCGGTTTAGCTGAGAGCAAACGCGGATTAACCTCACCCATATGGCTCAAAAAAATCCGGTTGCCTTTCCAATCCGGGCAGAACATTTCGGTGAAGGTTGTATCTGGCCAAACCGTCGCTAGGGCGCCCACCCAGGCAGCGGTCAAACTATCACCTTCGCCGGCATAGCCGATTCCGCGGGCCATGGCCTGGCAAGCCTCCAGGAAAGGTACGGTCGGCAAACCTGAGCGCTTAGTGATCGCCAGAAAATTCATGGTGAAGGCACTCAATTGCTGCTGTTCGATCCAGCGGCGTAACGCCAAGCCGGCTAGAAGCGAACGGCGCTGGGTTGCTTCGGCCAAGCCCTTTAAGTTAAATTGTTGGCGCAGCGCCGCCATTTCAGTCCTCAGCGCCGCCGCCGGCAATCCCGCCGCTAGCCGTCCAAGCGCAGCAGCTGAAGTAGGCACCAGAGTGATGCCGATCGTTCGTTTAAGAACATCAGCCGGCACGGCAAAATCTCCCATACCCTTGAAAGGCGTACCGATGCAGCCTACCCTGGCTCGACGCATAGCCGTAGCCAAACGCGCTGCACGCAGCTGCGCCGCTAGCCGCCGCCAAAGGCTCGCTTCCCGCCAATGGCCGGCTTCGATCAGAAAAGGTTTAGCATTGCGGACCAGCAGGTTACACATATCTTGAACCCCATGAATGCCATGATTAAACATCAACTCATCGGGGTTTTGGGTTGGGCCATAATCAAAAGTAGGCGTAGTATCCAGAACTATAATAGGCAAGGATGTTCGGGCTAAGGCCGCAGCTGATTCAAGCGAAGGCGAATAAGCTAGATGTAAGGTGACTAAGGCCTCCACCTGCTCTTTTTCGAACTTGCGCAGCGCAGCGTTAAACTCGCTCTGGCGACGACAAATCGGCGCAGTGAGCACATCATTCCCGCCACGGCGCAGAGTCGCTGCGATCTGCTCATAAAAACGATTGATCCGAGGCCGGCGACGCGGGGAATGGCGATCGTATAATTCCAGATACAACCCCAATAAACCAACCTTAGCTTTGCTCATTCCTATTTGCTCCAGTTATTAACTTGATTGTGAGATGTTAAGCTGTTGGCGAACGGCCTTCCAGCGCGCCGCCATAGCTGATGTGCCCAAACAAGGTTGCCAGCCTTGCTGTAAATAAATCTTAATGGCCGGAAGGCGATCATCATCGGTCAATAGATGGATATTGGTATAGCCAGCATCCCGCAAGCGTTTGACGACCGCAGCACAGACAATCGCGCCCAGCCCTCTGCCACGATGCCGAGGATCGCAAGCCAGCCAGCCCAATTCGCCTGCAAAGGCCAGGTCCTCCAAAGGGCTATGAATGGCACAAGCGCTGGCCACTAGGCTAGCGCTACTACGTTGCACAACAAAAAAAATGCCTTGGGGCAATGCCCTTGGCAACAAGGCTTTAATGTTTTGCCGGTTCCAGCCACTATACCCAGCACGACGCATAAGCTGGATATATTGAGCTTCATCGCCGGCGCGATAGGTGCGCAACTGATAGCCGCGCGGCAAGGCCGGCCGGCGCCAGGCCTTTTGGCGCTGACGCGGGAGATAGACCATACGAAGTTGTTGCGTCGGCTTAGCGGCGGCCTTGGCCAGGAGCCTGGAAGCGTTGTTGTAAAAGACATCCCCGATATCGACTGATGATAATTTAAGATCCAGAGCTGCTTGCCGAAAGGCATCCAGCTCTTCATATAAGAAAAAAGTGAGCTGGCGCGCCACGACGCCAGAGACGGCCCGCAGATGTTTATCCCCAAGCACGGGACCATAGAGGCCCCGAGGCACTAAATTAACATAATTGCCGCCTTCGCAAATCCGCCGTGTGCGCATGCGGGAAATCGGCAGATCACTTCCAAATAGGATACGCTGCGGACCCACCGCCGCGATCAGCCGACGGAAGACCTCGACATTGCTGTTGGCCGATATATCAAAGCACAGCCGTTTAGTTTTAGCCAATACTTTAAAGCTCTGAGCCAGATGCTCCAGACAATAAGCCCGGCCAACATGAGCCACTATCACTTGCAGGCTGGGATAACGCTCTTCGATTTCCAGCAATTGAGCCAGATTGACCGCATCACCCAGTCGGCCGGAGCGTGGGATATGCAGCATTAAAATCCCGGAGCGGCGGTTCAATACTTCCAATTGGGTTGGCGGAAAAAAATCATAGATACGGATCTCCTGTCCCGGCAGGTAGGCTTTAGCCAAGGAGAGATAACTCTTAGCTCCCAAAAAGTCCTGCGCGGCGATCCGTTCCTCTAATTGATGAGCGCTCCATTCGGGATGCGAATAGATCAAGGCGGGAAAGCCATGGCGTCGAGCCTGGCGCGCCACATAATTATTGGCCCGGGCCAAATCGACGCCGCTTGAGGTGGCAAACACTAGGGGGGTAACCTGCTTGCCAGGAAATAGCAAGTGATAGGTTGCTAGCAAATGTTCCGCTGGATTTTCTGAGGCTACTCGGCTAGGCCAGGCAACGCCACGATCCGTTGGCCTTGGCAGCGCCGCGCCGCGCGGCTGGCGCCAGAGATGGGTATGAATATCAAAAATTTTCTCTGGCAGCCAATCACGCAGACGGCTGGCATAGAACTCACGATCAACCGCTTTGATCTCAAGCTGCAAAGCTCTATTCTCCTGTATAGCCCATCTGTTTCCAAATTTTACGCGCATGCTTCAAGGCAAACTCCGCTGGGCGGCGGTTACCTAGAACACTGGGCCAGGGTTGCCCAGGCTTACGCCGCGCCGGATCTGGCGACCAATCATCTCGCTCATAGTGCTTACGCAGGGTTTTTTTTCTAAAATCCGGCACCGTTACGGCGGCGCCATCAGCGAGGGCGGAGCGATAAGCCTGAATGCCAACTATCGACATGGCTACCCCACGGTAAACATCCAGATAAGGTTGTTGTCGTTTACGGATAGCCTCGCCAAAATAATAAAGCATAAAGAAATCGCCGCCGCCATGGCCGCTGCGTGCAGCTAGTTTAGCCATAACCGGGAAATCAGCCAAGTAGGTCATTTCTTGCGGATAGCGCCGGCGCTCATGCCATTGCTGGCGCACCAAAGTCACACGATTATCAGTGCCTTCGAGATAGCCGCGCGCTGCATAAATCCGCGTGCAGATGCTATGGCGACGAAAAGACCCCTGCAACAATTTAACCACGGCCTGATTATCCATGCGCACGGCCAACATAGCGCCATAATCGGAACGTTTCGCCGTGCGTTGGCTCTCAGGACTATCGCTGGGAATAGGCACAACCAATCCATTCACCTTGACTGGCCAGGTGTCGGTAATGAACATGATCGGCGCCATGCCATGAGTGCAATAATAAGTTGCTGGGATCCAGTTGCGCCAATGATTGATTCCTGGCCGCAAGCTGCAGCCGCTAAAGCCATCCATGGGATGAACATATTCGCATTCACCATAGGTGAAGGAGCCAAACTGGCCTGTCTGGAAAACACGCCGCAACTCTTGATTGCTACTGCTGTAGGGATAGTTTTCCGCAAACATATAGATTTGACCGGTTTCTTCAACGGCCCGGATCAGTTCAACTCCCTCGGCCAAGGTATGGCAGGCAGCTGTTTCGCTCAGCACATGCTTGCCAGCCTTAAGGGCCTTGATTGCAAAGGGAGCATGTTGATGAAAATAGTTAGCCAGCACTACCGCGTCCAAGTCATGCTCCAAAAACTTATCGTAGTCGCTGTAAGTAGCCAGCCCAGTTTGTTTGGCAAAATCTTTAAGCTTTTCTGCCCAGGTATCGCACACAGCCACCAGTTTAAAGCCAGTAGCTTTGGCAGCGGCCCCAGTGAAAGACATACCTCGGCCCACTCCCAGTACGCCAAGACGGATAGGTCGCGTTGCCTTAACAGTTTTACGGTGGGAACCCTTAGTAACGCTCATCCTAAATCCCCTTTTTTAGTTTTATGATTAACATTGTTTATCGCTCAGTCAAAGGCCTTCAGGTAGCAGTGCCTGCCTGATTAAAACCTAACATACAAAGCTAATATAAAGCCTTCTCTCCAGCTGATGGTCCTAGTAATGGTCCGCAAACTCCGAGCTCATGTCTGCAGGCTGATTGCCATAATCATTTCTGCATGTTGATAGATTAAGATGATCTTAAGATTTAATTATTTTAAGTTATGCGGAAAACATGCTTACGTCGTAATGGAATTCAATCTTTTAATTTATGTTTCTTGGCAGCCAGCTTAGGTTGCATGCCGCGTTTGACCACATCGCAGAGGGCGCGCTGAAAGGCCGGCGGATTGGCCACCTGAATCGCATTACGCCCGAAGACTACGCCGCCGGCGCCAGCAGACACCTCAGCAGCCGCGAGTTGCAGGGCTTCCAATTGAGTGGGACACTTAGCAGCCCCCAAGCCAAGCACAGGCACCGGACAACTGGCAGTAACCGCCTTGAAGTTTTTCGTATAAAAGGTCTTGATGCAATCAGCCCCTAACTCGGCAATGATACGGACGCAGGCATACACCTTAGCATGCAGTTCATTGGGGCTTAGGCTATCAGGATCGGCCGGAAAATATTCGCCTATCACAGGCAAACCCAACTGCTTGGATTGATCACATAACGTACGAAACACCTCAATATTGTGAGCATCATTGGCTTCGCTGCCGGTTTCCAAGGTCAGCGAGATGAGCACCACATCCGCACCTAGCCGCAGAGCTTCGGCCGGGCTGAAGGCTGGCACAGTTACCGCCTCTTTATAATTCCAGTGAAAGCAATAGACCGTGCTCCAATTTAAGCGCGCCACCGCCAAAGGAGCTCCCTTATAGTTAAAGGCTTGGCGACAGTGAGGGATCATTGCTGGCGAAAGCAGAATACCATCCACGCAGGAATCCACTTTTGATGCCGTCTGCACTAGGTTGATCATGCCAGGAATCGGCCCATCAAACTCACCATGATCCATAGCTATGATTACTGCGCGCTCGCCGCCATTAAAGAGCCGTTCGTATCTGACATTTTGCATGCTTTATCCTTTTGTCGTTACTTTGTTTATCTTTTTAGTGCCTGACTTTAGCTAAGCTGGATGGCAAATTAGCCTGATCACACCCTGACAACGGTCTGTTCGGCTTGTGACTTAAGTGCTGCCGTGAACAGCCGATGACTCAGGGCTGTCTCTTCTGGCGTCACGCAGCTCGCAAATTTCTTCAAAGGCCGACCTGCAACAAGCTCATAAAGAAACGCTGCCCACATCTGCAGAATCGAATCGGAAAAACCAAATTCAAAAATGCTGCCGGTAACGGATTTAAAGGCAGTTTCATGCCCCATATCGATTTGCATCCAGGCCTGCTCAGCGCCGCGATACTCCATGATCTGAAGGAGTTTAGGGTTCTTGGTAGAAAAACGGGCGCTGGATTTAGTGCCCAAAATCGTAAGCGCCCAGGTGTCCTTCTCGCCTGGTGCGATGCGCTGGGTTTTAAGCATTAGCGGAAAACCATCGCCCGATTCGGGATCGCGCGCCTCGCATAACAACGTAGCGTTATCCCAAGTCCGACATGCTACCCGGCCACCCTTATTATCGGGACGTTCCTTAACTATATCTGATAGGATAGCGCGCACGTTGAAGGGAATCCAGCCGGCGCGAAAAGGTACATGGCAAACGTGCATGCCAAGGTCACCCAGGCAGCCATATTCGCCGTTAAGCTCAATTTGGCGTTTCCAGTTGATCGGCTTATTCGGATCCAAATCGCTGGAATGCAAAAAGAAACCTTCCACTTCTATAATCCGACCAAAGGCGCTGCTTTCAATCATTTCGCCGATGCGTTGAACGGCCGGGTAAAACGGGAATTCTGAGGAACAACGCGCCAAACAACTGGGCTGAGCTGACAGGCTGGCCAAGATAGCTTGGTTGGCATTCCGATCAATGCCAAAGGGTTTTTCGCCCATCAAATGCTTGCCGGCTTGAATAATCGCGCTGTATATCTTTGCATGCAGATGATGGGGTACCGCACAATAAACCGCCTCCACCTGGGCATCGTTCAGCAGTTCCCGATAATCTGTAAGCAGGCGCGCGGAGGGCTGCAAGGCCTCCCGGTACCAGCTCAGAGCGGCTGGATTAGTATCACAGACGGCGATTATTTCCGGCCGCGCCGGCAGCTCTAGCAAGTGCGCCCAGCGCGCCGCCGCGCTGGCAAACTCCCGCCCCATCAGGCCAGCTCCGATTATCCCAAATTTTATTGTTCGCATCGGCTTCATGCGCTCAATAGCCCAAGGCTGTTTCGGTTTCGGCAATGGCTTCTTCTATGATATCCATACACTTGGCAGCCACATCTAAATCCATCACTATCGGCGGGCTCATTCGTAGAATATGCCCGGCCGGAATCCAGGCCAAGCCCTTCCGGAAGGCTCGCTGGTAGACCTGTTTGCCGGCTTCAACAAATGGCTCTTTGGTGGTGCGATCCTTGACCAATTCCACCCCCATTAGACATCCTTTGCAACGAACATCGCCGATGATTTTATGGGCCTGCTTCATTTGCTCTAAGCGCGGAATGAAATAATCCTCCAGCCGTTTGGCGTTTTCCAACAAGCCCTCTTCCTCGATGGCCTCAAGCGATGCTAAGGCAGCGGCGCAAGCCATGGGGTTGCCACCATAGCTGGTGGAAGCACTGATGCTCTCGAAATATTCGCCAAACTCAGCGCGTGCCACCATGGCGGTAACCGGAAAGCCATTGCCGAAACCCTTGCCCAGGGTAACCACATCCGGCACGGTGTTCCAATGCTCCAGTGCCAGATACTTACCGGTGCGCCCTATCGAGGTCAGAACCTCGTCGGCGAAAAGCAAGATCCTGCGTTGATCGCACCATTGGCGCAGCTTTGGAAAGAAATCATCGGGCGGAAAGATCGAACCGGCCCAGCCTTGGATTGGCTCCAAGACTATCGCCGCCACTTGGCCAGTAGTGGCTTCGACAATAAACTCATCGTAAAAAGCGATGTAGGCGTCGCTATCAATAGCGCCATTCGCTTTTTTAAAAAGCGGGCGATAAGGATTGGGGCGCGGCATCATATAAAAACCAGCTGCGCGCGTAGGACCATTAGTGCGGTTGATGCGCGCCAAACTTACGGCATGCCCACTTTTGCCATGGAAATCGCCAAAGCATGACAAAAACTCATGCTTGCCTGTGGCCGCGCGACAGACCCGCAAGCCAGCTTCCACGGCAGTGGTGCCGCTATCATATAATTGCACCACAGCTAAATCGCCCGGCAGAATAGAGCGCAGTTTCTCCAACAAGCGCAATTTAATGGTGGTGGTAAAGTCGTGGCAGTTCATCAGTCGGGCGGCATATTTTTGAACGGCTTCGGTAACCTTGGGATGACAGTGCCCCAAGGTGGTTACATAAATGCCAGAAGAAAAATCCAGATAGGTATTGCCGTCCACATCAGTCAAGGTACAGCCGTAGCCCTTATCAAAGACCACAGGAAATAATTTCACCTGCGAGGAATAGCCCTTCATGATGGCAGAGGCGCGCGCATGGGTGGCGCGAGAGATCGGTCCGGGAATCTCAGCCGTAACCAACTGCGGATAAAGGTTTAAGTCCACCTTAGCCCAGGCAATGGAAAAGCTCATAATCAGGCCTCCTTGATCTTAGTTTGTTTACGATAACGGCGGAGCCAGGATGGCGCCAAGCCTAGCGTGGTGATCCAAAGGTCGAAATCATCCAAGCTGGCGTAAGCCACTTGTCCAGCCGCGGCCACCTTAGTGTGGTCGGCCAACAGTACGCTGCGGCGCGCCTGCCGCAGCATCATCTGGGCCGAGCGCGCCGTTTCCTGATCCTTAACCAAACAACGGCCTGCAGCATCAATGGCATCGGTTCCCAAAAAAACTACATCAGCCATGATGGTTTCCAGGACACGCTCCATAACTCCACCGCCTAAATAGGCCAGTTCGGGATGGTATTCGCCGCCCAAAATATAAAGGCGTACATTGGTTAAGCGCCCTAATTCACCGATC
>CAYUHK010000031.1:0-17897 GCA_964444425.1 uncultured Verrucomicrobiota bacterium
GGTGCATCAGGCCAAGGGGCTGGAATGGAAGGTGGTTTTTATTATCTGGGCCGCCGACGGCATGTTCCCTTCCAATCGTTCCTTGAGCGAGGCGGGTGGCGAGGATGAGGAGCGGCGCCTATTTTACGTAGCTGTTACGCGCGCTAAAGACGAGCTTTATCTCTGCGTTCCGGAGGTCCGACGGATGCCGGACGGCGGCATAAACCTGTTGGCGCCTTCACGCTTTTTACAGGAAATAGACGCCGAGCACTTGCAGCCAGAACAAATTGGTTTTATCTAGATTAAAACGACATCATCTCTTTTTCTTTGCTGGCTAAGGCTTGGTCCATTTTAGCGATGGTGTCGTCCGTATATTTCTGAATTTCCTTGAGACCGCGTTCTTTATCGTCCTCGGTTATTTTGGAATTCTTTTGCAGTAATTTGACTCGCTCATTGGCTTCCTGGCGAATGCCGCGCGCCGCCACGCGCGCCTTTTCGGTCATTTGCTTGGCAACCTTAGCCAGTTCGTGGCGACGTTCCTCGCTGAGTTCGGGAATGGGCAGGCGAATCACGCGCCCATCGTTTTGCGGAGTGATGCCGATGTTGGCGCTCAAAACCGCCTTTTCAATGGCCGAGAGGGCTGCCGGATCATAGGCATTGATGACAATCAAGCGGGCGTCTGGGGTGGAGATATTGGCGATTTCGCGCAGTCGGACAGAAGATCCGTAATAGGTTACCATCAGATGATCAACCAGGTTGGCCGAGGCCTTGCCGGTGCGCAGTCCGGCGAACTGCTGGTTCAGGAATTCCAGGGCCTTAGTCATTTTATCGTCAGTTTCTAGAAGCACGTCATCCAGTGAGCTCATCGCTATCTCCTTCTGTCTTGGCCGGGTGGCTGGCGTGGCCCAGCCGGGACTCATCCGCGCGCCTTGGCCAGGGCTGGGTCGGCTTAGGCGTTTTTAACCAGGGTGCCAATCGGCTCTCCCGCCAGCACGCGTTCAATATTGCCGGTTTTGAAAAAATCGAATACGACAATTGGAATCTGATTTTCCTGACATAGTGAAAAGGCGGCCGAATCCATGATTTTAAGGCGCTTGGCCAGGGCCTGTTGGTAACTAAGCTTTTTATAACGCTGGGCCTTAGAATTTTTTAGCGGGTCATCGGAATAAATGCCATCTACTTTGGTGGCTTTCAGCAGAGCCTCGGCGCCGATCTCGCTGGCGCGCAGGGCCGCCGCGCTGTCGGTGGTGAAATAAGGATTGCCGGTGCCGCCGCCGAAGATCACCACCCGGCCCTTCTCAAGATGGCGCAGGGCCCGTCGCCGGATGAAGGGTTCAGCGACCTGTTTCATCTCAATGGCGGTTTGCACCCGGGTTTGCACGCCGAGTTTTTCCAGCGCATCCTGCAGAGCCAAGGCATTGATCACCGTGGCCAACATGCCCATGTAATCGCCAGTATTACGGTCGATCCCCAGGGCGTGGCCGCGGCCGCCGCGGAAAATATTGCCGCCGCCGATAACCACTGCGACCTGCACCCGCATGGCCTGGGCCGCTTGGACGCGTTTGGCGACGGAGCGCACCGTGTCTGGGTCAATGCTTTGCCGGGTTTGCCGATTCTGTAAAACCTCGCCGCTGAGTTTCAGCAGGACGCGCCGGTAACGACTTTTTTTGGGCAAGCTCATGGTTGCTATTAGATGCTGTTCTAACCTTTTGAATGCTCAGCTTAATCAATCCGACTTTAACAGTCAAAGCTAAATCGCGGCCTTTATGCTGAGGCTTGGTTTAAAGCCAGGCTTTGGCCAGGCTTGGCGCCGCGGCAGCTTAATCATCCGGCTGGCTCTAATCAGACAGAGTGGGGCTAATTAACGCGGGTCACGCCTAGGCTCAGGGCCGGCAGGACTTCTTTTTCCAGGGTGCGGTTGAGGTCAAAAAGCATGAAGCCGCCGGTACCCTTGGCGCGCGTCTGCAGGATCTGTTCGATAACTTGGTCGGGCGCCAGTCGGCTTTCCGTGGCGGTTACGCCGATGCCAGGAAACAGGCGTCCGGCTGCCTTAGGCATGGCCATTTGGCGTTGCAGCAGCGCGTCGAAAGAGGCGTTATTCGCGGAGTAATTCATGGGGCAAACAAAATCTACCAGGCCTTCTTGCAGCCAGGCTCCCCAGTCCTGGCCGAGCTGGTCGGCGCAAGTGGGGTAGCTGCCGTAGACGGCGATCGAAAGCTTGATTTTAGGATCGCTGCGGCGCAGCAGTTCGCTGGCCGCGCGGATGAAGTTAGTGATCTGGGCTGCGCGCCAGGCTTTAAAGGTTTGTTGCAGAGGTCCCGATTGAACATCGGCCGGCCAGCGCCGCACGGCGTGGCCCTGCCAAAGCTCAAAACGCTTGCGGCAGCCATCGCAGAAACAAGCTCGGGCGCTGGGATAGCGCGCATAGTCCAGGTGAATGCCGTCCAGTTTGGCGCGGGCAATCATTTCGGCAATGACATTAAGCTCCTGAGAGATGTTGGCGGGATGCGAGGGGCAGAGCCATTCCAGAGTTTCGCCACTATCGGTTTTTTGTAGCCGGCCGGCCTGGCGCAGCTGGGCTATCAAGGCGGCTGGCGCCGGCCCCAACTGCCAGCAAATTTTCCAGGCATGGATTTCCAAGCCATAGCGCCGCGCCGCCGCCGCGCTTTGCTTTAACTGGTCGCCGCTGTTTTTAACCATGGCCGAAGCGGGTAAATATCTGCTGCTATAGTGAGCCAGACCGCCCCAAGCCAGGTTGGGAAAGACAGCATTAATGCCTGAGTTAGCCAAGATGCGGCAGGTGGCGTTCCAGTCGCCGGGATACAGGCCGGCGCCGGAATGGTTCCAGACTCCGCGAAATTCACCTGGGCGCGGCTGCCAGGCCGCCGCGTAAGCGCGCTGCAATAAACTGCGCAGTTCATTGGCGGCGCTCAATACCTCTGGATATTGGCGTTGCTCCACATAGCCGCGCAGGCGCCGGTCTTGCGCCTCTATCTGAGGGAGCAATGCCTGGGTAGTTGGGCTGGGCTGACGCCGCAGGGCGGCCAAGGCTTCCGGCAAATTGCTAAAGGAAGCGATGCGGCCGGATTTGTTCCAGGCGTCTTCGGCGGCATATAGCCACAGGTTGGCATCCAGCGATCCCAGCAAGGCCAAAAGCATTTGTTGTTTGTTGGCATCATCGCCATCCAGCAGAATATGCGACATCCAAAAACCGCGCTCAGATTGGACCCAAGCTGGCTCACTCAGGCTGCTGCCTTTACTGTTGCGCCAATGGGCGATCACTCGGGCGTTAAAGGCAGCTGGATATACCGGGCGGATATTGCCAGATTCTTGAAAAACCACTGCCGGCAGATAGGGTGGCGCGGCGCTGTCGAAGGCAAAACTGCTCCATTGGCCGGGCTGTGGCGCGGCCTTATATTTGCCCAGGGTAACCCCCATAAGTTCTCCCAGCCGCGGCTCAGCGGCGTAGCAGACGATCAGCTTGCCGCCGCCTTTGACAAAGGCGCTTAAGGCCCGTAATTCCTGACGGGGTGGCTGGGGATTATAGGGCAGAACCGCAACCCGCGCGGCGCGCAAACGTCCCTTGATCACTGCTTGATCGTCAATGCGGGCGTGAGGAATGCCCTGGGCGCTCAGCCAGCGGCTCACTCGCGCGGCGGCGCTGCGCGCGGCGTTGATCTCAGATTGGGCAGTCACCGAAGCAGACCCTTGTACCACCACCAGGCTGCAAGTCCGCGCCCGCAGGGCGTGGGCGACTATAGCGACATTGCTGTCGGCGGCCTTGCTTACGCTTAAGCGAATGGCACTGATGGAATTCCAGCCTTTAGGTTGTCCTTCGGTCGCGGCGTCGGCGAGGTGCAGCAATAGTTTATGACGGCCGGCTCCCTGCAGCGGCTTGAGCCAGAGATACCAGCCGGCGCCGCTTTTCAGATACACTCCGATCGAGCCAACCGCCGCCGGCTGGGCGCAGGATAGGTCTAGCTCCAGGATGTCATAGTTGCTCAGATCTAAGCGGATAGCTTTATCCCAGTAGACTCGCGTATTGGCGGCATTAAAGGTGCAGGGAAAACGGATGCCGACCGGATTTTGAGATTCTGGCCGCGGCTGGGGTGTCGCTGTGCCAGGGCGCCAGCTCGTCGAGGATTTGCGCAGTTGGCTCGGAGAGAAGACATCGATTGCTTTAAGTTGATCGGCTTGAAGGGATTGATTGCTGAGCCAGAGCAGTCCGGCTAGACCAAGCAAACTAGCTGTTCTGATATGGGAAAAGCTGATCATGGCTTCCTTTTGCTCGCCGTGGCCAGGCCGGTTTTTGTAATTTGCTTTGCTGCCGGGTTTCTTATAACATGGAGCAATTCCCAGGAAAAGCAAGGAAAGGCTTTGGGATAAAGGATGGCGGCCACCGGGCTGGCCCAGGAATTTTTGCAATGAAGTCGAACGAGTCTCCAAAAAAATGCGTGTTTTTTGATCGGGATGGCATAGTCAATCAATCTCCCGGCCCAGGTAAATACGTGCTGAGCTGGGAAGCTTTGCGCTTGATTCCGGCATTTCCCGAGTGCTTGCGTGTGGCTCAAGAACGCGGCTACGTTGCCGCCATAGTTACTAACCAACGGGCGGTGGCTTTGGGGCTTCTGCGCGCCGACCAGTTGGAGGCGATGCATGATCGCCTGCGCCAACTCTTGGAACGGGAATATAAGCTTAGCCTGCTGGATATCCTGTATTGTCCGCATAATATTGGTGAGTGCGCCTGCCGCAAGCCCAGCCCGGGCATGTTATTGAGCCTGGCTGAGCGCCATGCTATTGATCTTCAACAATCCTGGATGATCGGCGATGCTGAAAGCGATGTGGGGGCTGGCCGGCGGGCTGGCTGCCGGACGATTCTGGTTGGGCCCTTGGCGCCGCCATCCCAGGCGGATGCTCGAATAGCCAGCATGACGGCATTGCCGGCTCTGCTGCGAACTCTTCTATAAAACCGGGGTCATCAACGCAGCTGTTTCTCCAAGGTTGGATCAGGCTTGCCGCCGCGGCGCAGCGCGTTGAAGTAATAATTACGGGCGTTAGCGCGGCTGGCCGGGTTTAGCCGCAAGCTGAGCCGCGCCATATTATAGTAGGCATCGGCGAGCTGCGGGTCCAGCTGCAGGGCTTTCTGGGTTGCCTGCTGGGCCTCGGACAGCTTGTTGTTGCCGGCCAGAGCCACTCCCATGGTCAGGTGGGCCAGGGCATTGGTGGGCTGTTGATGGAGCACAATCAGCAGCAGTTGATAAGCTTTATAAAATTCGCGCTCGCGGCAGTGAATCAGGGCCATCAGCAGGTTTTCTTCGGCATCGGGCTGGGACTGTTCCAGGCTTCTTTGGAGCAGCGCGCGGGCTTCATCTGGTAGATCCATTCTTAGGTAACAACGGCTGGCGCCCTTGAGCGCCTCAGGCTGTAGCGGTTGTTCTTGCAGGATGGTCAAGTAAGCAGCCAGGGCTTTATGGATCTGTTCGGCGCGTTCCTGCTGCAAGCCCAGCCGTAGCTGCTTGGCCAGGCTGGCGCCGTTCAGCGGCGTTGCCCGGGCGGTCAGCCTAACTGGCTTGGCCGGCTGGCCGTAGATGCGGGTGAGGCTCTCCGACAATGTTGGCTCCCGGCGCAGCTGGGCCAGTTCTTCCTGACAATATTTGACGCGAAATGCAATCGTATCTGTCTCCCAGTTGGGATAATCCAGCAGCAGTTTTTGAAACTGGGATAAGGCTTCCAGATATAATTCGATGGCTTCCTCGGGCATATCCATGCTGTTCAAGCAGTCGGCCTGTTGCATGGTATCATAGGCCGTCGTATATTGACTGGCTGCTGCCAACTCCAGGTTGACGGCGCTGTTGTTGAGGTGAGTTTGGGCCTCTAGCTCAGTTTTAGCCGCGCGCGCTGCATCAGGGTTGCCGGCCGCCACGGCCGTGCCGGCCAGGGCCAACCCAAGCCAAAAGCTTAAAAAGCATTTCATTAAAGCCCCCTTGTTTTTTTGAGTGATTTGACTTGGGATTGGTTTATGGTAAAGATATTCACTTTAATAACTTGGCTTGCGGGCCTATGGAGGCGGAGTTTATTAAGCCGCCAACCGTAGAGCCGGTTCTGCTAAACTATACAACATGAGTGGGGATGCCAGTCAATACCGTTCTTGCTCGCCAAAAGACTGCTTGAACCAGCAGGGCGTTATACTGGTATTGGTTTTGGTTCTATTGGGTTTGATCAGCGCTCTGGCGATTCAGGCGCAAATGACTGCCAGCATGCTACTGCGGCTGGAGCGAGCCAGAACCGCGCAGACGCAACTGCGCGCGGCCACGCTGGATGCTGTTTGGGGCGTTTTACTGGCACTCGGCCGCGATGCCGAGGAGCCAGTTGATCACACCAACAAATTTTGGGTGGAACCAGTTAGCCAGTTGCTGCCGAATGGCGTTGAGATCACTCTGCAGCTAGAGGATGCTGATCGCTATTTCAACATCAATAACCTTTGTAAACAACTGCCGGAAGATGCACCGCGCCAACCATGGCAGATAGTGGCCGATCTCTTGGCGCTGGCCAATCAGCCGGCACCTGTGCCTCAGGCTCAGTCCTTAAGGGATTGGCTGCGCGCGCCGAGCACCAACAGCGCAGATGAGCTCAACCATGCGCTCGCCGATCGGCCCGGCGGCGTTCCTTTGGAGAGCCCGCAGGAATTGGTCCAAGCACTGGCTCAAGGCGGAGCCAGCGGCACCTTGCCGGCTGGCTTGACCGTATTGCCAGCGCCCAGCGCTCGGCGGCTGGTAATCAGCAATGTCTTTAGCTCCGTCAATTTGAATACGGCTGATAACGCTGTGATCTTAGCTGTTTTGGGGCCGCGCAACGCCGCCGCCGCCGCCGCGCTCGATCGCCTGCGGGCCAGCGGACCATTGATATCACTGGCGCCCTTGGGCCGGCTTTTACCGGCCGGTCAGGAGCAGGTTTGGAATGGATATTTTGATGTCAAGAGCGCTTATTTCTCGGTGACGGCGCGAGCCGTTAAGGAGGATGCTAAGCAAGAGGTTTATGCCTTGGTGCATCGTGATCAGCAGGGCAATGTGGAGATAATCCGCTGGGTTAACCGTTAAAGCAGGCCGTCCGGCGCCCGGCGTGACCGGCCAGAGCCGGATAAGCAACTTGATAGGCTGGAGCGAAAGCGCTAGGCTGCGCTTTAATCAAAGACAAAATAAAGCTGGCCTTGGCGTGTCGGCCTGGCGCTGCCAGCGCTTGACTTTGGATTAATAAGAGATGAAGCCAGAAACCCGACAGGATCTAAAGCGCGCGAGTGCGCCGGCTCCTTTACTGGGCCGGACCTGCTATGGGGTGGCCTTGGCAGGCTCAGCCATCCGCATAGTCCGCGCTCGGCGGCTGGCCTCCGGCCGTCTGCGCCAGAGCGTTATCCAGCCAGCTTCGGCCGCTGCGCCCAATGCGCTGGCCTGGCAACAATGGCTGCTGGACAAGCAGCAACCAACCAACCTGGTGGCCGGCTGCGTATTGGCACAGGAAAGCCTGGCGCTATGGCTGCAGACCCCCTTAACTTCGCTAGCCAAGGCCAAGCAGGTTCTGCCGGCATTATTGGATGTGCAACTGCCCTTTCCGCTGGAAAATTGTTATTATTGTTGCGCTGAGTGGCGCCGGACGGCGGCGGGCACCTTACGTGCCTTGGCCATAGTGGCGCGGCGAGAAAATTTAAAAGCGCGGCTGATGGCCTATGCCGAGCAGGGTTTGCAGCCGGCCTGGTTGGATCACGAAGGCTTGGCTCTATGGAGCCAAAGCTGCCATGAACATCCTCTGGCGGCGGATGTTTATCGCGTTATTCTATGCCTGGAGCTTGATCACCTGGCCTTGGTTGTTGGCCGCGGCGATTGTTTCCAAAATGCCCATGGTCTTTTAATCAACTTGACTAATTTAATTGAGGCTAGCCCCGAGCGCGCGGGAGACCTGGCTGGATTGATCGGGCGTATTCAGCGCATTATGCGCGCCGAGCTGCCTGAGTCGCTGCCAGTCCATTGGATGTTGGGCGGCGCCGGCGCCGCCCAGGCCACCCTGACCACTAGCTTGCATCAGGCCTTGGCCGCCGAATGGCCGGGGCCTTGCCTGGTTCATCAGGAGCCAGAGACCTTACTGGCCCGCGCGCTGAGCGCGCGGGCCCTGACTGACGCTCAGCCGCGCTGTAATCTACGGGTCGCCGAGCTGGCTCATCCTTTATTACGCCGGCGTCTGCGTCAAAGGGCCTGGCTGACGGCCGGCCTGTTCTTGGCCAGCGGGCTCTTGCTATGCGCCTTGAATTTGAGCGAGCGCCTATTGCTTAAACGCCGCGCCGTTGGCATCAATCGGTCGATCGAGCTATTGGCTAAGGAATTAACCCAGTCGTCCCGGATCCCTTATGGCCAGGAATTGCGCGAGGCGCGCAAGGCCATGGAGCAACGCAGCGAGCAGCAGCAGCCTTTTTTGGACGCCTTTGCGCCGGCGGCGCTGAATAGCTTGGCGGAGCTTTTGCGCGCTGGCCAAGCCAGCGGAGTGGCTTACGAGAACCTGACCCTGCAGCGCGGCGGCTTTTCGCTCAGGGGAGCTTGCGATGATTGGGATCAATGCGCGCAGCTGGCAGCTAGTCTGCAAGCGCTGGGCTATGAGACTCAGTTGGATCGTCAAGAGGCGCTACAAGACGCGCAGGTGCGTTTTATGATTAAGGGGGAGCGCGTCCAGCTATGAAGATAAAGGGCATCCATTATCTATACCTTGCCGCTGCTTTGGCCCTGGCCCTGGGGATCGCTTTAACCTTGGATTTCTGGCGGCGCCAGGCTGGCTTGCTCGAGAGCCTGCATCAGCGAGCCGCGCTGCATGCCGAGCTGCAGGCCCTGCAAGCTGCCGAGGAGCGTTATCTTGCGGCGCTGAAGCTGTTCGCGGCCCTGCCAAATACCGAGCCGCTGGGCCTGGCAGCGGCGGCCGCGGCCTTGCCCAACGCCTTGGCCGATATCCGCGAGCTGGAGAGTCGGCCGCTGGAGCGGGGCTGGTTATTGCGGCGGTCCGAGATTATTTTCAATGATATTAGTCTGGACCAGGCCTTTGTATTTTTGGAGATGCTGCAAGCGCGCCGGCCGCCCTGGCTGTTGCAAGAGTGTTCTATCACGGCTTCAGCGATAGCCGCTGGTCAGGTTCGCCTGGTCGTGGTCGTAGGGGCCTTGAGCAAGGTCGCCAAATAGTCTGGGCTTGGAACAGGCCCTGGCCGCCCAGCGATTTTTTCATTGGTCTCGGGTCTGGCTATATGTATAATACACGCCTATGAAAATAATGGTTACCGGCGGCGCCGGCTATATCGGCAGCGTTACTGTGGCCCTGCTGCTCGACGAGGGTTATCAAACGCTGGTTTTTGACAACCTGGAGCGCGGGCATCGTGCGGCGGTGGATCCGCGCGCCCAGTTTATTCAGGGCGACCTACGCTCGGCGACGGACATCGCTACGGCCATGCAGCAGTTTCGACCGGACGCGGTGATCCATTTTGCCGCCTACGCGCTGGTTGGCGAATCCATGCAGTATCCCCACTGGTATTTCGGCAATAACCTCCGTGGCGGAATAAACTTAGCCGAAGCCATGTTGAAGGCGGATGTTTCCAAAATCGTGTTTTCCTCTACCTGCGCCGTCTATGGTCAGCCGGAATGCTCGCCGATAACAGAAAACGCGCCGCGTCTGCCAACCAATCCCTATGGGGAATCTAAATTGATGTTTGAGCAGATCCTGAGCTGGTATCAGCGCCTGAAGGGGCTGCGGCCGGTATCCCTGCGTTATTTTAATGCCGCCGGCGCCGCGCCGCAAAGGGGCGAGGATCATGATCCGGAAACCCATTTGATTCCCAATATGCTGCGAGTGGCCTTAGGTCAGCGTAAAAGCTTACAAGTATTTGGCAAGGATTACGATACGCCCGATGGCACTTGCATTAGGGATTATATCCATATTGAGGATTTGGCCCAAGCGCATTTGCTGGCCTTGCGCAATCAATTTTGCGGAGCCCTGAACCTGGGTGTGGGCAGCGGCGCATCAGTGCTGCAGGTGGTAGCGGCGGCGCGCCAAGTCACCGGCCACCCGATCCCTTTGGATTGGGCCGCGCGGCGCCCGGGCGACCCAGCTAGGCTAGTTGCTGATGCCAGCCAGGCCCAGCGGATTTTGGGCTGGCGGCCGCGCCGCAGCGCTATCGATGATATTGTGCGCTCGGCTTGGGATTGGCATAAGGCTCACCCACAAGGCTATGCGTGCGCCTAGCCAGTCGCTGGCCAGCTTCGGGCAGGGCTGGCTAGAGCTATCTAGCGGCGTGCCGCCTAAAAAGTTTTTATTCCGGGGAAAGTTTCTTGATGACCAAAATCAAGGCGCTAACATGATTAAGGCCCTTTAACTGAAGGAACAACTGATATGGCTGCTAAAACAACTAAAACGGAAGACGGCAAAGATAACCAAGCGGTGCTGAGTTCGGTCCTGGCTCAGATTCAGAAAGAATTTGGTGATGGCGCCATCATGCGTCTGGGCGATGCCGAAGCCAAGGTAGCCGTGCCAGCCATTTCCACCGGCGCCTTTTCCTTGGACCTGGCTCTGGGAGTGGGCGGCTTGCCGCGCGGCCGCATCAGCGAGGTTTTTGGGCCGGAATCCTCCGGCAAGACCACCTTGACCCTGCATGTCATCGCCAACGCTCAAAAGGCTGGCGGAGTGGCCGCCTTTATTGACGCCGAGCATGCCATGGATCCGCTCTATGCCAAAAAAATCGGCGTGAACCTGGATGATTTACTGATCTCGCAGCCCTCTTCCGGCGAAGAGGCTCTGACTATCGCGGAGAAATTAATCCGCACCAATGCCGTGGATGTGGCGGTGATTGATTCAGTAGCCGCTTTGACGCCGCGGGCTGAAATCGAAGGCGAGATGGGCGATGCTCAGATGGGCTTACAGGCCCGGCTGATGTCTCAGGCCATGCGCAAGCTCACCGCGGCCATCGCCAATTCAAAAACCTGTTGCATCTTTACCAATCAGCTGCGCGAAAAGATCGGCATCATGTTTGGCAATCCCGAAACCACGCCGGGCGGCAAGGCGCTCAAATTTTATGCCTCGGTGCGGCTGGATATACGCAAGATCGGGGTGATCAAGGACGCCACCGGCCGCGTCATTGGCAATCGCACCAAAGTCAAGGTGGTTAAGAATAAAGTGGCTCCGCCCTTCACTGAGGCCGAGTTTGATATTTTGTATGCCGAGGGCATTTCCTGGGCCGGCTCCATCATTGATGCGGCCATCCAACATAACCTCTTGGATAAGCGTGGATCCTGGTATTCCTTTGAGGGCGAGCAGCTTGGGCAGGGGCGCGAGGGCGTGATCGTCCAGGTTAAGGCCAATCCAGAGCTGCAGGCCAAACTGATAGAACAAATCCAGGCCAAGCTTAAAGAGGCTTTGGCGCTTTAGTTTTTTCGGCAGAGCCAGGGCCGTTGCTCGCAGAGGGTCTTAGCATGAATCCATCCTTAAGCGCCGCTGAATTGCGCGAGCTGTTTTTTAGCTTTTTCCGCGAGCGCGGGCATAGGCTGATTTCCGGCGGCTCGCTGATCCCGCAAAATGATCCGACCGTATTGTTCACGACGGCGGGCATGCACCCCTTGGTGCCCTTTCTTTTAGGCGAACAACATCCGGCCGGCCGGCGGCTCTGCAATGTGCAGAAATGCATTCGCACCGGCGACATCGACGCTGTTGGCGACGCCTCGCATTTAACTTTTTTTGAAATGCTGGGGAGCTGGTCGCTGGGCGATTATTTCAAGGAGCAGGCCATAGCTTGGTCCTACGAGTTTATCACCGCTCCAGGCTATTTGGGTTTTCCGGCGGAGCGCCTCTATGTCACGGTGTTTGCAGGCGACGCAACGGTGGCGGCTGATTTGGAATCCATTCAGCTTTGGAAAAAAATGGGCCTGCCCGACGAAAGGATCTTCGCCTTAAGCGCCGCCGACAACTGGTGGGGGCCGGCCGGCCGCAGCGGCCCCTGCGGACCGGACACGGAGATGTTTATTGACCTGCTTCGGCCGGCTTGCGGGAACGCTTGTCGACCGGGCTGCTCCTGCGGCAAGTATTTTGAGATTTGGAATAACGTATTCATGCAATACGAAAAAACGGCCAGCGGCGCTTTCGTGCCGCTGCAACAGCATAACGTGGATACGGGCATGGGCGTGGAGAGGACTGCGGCTATGCTGCAGGGTAAAAACTCGGTCTATGAGACAGAGCTGTTCGCGCCGATCATTGCGGCGCTCTCAGCTCAATCGGGTCAGGCGCCCAACGCCCCGGCCAGCCAGCGTTCTTTGCGGGTGATAGCCGACCATCTGCGCAGCGCGGTTTTCATTCTGGGCGATGAACAAGGCATAGTGCCCAGCAACCTTGGCCAAGGTTATGTGCTGCGGCGCTTGATCCGCCGGGCGATTCGCCATGCTAAGAATTTAGGTTTGGAGGCTGGCTTCAGCAAGCCGATCGTTGAAAGCATGCTTGCCCAATATGCCGCGCTCTATCCGGAGTTGTCGCAGAATCGCGCCCGCATATTAACTGAATTGGCTGCCGAGGAAGTTAAATTTGAAAAGACCCTTAATCAGGGCCTGCAGGAGCTAAACAAAGTCCTGGCGCAAATGAAAAAATATAACCAGACAGCGCTGGCTGGCCGTGTGGCCTTCCGTTTATATGATACCTATGGCTTTCCAGTAGAGTTCACCGCCGAGATATGTCAAGAGCAGGGCCTGGCCATTGATTTGGCCGGCTTTGAACAGGCCTTTGCCAAGCATCAGGAGCTCTCGCGCCAGGGCGCCGCCAAGATATTCAAGGGTGGCTTGGCCGATAACAGCGCAGCTACCACGCGCTTGCATACGGCCACCCATCTCCTGCATCGTAGCCTGCGCCAGGTCTTGGGCGATCACGTGCAACAGAAGGGATCCAATATCACGGCTGACCGCCTGCGTTTCGATTTTTCGCATCCGGCCAAAATGACTCCTGCGGAGATCGTTCAAGTGGAAGCGCTGGTAAATGAAATGATTCAAAAGGCTTTGCCGATAAGCATGACGGTAATGACCCTGGAAGAGGCCAAGGCCGCCCAGGCCATAGCGCTTTTCACGCCCAAGTATGGCGAACAGGTCAAGGTCTTTTCGATCGGCGATTTTTCCCGCGAAGTTTGCGGTGGCCCCCATGTCGATAACACTGCCGCGCTGGGCCGTTTCCGGATCAAGAAAGAGGAAGCCTCCAGTGCCGGCGTGCGGCGGATCCGCGCTGTATTGGAGGATTAAAAGGGCGGGCCCCTTGCAACGTCGCTTGGCTGCCGGACTAGGATTTGAACCTAGACAAACAGATCCAGAGTCTGCTGTGCTACCATTACACCATCCGGCAAAAAGGCTGTAGCGGTCAGTTTTTTTGCTAAGGGCAAAATACTTGGCCGCGCGGCAAAGTCAAGGCTGGATTCAGGTGGCGGCGTAAAATATCGGGCTTTTATTCGGCGGTATATCTGCTAAGCTGCCTTTATGAAACTAGGGCCCAAGCCAGTGCACGCTTGTTATACCTGCCTCTTGAATCTGGGCGATCATTGCTGGAAATATATCTGTCCGCGCCGGCAGTGGAGTCGAAAAAAATGTCGCGGCTTTGAAAATCCTTTCTTGTATCGTCGCTTTCGGGAATGGCAGGAGGCGCCGCGCGTAAAAACTCGCCAGCAGCTGCGTCAGGAGATCTTTCGCACTTCCCGGCTGGAACCTTATATCCATTTTCGTAAAGTGAAGGCCAAAAACTTTAGATGAAACATCTTGCTTCCGCCGTCGGCGAACGCGCCTTGCTGATTCAGGTGGGCTTGGGCCGTCAGGATAGAAGCGCCGCTAACGATTCTTTGGCGGAGTTGGAACGCTTGGCCAGCACAGCTGGCGCCACGGTCCTGGGCAGCATTTCGCAACGCCGTCTTAGTCCGGACGCGGCGTTTTTCATTGGCGCCGGAAAACTGGCTGAGATCCAATTGGCCTGCCGGACCGCCCAAGCCAACTTGCTTATTTTTGATAACGATCTTTCGCCAGTTCAAGTCAACAATCTCGATTTAGCCCTGGAGATTAAAGTTATTGATCGCACCGAATTGATCCTGCAGATTTTTGCGCGGCGGGCGCGCACGGCGGAAGCCCAAATTCAAGTCGAGCTGGCCCAGCTGCAATATCTGGCTTCGCGCATTCCCGTCTCGGCGAAACAGCAGCGTTTTCAGGGTGGCATCGGCATGCGCGGCCCCGGCGAAAGCCCCTTTCAACTACGCCAGGCGCCCATGCTGGCTCGCATCAGCATCCTCAAGCAAAAGCTACAGAAGATCCAGCGCCGCCGCCAACTTACCCGGCGGCGGCGTCCCTGGCCAATGGTCGCGTTGGTTGGCTATACCAATGCCGGCAAATCAACCCTCTTAAACGCCTTGACCGATGCCCAGGCCTATGTAGATGATAGATTATTTGCCACTTTGGATACGAAAAGCCGCCTGATCTATCTGCCCGGGCCAGCTGGCAGCCAACGCCGGGCGATGTTGTCCGATACAGTTGGTTTTATTCGCCATCTGCCTCACGGTTTGGTGGCTTCGTTTCATTCCACCTTGGAAGAAATTTGCGAGGCCAAGCTCTTGTTGATTGTGGCTGATGCCAGCCATCCCTATGTTCAAGAGCAGCTTAAAGTGGTTGAGAGCACCCTGGCCGAGATTGGCGCAAGCAATATTCCGGCCCAGCTCCTGCTAAATAAGGTCGATAGCGCCGCCGCCCGCTCAGGCCTGCCCAGCTTGCAGCGTGCCTATCCCCAAGCCATGCTGATTTCCGCTTTACAGGGTCAGGGGATCAAGTCCTTGCGCGAGCGCTTGGCGCAGCTGCTCAAGCCAGCGCCTTAATACTCAGGTTTTATCAATACGCACGCCGGCCAATTGATGGCCCGGCCCAACCGTATATAGCCGCCGCAAAGAAGCCTTGCGGTGGACGTGGGCGGCCAGCACTTGGCCGAAGATCAAGGGGCAGTCGCCGGGTTGGCAGATGCGCACCAATTTACATTCAAAATTAGCTACGGCCTCGGCAAGCAAGGGCGCTTTAACGCGCTGGGCGGTCTGGGTGGCTAAACCCAGCTGAGCGAATTTATCGCATTTATTGCCATGATGGGTTCCGGCATAAAGCGCGGCTGCCCCCATATGTTCATTGGGGAAGGCCACGACAAATTCACGGCTGGCGCGGATCAGTCGATAGCTGTAAGCGCCGGAATCAATAGCCAGCATAAACATCAGGGGATCCTCTGAGGCTATGGCAGTCCAGCCGACCGTCATTAGATTGGCCCGGCCGTCACGGTGGCGCGTGGTGACCAGCACCACTTGTTCAGGGTATTTGCGATTTAAGGCTTTGGCGCTGCTGCTGGGTATTTGCATGGCTGTTCCTGATTATGGTCTGCTGCAGAGTTTGTTGTGTTCGGCCCGCCGGCTTTCGCCAGGCGGGTCGGTAGTCATATCCGGCGGGGCATTCCCCCAGCCGGAGATGGCTGCGCCCACTCCGGCGGTAGACTTATTCGGTTAGCGGCTGATATTCCGGTCCGCCGAAGTTGCCGCTCAACTCGCGGTAACCATTGGCTGAGAGGTATAACTGCCACAGGCCGCTATCCTGATAATAGAGCGCTAAATCGGCTTTGCCGTCGCCATCGTAATCAGCTGGCATTGGCAAGCAACTTGCGCCGCCCAGATTGCCGCTCCAGCGGCCATGGCCCATACCGGAAAGTAGGGCCTGCCAGTTCGCCAGACCAGGTGCGTAGAGCGCTGGATCAGCCAAACCGTCGCCGTCGTAATCCGCCACCGCTGGCTGGTAGCCAGGCCCGCCGAAGCTCAGGCCGACTAGCCGATAAGCGGAGCCAGAGAGTGCCAGCAGCCAAGTGCCGCTGGCTGCCTGGTAGATAGCCGGATCAGCCAGCCCATCGCCGTCGTAATCCGCCAGCACCGGCTGATAGCCAGGTCCGCCAAAGGGTATCAGATAGCTGATTTGATAGCCGTTGGCCGAACAGCGTATTGCCAAGAGGCCGTCTTCAGCGCGGTAGACGCCTAGATCGCTCTTGCCGTCGCCGTCAACATCTGCGGCGAAGGCTTGACAGTCCGGAGCGCCCAACTGATAGCCAACCACTTTAGCATTGGAACTTAAAAGCATCACCCATTGCCCGGCGGCGGGATGATAGGCCGCTATGTCAACCTTGCCATCGCCGTCGTAATCGCCCGGGGTCGGCGCCCAGCCGGCGCCAAGATCGCCGGCCCAGGCCAAGTCGGCATAGCGCGCCCCGCTTAACACGCCATACCAGCGTCCCAAGGCGTTTAGATATAATTCGCAGTCGGCTTTGCCGTCGCCATCATAATCGTTCCGGCCGCGCCCAAGCGAATTGGCTCCGGCGGGCTTGACTTTAACTGTTCCTGCAGCTTGAACGGTGTTGTTGGCTCTGTTGGGATCCTCTAGAGTGCTCAGGTGCCGCGCCGTTACCAAAAGGCGCTGCTCTCCCGCCAAGTCAGCAGGCACCACCAGTGTGCGCTTCTGTTCCGGCGTCAAAATCACCAGCTTTTCCGCGCCGGCTGCCAGGGTGTAATAGCCAACAGCCGATCCAATCCAGAGCTGTTCGGCGGCGGCGCTGGCCATATGGAAATCCAAGGCCACCGGGGAGTTGTTCAAACGGCTAGGCCCTTGGTTGCTCAAGCGGCAGGAGACGGTGCCGGCCGGCGATCCATTGGTCAGGTTCACCGGTAGATAGACCAGATCCTTGATAGCTAGATCGGCTGTGCCGGTCTTTTGATTCGGCGTCAGGGCGGCATAGCCCAGCGCGGTGTGGCTTGGCGAGCTGATCAAACTGCTGGTCGTTGCCCGCACCCAGTAGTAGTAGGGTTGGATCGGCTTGATGGCGTAATCGTTATAACGATAGCCGCTGGAAGCAGTCGCGGCTATCTTCGCCAGGCGCGCCGCCGTGGCTGGGTCGCTCTGCCGGCTCCGCCAGACCTCATAGCCGGAAGCGCCGGCCACCTTCTGCCAACTTACTCGGATGAAGTTGGTATAAGTCCCCTCGGTTGCCGTCAGGTCCTTGGGCGCAGCTATCTTCGGGGAAACCCGCAAATAGACAGCGCTGAAGACGCTGGTGGCGGCGGCGCTGATGCGCTGCGTCTGGGGATCTGGCGCCAGATAGCCGGCCAGCTCGCCAAAGTTTAAGGTATAGCGTCCTGTCAGCGCCAGGCTAGCCGCCAGGCTGCCGCGCCCGGTTTTTGGCCCGCTATAGCCTGCGGGCGCTGTCAGCTGCCAGGGCGCGCTCGCCGGGGTTAGTTGGATCTTCAACCAGCCGTTCGCCAGGGGCTCAGGCTCCAAGGCGCCGGCCAGATAAATAATGTAGGGGCTGGTCATGGAATCATTGACGATTGCCACAGCGGCGGTATAGGCGCCGGCATGAGTCGGCGCGAACAGGATGCTGAAATTAGCGGCGCTTTTAGCTGCCAGTGTAGCCGGCAAGTCCGGCAAGCTAAAGCCGGTTGCGCCGGCGCCGTTGGTTGTTACTGAGTCGAGCGTCAGGGGCCCGTTGCTGGAGTTGGTGATCGTAAAGGTATTGGTCTGGGCCGCGCCCCAGGGCAAAGAGCCGAAATCGGTTCCTTTGGCGGCTGAAGCGACTTCTGCGCTGGCAATGCTGGCGCCATTGGTGCCGAGCAACACCATGGTAGAGGATAATTTAAAAATATAGGCCGCGCCTTGAAGCGGCTTAACACCTATTTGTTTCTGCGGTGCGCCGACTAGGATCAGATTGCCGGCTATGGCTAACGAGCTGCTGAATTGATCGTCTGGTTCGCCGTCGTTGGCGGTTAATTGTATGAGCTGGCCCCAGTTATTCTCGCCGCCCTCGTTGCGCGCGAAGATATAGGCGGC
>CAYUHK010000032.1:0-16049 GCA_964444425.1 uncultured Verrucomicrobiota bacterium
ATCTATCCTGTTTTTTCTTTTTTCTTGCATCTTCAATTTTCTTCATGTTATCTTTAGTTGCTATTAATCTTTTTGGCTGAGATGCTCTTAATTTCAAACTTCTTTTTACTGGCTCAAGTGATTTGACATAATATGTTTCATCAACTTCGCAGTATGGTACTGGGCCAGGCAGGCTTACATCGCTAATACAGGGAAAATCTTCTTTAACTTTTAGCAACAAATCAATAAGCTCCATTGTTTGCTCGCCGTTGACAAGAAGACTTCTATTTTCTATACCCGTCAGGATGTATCGTGTTGAACAAAGCGCATAACAATCATGTTCAGATAACAATTTCCCGATGTTATAGATGTCTGAATAATTCAATGTTGAAGTGCAAACATTAACTTCAACTTTTATTCCGGCATTACGCCAAATTCCAATGCCTCGCAAAACATCATTGTAAGCCCCTGTGCGCCCAGTCATTTTGTCATGAATATCGCTCTGGGAATGAAGTATTGAGGTGCAAATGCTTTTCATATAGCGTGAGACAAAGCCAGCGATCTTTTCTGTGACAAGTGTTGAATTCGTATTCATATGAAGTTCTAGCCCAAGATCATACCGTCGAGGCGTTCGGCTTGGTATCCTTAAAGCTCCAGTGTATCATCAGGAGTAATTGATGCGAGCCATACAGTTGATAAAAATCCGGCGCCTGGAATTGCGTGATCTACCTAAGCCGTCCATCCGTCGGCCGACTGATGTATTGTTGAAATTAACCGCGGTTGGTGTGTGCGGCTCAGATATACATTATTATAAGACAGGCCGGATTGGCTCTCAAATAGTGCGCTATCCTTTTACCCTGGGACATGAATGTGCTGCTCGAGTTATAAAAATAGGAAAAAAGGTGACCCGAGTTAAGCCGGGCGATCTAGTAGCGGTAGAACCAGCCATGGCCTGTGGCCATTGTGATCAATGTCGCTTAGGACGTCCGCATACCTGTCGCAACTTGCGTTTTTTGGGGTGCCCCGGCCAAGCCGAGGGTTGTCTGAGTGAATATTTGGTCATGCCGCAGCAGTGCTGTTATCCGGTGGCTACTCGCCTAACGCCGGAGCTGGCCGCGCTTTCCGAGCCGCTAGCGATCGGCTTGTATGCGATCAAGCTTTCCGAGCCGCTGCGGCATAAGAGCATTGCGATTCTTGGCTGCGGACCAATTGGTCTGAGCGTAATGCTCTGCGCTAAGCTGCAGCACCCTCGAGCGATATACGCAACTGATAAAATTAACCAGCGGCTCCTGGCCGCGCGGCGCGCGGGGGCAACTTGGGCCGGCAATCCGGCTCGGAGCGATGTCGTCAAAGCCATCGCCGCCCGGAATCCTCTTGGGCTGGATGTTGTTTATGAATGCTGTGGCGAGCAGGAAGCGCTTGATCAGGCTGTAAATCTATTGCGCCCTGGTGGCAAACTTATACTGGTCGGCATACCAAGCGTTAAGCGAATTACATTCATCAGCGCCCAGATTCGGCGCAAGGAGATTTGTATTCAGAATGTTCGGCGCCAGCATGGCTGCCTGCAGGCGACCTTAGATCTTATAGCGCGCCGGCGCCTGCGCCCAGAATTCATGCTAACGCATAGCTTTCCCATCGCGCGGACCCCCGCCGCATTCGAGCTTGTGGCTGGCTATCGCGCCGGCGTGATAAAAGCTATGATCACCTTCTAATCAAGTCATCTTAACGATAATATTGAGGATGATGTTGGCGGCATCGTCCAGCCGCGAGCTTAATTGATAAATGCTTTTGTAGATCTCTCGCATTTTAAAGATGTATTTTATATCGTTACCTTCCACCAAAGTGGCCAGCGCCTTGTAGTAGAGGATCTCAATTTCATCCACGCATTCTTTGGCCGCAGTGCATTTCTCAACGGAAATCGTTGGATGATCCTTAAGATAAGCGATGGCCTCATGCAGGCTGTCCACGCCTTGCTTGGTTTCGGCGATCATGGTTTGAATATCTTCGTTTGGGGTTAGCTTATAAATGTGGAATTCTTCCATGGCGCTCTTGGCGAGATCAAGCAGATCGTCAATGGCCCGGGATAGGCCAAAAATATCCTCGCGTTCAAAGGGGGTGATGAAGGTGCGATTGAGGTCGTCAATAAGAATGCGGCGAGCCTTATCACCCTCATGTTCGACATCGCTGATGCGCTGGATAGCGTCGGTAGGAACCCGTTCGGCAGCCATGAGTTGACTGAACAGATGAATGCCTTTCTGGGTGATTAATGATTGGCCAGTCAGCATGCCGTAAAAATCTTTTTCGCCAGGAAAGCGGATATTCAAAAAACGCATAATTCACCTCAAGTATGGTTTAATTAACAGTGTCATCAGAATAGCTAAGGCCGCCGCGAGTGGCATAGTAATCAACCACGAGGACAGGATGCTTTTAGTAACATTCCAACGTACGCTGGTTATCCGAAAGCCAGCGCCAGCTCCGGTGATGGATGAGCCTACGATCTGCGACGTGCTGACCGGAGATCCTAGCAGAGAGGCCAAATAAATGATCAATCCCGATGCCAGCTGCGAGTCCAGAGAATGTAGGGGAGTTAGCTTGGACACTTGTTTGCCAAGAATTTTCATAACCCTCCAGCCCCCCAATGATAGGCCTAGGGCAATGGCCGTGGCACAGGCGGCCATGACCCAGAAGGGGATATGAAATTGGTGCGGCGCAGCGGCGGCCAGCGCCAGAGCGATTACGCCCATGGCCTTTTGTGAGCCGTTGGAGCCATGGCTAGCTGCTAGAAAAACCATGCTGCCCAATTGTATTCTCTTTAACAGAAAATTTATGCCCGGCGGAAAATTTCTTAAGAACATAGTCAAGATTTTCATCAGCAAAAATGCAATAACAAATCCCAGTATGGGGGTCAACAGCAGAGGTATGATCACCTTGATCAAGAGCGGTTGCCATAACACTACCTTAAGCCCTGCCATTGCTGTGCCGCCGCCGACCAATCCTCCAATTAGCGCATGCGAAGAGCTGGTTGGCAGCGCCAGTAGCCAGGCGATCAAGTTCCACATTATGGCCCCTAATAGAGCGCCCAATAATACCGTATGCAAGACGGCTGGAGCTAGATCGAAGATGGCGGGCGCTAAGATTCCCTTACCTAGGGTCAGGGCCACGGCTGTTCCCAAGGATAGGGCGCCGAAGAATTCGGCGACGCAAGCTATCGCAATGGCGGTTGGCGGCCGCATGGAGCGGGAAGACGCAATGCTGGTAATGACACTACATCCTTCAAATCCATTAATAAAGGCGAATAACAGCCCCAGCGAGACTAGCAGTGATTCCATCTTGCTCCATTTTGGTAGCTGATCAACTGCAGGATGCTTAATCGAAAACTAATCGTTCCTATAAGTGAAGCAACCTTGATTGACCCTCAGGTCATTATATGGAATATTTATCTAAACGCAACTATTAGTTATCTTTGCTAGTTGCGGCTGATAATTCTGATGGTATGAAATATCCAAACTTATGAAACCAACGGAAAAACCTCCTCGCAACGATAGCCTTAAACCCCTTGTCGTAAATCGTAAGGCCCGCCATCAATACATAATTTTGGATAGGATAGAGGCGGGCATCGTCCTGCTGGGTACAGAAGTCAAAGCTATTCGGGACGGCCAGGTGGACTTGAGCGCCGGCTATGCCCGCATCGAGAACGATCGAGCGATTCTTTATGAAGTCCACATCAAGCCATATGAATATGGACATCAGTTTAATCATCCTCCGCGGCGCCCGCGTCAACTCTTACTCCACCGCCACGAAATTAAGAAGCTCTCTAATAAAGTGGCCCCCAAGGGCCGCACCCTGGTGCCGCTGGAACTGCATAGTAATCGCCGCGGGAAAATGAAGGTGATCCTAGGGTTGTGTCAGGGTAAACACATGGCAGATCGTCGTGAGACGCTCCGACGTAAAACAGCCGAACGCGACACGGCTCGCGCCATAGCTGCTCGTTCTAAAAAAGCCTTTTAATAGCTTGTATCTACCGGCTGATAAGTTGGGCCTCCGAAGGTGGCGGAGGATACGCGATAGTGGCTTTTAGATAGCATAAAATGCCAATGCCCGAATGTTGGCTGATAAACGATCAAATCACTCTTGCCGTCGCCGTCAAAATCGCCTGCAACTGGCTGCCAGCCTGGCCCGCCTAAATGTGGGTAAGCAATTGCATAGCCGCTGCCCGAGAGCAGAACCGTCCAGATCCCCGAGGCCTCCTCATAGATCGCTGGATCACTCTTGCCGTCGCCGTCGAAATCGCCACTCACCGGCCGACAGCCTGGCCCGCCTATGGCCAGCGCGGTTAAGGAATAGTTTTGGCTAGAAAGCAATACTGCCCAGGCGCCCGTATCAGCTTGATATACCGCTGGATCAGCTAACCCATCACCATCAAAGTCGCCCGCAATCGGCGCGCAACCAGCACCGCCTAGAGTGGCTGAGGTGACAGCATAACCGCTGCCGGAAAGCAGGACCAACCAAACTCCGTTTAAGCTATCATAGAGAGCCGGATCGGCCTTGCCGTCGCCGTCGAAGTCGCCGTTGATTGGTATATAATGGGGTCCACCAAAATTGCCTATGGGGGTGGAATGATACATCATGCCGGAAAGCATGACCTGCCAAAGCGCAGCTGATGATTGGTAGACAACTGGATCGAATTTACCATCATTGTCATAGTCGTTGGCAAGAGGGTGATAACCTGGGCCGCCGAAGGTAAAGAAGGTATCACGCCCCGTAGCCGATCCCCGTACCATCCAGCGCCCAGCGCCTTCATCGTAAACAATCAGATCGGATTTGCCGTCGCCATCGAAATCGCAGCGATTCGCTAAACGCGAGGCTATTAGTTGGACTGGCGCCGCACGAGTCAAGACATTGTTAGTTCCTTTGGCATCGGGCGTCGTGCATTTCATAAATAACGTATAAGATCCCAAGGTGGTAGCGGGTACACGCAGTTTGGAGCGTTCTGCGCCGCTCAGTTGAATCACCGAGCTTTGGCTGCCAGCTAGGCTGATGCGGCGTTGCACGCTTCCCATGTTAAGGTTGTCGGCATCCCCAAAAACGCCACTGCGCGAAAGATATAGCGTCATGGTTAGAACTGCATTGGTCGCTACTGGGCCAGTATTCATAATTCGCGTGGTTAAGAGGCTGGGGGCAGCACTGATCTGAAGGATTGCTGGTTCCAGCTGAAAATCAGTTGCCCGCAAGACAGGCATATTGGTCCAACTAGGATCGGGCGGCTTCGGGGTTTGTGCGCGCCAGCCGCTGTCTGGTACGCTGAATCCGCTATAATATCCGGCATCATTAATGCCAACAACCCAATAGGTGTAAACGACGCCGGGCGTAGCGCTGGTGTCATCGTAGCTGGTGTCGCTGGTATTGCCGATCGCGTGGGCGCCGCTGTCCGCGGAACTGGTATTGCGGTAGACTATGTAACTTATTGCATTGACCGATGGCGTCCAGGTTATGCGCACTTTATCTTTATAGATCCCATCCGATGCCTTGACATCAGCTGGCATTGCTAGCCAAGAGCGCCAGCCCTCGGCGCAGCTCTTGAAGTCAGTAGTCCCTGTAGGGGTTTGCGCCTTAATCCAATAATAATAAAACTTAATTGGAGCTGAGGTAGTGTCATTATAATTAGTGGTGGAGGCCTGTCCAATCAATATGGCTTGATCGGGGTCCGGCTCCTCTGCTCGCCAAATCTCATAGGCGATGCTGTCATGCTGCGGGGTCCAAGAGACCGCGATTTTATCAGTATAGCTTCCCGCCGAAGCACGCGGAATCAGCGGTGGGCTAAAAGTGCCTGTGGTAAAAATACCCTGACTAGCATCATAGTAACTGCCGCACGGGCGGGTGACCAAGGCCAAGGCGCGAACCATATAGTGGCGCCGATTGCCAGCCTCGTTATCAACAATATAATTGGTTGTCGTTACCGGAGCATAGTTCAGGCGCGTAAATGGTCCCAAGTTATTGGTGGATTCATAAATATGGTAGCCCAGCACATTAGCGTTGGTTGGAGCTGCTTCCCAAGTCAATCGGCCTTGGGCGACTTCGGCCACCAGATTTGAGGGCGGCGGGACATAATGTAGGCGTAGAGTAGGGTCGCCCATCAACCCAGTTTGAATTTGAAACGATTCGTTAATGGCCCTTTTAACACCATCACCGATTGTTTCGCCCATGCCCATGTAATAGAGAAAATATTGAGGCATGCCCGACCAGCAACAGGTTAGGCCATAGCGCTCAGTTGCCAGTTCCGCTCGCATCAGGTTGTTGATGGTGTACCAGTCGCCAAAATAGCTGCCGAATAGCATGGTGAAAATGGCTGGGTCATGCGTTTTCATTTCAGCAGTAGAGATAACCGTGCCACAGGAGGTAAAGAAGCCACCGCCATTACCATAGGCCCAGAGGTAAGGTAAAGCGGGGCGCGATTTCCAGCGTGCAGCAAACACGTTAGTAGGCCCAACTGTAGCGCACATGGTTATCCAGGCGGATTGAGCAAAATTGAGAAACTGATCTTCAATAATCCCGGCTTCCTGATAATCGAAAAGCCGGTGTCGGAAGTTATGGTCTTTCTGGATATACTGCCTTAGTAAAGCCGCCTCATCCACATTCATTGCAGGCAGAAAAGATAGGTCAACTCGGCCAACAGCTAAGTCAACACAGGCCTGAATATTTGAATAATTTCCGTATTGATCTGCCTTCCAATAACTCCAAAAATTGGTGGCGGCGGGCACATAATTGGTTATCAATATACCCATATCACCATAAAAAGAGTCGGTGGCATAGCATACGCGATGATCCGCGTGCCCATCCGGGGAAATGGGGCCGGACTTTGCAACCGGCAGCCGCCCGAACAGGAAGATGGTGTTTACATTATCAGGGTCATTGGTATAATCGGCGTGGATGAGATTGCGAATATCGCGGTTGCTAGAGGAGCGCGGCACATCATGCCGCAGCACCGTCCAGCCGTCGCCGACCATATCCTGGGTCAATAAATCATAATCGTAGCTTAGGCCATCGGTAAAGCCCCCGTCAAAAATCATCAGCAGCTTGCCGCGTGATTCCACCAGTGGTAACTCAATGCCGCTGGCGAGATAGCCTATCTTCTGAGCGGCTGGGTTTGTTAAAGATCTGGTACCGATATATTCATAACCTTTGCCCAGCTCGACATCGCTATCTATAAAGATATTAACATCCTCATTGGTCGTATTGAGCAGCAAGGTCCAGGGGCTTTGGATATCGTTGGTAAGATCTCGGCGGCCTATGATCATTTGCAGTTGGTTGGTGTTTTTCTCCCAAGATAGCGTAATAGTTGGTGGGTTGTTGGTGATGGCGACTTCCCATAATAAGACGCTATCGAACGAGGATGCTTGCGCCAACGAAGCGATAAGACTAAAAGCGCCAATCAGTAAGCTAGCTAAGCAGATCGGCCGCAGCTGTGTAATGGCGCTCCAATGCCAGGGCCCGGAAGGGTTGGTCTTACGATTTCTCCTCAAGCAATTCTGAAATAAGTCAGACAGGATTTTCATAGGATGAAATCTGCTTTCTATATAAAGCAAGACTAGCCTTGCGGCCAATCGCCAGCCCAAGCAATAAGGCTAATGGAATCTTATGCTTGCCAAAAAATTACCTTATTGATATAGCTAAAGTCAACCCCAAATCCATAAAAATACATAAAATATTTCATAAAATGCCCTTGCTAAGACAAAGATTAAGAATGGGTATGGTGGGCGGTGGCCGCGACGCTTTTATTGGCGCTGTGCATCGCCGGGCTGCTCAGATGGATGGGCGCATCGAGTTGGTCTGTGGGGCATTCAGTGGATCGCCGGCCAAGTCGCGCGCTAGCGGTCGTGATCTGCTATTGCCCGCTACGCGAATTTATAGCAGCTATCAGGAAATGTTTGCTGCCGAGAAAAAATTACCGCCAGGCGAGCGCATGGATTTCGTGACGATTGTTACGCCCAATGATTCTCATTTTAAAATAGCCCTGATGGCGCTGAATACGGGCTTTCATGTCGTCTGTGATAAGCCGATGACCACTACGCTGAGCGATGCCAGGAAATTGGAGCGCAAGGTTAAGCAAAGTGGATTACTGTTCTGCCTGACGCATAACTATACCGGCTATCCAATGGTCAAGGAAGCGCGTCAGCTGGTCCATTCTGGCAAACTGGGTAAAATCCGCCGCATAGTATCCGAATATCCACAGGGTTGGTTGGCGGCGCCTCAAAAAATAGTTGGCAATAAACAAGCTGCCTGGCGCACTAATCCGCGACATGCTGGAGCAACCTGTTGTATGGGCGATATCGGCTCGCATGCCGAGAATTTGGCGGAATATATCACTGGCGCAAAAATCATAGAGCTTTGCGCCGAGCTGACCACCTTTGTTAAGGGCCATCCCTTGGATGACGATGGCACTGTATTGGCGCGTTTTAATAATGGCGCCCGCGGGTTGATTTGGGCCAGTCAGATCGCCGTGGGCGTAGAAAATGGATTGAATATTCGCGTGTATGGCGAAAAAGGCGGCTTGGAATGGCGCCAGGAGGAACCGAATACCTTGCTCTTACGCTGGCCAGACCGCCCGCCGGAAATCTACCGCACAGGCAGCGCCTTTGTGAGCGCAGCTGCTCGTTCGGCCGCGCGCATACCGCCGGGACATCCAGAGGGGTTCCAAGGAGCCTTTGCCAATCTCTATAAAAATTTTGCTGCCGCCCTGGCTCAAAAGTTGGCTGGCAAAAAGGTGCGCGAAGAAGATTTTGATTATCCAACCGTACATGATGGGGTGCGGGGCATGGCTTTTCTGGAAGCGGTTATAAAAAGTTCTCGGTCGCAGGCTAAGTGGATACGACTAGGCTAAGCCAATGGCGCGCCTACCCTTAGGGCGCGCCCTAAACACAACGGTTTGTTCTGATAAAACTTAAGATAACAGCATTCATCTAAATATTAATGAAAGGAAAGCTTATGCGCCCTGTAACATTATTTACCGGTCAGTTTGCAGATATGCCTCTAGAACAATTAGCAGCCAAAGCTAAACAGTGGGGCTATGATGGCTTGGAGTTGGCCTGTTGGGGTGATCACTTGGACGTGGACCGCGCCGCCAAGGATAAAAAATACGCTCAAGGTCAATTGGATCTGCTATCCCGTCATGGCTTGAAAGTATTCGCCATCAGCAATCACTTGGCTGGCCAGCTTGTCTGCGATTTGAATAACGACGCCCGTTCCGACTTATTTGCTCCAGCCCGCTATGCTGGCAATGCTGAGGCTAAACGGAAATGGGCTACTGCTAGCATGAAGAACACGGCCCGGGCGGCGCGGAACATGGGCGTTAAAGTGGTTAATGGCTTTACCGGTTCTTCGATCTGGCATTTGCTATATAGCTTTCCGCCGGTGGCCGAAGATATGGTGGTTAAAGGATTTGCCGATTTCGCGCGACGGTGGAATCCCATCTTGGATGTTTTTGATACTTGTGGGGTTCGCTTTGCCTTGGAGGTGCATCCTACCGAGGTAGCCTATGATTTGATCACGGCGCGGCGTGCCTTGGAGGCGATTGGCCGCCGTAAGGCCTTTGGTTTTAATTTTGATCCTAGCCATTTATATTGGCAGGGAGTCGATCCGGTACGCTTCATCAAGGCTTTTCCAGACCGTATTTACCATGTGCATGTTAAGGATGCAGCTTTGACCCTCGATGGCGAAAGCAGTATTCTGGCATCGCATTTGAATTTTGGCTCGCCTGGGCGTGGCTGGGATTTCCGTAGCCCCGGCCGGGGCGGAGTAAAATTTGAGGATATCATTCGGACGCTCAATGTGATTAACTATGCCGGTCCGCTCTCGGTAGAATGGGAAGATGCCTTTATGGATAGAGAAGCCGGCGCGGCCGAAGCCTGTCGCTTTGTCCGTAAGCTGGATTTTCCGAAATCGGATCGCGTATTTGATGAAGCCCTGCGTAAATAAAGCTGTCTTTGGGCGAATTGATCTGAGCCTGTTAAATATGCTGCGGCGTTGCTGAATGCAGCGCGCCGTCCTGTTAAAGATATTCATAATTAAGGTTATATTTAAATCCTTATGAAACGCCCTAAACAAAGCAAGCGCACTGCCATTTTACATGAGCTCAGCTTTCTGGAATCCTTAGCCCAACGTTGCCCGCAGGATGCCGAGATTCTCAAGGCATTGGGAGATTTATATACTCAGATTGGCTGGTATGAAAATGGCTTAAAAGTTGATCTTGAACTGAGCCGGTTGTGTCCGCAGGAGTCTTTAGTTTGGTATAATTTGGCCTGCAGCTATGCGCGCTTGGCGCGCAAGAATGAAGCCTTTAGCGCATTAACACAAGCTGTTGATTTAGGCTATCAGGATTACCATTGGCTCAAAGAGGATGCCGACTTAAAATCAATCCGCAATGATCGGCGTTTTACCAAGCTCTTGCTGCAGCTCTTCAAAAATAGAGCTTTGGCACGCCGTTCTAGCTGATGTAGCTGCTTCGACCAATCGGTCTGGATACTTTTATTTTCCGGAGCTATGCGGATTGGCCACCACGCGGAAGCCAAGGGTTATATAGCGATATTCGGGAGCATTGCTGCTGCGGCGCGATAGTTGCAAGAATACTGGGTGACAATCTGCCCATGAAGCGCCTTTAAACACCCGGCATTGCGTGTCGCCGTCGGTATCCTCGCACCACTCCCAGACATTGCCGCCCACGCCAAATAAGCGCCAGGCATTCTTGCCACTGCGTACTCCAGGACAAGATACACGAAAGCCATCATTATGGTTAAGCTTTTGGGCCGGCTCTGGGTTTTCGCGGCCATAATAATTCCAATGGCGCGGCGGCGGCCAATCGCTGCCCCAAGGATATTCGGTATGTTGTCCGCAGGAGGCGAAGCTTTCCCATTCCTGTTCAGTGGGCAAGCGAAAGCGATAGCTCTGGCCGGCGCTGGCACTGTAATTAGAGTTTAGCCATTGGCAGAATTGTTGCGCTTCGTTCCAACTCAGGTTGACTGCGGGTTGTTTATCGGAATTCAAACTAAATTGCTTGTATTGCCCGCTGTTATGCTCTGGCTTGAAGCGCCTGAATATTTTATTGCTGATCTCATATTGGCCGACAAATAGCTGGAGCGGTTCAATCCAGACCAAGCGCAATTTAGCTTTGTTGCCCAGATCGATAATCAAATCGCCGCGCCGGCTGTTGCTGGCTTCGCTCGATCCTATCCAGCTGCAGCCGGATACGAGCATAGCCGCAATCATCAGAGCGCTGACCAGGGCGCTTACAACATAATGTTTACGATTCTTCATATCATAGCCTTTGCTTATAGGCCTTAGCTTAATCAAGGGTCGGGTACGCTGCAGGCAAGCCCTCAGCTATCTTGGATCTGCACTCGCATGGTAGCCTGTTTCAAGGCTTCGGCAGTCATTGTTTCCTGAACCGGCTTGAGCCCCATCGAGGAGGTGCCTAATAACTTAGCCATGGCTGAGCGGAATGATTCGGCATCATTGCGAATCAATGTGATGATGGGAACGTTAGCTGGAAGCATCAATTGGGTTTTTAAATGATCAACTTGTGCGGGAATGATAAATGGTTTCTTGCAGTTTGGGCAGCGGCCGCGCTTGCCGACATCCGTGTCGCGCAGCCATAATTTTTGGCCGCAGGATGGACAACTGATCTTGAAATCCACCTCGCCTTTATCGCGCAATAGAAAAATAGCCATGGGCGCCGTCAGCTCATTGGGCAGTTGGCGGTAGATCATTTTGATCTTATCCAAGGAAAGCACATCCAGGAACCGTGCGACAATCGCTAAGGCATCTGCTTTAGAAAGATGTTCATCAAAAGTCGGCTCCTGGGCCGGATCGCCGGGAATCAAGTTGAAGACAATCCTTTGATCGCCCAGGACCAACTCGCTTTTCTGTTCCGCCGCCAGGGATTCAAAGAAGGCTTCTGCCAGTTCCCGATAGGCCGATAAAATCAAAGCATGAATCGTTTTCTGTTCGCCCATAGCATGCTCCGCATAGCTAGTGCGGCCAAAAGTTAAAAGTGTTCCGGTGGTCTAATGCTGAAAAGCAGTTAAGCAGATCCCCCTAGTGACTTCAAGCAAAAAAAGAATTGAATTTTCTTGGATCTTGACCAACTATCCATAAATGATCCCTTGCTCAGCTAAGTCAGTCGGCTTCAGTTAAGGAGGCGCCCGCCGATGTCTAAGGTTGCTAAGATAAAATTTACGGATTACACAAGGAGCGTTGCGCAAGCGCTGCAGGCGATCGGCGCCGCTGCCCGCCTGCCGCAAACGGGCTTGATCATCATCAAGCCCAATCTTACTAATGCAGATAGGCCGCCGGTAACGACGCCGGTTGGCATGGTGGAGGCCATTTACCAGTATTGCCGGGCGCGGACACAGGCGGAGATTGCTATCGGGGAAGGTTGTGGTAAGGGGACCACCTTGGAAACATATCGGGCTAACGGTTATCTAGACCTATCCCAAAAACATGGCATTAGGTTGATTGATTTCAATACGACTAAAGCCCTGGCCCTTAAAAATGATAAAGCCTTGCAGCTAAAGGAGTTTTATATTCCGGAAATCCTGATCAAGGCCTTTGTTATCTCCGCGCCAGTGCTTAAAGACCATAGTTTTACCGTTACAACTATCGCCATGAAAAATATGTTTGGCATCGCCCCGGCTCCCTGCTATCGCGGATCATGGAATAAATCAAAATTACATAGCCCTAGCACGCATCGTTCGGTGGTGGATATCTGCTCTTATAAAAAGCCTGATCTGAGCGTGGTGGACGCCTCGCTGGCGTTGACTGGCATGCATCTGGCTGGAACAGTGCGTAAACTGGACTTGATTCTAGCCAGCTTTGATCCTGTGGCCATCGATGCTTGCGGCAGCCAATTGCTGGGGCATGATCCGCGCCGTATCGAATATTTGCAGCTGGCGGATGGTTACCTGGGTCAGATTGAATCAAGCCAGTGAAATACTAGCGGCCAGCACAATCAGTTATAGTAAACAGACTAAACCCATGCAGCATGCTTGGTTGAATAAGCCCTTATCTTAAGAAAGTCGCTTTATCGCGGCCATACCTTTAATGGCTGCTTCTCTGGAGGCTTCAAGGCACTTGCGCCACCGCGCTAGCCCAGCCGGGCGCTGCGATTCTCTGCGCCAAGCCTGGACCTGGGGTTGATCCATTTATTCTTGGATCGGGATCGGATCCTCGCCCCAACAAGGTTCTTGAAGCTGTAACGCAATATTTTCTAGCTCGGTCCGGTTGATGCCTTCATAATAAACAGCTACATCCGACCAGGCTCTCAGCTGGAGCTTGATCATGGCGCCCGGCTGCAGGCGCGCCGCCGCTGTCCAGGTATTATCACGCATGCTTTGGAGATAGACCACAGCTTGGCCATTGCTAGTTGCTGCTGGCGCACAGGTGATATCTACCAGATGCAAAGATAATACGTGATCTTTATAAGGTACACTGCCGGGGCGCGGCACGGCGGTGATGTCTTTTATCAAACCCTGAGCCGGCCAGCACGTGCCCGCCGGCGGCAGCAAGAACTTGGCTGGGAGCGCTTGAGCTAACCTTAGATCCACTATTTTCCAGTCGCCTTCTGTCAGTTCGCGCGCGGCGAATTGATAAATAACCAGCCGTTTTCCTGCTAGACGATCACGGCCTTGAGCCAACTCACGGCCTAGGGCCACTCGCGTAGCGTTGGCCCCATTATCATTTAAGGTGATGCGATCGAGCGGGCGCTTTAATTCTTGACTGAGTTGTTCGATCAAACCGGCGCCGCCGCCCCAGCCCAAGGATTCTAGAGAATAGATATTACAGAAGCTATCACCTAGCACTAGTATATCGGATGCTGCATCCGGCCGCCAAATCATGCCCTGGGCGTCTAAGACCTGGCGCAAGGCAACTGTTTCCCGTGGCCAGGCTGTTTGGCTTGGCGGTAGTTTCAGCATCAAGGCCAGGTCGCCAAGCTGTCTAGCGCTGACCAGCCGAGTCTGGTAGCCGGGTTCTGGCATGGGCGGCAAGCTCAGCTCTTGCTCTATAAAGTCCTTGAGCCGGCTGGCACAGTATAGCATAGCTTCAGGCCGCCAGTGGGTGTCTGTGGCCAGATATTGGGATTGACCGCTGTCTCGCTTACGCGCGACTAATTCTTCAGTGATGTCAAATAATAACACGCCGGCCTTGCGTAACTGTGTTGTAAATTCAATGTAAGATTGGTTTTGTAATGGTCTTGGCCAGTCACTGTAGGCGCGCGTAAATTTCTCAGGATGCACCATTGGTTTAACCGGGGTTGGCATGACGATCAGGGCGATGCCGCGCTGCGCCAGCTGATCTCGTAAATGAAGAATGGCCGGAATCGGGTTCGCTTGCGGCGGCGCTTGCCATTCCTTGGCTTGGGCGGCGCGCCGGGCCAGTTGGCGCGGCTCAAGAAAACCGGGCCCGACCAAGCTTTCGATCTCCGGCCGATAAAAGAGCCAAGGCCGCCGGCCGCAATAGGTTTTATCGTTGCCGGCGCCCAGCCAGCGGGCCAGGATATATTGGGTTGGCATGCGTAGCAGCGCGCCGACCCGGGAATCATTTTCGATTTGAATTTCATAAGCCTGCATGGCGCGCATCAAAGCGCGATTGGCGGTGATGAGGCGTTTAAGCAGGGGGCGATCTTTTTGCTTTAGCGCCTGCGCCACAGCGGGAGGTTTGCGGAAAATATCGTAGCATTGGGGCCATGCTGAGGCGCGCTGTTGACCGATATCAACGACCTGTTGAGTAATAGGAACCATTGCAATGATCCCAAGGAAAACAAACATCAATAGCCCGGCCATAGCCGGACGGATACTGGTCCGGCCGACCTCGGCTAGCGCCTGGGCCTCGCGGCTAGAATATTTGGGCCATTGTTTCATAAATACTGCTTGGGCCTATAAACTGTTTTAGAATTTATAATTTATATTGCGCTAACAATTTTATTGCTGCCTCAAAAGATAAAATAAATAAATGGGTTATAGGCTTGAGTGGCCAGAACCACGGCTGCTAACAGCAACAACAAGATTATCAGCAGCGTTTTGGGCCAAGTGATGACGCGGGTCCAGTCCCAGGTTTGCGGCATTCCCCAGGTGACGCCGGCAGCGATAGCCAAGGTAAAAAGATAATAGGGTTGATAAATTATCCCGCCAATCAGCGCGGCATTTTCATTGCCGCCCAGGCCCACCAGGCAGCCTAGATAGTGGGTGGCCTGAGCCAGATCTGCTGCTCGGAAAAATACCCAGCTAATCGAAACTATCAGAAAAGTCAGCGCCACCCGTAGCGCCCTGGGCAGGCGCTGATAAGGGCTCTGTTTATTCAGCAAGCGTTCAAAAGCCAGAAAGAAGCCATGTATTCCGCCCCAAATAATAAAATTCCAGGCCGCGCCATGCCAGAGGCCACCCAGCAGCATAGTCAGGGCTAGGTTGCCATAGGTGCGTAGCGATCCTCGGCGATTGCCGCCTAAGGGAATATAGAGGTTGTCGCGCAGCCAGCTGGAGAGCGATAAATGCCAGCGCCGCCAAAATTCTGTAATGGATTGCGACTTATAAGGTGAATCAAAATTTTTAGCAAAGACAAAGCCTAGCATCAGGCCCATGCCGATGGCCATGTCGGAGTAGCCGCTGAAATCAAAGTAAATTTGAAAGCCATAAGCCAAGATGCCATACCAGGCATCGCCGGCGCCAACCGATCCGGCGCCGAAGACAACATCGGCAACCTTGCCACAGGGATTAGCCAAAAGGATTTTTTTGGCCAGGCCGAGACTCATGAAGGCGATCCCCCGTCCAAACTTTTCTAAGGAATAGGTGCGTTGCTGCAGTTGATCGGCAATGTCTTGAAAGCGTATAATTGGCCCAGCCACCAATTGAGGAAACATTGATACATAACAGGCGAAGTCAATGAAATTGCGTAAGGCTTTGGCCTCGCCACGATAGACATCAATGGCATAGCTCATGGATTGAAAGGTGTAGAAGCTGATGCCTAGCGGCAGGGTTACTTTGAATGCCAAGTCTAAATTGAGCCAGGCCAAACCCAGCGCATCG
>CAYUHK010000033.1:0-15493 GCA_964444425.1 uncultured Verrucomicrobiota bacterium
AAGGCTTCTTGGTTCGTTGGGCGCTGGCCGAGCGCGCGGCGGCGCGCGGCTTGCTTAAACCCAAGAGCATCGTCATAGCCTGATCAGCGAGCAAACGCCCTAGGGAATTGGGATAGCAGCTGCAAGAAATATCTTCAGCGCCAGCGCGGCGACTGGCCATGATGCGCTGAAGCAACAGTGGGCCTAAAGTTGTCCCCAAAGCCGCGTAACGGCCCGAGAAGACCATATGCTGCAAGCCGCCTAAGGCGGCTATGCCGGCGCCACAGGCCAATAGCAGACGATACTCCATCACTTCGCGAGCCAACTTTGGGGCGCTGGCGCCAGCGCCCCAAAGTTGGCTCAGCGAACGGCCGCTATGGCCCAGACCCAATAGGCCGCTTTCGCGGGTCAAGAGTCGAGCAATCCGTTCCGGGCCCCATTGTAAAGTGGCGCTCAGCATGGTGATGATGCCTGCATCCAATTCGCCGCAAGTGGTTGGGCCAGGAAGGCCTTCCAAGGGGCTGGCGCCGCCGCTAGTCATGAGCGGGCGATTGCCTAGCACAGCTGCCACTTCTGGCTGCGGCTCTAAACAAAGCGAAAGGATCTTGAGCGGAGCGCCGGCCGGGCGGACTTTATGCTGCTGAACAACCCGTGCGCAAGCCGCACTATGAAAGATGCCATGGGCGCCGTAACGGCGCAGAGCGCCGCCAGCCAGCAGTTCATCGTTCAAGGCATACAAGGCCTCACGGGTTGGTAAATTCGCGAAAAAAGCGCTCTCGAAAACCAGGCTAACCGGCGCTGAGTCTGCCAAGCTTGGCAAAATATTTAACAACTGCAAAATGGGAGGCAATCTTAATGGCGATTGGGGCACCAGGGTTGTCAAAGCGGCAACGACAGCTTTATCCAATTTAACGGTTCCGGTAAAAATGCTGCCGCCATAGGGCACCCTGAGGGCCCATGTCTGCGGGCGGGTTTGGGGCGCCAGACTCTGGCGGCAGCCTTGCAGTACTGACTGCAAGGCCGCTCGACATTGGGCCTCGCCACGATAATCGGCTACCTGCCCCGAGCAGAGCGCTGTCGGCTCCTTACCCTTAAAAAGGGCATATTCCAGCTTGAGGGCTCCAGGATTTAATACCAAAGCGTTCATGTTGCCTCCGAGCAAGCTATTGGTTTAGGCCTGGCCCGCCACAAGGTTTCCACCGCGCGCCGGGCGATTGCTAGTTCCTCATTAGTATGCACCACCAAAATACGCACAGCGCTATCATCAGCCGCGATATCGGCTGGAAAGCTGCGTATTTGCCTGTTGCGTTGATCGTCTATTTTAAGGCCAAAAAAATCCAGATCGGCACAAACGCTCCAGCGCGCTAAAGGAACGTTCTCGCCGATGGTATCGGTAAAAATCACCGCATCGGCTCGGCCGATCACGGTTAAATAGGCGCCTAAATACTTACGGATACGCCACAGATAAATCTGCGCTGTGCGTTGTAGACGGCGGGCCTGTGGACCGCCGGCGAACATTGCCGCAAAGACGTCGCGGATATCGCTAGATATCCCCGAAAGCCCCAAGACGCCGCTGGATGTATTTAAGAGCTTTTCCAGGGCATCGGCTTGCCCCATGCTGGCGGCCAATAAACGCAAGCCGATAGCTGGATCCAGATCGCCGCAACGCGTGCTCATAACCAAGCCCGCCAGAGGCGAATAGCCCATGGTATTATCCACCGATTGTCCATTCACCAGCGCACATAAACTGGCACCGCCGCTGCCGAGGTGGCAACTAACCGCGTTGAAGCGATGCAGCGGACGACCCAAATAACGGGCGGCTTCCTCGACCACATATTGATGGCTAGTGCCATGGAAGCCATATTTACGGATGCCCAGCTCAGTGCGCAGGACGACCGGTAAGGCATAGGTGCGGGCGTATTCCGGCAGGGTGGCATGAAAGGTAGTATCAAAAACAGCCACTTGAGGCAACTGCGGATAGCGCTCCTGACAATCCTTTATCAAGGCGATAGCCGGCGGATTATGCAAGAGGGCCAGGCCTTGAATAGCCGCTAGATCATGCAGCACCTTGGCATCGATCAGGATCGGCTGGCTAAAGCGCGCACCGCCGTGCACCACGCGATGGCCGATGGCCTGAGGGCGCAAGCTTGCCACCTGGCTCAACAGGCCCATGATGGCAGTGAAGGCGGCGGCGTGGTTGGGCAGCGGCATCATTTTAATCGCTTGCTTTTGACCGCGGCGATGAACTATCCGAGCCGGCTGAGCGGTGGGCGGGCCGATGCGCTGGGCCTCGCCCGAGGCCAGTTCCTTCTCCGCCGGCATGGCAATAAGCCGGTATTTCAATGAGGAACTACCACAATTTAAAACCAAAATATTCATGGCTTAAATATCGTCCGAAGTCCAGCCACAGACCGGAATGCCAACCAAGCTATGAGCGATGGCCGCTGTGCCATAGACGGCGGCGATGATATTGTCGCTAGCCACCCACTCGCCCGGAGCATGAGCTTGAGTTTCCAAGCCCGGCCCATAGCCGATGGCAGGTATATTGAACTCATTCACCAAAACGCTACCAGCCGTGCCCATTCCCAAACGACCTAATTGCCATTTGGCGAGCTTCACCGGACAGCCAGCAGCTTCCAAGGCTTGGCGTGCACGGTCCAACATAGGGTGGAAAGGGTCTATCGCCCAAGCTTTGCAAACATGGCGCACCATTTGAGCCTTGCCAGTGTACAGACGGTGGCGCGCCGCGCGCACGGCCACTTCCACAGCCACTTCTCCAGCAGCCCTACCGACCAGTTGTGTCAGATTATCTTTGACTTCCTCAACAACCGTAGCCAGTTCGTCGGCTAATTCCATACGCCGGGCCAGGCGCAAGGATACCGAACGATTTTCATGCCGCGTAGTAAAGGATGGCGCCGACAGATTGAACATTTCGCGTTGGGATACAGGCATACGACAGGGCTGACGATATCCGCCAAAATCGCTGATAATGGCATTGGTGGCATCGTCAACGCTAAAGGGGTTCAAGCTTTGCAAACGAACATCCAGCTCAACCCAGCCATCATGGCCATAATACAACCCTAAGTTGGTCGGCTCCCCCAGGATAACGAAATCTGGCTTTAGCCCTAAATCAGGCAAGGTCGTTTCGATCAAACCGCGCAAGCCTAAGCTTAACCCATTTTTTTCGGCTGTGCTCGCGGCTAGGATCAAATTGCCTTTAAATGGCAACAGACAATGCTTCAACAAGGCGCCAGCGAAGACCTGGGCTGCCAAGCCGCCCTTACAATCGGCTGCCCCCAGCCCATAAAGCCGACCGTTTTCCAATAGCCCGCTGCCTTCAGCAGCAGTTTCAGTCACCGGACTGATCGTATCCAAATGACAGTTTAACACTAAGTTAGGCCCTGGCTGAACAGGAGCCAATAATCCTATAACATTACCAAATTCATCCCGAAAGGCCTTGTGATAGCCCAACTCCCGCAGAGTGCTTTCAACCAGTTCGGCAGCTTTAGCCTCCTGCAGGCTAAGACTCCTGGTGGCAATCAAGCGCCGAGCAAAATCAATAGTAGCATCGTGTAACCCGCTTAGTTTATCGCGTAACATCGGATACATAACCCCTCCTAGTTTATTGATTCTTACTTCATACAATAATAGCAATAGGCGTGCCAAGATGACCTTTTATCTATAACATATTAATACAGAATAAATTAAATGATTTGACAAAACTATAATAAAATGCAAAACTATTTCATATTTAAATAAAGCAATTCATTTAGTAATGGAACCACTATGAGGGCTGCTGACTTAAAATTAGATGAATTGGTGGAATTTTCTGAAGGTTGGCTGGGGTTGCGCGGGCGCCGATTGGTGCTGCACAGCATTCATGCCTTTGCTCAATTACGCAAAGATCTGGTAGAGATGGTCGGCCTGGAATCGGCGCGGCATATATTCACTCGTTTCGGCTATTTTTGGGGACAGGCGGATGCCGCGGCGATGAAACGGATCTTCGTTTGGGACGACTTAACCGAATGGATTAAAGCTGGGCCGCGCCTGCACACCTTGCAGGGAGTAGCTCATACGGTGGTTAAAAGTTTAAATCTTGATCCTGTTGGCAAGAGTTTTGCCATGGAGCTGGTCTGGCACAATTCGGCTGAGGCCGAGGAACACGCGCAGGCGCTGGCCTCAAGCACGACGGAAGCCTGCTGGATGCTAACCGGCTATGCCAGTGGCTACAGCTCCTTTTGCCTGGGCACAGAAATTATTTTTATCGAACACCAATGCGCGGCCCGAGGCCACCGCTCTTGTCAAGCGCTGGGCAAGGATCGAGCGGCCTGGGGTGCTGAGGCCGACTCCTTTTTAACCTATCTTCAGGCCGAGGACATTCACAGTAAGGTTATATTTTTAACCAATGAGCTGAAGGAAAAAACCGCGCAGCTGGCCAGCCAAAATCGTAAGATCCAAAACCTGATCACTCCGGCGCCAGCTCCTTTCGTAGAGGCTCACAGCGAAGCTTTTCGTCAGGTGCTAGCGGTGGCTCAAGTGGTCGCGGCTTTTGATACGGCTGTTCTGATCACCGGCGAAACCGGCACTGGCAAGGAGGTGTTAGCCCGCTATATTCATCGCTTGTCACCGCGGGCTCAACATCCTTTTTTGGGAGTCAATTGCGGCGCTCTGCCAGAAACCCTACTGGAAAGCGAACTTTTTGGGCATAAAGCCGGATCCTTCACTGGCGCGCTGCGTGATCGGATCGGCCTATTCGAAGAAGCCAAAGAAGGCACGATCTTTTTAGATGAGATTGGAGACATCTCGCCGGCGATCCAACTAAAAATTCTACGCGTGTTGCAGGAACGCGAGGTCCGCCGAGTGGGCGAAAGCAAGCCGCGCCCCTTTGCCGCACGGATCCTGACAGCAACCAACCGTAATTTAACCCAAGCGATTAGCGAAGGCCGTTTTCGGGAAGATTTATTTTATCGCCTACGAGTGGTGGAAATCGAGATCCCGCCCTTGCGCAAGCGCCGAGAAGACATAGTGCCGCTGGCGCGTTATTTTGTTCAGAAGATCGGCTGCAAGCTTAAATTAAAGAAGCTACGTCTAGATGCTCGCTGTCTCGATATCCTCTTGGCTCATGCCTGGCCCGGCAACGTGCGCGAGCTAGAAAACGCCATTGAACATGCCGCAGTCTTCTCGCAGGACGGCCTGATCATGCCGGAATACCTGCCAACGCATATCGTGCATGCACGGCCAACCCAGGCCGCCTATGCCTATCCGCCAGCCTATTCTCTGCAACAAGTTGAGCTGGAACATATCCGGCAAGTTTTGGCGGCGAGTGGCCAAAATCGTGCCAAAGCAGCTCAGGCACTGGGGATCAGTCCGGTTACTTTATGGCGCAAATTAAAAGCGGCTGCCGCGGAGGGCTCAGCTGCCCAAGCCGATTAAAAGATTGACCGCCTTATTCTATTTCTAGCCGCGCCCACAGGCGTGGCTGGCTTAATTCAGGGAATGGCGCGCGACGGCAATATTCTATCAGAGCTGTTGAGGCCTTAAGTATCGCGCCGATAAAAAGCCCAGCGAGAGGCTTGCAAGAAAGATCAGGGCAGGCACGGGCGGCCTGCCAATTTATGCTATAAATCAAGCCATGACGAATCACAGCGCAATAACCAGCGACCCCTTAATCGAGCAGTTCACTCGCCATCTGGAGGGAGAACGCAATGCTTCCAGCCACACAATTAACAGCTATCTGATCGATCTGCGCCAATTCATCAATGCCATCTGGGGAGCCAGGGCCCAGTCGCCCTTTGCCTGGGATAGCATCGATAAATTTGCCGCGCGCAAATTTATCATGCACTTCCAAAAAAAAGCTGCTATGCCCAGCACAGTTGGCCGCAAGGTTTCCAGCCTGCGATCTTTTTTTAAATTTTTGGTCCGCGACGGCCATGTCGCTCAAAACCCATTTGCCGGCTTGCTCTCGCCCAAACGCAAAACGACCTTGCCACAGGTGCTCAGCGTAGCCGAGGTGCAGCGCCTCTTAAACGCACCACGCTCCAGCGGCACACAAGCTATCAAGCAAGAGCACAAGCCCACCAAGCGGCTATGGCTGGAATATGTTATCGTGCGCGATAGTGCTATTCTTGAAACGCTATACAGCTCGGGCATACGGATCAGCGAACTGACTGGGCTAAATGAAAACAACATTGATATAGTCGCTGGCGTACTCAAGGTGCGCGGCAAAGGCAAGAAAGAGCGCTTATGCCCCATTGGCGGCCCAGCGATAAAAGCCCTGCGGGCCGCCCTAGAAAAACGCCTGGAAGCGGCCAGACTATTTAAGCGTCAAGCCGCGGTCGGGCCAGTATTTATCGGCCATGGTGGCGGACGTTTAACCCCGCGCTCGATCGAGCGACTGATGAAACGCTATCTGATTGAGGCTAACTTGAATCCCAACATCTCGCCGCATGCTTTGCGTCATTCCTTTGCCACTCATCTATTGGATGCTGGCGCCGATCTGCGCAGCGTTCAGGAGCTACTAGGCCACGCCAGTTTATCCACCACGCAAATCTATACTCATGTTACCGTTGAACGCCTAAAGAAAGTATATAATGAAGCTCATCCTCGAGCTTGAGCAGGGGCTATTTACTCAATCCAATCAAGCTTTTCGCTCAGACGCTTCAATGCTGACCTGCTAAAAAAACCAATGGGCAGCGCTAGCTTAGGCCGAGTAAGCCAAGCCTTGCTTAGCGCGAGGGGGCCAGAGTAAGCCGGCGCGGCGTGGCTGAGAGCGCCGCCGCGCCAAGCCGGGCCAACTCCGGGCCAACATAAAAAACCTTGATCAACCCGCCTTGAAAAGGCATTGTTTTCCCGGTCTGGACAAAGGGCCTTAAGTATTTTACGACCATGATTTGGCTATTCTATAATTGCTTGTTTCCGATTGCCTATCTCGCCTTACTACCGCGCTTCCTCTGGCGCATGGGCCGGCGCGGCGGCTATCGCCGGGGTTTTCTACAACGTCTGGGATTCTATGACCGCAAGCTACGCGAACGCCTACAAATGCGCCGACGCATTTGGATACATGCTGTCAGCGTTGGCGAAATTTTCGTGGCCCTACGCTTTATCGAGGCCCTCCGCGCCCGTCAAGGCAAGGCCGCTTTCATCCTGACCACCAACACTTCCACCGGACATGCCATCGCCAAGAAACAGATTGGTTCGGACGACCTCCTGCTTTACTTTCCAGTAGATTTTCCGCTGATCATCAACTTGGTTCTCAAGCGCTTAAAGCCCCTCGCCCTGATCCTGGTTGAGAGCGAACTTTGGCCTAACCTTATTCGCCAAACCAAAACTCAAGGCATACCTCTAATGTTGCTGAACGGGCGTTTATCCGACCGTTCCTACCGCCGCTACCGCAAGGTTCGTTGGCTAACCCAGCAACTATTCCCGCTGCTGGACCTATTATGCGTGCAAGGCCATGATGAACAAGCCCGGCTGATCGAGCTAGGAGCCGATCCGGCGCGCGTCCACGTAGTTGGCTCAGCCAAATACGATGTAGCCACTAGCAGCGCCAATATCAGCATGCCGAGCGAGCTGCTGAAGCAGCGGGCTGGATTCAGCGCCGGCGCGGCCTTGCTGGTAGGCGGCTCTACCTGGCCGGGAGAGGAAACCGCGCTACTGACCATCTATCAGCGCCTGCGCGCGATCCACTCAGAAGCGCGGTTGGTGTTAGTGCCGCGGCACGCCGAACGCGCTGATGAGATAGCCAGCGCGATAGAGCAATACGGCTTGCGCTACCAACGCTGGAGCGCCTCTGCGCCGGCCGGAGTGGATGCCGAAGTGCTGCTGGTGGACACCACCGGCGACCTCAAACATTTTTATGCAGCGGCCAAGCTGATTTTTGTCGGCAAAAGCCTGCTGAGTCACGGCGGCCAAAACGTGATTGAAGCAGCCGTATTTGCCAAGCCGATCATCGTGGGCCCCCACATGGAAAACTTCCGTCTGGTCATGGCCGATTTTCTGAGTGTGCAGGCACTGCTCCAAGTGCCCGATCAGGCCGCTTTGGAACAGGCCATCCTGGAACTTTGGAGCAAAGCTGAGCAGTGCCAGGAATACGGCCGGCGCGCCCAAGAGCTTGTGCGCCAAAAGGCGGGCGCCATTCAGGCCAGCGTGGATTTATTTTTAATGTTGGCCAAAAACTTATCTGATCTACAGCCGCGCGTTGAATAATTGAATAAGGAATAGCTTATGAAAATTTTATTGATCGGTGGCGGCGGGCGGGAACATGCCTTAGCTTGGAAATTGGCTCAAGACAGTCGGCGGCCAGATCTCTTTTGCGCGCCGGGTAATGCTGGCACCGCAGCCTTGGGCCTCAATCTGGACATTCCGGCAGAGGATACTGCCGAGCTCTTAAACTGGGCGCGCCGGCAGCGGCCTGATTTAACGGTGGTGGGGCCGGAAGCACCGCTGTGCGCCGGATTGGTTGACCAGTTTCAAGAGGCCGGATTACGCGTCTTCGGCCCCAACCAAGCCGCGGCTCAGCTGGAGGGCAGTAAAATTTTTGCCAAAGAGATCCTACGTGCCGCCGGCGTGCCAACGGCAGTAGCCGAATCTTTTAATGATGCGGATAAAGCGCTAGCGCGCCTCAAAACTTTAGCCTTGCCACTGGTGATCAAGGCCGATGGGTTAGCGGCCGGCAAGGGCGTTATCATTTGCGCAACCCGCGCCCAGGCCGAGAAAGCCATTAACCAAACCATGCGCGCCAAGGTCTTTGGGGCGGCTGGCAAGCAGATCTTGATCGAGGAAGTTTTAGAAGGCCAAGAGCTCTCGGCCCTGGCCATGATGGATGGCACTCGCGCCATCCTGCTGCCATCGGCTCAGGATCACAAGCGCGCCCTTGACGGCGGCCGGGGACCCAATACCGGCGGCATGGGCGCCTATTCGCCGGCGCCCATGGAAACCATCGCTTTGCGAAGATTGTTGGCAGAGCGAATCTTTGACCCCACTTTGAAGGAATTGCAGCGGCGCGGCATTCATTATCAGGGCATCCTCTACGCCGGCTTGATGATGACCAAAACCGGCCCGAAAGTGCTCGAGTTTAACTGCCGTTTCGGCGATCCGGAAACCCAAGTAATCCTGCCGCGGCTGACCGGAGACTTGATTCCAATTCTAGAAGCCTGTATAGATGGTGATCTCAAGCCCGAGCAGATTGTCTGCCGGCCCGAGCCCTGTATCAGCGTGGTCATGGCTGCCGGCGGATATCCAGGGGCCTATCGTCAGGGCGACGTTATTGCCGGCATAGCTAAGGCAGCGGCGCTCAAGGAGGTTATGGTTTTTCAGGCTGGCACACGCCGGGACAATGATAAGACGATAACCAGCGGGGGGCGCGTGCTGAGCGTCACCGCATTGGGAAAAGATTTAACGGAGGCCAGAAAACGCGTCTACCGGGCCGCGGCCATGATCACATTTAAAGGAGCCCATTACCGCCGCGACATCGCGATACGCGGATTATCCAATCAACAGCCCTGAAAGAATCCAGATGGCTATAAAATCCAAACAGAAGAATCGACCAGTGGTTGCCGTGCTGATGGGCAGCGATTCAGACTGGCCTATCGCAGCCGAGGTCGTTAAGACTTTGCAGGGTTTTAAGATTAGCTGCGAGACGCTAGTGATATCGGCGCACCGCACGCCTAAATTGGCTGCTCGTTTCGCGAGCGGCGCAGAGCAACAAGGCATCAAGATAATAATCGCCATAGCCGGCGGGGCCGCCCATCTCGCTGGCATAGTAGCCGCACACACCAATCTGCCGGTAATTGGCATTCCCATTAAAAGCGCGGCGCTAGCCGGGCTGGATGCGCTGCTTTCAACAGTGCAAATGCCCGCAGGTATTCCGGTGGCCAGCATGGCCCTGGGCAAGGCCGGCGCTGTCAATGCCGCAGTGCTAGCCGCGCAAATCCTGGCTTTGCAGCGGCCCGAATTGAACCCGTGCCTGCGCGCGCATAAACTTGCTCTACAAAAAAAAGTCCGCTGCGGAAACCAAAAAATAAAGTCTCAGCTGGAGAAGCTCTATGATTAAACGATGCCTCATAGCCGTTGGGTTGCTGCTTGGCTGCTCGGGGGCCCTGACCGCGGCCGACCGCTCTGGCGCCATCGCCGACATGCGCAAAAATATCACGGAAATCACGGCGCTGCTGGAGGCCGGCAATATAGCTTTCCAGCCCACGACCCTGTCATCCAACACTCTTTACGCGCTCGTCCGCGCACTGGATCCAGGAGCTATGCTTACAACCTTTCAGGAGGCCGAGCGCTATCAGAAAGAAGAGCAAGGCTGCTTCTATGATGTTGGTTTAAAGATGGCCCAGAATGGCCCAGAGCCTAAAATCCTGGAGGTAGCCAATAAAACCCCGGCCCAGGCTGCCGGGCTACGCGCCGGAATGTCTATTCTCAAGATCGATGATCAGAGCACAGAAGGCCTGACGCCGCCAGAGCTTAACAAGCTGCTGCGCGGGCCCCAAGACAGCCAGGTTACCCTAACCTTCCGCTCCGCCGAACAGAGCGCGACTGGCGCGGTCTGCGTCCTGCGCCGCACGGCGCTGCAAATGCCCGCCATCGAGCCACTGGAGCTTTGGCCCCAGCAAATAGCCTACCTGAAAATCAATGGATTTTACGAAGACGCTGGCGCGCAGATCAGCGCCGCGCTCCAGGGCTTACAGAGCACCAATAGCACCGGCATAATTCTTGATTTGCGCGGCGCCAATGGCACCAATCTAGAAGCGGTGGCGCAGGTCGCCGGATTATTTCATCGCTTGAGCCCAAGCGAATTAAGCGTGAGGGATGGCAGTGATCTGGTGCTGAGAACCTATCCGATTAACAACGAAAAATTAATTGACTTGCCTGTTATGCTGCTGGTGGATAAGGATACGCGTGCTGGCGCCGAAACCCTGGCATTGGCCCTTCAAGATTGCCATGGCGTCATGGCCATTGGCGCGCCCACTGGCGGAGATAACGGCTTGCGGGAACCGATTGCCTGGGCCAATGGTCAAGCGCTTTACATAGCCACTCGCAGCATCGTTTTAGGCAAGAACAATTATCGTGGCCAGGGCGTCAAGCCGGCCATCCTGGTGACTCAAGCCGCTCCCCAGTTGAAGCCTGGAGAACCCTTAGAGGATAACGGACTATTTTCCGGCTTATCCGATCAAGAAAAACAAAACCGAGCGCTGCTCGTGCGCGTTGGCAACGACTATGTTCTACGCCGCGCCGTAGATATCATCATGGGACTTAAAGCTCTGGATCTGCATAACCTTTGAAGAAGCCCCCTATCATACACTGGGACGCTGGCCAATGGCGAGTGCTGGACAAACTACTGGCAGTCCTGCGCCAAGGTGGCCTATTGATAATGCCGACCGACACCGTCTATGGGATCGCGGCTGACCCACGTATTCCCGGCGCTGAGCAGCGGCTTCGTCAAGCCAAGGGCAGCGCTGCGGACAAGCCGATTCCTTTATTGGTGGCCGACCGCGCTCAGATAGAACAATGGCCAGCGCAACTGAATGGTGCCGCCTCCGCGCTGGCACAACAATATTGGCCCGGCGCCTTAACCATGGTGTTAGCCACCGGCCACAACACTGCGGCCCAGGGCGCGGCCCCAACGGGTTGGGAAGGATTTCGCATCCCTAAGCATGCCGTGGCCTTAGCGATCCTGCGCGCCGCTGGTGGCGCCTTACGCGTAACCAGCGCTAACCCAAGCGGGGCCCCACCGGCCTTAACGGCGCCGGAAGCCGCGGAGCGTTTAGGCGCAGCGGCCGAGTTGGTGCTAGATGCTGGCGCGGCGCCGGGCGGGCGCCCCAGCAGCGTAGTTAAAATAGAGGATCAGACCATTACGATTTTACGGGAAGGCGCCATTTCCAACGATGCCATTCTGACAACCTATCAAACTTGGAAAGACCAACAACCCCAACGACCGGATTAAGCCTATGCTAATGCCACAGCGACAGATTCTTTTTATCTGCACCGGCAATATCTGCCGCAGCCCCATGGCGGAATATCTGCTGCGTCAACAACTGCCGCCCGACTTAGCTTGGCAGGTATCTTCCGCCGGCCTGGCCGCCGGCACGGGAATGCTTGCCAGCCGCCAAGCCGTTGCGGTCTTGGCTGAAAAGGGCCTGGATCTAACTCCGCATCGCAGCCGCGGTTTAGTCCAGGATATGATTGACTCAGCCACTTTGATTATGGTAATGACCAAGATGCAAGCGGAAGAGCTGCAGCACTTTTTCCCTACGGCACAGGATCGAATTTATCTGCTAAGCTCTTTTAATCCAGCGCACCGCGGCGCGGATATTCAAGATCCCATCGGCGGCGAGCTTGATCTTTATCGACGTATTCGCGACGAAATCAACCAAGCCTTGCCGGGCTTGATCGCCTATTTAAAACAGTTTTGAACAAGAGGACACTATGAAAATAGCCATAGCTTCAGATCACGCCGGGTTCGAGATGAAGGAGGCTTTAAAAGCCTTTCTGCCGACCAAAAACGTGTCCGTAGTGGATCTGGGCTGTTGGAACAAACAATCGGTCGACTACCCCGACTATGCCGCCCTGGTGGCCGGCCAGGTAGCCACAGGCCTGGCAGATCAAGGCATGCTCATCTGCACCACCGGCATCGGCATGAGCATAGTGGCCAATAAATTCCCGCGCGTGCGCGCAGCGCTCTGCTTGACCCCACGCATGGCAAAAATGGCCCGGGCGCATAACGACGCCAATGTCTTGGTTTTAAGCGGCGAGATGATCAACATCGAAGAAGCCATAGTCATAGCCAAGGAATGGCTTAAAGGAACCTTTGATCAAGGCGAACGCCATCAGCGTCGGCTTGCTAAAATCCAGCGCCTGACTAGCCGCATGGCGGATCCGCTGAACGTTTATGATGCGGACCCCGAGCTTTATGCGACCTTAAACAACGAGGCCCGCCGCCAGCGCGAGAACCTGGAGTTAATCGCCTCAGAAAATTACGTAAATCTAGCCGTGCAAGAAGCCACCGGCTCGGTGCTAACCAATAAATACGCTGAAGGCTATCCCGACAAGCGTTGGTACGACGGCTGTAGATTTGTGGATGAGGCCGAAAAATTAGCCATCGAACGCGCTAAAAAATTATTTGGCGCCGAACACGCCAATGTTCAACCCCATTGCGGCAGCTCGGCCAATATGGCCGTTTATTTTACCGTTCTGCAGCCGGGCGACACCATATTGGCTATGGAGCCAGCCCATGGCGGCCATTTGACTCACGGCCTTAAACTAAATTTCTCGGGCCGACTCTACAAGGTGGTTCATTATGGCGTCAGCCGCAGCACTGAACAAATTGACTACGAGGAGGTCGCCGGCCTGGCCAAGCAATATCGACCCAAGCTCATCGTGGCCGGAGCCAGCGCCTATCCAAGGATTCTTGATTTCAAGCGCTGGCGCGAAATCGCCGACAGCGTCGGCGCTCTCTTGATGGTGGATATGGCCCACATTGCCGGCTTGATCGCGGCCGGCTGCCATCCCAATCCGGTGCCCTATGCCGAATTCGTAACCACAACAACCCATAAAACGCTGCGCGGCCCGCGCGGCGGCATGATTTTATGTCAGCAGCGTTTCGCGCGCGAGCTCGACCGTCAGATTTTCCCTGGCCTGCAGGGTGGCCCGCTGATGCACGTGATCGCGGCCAAGGCCGTTTGTCTGCACCAGGCTGCCCAACCGGAGTTCAAGCAATATCAGGAACAAATCATTCGCAACGCACGGGCCTTGGCCGAAGCTTTACAAGCCACTGGCCTGCGGCTGGTATCTGGCGGCACCGACAACCATCTGATGCTAGTGGATCTATCGCCGCTGAACATCACCGGCAAGGATGCCGCCGCCGCCTTGGATCAAGCCGGCATCACCGTTAATAAAAACATGATTCCTTTTGATCCGCTCAGCCCGCTAGTGACATCGGGCATTCGCTTGGGCACGCCGGCCATCACCAGCCGCGGCATGCGCGAAACGGAAATGCAGCTAATCGCCACCTGGATCAAACGGAGCTTGAGCCAGCTCCAAGACCCGGCCGCTCTGGCAGCTATTCGCCAGGAAGTGCTGGATTGCACCAGCCGCTTCCCCCTGCCCTAGCCGAGCCGGGCGGCGGACCTATCTCAGATAATGGGCGGCGCTATGGCCGCAAAGGTGCACCCTGGAATGGCTTGATCAATCTGGCGCCGATCTTTGGGCGCGATAGCCTGAAGCAAAGCCGCGCAGCCAGGCCGACTCTTTAAGGATAATCCGAGGCAACCATATCCAAAATACGCCAACCATATTCCTTAAAGGTTTCTAAAAAAAACGTTAAAATGGCCAAGGCTGACAGCAAAATAGCACTAACCACCAGATACTCCAACATGGCTTGGCCGCTTTGATTCTGCCGGCGCCAGAAGCACCAGCGCCCAGCCGTAAGCTTGCCTCCTGTTTGTGTTTTTATCATATTGTTCTTAGTTGAATTAAAGCAGGCAGCATACTATTGTGTCAATGATAACTGCGTGGTGCGCCGATAGCGCCCACAGCCCGCTAAGTTCCCTATGGATACACCTATAATTCCAGGGTTTGAAATCATCGCCACACTGCCCCGCGGCGGTATGAGCACCGTCTATAAAGCGCGCCAGATCTCTCTAGACCGGATCGTGGCTTTAAAAACCCTGCCGCCAGCCTTGGACAGCGAGTCCACTGATATCAACCAGTTCCTAAGCGAGGCGCGGATCACCGCCAACCTTAAACACCCTAATATCATTCAGGTTTATGATTTCGGAAAAACCGTCGAAGGCGTTTATTATTTTGTGATGGAATTTGTCTCCGGCTACAGCCTGGGTCAATGGATCCGCCGCAAAAACCATCTGAGCGAAGAAAACGCCCTGCTGGCAGCGCAAAGCGTGGCCGAAGCTCTCAACTATGCCTGGCAGACAGCCCAGGTTGTGCACTGCGATATCAAGCCGGACAATGTGATGATTGATGGAGACGGCACCGTCAAGGTGGCTGACTTGGGGCTGGCCCGCAGCATCCGCTCGGCCCTGGACGAATCCAAGGCCATCGCCGGTATGGTAGTGGGCACGCCGAATTATATTTCGCCGGAACAATCTCGAGGCGATCCTCAACTGGATTGCCGCGCAGATATTTACTCTCTGGGAGCCACTTTGTATCACTGCATGACCGGCAAAATGCCTTTTGAAGAAGCACCCGCCTTGACAGCAATGGATCTGCAACTGACCGATCAGATACCCGACGCCTACGAGGTCAACCCCCATATTTCCGTGGCCGCCGCCAGCCTGATCGAAAGAATGCTGGCTAAAGAACGCGATCACCGCCAGGCCAACTGGGAAGAGCTCTTAACGGATATCAAGCAGGTCTTGAATCATCAAATGCCCTTGGGAGAGCTGCCGCCCGATGGCATCAGCACGATGCGGCGCAGCCCTTCTCGCGGCCAACGGCCAGCGGTTAAGGCTATGCGGCCAACCCCCACTCCTGAGGCCAACTCGCAGCCCAGCAACTT
>CAYUHK010000034.1:0-15154 GCA_964444425.1 uncultured Verrucomicrobiota bacterium
GATTGCCGAGCCAGCCATTCAGCAGAATATCAATCTGCGTAAGGGCCAATACCTGCTAAAAATGGGGAAGACTAATGAAGGGATTACCGTTGTACGGCGCTTTGTGTCTGAGCAGAGAACTAATGCCGCGGCCGCCGCGGCCCAGCTGGAGCTGGCTCAGATCCTTTTAGAGCAGGGCCTGAATGATAAAGCGCTCAGCGAGTTCCAGAATTATCTGGAGACCTTTTCAAATCCAGTTGGCCAGCTGCAGGCCTACCAGGGCCAGGGCTGGGCTTTGCTGAACCTGAGCCGAAACATCGAGGCGGCAGTTGTCTTCGAGAAAGCTTACGCCGTGGCCTTAACGCCAGAGGCCAAAGCGCAAAGCCTGATCAAAGCAGCTGATAGTCGCTTTATCGGAGAGCAATATAGCTTAGCTTTAGAAACCTATGCTCAGGTAATCGCTCAGTTTCCGGATAGCGTTCAGGCTGAACAAGCTCGCCTGCAGATGGCGGAATGCCAGGTTAATCTTGGCAATTTAGCCGCCGGCGAGTTGACCCTCTGGGAAGCGGCCGATGAAGACGGCTGTGGGCCGCTGGCGGCGCAAGCTTTGTTACGGATAGCTGAGTTGTATTCACAGCAAGGGCGCGAAAACCAGGTGCGGATTGTATCTGAGCTGATCCAGGCCGAATGCGGCCCGGCCGCACAAGCACGCGCCCTTTTTATACTGGCGGCCCTGGACTACCGTCAAAATCGTTTTGCCGAAGCTCTGGCGGAGTTGCAGCTGATAGCAGGTGCCTTTCCTGAGAACCAGATCAGCGATCAGGCTGCTTATTTGAGCGCTTGGTGTTATTCGCGCTTAGGACGCCATGATGAGGCCCTGGCGGCCTTCCGTAGTTTTATAGATAGTTATCCAGGTTCATCCTGGGCGGCTGATGCGAGTTTTTGGCTGGCGGAACAAGATTATAACCAGGGTTTATATGATCAGGCTGAAACCTCTTGGATAAAATTGGCCCGTAATTATCCCCAATCATCCTGGGCTGGCCAAGCCTTGTTCTGGGCCGGCCGGGCGGCTATGCGTCAAAATGAATTTCGTCGGGCTAAGGATTATTTCGCCTTGTTTATCAGGAGTTATCCCTCCAGCGCTAAACTGCCGGAGGCCCGTTTTTATCAGGGCGAGAGTCTCTGCGAGCTGGGTGAATATGCCGGCGCCATCTTGATTTTTGATGAAATCATTCAACAGTTTCCTAACAGTGATTTGGTGCTATCGGCCTTGTTACGTAAAGGCGATAGCCAGTTTGCCTTGGGAGCAGAAGATCCACGTCGTTATGAAGAGGCCCTGAGGACTTATCAACGGATCATGCCAGAGCCTCAGGAGGTGACTCTGGCTCTGCTGCAGGCTGAATATAAAATCGGCCGCTGTCTTGAAAAGATGGGCCGAACTGCCGATGCCTTTGACTATTATATGAAAGTGGTTTACGCTTATTTCAAGCACTCTGATTTGCAGCCGCGTGCCAATATATGGTTTACCCGGGCTGCCTTCAATGCTGCTGCTATTAAGGAAAAAGAAAAGAGCTGGCGCAAGGCGGCTGCCATCTATCAACGTGTTGTTGATGCTCAGGTGGCTGCCAGTCAGGATGCCCTGGAGCGCATCCATCAACTGCAAACCGATTATTGGATGCTTTTTTATTGAAAAAAGCTTTAGCAGCTAATAAGAGCCTACGCCGGCCTTGTATCGTGCGTGCGCGTAAGACAGGATTTGTGGCCATTTTGCGCTCCACGCCTGTCAATACTGTTTGCCCAAATTTTTATGTATTGCGCCATGCTGCCGGATGTTCCTTTTCCCCACAATGTGCCTATTGTTATCTAAAATTATCCTATTGGTCGTTGTCGCGTCCACATGTTTTCAGTAATGTTGATAAAATGTTGGCCGACGTTAAACACTGGCTGCGCCAGAGCCAGCTTGAATCTTACCTGCTTAACACGGGCAACCTGGCCGACAGCTTGGTATTCGAGGAGCAGCGGCCCATTCTGCCTCAGCTGATTGAGCTTTTTCGCCAAGAAGCCGAAGTCCGCCGGCAACCCCATAGCCTTCTTCTGGTGACCAAGGGAGGCTTGCGAGAGTGTCAGTCTCTGTTAGGGTTACCTGTTTGTCGTAATGTGATTATTTCATTTTCCGTCAATGCTCGCGCCGCCGCCAAACGATATGAGCTTGGCGCAGCCTTGGTTAGCGATAGGCTAGCGGCGGCGCGCCGTCTGCAACAGGCCGGCTGGCGTCTGCGCATACGAATTGATCCAATTATTGCGGGATTTGATTATAGCTGGATTGCCGATCAAGTAAAAAAACTAGCTCCAGAGCGCGTTACCCTGGGCACTTTGCGCGCAGAAGTTTCTCTGCCGCGTTTCATTCAAAAAGGCTTATTCGCTAAGCTGATTAAGCCACGCTCGCACTATGGCCTGGCCCGCTATCGCTATAGAGAGCGCCTGCGCCTGTATCAGCAGGTTTTAAATAGGCTAGGCAATGATTCTCAGGTTGGACTTTGCGAGGAAACTCCGGCTCTTTGGCAGGCACTTGATCTTGACTTTAGTGCCCAAACATGTAATTGCAATCTCTAAAGATGAATGTTGCTGCTTTATCCTCTCCAGAAAGCTTGCCTTTAGCTGCGCTTGGAATAGCCGGCTGCTTTGAGCGAGTCAATTGCTATAAACCGCCCGCGCGCTCCGCCGCCAGTCAGCCAAGTTCTTTTACTCAGGGAGGGCGATCCAAGAAGGCCTTGCCCTCGTCCGCTAAAAGCTTCTATATACATGGGGCACGCGGAACCATGCCGACGGCTGGCCGCCAATTCGCGCGCTATGGTACACAGACAACTTGTTTTAGCTTGCGGACGCCCCAAGGCTTGATTGTAATTGATGCTGGAACTGGCATTATTGCGCTGGCCGATCATTTGGCCCGGGCGCAAACCTTGCCTTCGATCACGATTTTATTCACTCATTTTCATCTGGACCATCTGATCGGATTGCCTTTATTTAAACCTCTTTATCAGAAATCCACACGCATCACTTTGATGGCTGATTCCAAGCGCCCAGGCGGCTGGCAACGCCAGCTGCAAGCCTTGATAGGGCCACCTTATTGGCCGGTGAAATTAGCGCACGCCGGCGCGGCGATCTGCTTTCAAAATCTACCAACCCAGCGCCCAAGCTTACGCTTGTATGGCATCGATGTAAGTTGGTGCCCGCTTTGGCATCCGCAGCAATGCTTGGCCTATCGTTTGGATGGGCTGGGGCGTTCTATCGTGGTGGCTACCGACTATGAACCAGGCCAACCCAAGATGGATAAACGCTTGCGGCGCTTTTGCTATGGAGCTGATGTTCTTGTGCTTGATGCTCAATATACTCCTCGAGAAAAAGTCGCCCGCTCCGGCTGGGGTCATGCTAGCTGGCGGGAAGCTGTCGCCATTGCCCAGGAAGCTCAGGTTGCTGAGTTGATCTTGACCCACCATGATCGCTATCGCAGCGATGCTCAAATTGACGCTTTAGTAAAGGCGGCCCGGCGCTATTTTCCGCGCACGCGTGCTGCCAGCGACGGTATGCTGGTATGAATTCGGCTGTTACTTTATAAAAATAGCAGCATAAAAGCTGAGTTGTCGTTTGAAATAAAGTCAGCAAGCCCTTGGGCCGGCTTCCCCTTGAATAGCTGAGCTCAGCTGCCCTTGATAAACAGGTAAGATTTTTACTGCGTAGTTAGCTCTTAATATGCTAAACTGTGTTTGTAGTTGCAGCACTATCTTCTTATCCAGCTGGCGAGTCTGAATCAATAAGAAGGCTTGGATAAACTAGTTGCAATAACTACAATTAAGGGCATCGAACGCTTTGCAGCTAGCTCTAAGCAAATTAATCTCTAGGGTTTAGCCAGGCAATCAGAAGCGTTGGGGGGGAGGCCGGGGGTGGCGGATCAGGGACGGAGTATCGTTGAAACAATCCGAGTAACCAAACTGGCCTGCATTGAATGCCAGCACGTCATGGATGTTTCCTACCTGCCTTCCTTCGCGGAGATCCTCTGCCCCTCCTGCGGAACTAAACAGACCATCCCGGCCAAATTTGGCTCCTTCCTGCTTTTAGGGCGTTTGGGCTCCGGCGGCATGGGCGTTATCTTTCATGCGGTAGATCGAGAATTGGGCCGGCATGTCGCCTTGAAGGTGATGAAGCGCTCTTTGGGCGCTAACCCTGAATTTGTGGAGTCGTTCAAGCGCGAAGCCCAAGCGGCGGCCGCGCTAAACCATCGCAGTGTCGTTCAAATCTATTCCTTTGGACAAGTCAATGGTCAGCCGTATATCGCTATGGAATTGGTCAATGGTGGCCGTTTGGATGAAATGATTGCTGATGGGACTGCTCTTGAGGAAACGCGCGCATTAGAGATTAGTATCGAAGTGGCCGAAGGCTTGCAGGCTGCCAGCGCCGTTGGTTTGGTGCATGGCGATATTAAGCCAGCCAATATTTTGTTTGGTCAGAATGGCGAGGCTAAAGTCGTCGATTTTGGGCTGGCCAGTTTCATCGGGCAGCAACAGCAAGGTGGGCAGGTTTGGGGGACACCCTATTATATAGCGCCGGAAAAAGCTCGTGGTAAAATAGTTGATTTCCGTTCCGATATCTACAGCTTGGGCGCTATGCTTTTTCATATCTTGGCCGGCCAACCGCCCTTTGACGGGGCAACGCCGGTGGATGTAGTTATGGCTCGTCTGCAGCATCCCGCGCCCAGCTTATATGACTATAAGCCAAATCTGCGGCCGCTTACCGTGACAATGGTGGCGCGTATGTTAGAGCTAAAGCCGGCCATGCGCTATCCATCCTATGCCGCCTTGCTGGTTGATATGCGCGCGGCCCTGACGGCTTCGCGCTTGCCGCTTAAGCCCGCCAGCGCTAAATCTACCATTGTTGCCTTGGCCGATCTCATCGAAGATAAGACTCCACTAAAACGGATTCCCTGGAAACTAGCTCTTATCCCAGGATTGGTATTGGCGGCAGTTGGCCTCTTGGCTGGGATACTCTGGCTGACTCATATGCATCATGCGCGCTCTGCCGCCGCTAAGACGGAAACGCAAACTTATCAAGAAATCTTGTTGCGCGGCCAAGATATCTGGCCGCGCATCGATGCATTGGCTGCCAGAATCTCCAGCGACGCCACAGAATTGCTGACGCTGCAGCCGACGGCGGAGCAGGTTGATGCAGATCTGCCCGGAACCACCCAAATAGCCGTGGAGCTGCAGGGAATCGTTATTTCAGCTCAGACAGCTATTAATGATGTTGAGGATAATCATGCGCAGGCACAATCAATTTGGCAAGGCTTGCAGGCAGCCACTAATGCCGCTGCAGCCCAGGATCAACTTGAGCAATTGGATGCTCTCTTTGATGCCTTAATCATAAATTATAACGCTATTGAGGAATATAAAACTGCAGCCACCAATACGTTGGCTAAGCTCAAGACAGCGCAAAAGCAGCAGCGTGAAGCACAGGCGCAGGCCAAACAGGCCCAAGCGGCGGCATTGCGTGAGAAACAGAAAGCGGAACAGGACCGCCAGGAGCAATTTATGCAGGCGCAGGCCGCCGAGCGCTTACGCATACCGATTGTTCAGCGCGAATTAGATTTGCTGGATGAGCTCCGCGCTGCCAACGCGCCTTTTATAGCCCAGCGTCGCTTTGAAGAGGCGGCTCAGGCGCTAAGTAGGGCTCAAGCTGACTTAACGATGGATGAATCTAAGGCCTATTACCAAACTCTTACCGCCGTCTATGCGGCCTTAGCTCAGCTGAAGGTATTTCTGGTGGAATCCATTGGTCAGGCGCCCTATCGGCGCGGCTGGTTGGTTGGTACCACGGCCCACGACATAATCGCGGCCGATGCTGGCGCTGGCATTAGTATAGCGCTTGGTTCAGCTGGCAGCATGCTGCTGCCTTGGAATCAAATAAATCTTCCGCAGATCTTGAATATGGCCGAGTATTATCTAGAGCAGAGACCTTTGGCGGCGCGCGAGCGAGCGCAAATCATGTTGGGACTAGCGCTGTTTTGCTATGAGAGCGGCACATTGAAGGCAGCCAAAAAACGCGCTGAAATTGCTTTGCAGTTGGACGCTGATCTAAAAGATCAGATTCAACGCATGATGCCAGAATTGTTGGCACTGCCTTGATTTTCCTTAAGCATTGCTTTATAAACCTAGCTTACGCATATAATTACTGTTTGAGGCTTGGGGCCGGCTTGACCCGATTAACTAATCCCAAACTTGCAGAGCACGTAGAAATCTTGGCCTTGCCCAGGCAAGCGTCCGCGGCTGCCCTAATTAAATGAGGCGGATCTTGAATAAAACAGAAGAAAGCGATCAATTAAGCCTCGATTTTAAAAAGTTGACAAAGGCCACCGCCCATTGTCCGGACATCATACCGGTAGCTGTGCAAAACGCTGATACCGGCGAGCTTATCCTGCTGGCCTATACCAACCAACAAGCCTTTCAGCTGTCTATGCGCTCTCGTAAACTTATTTTATGGAGCACCTCTCGCAACGCCCTCTGGGAAAAGGGCAAGACCTCCGGCGAGACGTTTGATTTAATAGCGGCTTACGTGAATTGCGAACAGAATTCTCTTTTATACCGGGTCCGTCCACGCCGTGGCGGTATTTGCCATACGCGTAATCGTCAAAATCAGCCGCGCAACTGCTTCTATCGTCAGATAGATTTCGATAGCCTTCAGCTGCAAAACAACGATCCTTAAAATTATCCTTGGGCGGCGGCGGCTCTCTTGAAAACTCTAAATTTATTATTGTATTGGCTAGCCAGTTTTGCCAAGATGTCCGCGGTTCGAGGCAGGTGTGCCGGTTAATTGGCCAAGGCGCACTGGGCGGCAAAAAGTTTTGTAATCCGGGCTTTTTGATGCCGGCGCTAGATAAAACGGGTGCATAAATAAGGAAGGGTAATATTAATGGCAAAAACCAAGAGTCAAATCATTGCCGATATAGCTGAGGCTACGGAGATTTCCAAGAAACAGGCTGCCACTGCTCTGGAGGCGCTGGTCGCCATGGCTTATAAAGGCGCTAAAAACGGATTTACGATTCCGGGTCTCGGTAAACTTGTCTTGGTTAATCGTAAAGCCCGCGTGGGTCGCAACCCGGCTACCGGCGCTACCATCAATATTCCGGCTAAAAAAGTCGTGAAATTTCGTATCGCCAAGATGGCTAAGCAAGCCATTCTTTCATAACCAATTTTCTATTTTGAACAAGGAAGAGGCCGGGGCTAGAGCGCCGCGGCCTTTTTCTTTATTTAGGCTATGAATATCGCTTTCTGGAAAATGCATGGGGCCGGTAATGATTTCATCCTGATGGATGATCGGCGCGCAGGATTACCCCTTGGCGATGTCGGCTGGATAGCTCGCCTCTGTGCTCGGCATGTCGGCATTGGTAGCGAGGGGCTGATCCTCATTCAAACTTCGTCGCAGGCGCATTTTCAGATGCGTTTCTTTAATCCCGATGGCAGTGAAGGCGCCATGTGCGGCAATGGCGCGCGCTGTGTAGCACGTTTGGCTTATGATCTTCAGATAGCCCCCGCCTGTATGAATATTGAGACTCGGGCTGGCATGGTGCAAGCCAAAATAAGCGGCTCGCTGGTGCGTTTAAATTTGCCGGCCCCGACCAATTGGCGCTTAAATTTACCCTTAGAAATAGATGGCCAAAAACTAATCGCTCACTGCGTTAGCGTGGGAGTGCCTCATGCGGTCGTCATTAGTGATGTTCTGGATGCTCTGCCGCTTGAGCGGCTGGGCTCGGCTATTCGCCATCATGCGGCTTTCGCGCCCCAAGGCAGCAACGTCAATTTTATGACGCTAAGCCCGCCGCGATCTTTGCGCTTGCGGACTTATGAACGTGGAGTGGAGGCTGAAACTCTAGCTTGCGGAACCGGCAGCGCGGCCTGCGCCTTGGTGGCCGGGCGTTTGGGGCTGCTCGCTCCGCCGGTACAGGTCGTCACCGCACACGGGGATATCTTAGAAGTGGGCTTTCGTATAGCGGCTAAGACAATTGAGGACTTAACCCTTAGCGGTCCGACGGCCTATGCCTTTGAGGGCCAGATCAATCTGGCTTTGTAGCCGTGCGCGCGGCCGCCTCATAAACCACCCGCACGGGCAGACCGCTTTGTTGAGCTAGCTTGAGGCAATCGGCATGTTCGGGCGATCGGGTGATCACGCGCCCTTGCCATTCGCCGATTTTTACGCGCACTTTGCCATAAGGCGTTGTGATGGTTTCCAGTCGGCGCACCAATGTGGTGCGTTGCACGGGATATTCACGAATGCCAAAAGTGGTGCTTTCTTTGAAGATCAAATCAAGCAGGGTGGCGCGATCTTGCTTGTGGCATAAAACGGTTAAGAGGTTGCCGGGGCGTTGTTTTTTCATTAGTAGGGGAGTAAAGAAAGCGTCTAGTGCGCCGGCAGCATAAAGAGCGGTTAGCAGGCTGCCCAGCAGTTCCGGAATGCTATCATCTAAATTGCATTCTAGTACTAGACATTCGTCGGCACAGCTTTCTGGCACATCGGACTCCAAGAGCATGGCGCGCAATAGATTAGGGCGGGAATGCAGTTGATGATGGCCAAAGCCCTGGCCGGTCCGCAGTAGACGGCCTGGCGGCAGGGCGCCAGCAGCCGCGGACCAAACGCTTAGCAAAGCGGCGCCGGTCGGGGTAACTAGCTCGAAGGGTTCATTCAGCGGCTGGACCGCCATCCCTTGTAGCAATGCGAGCGTGGCTGGGGCTGGCACTGGCAAGGTGCCGTGGACACTGGCTATGATTCCATGCCCTATTGGTAGAGGGCTCACCGCTACCTTATCGACCCCCAGCAGCTCTAAGGCTAGGCAGGCCCCCACGATATCGATGATTGAATCCATGGCGCCGATCTCATGGAAATGGACCTGTTGAGGGGTGCTTTGATGGATGCGCGCTTCAGCCTCAGCCAGACGCTTAAATACATCCAAGCTGGATTGCTTAACCCTGGGCGTCAGCTGGCTGGCCTCGATCAGTTGCTCTATGTCGGGCAGCCGGCGGGCCGGCGCTTGAGCAGGATGCGCGCTGGCGCCAGTCGCTGTGACAATTTGAATTTTTAGCTGGAGTCCGTCGATTTCATGGCTGCGGGTTGGAGTGGTTTGAATTTTAAATGAGTCAGCGCCAAGGCTGGCCAATTGGCGCTCCAGCTCAGGGAGCGGCGCGCCCAAATCAATTAAAGCTGCTAAAATCATATCGCCGCTGGCGCCGCCCACGCTGTCGAAATAAAGTGCCTTCATCAGTCGCGCCCTCCTTGGCGGTTAATCAGTCCCGCGGCCACGCCGGCACCGAAACCATTATCGATATTGACCACGCTGATCCCAGGGACACAGGAATTTAACATAGCTAATAGAGCGGCAATGCCCTGCAGAGCTGCTCCATAGCCGATGCTGCTAGGCACGGCGATCAAAGGGCGGTCAACCAGGCCGCCGATAACGGAAGGTAGCGCGCCTTCCATGCCGGCCACCACAACTATCGCCCGCGAGCTTTTTAGGGTCTTGATATGTTTCAATAGGCGATGTAGGCCGGCCACGCCGACATCAAAAATCCGTTCCACCTTGGCCTCCAGATATTGCGCCGCCAAGGCCGCTTCCTCAGCTACCGGAATATCCGAAGTGCCAGCGCAAACTATGCTTACTCGGCCGATCCGGCGCAGGGGCCGCCGGCCGCTGGACAAGGTTATGGCTCGCGCTAATTCATGGTATTGTGCCTGTGGATGAGCTTGGCGGACGGCAGTGAATTGTTCTGGGGTAGCTCGGGTGGCTAGAATGTTTTGGCCGGCGGCGGCTAAGGTTCTCATGATGGCGATTATTTGAGCGGCGTTCTTGCCGGGGCAATAGATGACCTCGGGCAGGCCCACCCGCCGGGCCCGCGCCAGGTCCACTCGAGCGAATCCCAGATTCTTTTCGGCCAGGTTTTTTAGGAGTCGCTCGGCGGCTTTGACCGAAAGGCGTCCTTGGGCCACTTGTTGCAAGATCGCATTGATGGAGGTTTTCATGGCTAGGGCTCCTTGGCCCTGACGGCGCTAAGGATGTCAATTCAAGGTCTGAGCTAAGCAGTCGGGCAGTTCGGCTATGCTCAAACGAATTTGCTGCATGCTATCTCGGTGGCGCAGGGTTACGGTTTGGTCTTCCAGAGTTTGGAAATCAATGGTTACCCCAAAAGGTGTGCCTATTTCATCCTGACGTCGATAGCGCCGGCCGATGGCCCCAGTCTGATCCCAGAAACATGACCAGCGTTGTTGAAGCTGGGTAAATATCGCGCGCGCCTGAGCCACCAGCTCCGGCTTATTTTTCAAGAGCGGGAATACAGCTACTTTGATCGGGGCCATATGGGGGGCAAAGGCCAGCAGGCTGCGCAGCTCATAGCCGGTTGGCGGAGTTTGGCCGGCTTCGGCTAGGATGGGCCCGCCCGCCACATTTGCGGTAGGCACCCATTCCTCGCGGTAGGCTTCGCATAGCAAGGCTAGGGCCACACGATCCACTCCGGCTGAAGGCTCGATCACGTGAGGGATAAATCGCTCCTTGGTCTCGGGATCGAAGTATTCCAGGGACTTACCGCTATAGGTCTGATGTTGAGTTAGATCAAAAGAGCCTCGTGCGGCAATGCCCTCGAGCTCCTGCATGCCGAAGGGGAAATCATATTGGATATCGGTGCAGGCGCTGGCGTAATGGGCTAGATCAGCTAGGGCATATTCATAGGTGCGTAAATTTTCTTTGGGCAAACCAATCGAGTGATACCACTTGAGCCGTTCGGATACCCAATATTTATACCAGGTTTGGTCCGTTCCTGGTTTAATGAAGAATTCCAGCTCCATTTGCTCGAATTCGCGCGAGCGGAAAGTGAAATTGCGCGGATTGATTTCATTGCGGAAAGCTTTGCCGATTTGAGCTATGCCGAAAGGGATTTTTTGGCGTGAAACCGCTAAAATATTATGAAATTGAACGAAGATGCCCTGAGCTGTTTCGGGCCGCAGATAGACGGTGGCTGATTCTTCTTCCAGCGGCCCTACAAAGGTTTTGAACATCAGATTAAAGGCGCGCGGCGGCGTTAGCTCTTGGGAGCCGCAGGCTGGACATTGCAGGCCCTCAGGCAGGGCTAAATCTGAGGCGGTTTTAATAAGGGTTTGGCCTTGTTCCTCGCAAAGCGTATCGGCGCGAAACCGTTTGCGGCATGATTTGCAATCCACCATGGGATCAGCAAAGCTGCTGACATGGCCGGAGGCCTCCCAAACGCGCGGATGCATGATGATGGAAGAGTCTAGTCCGACCACGTCTTCGCGAGTTTGTACCAGTGTCTTCCACCAGGCATCGCGGATCCGGCGTTTCAGCTCGCAACCCAGTGGCCCATAATCCCAGAATCCGTTAATGCCATCATAGATCTCGGAACTTTGGAAAATAAATCCGCGCCGTTTACAAAGCGACACCAAAGCATCCATGGGCATTTTAGCAGTATTGGGTTTCATAAGCAGAAAGTATGTTCTATCGCTGGATAGGTAGCAAGCTCAAACCAGTTCTTTAAAAGGACTTTGAGCCCTTCGCTAAGGCTATCTTAGTTAAGATAGTAAATGATATAAGCATGAGCAGAATGGCGTTTAATAAAAAACTTTAGCCCGAATGCTGGCTTGAAGCCGCTGCCAGCCTCGTGCTATAAAAGCACTTAGTTTTTGTTTTTTTCGGCCGGCGCCGGCCTAGGCCGTATCAATATAAGGAAGGATGAGCGTTGCATGAAGATTAAAGTTGAAAAGGCAGGACCTTGTCGCAAAACCTTGCGCGTGGAATTGCCCGCGGAGCAAGTGACTGCTGAGCGCGTGCGGGTCGTTGAAGCCTGGTGCCGTGCCGCGGCGCTTCCGGGCTTTCGTAAAGGCAAGGCCCCCGCTAGTCTGGTGGAGGGCCATTACGCTAAGGATATCGAAGAAGAGATTAAAGAGCGCTTGATCGCCACCACCTATAAAGATGCCTTGCAGCAGGAAAAACTTGCTCCTATAGCTATCATGGATCTGGACGTGCAGCTGGCTAAGGACCAGACCATGACCTATAAGATAACCTTGGACGTGCCACCGGAATTCAAACTGCCTAAATATAAGGGCCTGGCTCTCAAGGCCGTTGTCTTAGAGGTCAGCGATGAGCAGGTGCAGCAACGCTTTGAAGCGCTGCTAGATCAGCTGGCTAAATATGAACCGGTGACCGATAGGCCGGTGCGTAAGGGCGATTTGGCGCAGATAGATTACACGGCAACTTATCAGGGGCGGCCTCTGGCCGAACTGGATAAACAGGCGGCGGCCATCGGGCAAGCCAAAGATTTTTGGGTCATGGCCGATGCCAATGCCTTTTTGCCTGGCTTCGATACTGGCCTGCTGGAGCTAACTCCAGGCCAGCATAAGGAAATCAAGGTAACTTTTCCAGAAGATTTCAAACTAAAAACCCTGGCAGGCCGCAGCGCCCTCTACCAAGTTAACCTCAAAGCCATTCGCGAGAAAAAACCTCCTCAGCTAGGTGAAGCTCTGTTTAAGGAACTGCAAGTGGACTCAGAAGCTGGGTTGCGAGCCAAGTTGCGGGAGGCTCTCGAGGAAGAAACCCGCACGCGTGTTCAAGAAGAGCTTAAGGATCAAGCTTGCCGACTGCTGCTCAGCAAGACTGCTTTGGACTTGCCCGCGTCCATCGTTCAGGAAGAAACTCAAACCATGTTTGCCTCCCTGGTGCGCAGCAGCCTCATGCGAGGCATGACCCAGGAGCAGGTTGCCGGCCAACGCGACCAGCTCTTTGGCCAGGCAACCCAGTCGGCCGCCGATAAGGTGAAACTTGGCTATATTTTGCATCGTATAGCCGAGGAGGAAGGAATCGAGGCAAGCGATAGCGAGATCGATGCCGAGTTGCAAAGGCTGGCGCTGCGCTATCAAACCTCCCCCGAAGAATTGCGCAAGGTCTTAACCGAGAAGAATGAGCTGGAAGCTATCGATCGCCAGATCCGCATGCATAAGACGCTCGACATGATCCTGGAAAACGCCAAGATAGGCGAGGAAGGGTTTTTCAAGCGCCTGATGGCCAAGCCGGCGAAAGCAAAACAAACAGATCAATAGCGAGGAGATTATGAGAGTTAAAAATCAGATGTTGGTTCCAATGGTTGTTGAGCAAACCGGCCGCGGCGAACGCGCCTATGATATCTACTCGCGGCTCTTGAAAGATCGTATCGTTTTTCTGGGATCCGCCATTAACGATGAGGTTAGCAGCCTGGTGGTAGCCCAGTTGCTTTTTCTGCAGGCTGAGGATAGCAGCAAGGAAATCAGTTTCTATATCAATTCGCCAGGCGGCTCGGTTACCGCAGGAATGGCTATCTATGATACCATCCAATTCGTGCAATGTGATGTTGCCACCTATTGCGTTGGCCAAGCCGCTAGCATGGGCGCGCTGTTGCTGGCAGCGGGAACGCATGGCAAGCGTTTTGCTCTGCCACATTCGCGCATCATGCTGCATCAGCCCTTGGGCGGCACAGAGGGCTCGGCCGCCGATATCGGCATTCAGGCTCGTGAGATTCTTAGAATCCGCGATGTCTTGAACACGATCCTTGCCAAACATACCGGCAAAAACGTGGAAACCATAGCCAAAGATTTGGATCGCGATTATTTCATGAGCGCCGCCGAAGCCCAGACCTATGGATTGGTGGATGAAGTGATTGTGAGCCGCCGCCCGCCCGCCGGCGCTAAAAAGAAATAAGCCGCCGCGCCTGATCAGGCAAGCGATAGGCGGGGAGAGCTTAGCTAAAGGTCCGAGCCTACGGGATCATAGATCTGTTTTTTTAGCTTGCTTTCTCTTCAAAATTGATTATTTTTTTCATAAAAACTGATTGTTATGTTCAAAACGTGAAACCGCGTCAACGTCAGGAACAAATCCTCCAGCGCTTACGCGCCATTCAACGTGAATGGCGTGTAGAGGAAATAGCCGATCTTCTCAAGGTATCGGCGCTAACCGTGCGGCGCGATCTAGAGGCTTTGGCCGATGCCGGTTTGATTCTGCGTACCCATGGCGGCTGCTTGCATCGCGCCGGCGGCGCCGCCGATTCGCTTTACCATCGGCGTGTGGCTGTTAATTTCGATTTAAAGCAGGCCATTGGAGCAGCCGCCGCCCACGAAGTGTCTGCCGGCAACGTCCTGTTGATCAACGATGGTTCAACTGCCTTTCATTTAGCTGCGCGCCTGGGCCACTGCGGCAAGCTGACTGTTTATACCAATATTATATCGCCGCATCAGATGCCGTTGGCGCATCGTCTTGTTGACGCTCTGGGCATGGATTCTTTCCGCCATGTCTTTGCAACGCGCGAGACGGCGGAGCGGAAATCAATGGGGTGGAAAGTCGATTGCGACAGTCAGTGGTGCATCGGCGTCGATGCTTTGTCTGCGCGAAAATGGCTTGAGGAATCAGATGTCCTGCTCACGGGAATGCGCGATATCGGGTTGATGGAGCGTCGGACTAGTACAGGTCGCAAGACTCTCTATATGTCGGAACGCTGGTTCAAGCCTCCGCGGGGAATCTTGCGATTGCTTCACCCCGGTTATTTCCGAATGGCGCGACGCATGACGCGGCTGTTTCGCTCTTCATCGTTCTTGTACTTCCCGATGGGCATCCATGCTGCACGGGATATGGCGCGACTCTGCGGACTTATGCACGGCGATGTGTCGTGCCTGTTCAGGGCGCCGGACTTGGAGTTTGACCGAAAACCGGGCGGTCGAATTCGGTTGTCGGATGGCGGCGACGGGAAGCGTTACGGGCTCGACCATATGCGTCTTTGGGGGTATTTCGTAGAGCCGAGCGATTGGACAGAAGGTCAGCTTATTGCATTGCGCGCAAAACAGCATGAGGAAGTTGCCAGCGGGAACCGTCCGCTTCGCATTCTGTGGGTCGGCCGATTGCTTGCTTTGAAGAGAGTTGCCACTCTCTTCAAAGCAACCTTCGCTTGCTTGGAACGAGGAATGAAGATTGAGCTGACGATTGTTGGCGACGGCCCGGAACGGGCGCGGCTGGAAAAGATGGCAGAAGGATGCCCGGCAATCAAAATGCATTCGTCCGTGCCGATTGCCGAAGTGCGGGGCCTGATGCGGTCCCATGACTTGTATGTAT
>CAYUHK010000034.1:15165-15382 GCA_964444425.1 uncultured Verrucomicrobiota bacterium
CTACGAAGGCTGGGGGGCCGTAGTAAGCGAGGCGCTTGCCGAGCGTATGCCGGTGATTGGAACGTACGAAGCGGGCAGCAGCGGGACTATCCTGCCTGAGGAATGCCTGTTCCACGCGGGGGCCGTGCCGGAGCTGGTAGAACGGATCAAGAGCTTTGGCGCATTGCCCGATTTGCGCACTGAGGCGAAGACGTGGTCTGTGGACAATGCCGCGAAG
>CAYUHK010000035.1:0-3563 GCA_964444425.1 uncultured Verrucomicrobiota bacterium
CGCGGCGAACGCGGAGCGATGCTTATGCGGCGCTGGCGCGTTCTGGCGCTGGCAGCCTTCTGGGCAATGGCCTCGGGTAGCTCTAGCCAAGTTTCTTCGGGTTGAATACAGGATAGCGTCCGGCCGATATATTTTTCGATGGCTGGAATCCCGAAGGCACCTTCTTCACAAGCAAAGGTTATGGCTATGCCGGCGGCACCGGCCCTACCGGTGCGTCCGATCCGATGGACATAATCATCGGCTTCCCAGGGCACATCATAATTGATCACATGGCTGATAGCGGCCACATGGATCCCCCGGCCGGCTACGTCGGTAGCCACAAGAACCTTGATGCGCCCGGCGCGGAAATCCTCCAAGATGCGAAAACGTTTTTCCTGAGGCACTTCCCCAGAGAGCTGGGCGCAAGCTATCCCGGTCAGGGCCAGTTGGCGGGCTAATAGGTCAACGCTATCACGGCGGTTGCGAAAAACCAAGACGCGCTCCGCCGGCTCGCGTTGCAGCAGGTTATATAACAAGGCAAATTTATTTTTGCTGGGTACGGCATAGATTCTTTGTTCGGTTGTTTCTAAGGTAACCTGTTCCGGCTCGATCTCTACCAGTAAAGGATCGCGCATCCAACGTTCGGCCAAGCGCAGGATATCCTGATCAAGGGTGGCGCTAAAAAGCATCGTCTGGCGCTTGTTTTTGGGCGGCAGGCTGTAAATGATTTTTTTTACGTCGGGGATGAATCCCATATCCAGCATCCGATCAGCCTCGTCAATCACCAGAGCCTCCACTTGGTTTAGCCTTAGCTTGCCGGCGCTCCGAAAATCTAGCAAGCGCCCGGGAGTGGCCACTACCAGGTCTAAGGCTGCGCGCTGCAATTGAGCTTGTTGCTGTTTGTAATCCATGCCGCCAAAGATAACCAAATTATTGAGCTGACAATATTTACTCAACCCGCGCGCGTCTTTAAATATCTGTTGCGCTAATTCGCGCGTTGGCGCCAGCACTAGGGCCCGCGGCGTGCCTGGTTGACGCCGCGGATTGGGCGGCTGCTGCAGCAGGCGCGCCAAGACTGCAATTAAAAATGCCGCGGTTTTGCCTGTGCCGGTTTGGGCGCGCCCCCCGGCATCCCGGCCGGCTAGCAGAGCCGGTAAAATCTGAGATTGGATTGGTGTGCAATAGGAAAACTTCAAATCGGCTATGGCGTGCAAGAGCTGGTCAGGCAGGTTTAAGTCGTGGAAGCGGGTTCGACCGGCTTGCGGGGCAACTTGAAACCTAGCCGGCGTCCAGGCGGCGGTCGGCAGGGCGCTGGCTGGTTCCCGCGGCGTGGCCGGCGGCTGGCGTCTGGCGGCAGGCGGCCGGACTGTTTGTTTATGATCGTTGGGGCGCGGCGAGTTGTTCGGTCGACCTAACAAGCGCTCTTTGATTCTATGTAACAGTGGTTTAATATGTTGTTTGGCCTGAGCTATAAATCGGCAAAATGCCTAAGCGGCTGGTTAAAACAAGCCTTGCACGCGGCCGCTATTAAGGTTGATGTCTATTTTACGAAAAGCGGGATTGGATGCAGTGCCCGGCATCAGCTTGATGTCTCCGGCCACCGGCACGATGAAGCCGGCGCCCTTGTAAATCAAGATATCACGGATGGGCAAGTCCCAATCGCGTGGGCGCCCTTTCAGGTCGGGGTCGTGCGATAGGCTGAGATGGGTCTTCACCATACAGGTGCCTAGTCGGGAGGCCTCTGGGTCAGCTTCATAGGCTTTGGCTTTAGCCAAAGCCGTGGCGCTATAAGTGACCCCCCGCGCTCCATAGACCTCTCGGGCAATCCGTTCGATGCGTTGGCGCAAGGGCAAATCAAGGTCATATAAAAATTTAAATGCGGATTTCTCTTCGCAGGCGGCGCTCACCGCTTCGGCCAGTTCAATGGCGCCGGCGCCGCCTTGGAGCCAATGTCGCGATAAGGCGGCCAGGGCGCCGTTAGCCTCAGCCACCCGTTTAATCAAGGCGATCTCGGCAGCGGTATCGGTATGGAAGCTGTTGATGCATACCACCGGCCGTACGCCGCTCTTTTTGACTATTTCAATATGGGCTATCAGGTTTTGGCAGCCCTGTTCCAATAGTTCCAGGTTCTCCTTAGTGTAGGCTTCATCTAAAGGCAAGCCTGGTTTAACAGCTGGCCCGCCGCCATGCATTTTTAAGGCTCGCACGGTGCAGACGATCACCACTGCGCTGGGGATCAATCCGGAAAAGCGGCATTTCAGATTCCAAAACTTTTCAAAGCCGATGTCGGCGGCAAAGCCGCTTTCGGTGACATGGTAATCGGCCAAGCGGACCCCTAATTCATCGGCAATGATCGAGCTCTGGCCGATGGCGATATTGGCGAAGGGGCCGGCGTGCACAAAGACAGGCTGGCCTTCGATGGTTTGTAATAGATTGGGATTGATGGCATCCATCATCCAAGCGGTCATGGCGCCAGCCACCTCTAGGTCGCCAGTGGTTATTTCTCGACCCTGTTTATCTAAAGCCACCACGATTCGGCTCATGCGTTCCCGCAAGTCTTTAATATTCTTCACTACAGCCAAAATGGCCATGACCTCGCTGGAAACGGATATCTGAAAGCCAGAGTCCATGGCGTAGCCATCCATTTTAGAGCCCTGGCCGATCTTAATATTGCGTAGAGCCTGGGCGCAAAAATCCATAGCCCATTTCAGGCAGACCTGTTGGGGATCAATGTTTAATCGCTTCAATCCGCTTTTAGCCAAGCGGGCGTCATCGTAATTGCGTTCATGCTGCATGCGAGCAGTTAGGGCTACCATGGCTAAATTATGAGCGTTAGTTACAGAATCGATATCGCCGGTAAGCCGAATGGATAGAGGCGCCAATGGAATACATTGAGCCAAGCCGCCGCCGGCCGCCGAGCCTTTGATATTGAAGGTGGGCCCGCAGCTAGGCTGGCGGATCGCGCCGCAGACGCGCTTGCCCAGGCGCCCCAACCCATCGATCAAACCAATAGCGGTAGTGGTTTTGCCTTCTCCCAGCGGGGTTGGCGTGATAGCGGTAACATCGATATATTTGCCTTGAGGAACTTGACGCAGTCGATCCAAGGTTCGGATGAAGTCAACTTTCCCGAGCTGGCGACCCATGGGGATCAATTCGTCGGCCTGTATACCTAATTCGGCGGCCAATTGTTGAAAAGGTTTCATGCGCTCTTCGGCAGCTTCGGCGATCTGCCAATCAGACATATGCAGCGGATCCAGTTGCATGTGGATAAGGGCTTTCTTTAAAAGATTAAAGAGTTGCTTGATAAAGTCAGGAAAAATAACATATCTGGAGCGAAAATCAATCTTAAAAGCTATCTTCCTTTTGCTGTCAGCCAGTTGACCAAAAATATTAGGCTATCTTGGCAGAGCCTGGCCATGCCGCCAGCCTGTCCCGGCTGAGGGCGTTTGAGGTGTACTGTGCACCCGGCTGCTAAAAAAGAACATCAAGACGGCCACGGCCGCGGCGGCTAAGAAAACTGCCGGGTGCCCATAGCGCACCCACAAGAGGCCGCCCAGCGCCGGGACTGACATCGATACCACATG
>CAYUHK010000035.1:3573-15370 GCA_964444425.1 uncultured Verrucomicrobiota bacterium
AGCGAGGGGCTGATATCCTCCGGCCTCAGCGCGATCTTAGCCAAATAGGTATCACGTGCCATATTGACCCCGAAGAGCAGCTGGTCGCCCACGAAACAGGCATAGAGCAGGCCCAACCCCAAGCTACGCCAATGCAATAAATGGGCGCTGGCATAGCCCAGGCAAACCAAGGCAATAGCTACTGAATCTGCCATCAACACACGCCGTTCGCCAAAATGGTCAATGGCCCGACCCAAAGCCGGCTGAAAGACACAGCCTAAGACTCCGGCAACTATCCAGAGCTGCGCGAAGATATAGGCTGGTTGATGAAAAATCTTAACCAATACCCAGGGGCCAAAGGTAATGAAGATTTGCTTACGTGCGCCAAAGAGGAAGGCCAGCATGTAATATAGGCTGTAATGCCGATTCCAGATAAACTTGGCACGCTGTAGCCGTGCGCCAGGCATGCGCAGACCCAGCAGGACTAAGCTTGCAGCCAGCGCCGCTACTCCGCCTAAGCTGAAGATGAGGCGATAATCGGCATTGAGATATTTCATGCCGATCCATACCAAGGCGCAACCGGCGATGCTGGCGGCAATGCTGGTGCCCTGGATTTGACCAAGCCGGCGGCCAATTTGGCCTTGCCGGGCCAGAGCGATGCTAAGCGATGAGCGCACCGGCATGATCAGATGCGAGCCCACGCTCCAGAGAAACATGAAAACCAGCATGCTGTGCCAATGGGCGCCTCCGAAGGCCACCCCTAACATTCCCAGACCCACCCCCGCTGCTGCCGTGGCGGCGATGAGCGATTCGGGCAGGAAAAATAGCGCGCCGGCGAAAACCGCGCAGAGCAGGCCGGGCAATTCTCGTGGGAATTCCAAAAATCCACGGGTGGCCGCGTCTATGCTAAAGGTATCATTAAGGAAATTGTTAAAAGTAGTTTCAAAAACGCCGGAAGCTATGCCCAGCAAAGCCATCCCAGCCAAGAAAAAGGCTAGATTGGGAGATATCCCCCTTAAACGAAGCAGCAGATTATTGGTGGTATTCATGAGCTATTTTGGTTGCGGCTAGCATGCTTGATAAAGGGAGCCATTATATGGAGCTAGCCTGCTAGGCATAAAGAAAAATCCAAGATTATTTATCTTGGCCGCGCCGGCGGCTGGACAATAGGTCTATGGCGTTGGATGAGTTCGAGCCTTTGCGCTTGACAGGGCGCGCATTTTTTATCAGCCTGCTGCCTCTTGCCAGCTTTAGTTAAACGAGGCTGTTTATTATTTGAGGGCTTATGCAACGCTTATGCCTGCGCGGAATCATCATGGATATGGACGGCGTTTTATGTGACTCCGAGCCGTTGCTTTGCGAAGCGGCCTGCCGGATGTTTCAAGAGCGTTACCGAGTGCGCGTAAACCCGGCTGATTTTAAAGAATTTGTGGGAACCGGAGAAGATCGCTACCTCTCAGGCGTTGCCGAAAAATATGGGATTGAGCTGGCGCTGGCGGAAGATAAGGCTCGGCTGTATGCCATTTATCTTGAAATCATCCCTGGTCGTTTGCGTGCGATAGCCGGGGCGGCGAGCTTTGTTGTCAAGGCTCGTCAGCGAGGTTTACGCCTGGCCCTAGCCACCAGTGCCGATCGAATAAAAATGATGGGCAACCTTAAAGAAATAGGACTTGCTAGCCAAGCCTTTGACCTTGTGGTTACCGGCGATGACGTCAAACGCAAAAAACCGCATCCGGATCTGTTTTTATTGGCGGCGCAGAGATTGGCCCTGGCCGCCGCCGATTGTTTAGTGATAGAAGACGCGCCTAATGGCATCGCAGCGGCTGGCCGTGCTGGCATGCCTGCGTTGGGCTTAACCACCAGCTTTAGCGCCACAGTTTTACAAAATAGCGGCGCGCAATGGAGCGCGCCTGATCTGGCCAATCTGCCTAAAGAATTATTAGCCATGCTGGCCGGTTGCTCCAAAGAATGCGCCGCGCCAACACATCCAAGCGTTGGTTAAAGTTTGTATAATCGACTGAAAGCAGAAGACCCTGAGGAGTTTATTGGAGGAGCTTAATATGAGTCAGGTGCGCGCGGAATTAATTCAATACGGGATTAAGATAGTACAGGCTAATTTGGTGGCCGGGGCTGGTGGCAACATCAGTGCGCGGGATGGTAAGATCATCTGGATGAAGCCCAGTGGCTTTGCCATGGATGACATGAAACCCAGCGATTTATGCGGACTGGATTTGGCCAGCGGTCGCCAGACCCGTGGAACACATAAAGCTACATCTGAATATAATATGCATTTGGCTATTTATCGGGCGCGGCCGGATATCGCCGCGATTTTTCATACACATTCGCCTTGGGCCTCAGGGGTTATCAGCTCTGGGATAAAATTCAAACCTATGTTTGCTGAGTTCATCAATGATCTCGGGCGCACTGGCACGCTGCCTTATATCACGCCGACAACTCGCCGCCTGGCTGATGCCATGGCCCGGAAAGCCAAATCTTGTGATACCATTTTTATGGTTAATCATGGCATCTTGGCTATGGGAGTGAATATGAAGCAGGCTTATTTCCGCTGCGTGGTGGTGGAGGATGCAGCCAAGTCGCTGGTGGCAGCAGCTTGCGTGGGCAAGCCCCGTTTTTTAACGGCCGCCCAAGGGCGAGAATTGATGTCTTTGGATGCGCCGCGCCACCGCTTGAAGATGATGGAAAACAAGCTATGACCCATTGGCTGCCGGCACAGGCTTTGATCAGCCGTGTAAACGACAGGCTAAACGGCCAATGATCTCGCCCATCTGCTTACATTGCTCAGCGGCGCGTTGATCGGGTGCGCCAACGGCCACCGGACCATAATGATCGCCATTGACATTGCCGGGCACTATCATGCCATGGATCAACAGGGCCTGCAGCATGCCGAGGATGGCGGTTTCGTTGCCACCAGCTAAGCTGCCCGATGAGGCGAAGGCGCCGGCAATCTTGCCTACCAGCTGGCCATGCAATTTAACGCTGTCATCCAGGAAGCGTTTGATCTCCGCCGCCATGCCGCCATAGTAGGTGGGCGAGCCCAATATCAAACCAGCCATATCCAATAATTCTGTCGGCTTAGTTTCCTCCACCGCTTTCAGCGTCGCGGAGGCTCCGGCTTGGCGCACGCCTGTGGCAACCAGGTCGGCCATGCTGCGGGTGTTGCCAGTGCGCGAGTAATAGACTATCAAGATTTTAGCCATAAACGTAGCTCAGGATCTGATTGATTATTTCGAAGGCTCGAAAATAGGCACCACGCCCGCAGGAGCATTGGCACGGGGCAAGGCCGGCATGGTGGACCACATGATATCGCGGTTTAATTTCATAGCGATCAACTCGGGATCGGCATCGAGAAGAGCATTGATCTCCTTTTGCATGGCGATCAACTGCTGGCGATAGCTCTTTACTGCCGGATTGTTGTCAAAGATGGTTGCCCGGCGCTCCGCCATCTGCTTTTTCACCGTCTCGATGCGGGCGCTGGTCTCCATGACCTTGCGCATAAAGTCGGCGCTCATTTCTGCGGAAAAGGGGGTCAGTTTGGGCGCTGGGGGCGGCGTCTGCGCCGGAGCCGCCGTTGCGCTTGGCGCCATTAGGGGCGCTTTAGTCTGCTCGTTGGCAGCAGGGCTTTGTTTGCATTCGCAAGCCATCAGGAACAGCAAACTTGCTGTCAAAGTTGTATTGATAATCAGGAAGCGCATTCGCATGGGTTTTTCCTTTCTAGGTCGCTACTTGTCGATGCCTGGATCAATCAGTAAGCCGACATTGCATTGGCCGGTAGATTATGCTGAAATACATAGTGCTGACAAGCAAAAAAATATCTCAGCGGAATATTGACTTACGCCAGGGATAAAATTACTGTTAGCAGAGTTATTGATGGAGGGGCCCTACCCGATCGTAAAAGGTAAGTCTATGACAAAGCAAGTTAAATTGATCAGCGCCGATCAAGAATATTCCTTTCCTTTGCTTCAAGGGAAGCAGGGAGAGCCGGCTATAGATATATCGCAATTACGCGACCAAACCGGCCTGATCACTCTAGACTATAGTTTGGGCAATACAGCTATCTGCCAGAGTGGCATTACTTACATCGACGGCGATGAAGGCATTTTGCGTTATCGTGGTTATCCGATAGAAGAATTGGCAGAAAAATCAACCTTTACCGAAACGGCCTATCTGCTGATTCATGGCCATCTGCCCAACCGCAAACAACACGCCCTATTCTCCCAACGGCTGAATGAATCATCTTTAATTCATGAAGACATGCGCCACTTTTTCCTAGCCTTTCCGAAATATGCTCATCCCATGGGCATTCTCTCCACCATGGTGGCTTCGCTTTCAACTTTTTATCCCTTGCCGGAATCCCCTGAGCCTGCAGTTGAAGAGCAATTTATGGCCAATTTGATATCGCAGGTGCGCACGATCGCCGCTTTCTCTTACAAGAAATCGATTGGCGAACCGGTGGTCTATCCCTCGCATAAACTTAAATATGTTGAGAATTTTCTAAATATGATGTTTTCATCGCCGGTTAAAGATTATCAGCCTGACCCCGATGTAATCAAAGCGGTGGATTTATTCCTGATTTTGCACGCCGACCACGAGCAGAATTGCAGCACTTCTACCGTGCGCATGGTAGGCTCAAGCTTGGCTAATGTTTATGCGGTTATTTCAGCCGGCATATCGGCCCTGTGGGGACCGCGCCATGGCGGCGCCAATCAAGAGGTGATTTTGATGCTGGAGCGCATCTTGGCCTTGGGCGGCGACAGTAAAAAACTTATTGAACGGGTCAAATCCAAAAATAATCGGGAACGCCTGATGGGCTTTGGCCATCGCGTCTATAAAAATTTTGATCCGCGCGCCAAGATACTTAAACAGATTTGTCACCAGCTCTTGAATAAGCCTGGCATGAACGATCCCTTATTCGACATAGCTTTACGCTTGGAGGCTTTAGCGTTATCGGATGATTATTTCGTCTCGCGCCGGCTCTATCCTAACGTCGATTTTTATTCGGGATTGATTTTAAAAGCGATAGGCATTCCCTATGAAATGTTCACTGTGCTCTTTGCCATTGGGCGCATGCCTGGTTGGTTGGCCCATTGGCGTGAAATGGTGCATGCTGAGCCTTTTAAGATAGTGCGCCCGCGCCAAGTATATATAGGCGAAGCCGAACGCCACTATCTGCCCATGGCCGAGCGCTCTGACTAAGCTATTTAAGCCCCCCTGCCCGGTTAAGCGCTTAAGGCGATATTGTTAGGCTATTGGCTGGCGCCGGATTGGGGAGAGCATCGCCGGTATGGGTTAAATGCCAATAGCGCACCGCCAGCCCCAGCAGAAATAAACTTAACAGCAGTAGAATGGCTTGACGTTCACGAGTTGTCAGGCTGAAGCAAGCGGCCATGAGGCCGCGCCAGGCCCTCGGATGCCTTGGTGTTGCGCCTGACTGCATAGTTAATTTCACTGAGGCTCGTTTGGGCGGATCACTAGATTGATCAATTTATCCGGAACGAAAATGCTTTTAAGCAAATTTTCGCGGAGCGCCCATTTGGCCATGCCGGGATGGGCTAAAGCAGCCGTTTCTACCGCAGTTTTATCCAGGCTGGCTGCCAGCATTATCTTGCCGCGCAATTTACCATTGACCTGAATGGCTATTTCGACCTGATCGCGCGCCAGCGCCGCGGCGCTGGATTCCGGCCAAGCCGCCCGCAAGATGCCGGATGGATGCCCGAGTTCCTGCCATAATTCCTCGGCCAGGTGCGGGGCGAAGGGCGCCAGCAATAGCACAATGGTTTCGGTGGCCTGGCGTAGCACCGCCGGCGCTTGCGGGGATAGCGTGCTGGCCGCAGCGAAGGCCTCCAGGACATTCATCAGCTCCATGATTTGGGCCACGGCCGTATTGAAATGGAAGGCGCCTTCCAGGTCCTGGGTGACCCGTTGAATGGTTTGATGAGTTTTTCTGAAAAGATCGCGTTCAGCCTTCGACATGGCGGCTTGGTTCGGCTGCAGCTTTTGGGCCGCCGTTAAAATATCGCGATGCACATAGACGTGGCGCCAAATACGGCGCAGAAATCGAAAGGCACCCTCAATGCCGTCATCGCTCCATTCCACGTCCCTTTCCGGCGGGCCAATGAAGAGGGTGTAAAGGCGTACGGCATCAGCCCCATATTCGCGGATCAATTCATCTGGGTTGACCACGTTGCCTTTGGACTTAGACATTTTATAGAGTTGACCATCTTGATCACTGCGTTTGCAGATCATCCCTTGGGTAAAAAGATTATCGAAGGGCTCCTCAAAATTCACCAGTTTCATGTCGAATAAAACCTTGGTAAAAAACCGCGCATACATCAGATGCAAAATAGCATGTTCTATGCCGCCGATGTATTGATCCACCGGCAACCAGCGGTTGCAGGCCTCGGAATCTAGCGCACGGTGTTGATCGTGAGGAGATAGATAACGCAGGTAATACCAGCTCGAATCAACGAAGGTATCCATGGTATCACTGTCGCGGCGCGCCGGTTGGCCGCAGCGCGGGCAAGTTGTCTCCATGAAGCTGGGACAGCGCGCTAGCGGGGATTCGCCCCGTGGTCGAAAGTCCACCGTGTCGGGCAAAAGCACCGGCAGATCTTTTTCCGGGACAGGCAGCATGCCGCAAGCCGGGCAATAAATGATCGGGATCGGCGCTCCCCAATAACGCTGACGACTGATCAGCCAATCGCGCAGCCGATATTGGACCTGGGCTTCGCCAAATTGTTTTTCCGCGGCATAGGCCAACATGCGTTGGCGAGCGGTGGCGCTGGGCAAGCCGGAGAACTCTCCCGAATCCACAGTGATGCCGTCATCGCAAAAGGGCTGATCGATAGGCTCGCGCTGTTTGGCTAGATCGGCATTCTTAATGGAGCGCTTGATCGGCAAGGAATATTTTTTGGCGAAGGCCCAGTCGCGCAGGTCGTGGGCTGGAACGGCCATGACAGCTCCTGAGCCGTAGCTGGTCAGGACATAATCACCGATCCACAAAGGGATTTTGGCGCCATTATATGGATTGATGACATAGCGGCCGGTGAATACGCCGTTTTTTTCGCGGTCGGCTGCTATGCGCTCCATAGATACCATCTGGGAACTTTTAGCGATAAAGGCTTGGCTGGCAGCTTCTTCGGGCAACCCCTTAATCAATGCGCTCAAGCCGGGATATTCTGGAGCCAGCACCATATAGCTGCAACCGAAGATCGTGTCCAAGCGGGTAGTAAAACAGGCGATGTTAGTCTGAGCATCGGGTTGGCCATCCGGGCGCGGAACCAGCTTGAATTCTATCCGCGCGCCGCCGCTGCGGCCAATCCAATTCTGTTGCATGGTTTTCACGCGTTCAGGCCAACCGGTCAGTTTGGGCAGGTCGTCCAACAGACGTTGGGCATAATCGGTTATGCGGAAAAACCATTGTTCGAGTTTTTTATCTTGCACCCTGGCTTCGCAGCGTTCGCAGCACCCGTTGACGACCTGCTCATTAGCCAAGACGGTAGCGCAGGAAGGACACCAGTTAACCGGGGCCGCAGCTTTATAGGCTAGCCCGCGCTGATAAAATTGTAGGAAGAGCCATTGGGTCCAGCGATAATAATCTGGCAGGCAGGCTGCCAGCTCTCGATCCCAATCGTAACAAACTCCCCAGGAGACCAATTGTTGCTTCATCAAGGCGATATTATTCAAGGTGGTTAAGCGCGGATGCGTGCCGGTTCTAATGGCCGCGTTTTCCGCTGGCAGGCCAAAGGCATCCCAGCCGATGGGCGTCAGCACGTTATAGCCGCGCATTTTTTTATAGCGGGCTACGGCGTCGCCGATGATATAATTGCGACCGTGGCCGACATGCAAGGCGGCCGAGGGATAGGGAAACATAACCAGGCAATAATATTTTCGCTCGGCCCGTTGCAGATCAACTTTAAAAAAGCCTTGTTCCTGCCAGAAGGCCTGCCATTTTGGCTCTATCAGTTCAAATGGATATTTTTCTTGCATACACCATCTAAATCCAATCGAGTTCTTGCCCTGCTAGCAAAGCTGCTGGCCTACCTGGCTTGGTCCTGCTGGAGTTTTAGCCCCACCTATTTGGGCGAGCGTCTGCCAGGGCGCAGTTAGCTCAAACATGCTATAGTTAATAAAATAGCTAGGCATTCGTCAATGTAAATGAGATTTGCCTAAGTGGGCTTGATTTGTTAAAAGGGGGCGGTACTATTGCAAAAATCGGTTTTTGATAATGGAGGCATCTGTTTTGATTCAGATTAATTCATTTAAATCCTTGCGTCCTTTGAAGCGCCTGGTTGCGCAAGTTGCTTGCGCGCCCTATGACGTAGTCGACCGGGCTGAGGCGCTGGCGCAGGCGCAAGATAATCCATTAAGTTTTTTGCATGTTTCACGCGCTGAGATAGATCTCCCAGAGAATATCGATCCTTATGCCGAAGAAGTCTATGCGCAATCTAAGGTTAATTTTAAAAATCTGCGCCGCCGCGCTTTCATGCGGGAAGCGACGCCATGTTTATATCTTTATCGCCAGCGTCGTGGAGCGCATGCGCAGCGCGGCCTAGTGGCCTGTTGCCATGTCGATGATTACGAACGTGATCTGATCAAGAAACATGAAAAAACACGCCAGGATAAAGAGGACGATCGGACGCGCCATATCAAGTTGTTGCGCGCTCACGGCGGTTTGGTCTTCCTAACCTATCGCGATCATGCCCAGATAGATCGAACGACTGCGGCGATCGAGGCCACCCGCCCCATTTATGATTTTACGGCGTCAGATCAGGTGCAGCATACCGTTTGGCGCATACGCCAGACTCAGCCGCTGATACATGCCTTTCGGGAAGTGGCGGTTTGTTATATCGCCGATGGCCATCACCGCGCCGCCAGTGCCGCTCGCGTTGCTCGTGAACTAGGCGCGGCCAACCCGGCCCATAGCGGCCAAGAGCAATACAACTGGTTTCCAGCGGTGTTGTTTCCTGCCAGCCAACTGCAAATCTTGCCCTACAACCGTTGCCTGCGCGATCTACATGGCAAGCCGCCGGCCGAGTTTTTAAGTAGCTTGAGGGCGCGTTTTAAATTAACCGCGCTGAGCGGGCCCGAACCGATCCCTGCCAGCAGCGGTAGAGTTAGTCTCTATTGTGCCGGCCAATGGTATGAGCTGATCCTGCCGGCGCCGACCAGCGCCGACCCGGTAGCCGCGTTGGATGCCAGTTTGTTGCAGACCAATCTGCTTGGCCCGATTCTAGGCGTTAGCGATCCGCGTACGGATGAACGTCTTGTTTTTATTGGTGGTATTCACGGCGCGGCGGCGCTGAAAGAACAAGTTGATTCCGGTCAAGCGGCGGTGGCCTTTGCCCTGTTCCCGACTACGCTGGATCAACTAATGGCCATTGCCGACGCCGGGCAGATCATGCCCCCCAAGAGCACTTGGTTTGAGCCAAAACTACGCTCGGGCCTGTTGATCCATACCTTTTAAAGCGTCGCGAAAGCTTTGCTTACCAATCGGATGTTTCGGCTGAACGGCCGACATTATCTTCCAAGGCAACGATATCTTGAACATTGACCTTCACTGAAGCTACCTCAGCGATGCCCATGCTTTCGCGCAGGCTCTCACGAACCCTTTGCTGCAGGGCTTGCGATAATTGCTGAATATGCGAGCCGGCTTTCACTGTCATATCCAGGCGGGCTTCAATCGCGCCTCCGCGCGAAGCAGTCACATTGGCTTGTAGATCAACTATGCCAGCAAATTCGCGTTTCAGTTTAGCCAAAAAAGCGTTGATGGCGCTGACATTGATGCTGACCATGCCGCCTTCATTATCAAATGAAAGGAATTGTTCGCGTTTGCCGCTGGAGATAGCCGATAGCCAATATAGCAATACCAGGACTATTAAGCTAAGACCCAGAGCTAATTGCCAGATGTTGTTGTTTAGCAGAAGATCAAAATAGGCGTAGTGCAGACCAAATGTGCGCGCCGCCAACAACCATCCTCCAGCCAAAACCGTCAACGATAGCACCAATCCGATCAGGCCATGCAGTATTTTCATTCTGTTGCTCCTTCCTGTTGTTTGCTCGGGGGGGATTTAACGCCTTGTATGACTAGATTGACTGCCAGGACATGCTTGCCAGTCATATCTTCTATGGCGCGGCGCACTTCATTCTGAACGCTCCAAGCCAAACGGGGTATGCGCGCGCCATATTCCACTATGAGACTTAATAGCAAGGTAACGTTATTGGCTTCTGTCTCTATTTTTATGCCGCGTTCACTCGCGTTTTTAGTGATCAAGCCGGCGATGCCTCCGCTGAATGAGCTGCTGATATCAACGACCCCAGCGACTTTAAGAGCAGCTTGGCGAGCGATATGCGCGATCACATCATGATGCACCTGAATAGTGCCTAAATCCGTCCCAGCTTCGATGCCAGCATTAAGCGACTGGTTGTTATGTTCTAGAGCATTTAGGCTGGTTTTATTTTGCATGGCATTTTTATCCGGCGCGGTCGTCGCTGGGGCGCCATTTACTAAAGGCATTTATGGCGCCTAAGCCAAAGCCATCTTTCAAGAAGTTATCCAAGAAAACCGTGTTATAGCGCCCGCGCCGGAAGAGCGAATCGTTCACGATCGCCTGGCCCAAGGGAATGGTGGTTTTAGGGCCTTCGATCAAGCATTCGCCGAGGGCTCGAGACATGCGGCTGATAGCCTCTTCACGGTTGTTGCCATAGGCGATAATTTTGGCGATCATGCTATCGTAATGAGGCAGGATGTCGTAGCCGCTATAAACGGCTGAGTCCACACGCACCCCGGGTCCGCCTGGGAAGTGCAGCCATTGGATGCTCTCTGGCGATGGCGCGAAGTTATTACAGGGGTCCTCGGCATTGACTCGCCACTCTATGGCATGCCCCCTTGGAATGATGTCGCGCTGATTGAGCATCAGGCGCTCGCCGGCTGCCACGCGGATTTGTTCCTTGATGATATCAACACCAGTCACTAGCTCCGTTACGGGGTGTTCCACTTGTACGCGGGTATTCATTTCCATAAAAAAGAAATTGCCCTTGGCGTCCAATAAGAACTCTATCGTTCCGGCATTGCGATAGCCGATGCTCTCGGCGGCCTTGATCGCCAATTTGCCCATACGTTTGCGCTGATCAACGCTTAAGACCGGACAGGGCGACTCCTCCAGCAGCTTCTGGTGGCGCCGTTGGATGCTACAGTCGCGCTCGCCCAGGTGCACTACTTTGCCATAATTATCCGCCAAAATTTGAATCTCGACATGGCGGGCATTGTCTATAAATTTTTCTATGTAAACGTCGGCCCGGCCGAAGGCGCGTTCAGCCTCGGCGCTGGCCATCAGGAAGCCTTGGATCAGGCTGACATCGTTATGGGCTATGCGCATGCCCTTGCCGCCGCCGCCGGCGGCCGCCTTGATCAGCACCGGGTAACCAGCGGCCTGAGCCAGGCGCAGGGCTTCTTCTTGGCTTTTAACTACGGCTTGGCTGCCGGGGATGGTGGGCAAGCCACATTTGCGCATGGTTTCTCGGGCCACGACTTTATCGCCCATTTTTTTGATGTTATCCGAAGTCGGGCCGATAAATTTAATGTTGCAGCTTTCGCAAATTCTAACGAAATGCGCATTTTCGGCCAGGAAGCCATAGCCGGGATGAATGGCATCTACATCGGCCACTTCGGCGGCGCTGATGATGTTGGCTATTTTTAGGTAGCTATCGACCGCCTGGGCCTGGCCTATGCAAATAGCTTCATCGGCCATTTGCACATGCAAGGAATTTTCGTCCACTTCGGAATAAACGGCGATGGATT
>CAYUHK010000036.1:0-14981 GCA_964444425.1 uncultured Verrucomicrobiota bacterium
GTCGTGAGACAGTTTGGTCCTTATCCTCTGTGGGCGCAGGAAATTTGAGGAGAGCATTCCTTAGTACGAGAGGACCAGGAATGACGCACCTCTGGTGTGCCAGTTGTTTCGCCAGAAGCAAAGCTGGGTAGCTACGTGTGGAACGGATAAGCGCTGAAAGCATCTAAGCGCCAAGCCTCCTCCAAGACAAGATTTCCCTGCCGCGTAAGCGGCACTAAAGGCACCCCGAAGACTACGGGGTTGATAGGCTGGAGGTGTAAGCACAGCAATGTGTTGAGCTGACCAGTACTAATCCGCCGTGCGACTTGATCATCTTCTTTAGCCTTACTCCTGAGCTCAGGTGGCTAACTTTGTTGCCCTATGCAATTTCTATTTATTCCCGGTGACCATGGCGGGGTAGTAACACGCGTTCCCATTCCGAACACGACCGTGAAGGGCCCTAGCGGCGATGGTACTGCGGTGTAGGCCGTGGGAGAGTAGCTCGTTGCCGGGAAATTTTAAAAACCCCGACCTGGTTAACTGGGTCGGGGTTTTTTTTAGCCGGCGCGGCTTGCTTTATTTAGCTTGCTTGCCAGCCGGCAGCTAGGGGGCCGGCGCCTCGGCTTAGCTCAGCTGTTGCTTTGCTATCTAGGCTTGGGTCAGGTCCCGCACCGCTCAGGGCCAGTTGGCCTCTTCCAGAGCGATTTCTAAAAGGCGTCAGCCAAGGGATTTAACTTTGCTTTTAAGCGAATTGCATTATATTACAAAAAGCCGGCAGGCTTTATGAATATCGTAAATAAAAATTCGCCCGCGTCAGGACCAGGCTCGAAGCATATTGTGATTTGCAGCGCCAATCATGATAGGCAACGCCGCCTGCAAGAAATCTTAAACGCCGCCGGACACCAAACCGAGGTGGCCCTGGCGCCCCTGGATATAATGGAATCGCTCCTGCGCCGCGAATCAGATCTGCTCTTGGTGGATGCGGAGATAGCGGCTTTTGATGAGCGTTTATTTGATTATGCCTGCGCCCTGCAGCCTTGGCTGCAGGGGATTGTGCTGGGCGGCGCCGCCCTTGCCGCGCCGCGCCGCGCCGCCGCGCCAAAGCGCTTGCCGACCCAGCCGACGGCCGCTGAGTTGCAACGCGCGCTTCAGGCCAGCGCCGCGGCGGCCGCGCTTAAGCCGGCGCCAAGCTAGCTGCTTGCGCCGTATGCTTTTCTTTATTGAGGATATGCGCAAGTATCTGCCGAACCTCTTCGAGCATCTTTCGGCTTTCCCGCTCCTGACGACAATGCGCGCGGCCATCTCCACGGCCTTGCCCGGCCAGGTTTCCGCGGTCTTGGTTGCCCACGATCTCCAGCCGCGTTTAGAAGTGGTCTTGCGCGAATCGGTGGCGCCGGCCTTCGTGCGAGCTTGTCAAACAGAAATCTTGGCCGGCTATCGGCTTTTCACCAGGACGCCCTGCGAGCAGCTCAAGTTGACCTTTGAATCCCATGGGGCGGTTGCCAGGCAAAATGCCTTTCAAAAGGTCGGCTCGCTGGCCACGATCCCGCTAGTGCATAGCCAACGATTTGTGGGCATATTGCTTTTTGCCGCCGCCGCCCCGGCCGTCTTCGATTGCGGTGAGATAGCCAACATCGCTCACTGGGCCAATCACCTGGCCAGAGTTTTTCCGGATTTGGCGCAACTGCACAACCTGGCAGTTAAGGATGAATTGACCGGTTTGGATAACCGCCGCTCCTTTGAGATGGCCATGCGCAAGACTTGGCTGCTAAGCCAGCGCTATCATTATCCGATCGGCTTATTGATGATGGATCTGAATGGTTTCAAATCGCTTAATGATGATTACGGCCATTTGATCGGCGACATTGTCTTAAAGGAATTTGCCGACATCCTTAAAAGCGCGGCCGGGCAAACCGATATCCTGGCGCGCTATGGTGGCGATGAGTTTGCGGTGATTCTGACCGATTGCGACTTGAAGAAAACCCAAGCCCGGGCCGAGCGTATTTTAAAGGCGGTGGCCAAACATGTGTTTGTGCGCGAACGCCAGCCCCTTTCAATAAGCATTTCTATCGGCGTGGCCAACAGCGCCAGCCCAGGGGTTAATAATGCCGCTGATTTACTGGCTCTGGCCGATCGTGCCTGCTATCAGGCCAAGGAACGCGCGGGCGGCGCTGTTTTGGCCTTGGACGTCAAGCAGGATCAGGAGCCGCTGCCGGCGGTGCCGCTGCAGACAGATGGAAAAGAAGCCACTATAATGGTTATTGATGATGAGCCTCTTATTGGAGCTATGTTCCAGAGGGTCTTGACGCCACAGGGCTTTAATATCTTAAGCGAGACCAGCCCGCGCCGGGCGCTGGAGCGCATCCGCGCCTTGGTCGACCAGATAGACATTGTCGTGATTGATTTCATGATGCCTGAGATGAATGGATTAGAAGTTATCCAAGCCATCAAGCAGATAGAGCCTGGGTTGGTTTGCATGATCTTGACCGGCTATGCTTCGATGGATTACGCCATCCAGGCGCTGCGCGGCGGCGCCTACGATTTCATTCAAAAACCGGTTCAATTCGAGGAGTTGACCTACAGTTTAAGGCGCGGCATAGCTTATCGGCGCCTGCAGCGCGAAAGGGACTTATACCGCCAGCGCATAGCCACGATCTTGCAGGAACGCACCGCCGCATTGCAGGATACGACCGAAGCTCTGGAGGCTTCTTATATGGCCACCCTGGAGGCCTTGACGGCCACCTTGCAGATGCACGAGCCAGACACTATTTTACATGACCGCCGGGTTGCCAGCTATGCTGAATTTATCGCGCGGCGCTTACATCTGCCCGATGACCAGGTCATTAAAATCAGACGCGGCGCCCTGCTGCACGATATTGGCAAAATCGGCGTTCCCGATAGCCTGCTGCAGAAAAATGCGCCCTTAACCGCCGCGGAAAGCGTGCTGATGCGGCAGCATCCAACCATTGGCTGGCAGATCATCAAAAACGTGCCCTTTCTCCAAGATGAGGCCGCAATGATAGTGCAACATCATGAACACTTTGATGGCTCTGGCTATCCACACGGCTTGGCCGGGGCGCAGATAGAGCATGGCGCTAGAATCTTTGCGGTGGCTGATGCCTTTGACGCGCTGATCTCGGATAGAGCTTACCGCAAGGGCGTGGCGCCGGAAGCAGCCCTGGAAGAAATCCGGCGCCATGCGGGCACTCAATTTGATCCGGAGATAGTGAATATCCTGGTTGAACATTATGCTGAAATGCTGAGCACGGCCGATCAACAATTCGATCCTCAACACTCTTGAATAGCCCGCCGAACCATTTATGAAAATACTTTCTATTATTGGCACGCGCCCCGAGGCCATCAAGATGGCTCCGGTAATCAAGGCTTTGGAACGCCAGCCCGACCGGATTATCAGCCGGGTCTGTGCCAGCGCTCAGCACCGCCAGCTGCTCGACCAAAGCTTGGCGGTTTTTGGCATTCGCCCAGATCACGATTTAAACATCATGGCCGCTAACCAATCGCCGGCGCAGGCGGCCGCGGCGGTCTTGCGGGAACTGGAACCGCTCTTGGCGGCCGAGCGGCCGGATTGGGTGTTGATCCAGGGCGACACCACCACCGTCATGGCGGCGGCGCTAAGCGCCTTCTATCGCCGCGTACGCATCGCCCATATTGAAGCCGGCCTGCGCACCCATGATAAATGGCATCCTTTTCCCGAGGAATTCAACCGGCGGGTGGCCGGACTGCTAGCCGATCTGCATTTTGCGCCAACCGCGGCGGCGCGAGATAATCTGCTGCGCGAGGGGATTGATGGCGCCCATATCAGGGTGACCGGCAATCCGGTGATTGATGCCTTGCTGTTGGCATCCCAGCAACCCTATGATCCGGCCAGCGGGCCGCTGCAGGTCATTCCCTGGGAGCGGCGTTTGCTGCTGGTTACCGCGCATCGCCGCGAGAATTTCGGGGCGCCCTTGGAACAGATTTGTCTAGCGCTGCGCGATCTGGCGGAAGCCTATCGCGATGAGATTCATATCGTTTATCCGGTTCATCCCAATCCACATGTTCTGGATCCGGCGCAACGTTTATTGGGCCGGGTGGCCGGCATCAGCCTGTTGCCGCCGCTGGCCTATCTGCCCTTGATTTATTTGATGAAACGTTGTGCCTTTGTCCTGACCGATTCAGGCGGCATTCAGGAGGAGGCGCCGAGTCTGGGCAAGCCGCTGTTGGTGCTGCGCGACGTCACCGAGCGGCCTGAGGCCGTGGCCGCTGGCACAGTGCGCATGGTTGGCACCAGCCGCGCCGCCATCGTTGCCGCGGCCAGGCTATTGCTGGATAACCCCGCCGAATACGCCAAAATGGCCAGTGCCATTAATCCCTATGGCGATGGCCATGCCGCCGAGCGTATCGTCAAGGCCCTGCTGGAGTTCCCGAGTGCGCCGCGCCTGAGCTAGGCCGCCGCGCGGCCTATTGCATATTGGGGGTCACGGGCACGAAACGATAGCCCAGATTAGTGATCCCATCCACCAGCGCGCCCAGGTAATTGGTGCCAAAAAACCAATGATAATAGCAGCCGGCCCAGCCATCGCGCAGAACTAGATTGGCCTTGGCGCGCTCCACCAAATTGGAGGGCAGGAACCCTTCGTCGGGGCTGATATAGCTGATGGTTTCGGGTATGCGGGTTTGGCCGTAATAATCATGTTTAATTAAAAAGGGCGTCAACTGGCTGGCGTCATATAGGCCATTCTCATTCGAAGAGAAATACACTCCGCGATCCAAAGCGGTCTTATAGATCAGTGGAAAAACTCCGTAGCCCGTGGCCGAGGCATAGTAGTGGGGCGTCAACCAAGCTACTGGTTTTAAGCCATATTGTGCCAAAATAGTTTTACCGGCGGCCACGCGCTGGCCGGCCCATAGGGGCGAATCTTCGGGCAAGGGGCCCAAGGTAATATGGGTGCCGTTGCTGCTGATCACGCGATAGAATTCATAATCAGCGCCGGTTGAGCCATCCGGATTGGGGAGTGCGGCATACTGATGCGTGGTGCCGTGCTGGAGGATCTGACCGCCATATTTTCCAATATTCTTTAAAACGCGCACCAGGCCAGGGTTGGCAGATAGCTCCAGGCTGGTGGGGAAACCTTGATGTACCACTCCCAGAGGATCCAGGTAAAGCGGGATCAAGGATATCACAAAGGGAATACGCCGGGCATGCAGGCACTCGGCTATGGCTTGCAAGACAGGGCCGGGCGTCTCGGCGTTGACATCCTCGATGCGAATTATGGCTCGATGATTTGCGGGGTGCTGGATGCCCAGAAAATCATGCAATAGATCGGCGAAGGCCAGGGCGCCATCGGCCATATAATCGCTGCTGATAGGATTATTGGCTACATACCATAGGTTGGATGAGCGCAGGATATAGGGGATGTTGAGGCTATCGCTTCGCCAGGCGCTGGCCAAGGCCTTGGCGCTGTTGGGATCAACTATTTCAACCGAGCCCAGATCATCTTCAGTGTCATAGAGGCTGAGGCGTTGACCTTTATAGCGCACCTCGCTAAAGCCATTGAGGTTTTGCATAAAGGCGAATCCGAAGCGATCGATGAATCTGGGATCATGGTCGTCCTCAAGCGTCCAGGCTAATTGCCAGAGGTTATAGCCAATCCAGAATAGGCGTTGTTGGCCGGTCAAGGCATCCGCCAGAAAGCCACTGGGCAACGGGTTATCGTAATAGGAGCCCAGATAGAAGGTGTGAGTATAGGCGGCCATAGTGCCGGCCACATAATCCTCAACCGGCTGAGCGTGCCAGATCAGGTCAAAATGGTTGAGTAAATTGCCTAAAAGTTTGCTGTGTATCCAGCCGATCTCAATGCCGCCAGCACCGCCTGAGTCATAAAGCACCAATACGCGCACGGCCGCTGGCTTGGCTATAGCTAATGAGCGGGTTCGCAGGCCCAAGCTGGAGAGCCGGCAGATCAAGCTGCCTGTGGATTCCTGGTAAACGCTGGGGTCGGCCAAGCCATCGCCATCGAAGTCGCCCAGCAGCGCCGGCATGCCGCCGCCAAGCTTGAGGGTGGCTGGGGCGTAGTTCCAGGCCGAGCAATAAACGGTCCAGAGGCCCTTATCGACTTGATAGAGGGCTGGGTCGGCTTTAAGGTCGCCATCGCAATCGGCTGCCAAGGTTAGGCCTGAGCCGTGACTGGTCCTTAGGGCCGCCAGAGCATAAGCCTGGCTGGAAAGCAGCGCGCCCCAGATGCCGTGGGCATAGACGGCTGGATCGGCCAGGCCGTCGCCATCGTAATCGGCCGGGCTGGGTCTATAGCCTGGCCCGCCCAGTTGATAGGGGAAGGCGCTCAGATTGTATGCCGAGCCTGAGAGCAGCGCCAGCCAGACTCCGGAACTATTTTCATAAACGGCCAAATCGGTTTTGCCGTCGCCGTCGTAATCGGCTGGAACCGGGGTCCAGTTTTGGCCGCCCAGGGCGGCTACCGCCGGAGCATAGCCGGAGCCGGAGAGCCGGACCAACCAGCTGCCGGTTTCATCTTGATAGAGGGCTGGGTCGGCCAAGCCATCGCCGTCGAAGTCGCCGGCCAGGGCAGTGAAGGCGGCGCCGCCGAAGGTCCAGGAGGCCAGGCGATATTGTCCGCCGGATAAGCGAGTTAACCACAGGCCTGAGGAGCGCAGGTAGGTGGTGGGGTCGCAGAGGCCATCGCCGTCGAAGTCAACCGCCAGAGGAATTTCAGCGGCTGGCTCAATGGCCCGGGTCGCTCCGGCCAGGGCCAAAATCAAGGCGATTATTGCCAGCTGTTTCCAATTAAGTTGGCGGAGTTGCATAAGTTTGCTTGCATCATGGCGTGGCGTTGAGCATGTAATAGAGCTCCTGCGCCGCAGTGCCTTGGGTTGGGTCTACGTAATCGGGAAAGGAGAATAGCAGGCGCCGTTTAAACTGGTCGGCCGCCTTGATTTGCCGCAGAAAATCTTTGCTTGGCGCCGGCACGGCCGCGAAGGGCTGCTGAGGGCCAGACGTTTGCCGAAAGGCCTCTAAGACGGCCCATAGTTCCGGCAGGTTTTGCTGGCGCTTCAGCAGGGCCTTGTAGTAAAGCGGCAAGATATCGCTGGGAGGGTCGTCGTTGCCAGCGCCATCCTGCAGCAGCAGATAATCCAGCCCGCTGGCGTCGGTTATTTCCTGCAGGTTTTCGGCCAGCAGACTGGGCGCGGTGCGGCCGCGGAAGAAGGTACTGATCGCCACCGCGCGGCGGCGATCATGTTCCCGTAGGCTCTTGACGGTAGCGCGCAGGTAATCTTGCAGCAATTGGCGGCGCTGCGGCTCCCGCCAGGATAAATCGTCAATCTCATCGGGGATATAATAGCCGATCCAGTCTTCGCGCTGGCCAAAAGCTTTCAGCAAGGCTGCTTGCAGGCGTTGATGCTGAGCCTGGCGCACTAGGAAATAATCGCGCAGGGCCTTATCGCGGGCGGTGATTTCATTCCAAAAAGCTGGATCATGCTGCAGGCCGAGCAAGATGTCAAAACGTCCGATGCGGGCCGCTTCCATAAGGCGTTCAAGCGCTTCGCATTGTTCCGAGAAGGCCAGGTTTTTATCCTTGAAATAGAGCAGGCTGTCTTCGGCCGTCCACTGCACAATGATCAGATCGCAGCCCACCGTGCGCATGCGGTCGAGGGTGGCCTGCCATTGGGCCAGGCTGCGTTCGGCGGCGGCGCGGTTGAATTGGATGAAGGCGCCGGAGACAGCATCGCTGACGGCGGCGCCGGCCGTCAGGGCGCTGGCCAACAGAACGCTGCTTATCCAAAGATATTTTTTCATGGCAGCTCGCTTGCGCTTCCAGCGCCCCAGCCGGCCCGGCGGCTGGGGCCGGCGCGTCGAAGCAGTTTTACTTCACCAGGCTGCAGCCGATCATGGGCCCGGCGAAGTCGGCGCCATCAAAGCCGGTCGGCGCCGATTGAAAACGCCCAACAGTGTAATGGGCGAATCCATCTAAATATATACGGTTAATGATCTTTTTATGTTCCGGCTCATATATCCTGATGGTCAAGCCCAAGCCTGTCAAGGCGTAAGAACCCAGATTGGATTCATCGTTGCTCTCGTAGCGCAGCAGTCCGATGATTTGGGGAGCGGTTAGGAAGATGCCCTGACTTAGGCGCCAGCTGGGCCCGGCGCGGCCATCCAGGTAGATATACCAGCGCTGGCGCGGCTCGCAATAGTAGCCCAGGTCGCCAAAACCCCTTAAGTTCAGGCCGAAGTTTTGGCCGCCGCTGGGCTTCTCGCCGCGTTCCCAGGTGGCCATGTTGCGCCAGAGCCAGTTATCTTCGGAATTCTCGCCGATCTTAAAGAGGCGGGCGATAGACATATTATAATTAAGGCTGCTGAAGGGCTTGAGGCGCAGGCCGAACATGCCCTGATAGGATTCCGGGTCTGGCGACCAGGATTCTTCCTGTAGATTGGCGCTGAGATTGGCGAAAATATCCAGGCTGCGCTCGTTCAGAAAGCCGAGGGCGGGTGGTCGCAGCGAGAGTTCGCCGCCGCCTTGCGAGGGCAGGGCATTGCCGATCGAAGCCAACCCGATATTGGTGGGAAAGCCGTAGTCGGTGCGGTTGAGATAGGCTTGAAAGCCAAAGAGCCGATCGAGCTTGGTGTATTCCTGTTTCAGGGCGATTTCCTGATGCCGATAAAGAGCTGTTTGGTTGGTGGGGACTCGAGGAATCAGGTCGCCATAGAGCTCGATGGCGCGGCCGAAGGCGGCCGCTGCGGCGCGATTATGATTCAGACATTCCCAGAATTTATGTCTGGGGTTGCGGTGGGGAAAGGCCCATTTAAAGTATTGGTAGCCTTGGTCGGAGAGGGTGTCGACATCCACTGAGTGGTGGGCCAGGGCACGGCTGAAAGCGATTGTGCCACGCTGATAGTCGCCCAGGGCTCCTTCGGCTTGGCCCAGATCGCCCCAATAGGTTGCTGGCGGCCGCTGTTCCAGCCGGGCAAAGGCATAATAATTGGAAATGGTTGACCAGGGTTTATCCAGAGCGTGATAGGCCAGGCCCCTGACATAGTAGGCTTCGGCTAAATCGGGGTAGCGCTCAATGGCCTGGTTCAGATGGGCGATGGCCCGTTGGGGCTGGCCCTCTTGAAATTGATGGCGCCCCAGCACCAAGAGAACCTGGGCTTGCTCCTTGGCGTTTAAGCGCGGACCAGGCGCGGCTGAATGCAAGAGCGCCTGGCCTTCCTGTTCTATGTTATCGGCTAAGGCGCCGGCGGCCAGAGCTTGCAGCCGCAGCACGGCCATATCGGATACCGGCGCCAGCGCCAGGGCCCTCTCGGCGTCGCGGCGCGCGGCCGCATAACGATCCTGATCGAAATTCAAATAGGCACGATTACGGAAGAAACTCAGGCGCTGGGCGGTTGGCAGAGTTAGCGGGTCGTCGATCTCATCAAAAAAGTGCAGGGCGATGCCATGCAGGCCGCGTTGCATATAGAGGGTGCCCAGCTGGATCGGATGGCGACCGCTGAGATCGGGCGGCTCCAGGCGTAGGGCATTCTCGAAGGCCTGTTTGGCTTCAGCATATTTTTTCAGCTGCAAGGCCAGGTTGCCCTGGGTATTCCAAAGCTCTCCGCGGTCCGGATAGTTGCTGAGCAGGTCCTCGCAAAGCAGCAAGGCTTGTTGCAAATCGCCCTGTTTTTCATAAAGGTTGATCAAGGCCAACTTGGCGGCATTGTTGCCGGGATCATTGGCTAAAATCTCTTGATACAAGCGGATGGCCGTCAGGTCGTCGCCGCGGCCGACGGCGTCTTGGGCTTTTTGCCAGATTGGCGCGTTATTGAAACGAATGCGTTGGCGTTGCAGCGCGCTATGCTCCAGCGAGCTTTCCGGCAGGGGCTTGGCTTCAGCCGCCGCCGCCCCTGAGTCGGCGCCGAGGGTTAGCGCCGCCATTATGGCTGCGGCAATCAAGCTGTTTAAGGGGTTATTATTCATTGCTGGTCCGCCGCCGGCATTTCCGCCAAGGCCTTCTTGATATCCTCTGGGGCAAACAGTTTCATCTCGATTAAAATCTCGCCCAGGGGGCGATTGTCGCGTTTCTGGCGGCGCAGCGCTTCGCGGAGCTGCTCCGGGGTGATCAGGCCCTTTTGAAGCAATTGCTCGCCCAGGCGCAGGCGGCTAGGTTTGGGCTTGGTCTGTAGAGCATAGCCGCGGGCGATGGCGAAATCAATGTCGTAGCTGGAGGTTAAGCGAAAGGTCAAGGTTCCGGCGAGGAGTCTTTCCAGTTCCTTGGCGGCCTCCAAGGTGCTGTTGAGGTCGGTGGCCAGGATCAAGGTATCGCCCTCGTAGCCCAGCGGAAAAATCCTGTATTGTTGGGCCAGTTCCCTGGGCACTTTGCGTAATAGTTCTGGCCGCGTCTGATAAAGATCGATCTCGACGGCCTGCAGGTTGCTTTGCTGGGCCAGGACCGAGACCAGGTCCTTTTCCCAGAGCACGCCCATGTCTATCAATATTTTGCCTAATTTCGCTCCAGTTTGTTTCTGGTTGGCCAGGGCTGTTTCCAATTGTTGGGTGCTGATCAGGCGGCGGTCCAGCAACAGGTCGCCCAGCTTACGATGAAACATCCGCAATTGATCGGCGCTGGGGTAGGCATGCTCAGTTTTGCCCCAGGCCGGCGTCTGGCCGGTAATGCGGCCGTGCAGATAGCGGCGAATAGCATGGATCGTAGCCCAGAAATTCACCACATTGCCCACGGCCAGGCGCGGGGCCGACCAGAGGCCCTGGCGTATTCCATAATGTCGCCATACCGAAGCCATACGGTTCAGCAGGCGCCAGGCCAGCAGGCCCAGCACGATCAGCATCAGCACGAACCAGATTTCCTTAGTCTCAATCAGTGAGGGGATCAGCAGATCGGGATGTAGCCAGCGCGCCAGCTCAAATCCGATCCAGCATAAAACGATTGGGTATCCGGCCAGGGCCAGGAGATTGGTCAGCAGGCTTTTGCGGTCGCGAAACAGGTAGTAATTAATGGCGAGCGAATTGGTCCAGCCGATTTGCCAACCCTGTATGGCAATGCCCATGATCCAGCGCGCGCGCTGGCGGACGGCGCTGCGGAAATTATTGGGAAAAAATTCGCGGGTGGCGATGTGGTCGAGAATTTTGCGTTGGATGGGGCGGCGGGTTAGCCAATGGCGCCCGGGCACGATACGTTCGACCGCCTGTTGCAGGAAGATTTTTTTACCCTGCAACTCGCGCAGATGCATGCCGAGCTGGTAATCTTCGGTCAGCGAGCGGATGTCAAAAACCTGTTGGCGGTGGCGGCCACGCAGGAAGGTTATGGCGGTGCGACTCAGGGCCGTGCCGACGCCGGCGGAGGGCACCGTGCGAGATAGCAGCTCGCGCGCGCGCAGATCCTTGCTGTGCAGCTCGGAAAACTCGTCGATATAGATGCCGGCCACCCAGCCGGTCTTATGCCATTCCAGGGCAAAAACCGGCAGTTGGATCATATGCACCCGCGGGATGAGGTAGTTAAAATACTTGAAGGAGAGGGGGTGGATGATGTCCTCGGCATCGTGCATGACAAAGATGGCAAATTCAATTCCATGCTGTTGCTCATAGGAGAAAATATTTTGAATTACCCAATTGAGGCAGTCGGCCTTATTGGTCGGGCCATCGGCCGGTGTTACTACCGCCGAAACCTGCGGATAAATCTCGCGCACCTTATTAACGGCCAGCTGGGTGGCTTCGTCGTTGGGATAGGTGCCCACAAAGATATGGTAGTTCTTGTAATTGATGGTGCTGGCGGTGTTCAAGAGCATCTTGGCTATCACGGCCGCTTCATCCCAGGCCGGCACCATCATGGCGATCGGCTGTTCCGGCGCCGCGTTCAACTGTTCGCGGGTGATAGGCTTTATCAGATGGCGCCGGAACAGGTTGCGATAAAGGGCGCGAGCGTAATAGGCCAGATCCACCCAAAGATCGTCCAATCCGCTGATCAGGAAAACGATGATCAGGATAATAAGCCAGACTCGCAATATGAACCAAATCCAAAAAATGAAACTGGCTAATCCCATGATAAAGCTGGTGCGCTTAAAGCAGTTGGGCCGCTGTGGCTGCCAGCAGGCTGCGCTCGCTCTTCTGCAGCGTAACGTGGCCATGCAGCTCCACCGACTTCATGCGCTCAATGGCGTAACTGAGCCCGTTGCTATTTGAGTCCAGGTAGGGGTTATCGATTTGGGAAGGATCGCCGGTCAGCACCATTTTAGTGCCATCGCCGGCGCGACTGATGATGGTCTTGACCTCATGTGGGGTCAGGTTTTGAGCTTCATCAATGATAACATATTGCTTGGGAATCGAGCGGCCGCGAATATAGGTCAAGGCCTCCAGCTCGACGATATGCTCCCTTTGCAGTCGCTCGATCTTTTCGCGGATAGAATGCTTGGGATCGCCGGTAGAGCGCATCAGATAGGCCAGGTTATCAAAAATTGGCTGCATCCAGTTTTGTAGTTTGGTCTCTTTGTCGCCGGGCAGGAAGCCGATATCCTTGCCCAGCGGCATGATCGGCCGCGAGACCAGCATTTTATCGTAACGCTTCAGCTTGAGCATTTGTTCCAAGCCGGCGGCCAGGGCCAGCAGGGTTTTGCCGGTGCCGGCTTGGCCAACCAATGTTACCAGGGCGATTTGCTCATCCAGCAGCAGCTCCAGGGCCATGCGCTGCTCCTGGCTGCGCGGCTTGAGGTTCCAGGCGCTGGCGCGCTCCGCAGCCAGGGGCATCAGGCTGGCGGCGCCGGCAGAGGCCGCTCGTTCCGATCGGGCGAGCAAGGTCTTTTCGGCACCGGCGGAGCTGAGGATCACAAATTCATTTGGAAAGAGCTCCAAGTTGGGAAGCTGCAGGCGGGCTTGTTTTTGGAACTCGGCCATCTGCTGCTGGGTGAGATCGATTTGGCGGTAGCCAGCGAATAATTCATCAAAATTAACCTTCTGTTTTTCAAAATCCATTGTCTCAATGCCCAGGGCGTCGGATTTCAAGCGGGCATTGATATCCTTGGAGACGAAGATGACGCGTTGGCCGGTTTGTTTAAGATGGTAGGCCACGCGAATTACCTTGTTATCCACGATCATGTTGTCCAGGCCGGTGTCGTGCTGGACTTCATGGTCGGTGATGATGCGCAGCAGCCCGCCATTCTGCATGGGCACTCCTTGGCCCAGGCGTCCCAGTTGGCGTAGCTGATCCAGGCGCCGGATAACCTGGCGGGCATTACGCCCCAATTCATCATTGTTGGATTTAAATTTATCCAGCTCTTCGATCACGGCCATGGGCAGGACTACCTCGTTATCGGCGAAGGATTCGATGCAGTTGGAGTTGTGCAGCAATACATTGGTGTCGAGCACAAAGGTTTTCTTCATGGGGCCTTTCCTCCGCCTTGGCTTAGAACCTCAAATTTAGCAAAGCCTTATAAAAAAATAGCGCTGAGTCAAGCCCTAAGGCGCCAGCTGATCAAGAGTGGTTTTTGCGCCGGACCCTCGGCTGGTTTCAGTCGCTCAGGGGCGCCAGAGATACATCAGCTGGGGGCCTTCGGCGTTCAGCCAACCCGGCAGGTTCAGGTTAAAGCTGGGAGCATGTAATCTGGCCAGCCAGCGTGCGAAATCAGGGCGCTCTTCATAGCGGGCTATCTTGATAGAAGGTTGGCCTAGAAGCCGCGCGGTTCTGGCCACGGCATCGGGCCAATAGCCCACTTCATCAATCAGGCGCCGTTGGCGCGCGGCGGCCGCGCTGAAGACGCGACCATCGCAGATCTCCTGCAGGGCGGCCTCTTCCAGCGAACGGCCGTGGCGGACGATATCCATGAAATGGCGGTGTAGCGAATCAACTATGCCCTGCAGCATGGCTATCTGCTCGGGATTGACCTCCTGAAAGGGATTGAGCAAATCCTTATTCTTGCCGGACTTGATCGTGACGTCATGCACGCCCAGCCGGTCGCTGAGCGCCTTCCAGTTGAGTGATTGTATGATAACTGAGATGGAGCCGATGAAGGCGGTAGGCTCGGCTATGATCCAGTCAGAGGCCATGGCGATGTAGTAGCCGCCCGAGGCCGCCATGCCCTTAACCAGGACCAGTACCCGACGATCATTGGCGCTGGCGCGGAAATCCGCCAGGGCCCGATAAATCTCGTCGGTCGGCGTGATGCTGCCGCCAGGAGAATCAACTTCCAAGATGATGGCTTTAACGGCTGGATCGTTCTGGGCGGCGCGAATCTGGCGAAGGATCGATTCAACTCTATCCAGAGCAACGCGCCAAATGCCTCCCTCGCTTTCGCGGATGATTACACCATTGACTGGAATGCGGATGGCCTTGACGGCGCCGGCGCCGTATGACCAGATCTCCTTGAGCTGCGGATATTCATCCTTGGCTTCCGGATAGGCGTCGCCACCCCCCCCCATGAGCAGGCCGAAATTAACCGCCAGACTCAGCAGCAGCACCAGGGCCAATAAAACTATGGCTGCCCAAAGCCCGGCGCCTGAGCGCCGCGGTTGTATGTTCGTATTCATAGGTTTAGCAATAATATAGCTTGCTCGCTTGTTTGGCAAGAGGGGATTAGCGCTGGCGGGGCGATCCTTACTGATGGATTATTCTCAGCCTGCTCTGCTCAGTCTGGCTTAAAGCCCCAGTGGGGGGATATTGGCCGGCAGAGAGAATACGCTAGAGTTCATTGCCAAGGATTAGCCTGCACTGGCCAGCTCAAAGGGCTGGGCTGAAAGTTGTTTTTTGGCTTGCCAGTGGCGATATCAATTATTATCATATATACAATCTTGTTTGTGACCGCAAGCATGGAAGGCAGACCGCAGATGATCAATAAAAGTTGCCGATCTATGCAAACTATATATATGGCTTGCCCTGGCTATCCCCACCTTGAGCAGCGCCAATAATCTCGTTGTTGGCACTAATATAGTTTTTAAAAACACCAGCGTTAAGGCCGGCACCACCGATGTGCACTTCGATATCAGCTGGGAAAATTCCTGGCG
>CAYUHK010000037.1:0-14063 GCA_964444425.1 uncultured Verrucomicrobiota bacterium
GCACTCTGCTAGTGGAAGCCATGGCGCAGGCCGGAGCGGTCTTCATGCTGAACCTGCCACAGCATCAAGGCAAGATTGGATATTTTATGTCAATGGAAAAGGCGCGCTTTCGGCGACCGGTCTGTCCTGGCGACCAGCTCTTGATTGAGCTGGAACTGCAGTCGCATCGCTCACAGGTCGGGCGCGCTTGGGGCCAGATCTTCGTGGGGAGCGACCTGGTGGCTGAGGCTGGGTTTGCCTTTATTATTGCCGGCCCTTTACAGGATAACAAAGTTTAAGGACAGGAGCTCTTGCCGCTTATGAATTCCAGATATGCCCATGCTCCTTTAGGCTTGACCGGCGCTGTGCTCTTTAGCGCTGTTTTGATAGCCGGCTTGGCCTGGGGCACGGCCTTGGTGGCGGCGGCGAATAACGATCCTGAGACTATCTCGGCAGAACAGCTGCTCGCCGGCGTGCGCGAGAACATTGCCAGCGAACCAATGCTGATCAAGGGCCGGCTAATGCGCGGCGAACGCCTGGGGCGCCTGGAACAAGCTTTTCTACTGGAAGCTTTATTGGATTGGGGCAAACAGCCCCCGGCCGCCAGCTATACCTTGAGCGATGCCTTCGGAACTCCGCTGGCGCGCTTAACAGTTATTCATCGCCCCGGCGGCATGGCAGACTTTCAATATGAAGAGGGCCAGCCGCTGCAAGCCATGCCTCTGCCGGACCTAAATCAAAGCATAGCCGGCACTGTCATCACTTGGAACGATCTGAGCCTGGCCTTTCTCTGGTGGCCCGATGGGCAGGTGCTCGGGCATGCTAACCTGCGCGGACGCGACTGCTACATAATTGAATTACCCGTGCCAACCCAGCACGCCAGTGCGGCGGCGGCATCAACGCGCCTTGCTCATGCGATGCGTTTATGGGTAGATCAATCTTTGGCAACCTTCATTCAGATGGAGGAATACGATGCTGCCGGCAAACTTATGCGCCGACTAAGCGTGAAGAATTTCAAAAAAATTCAGGATATCTGGATGATAAAAAACTTGGATATTCGCAGCTATCCCTCGCATCATCGCACCCAGATACAAGTTAATGAGCTGACTGCCCAGGCTGCCCCAAGCGCGGCTGATCAAGCCCCTGCGAATTAGTCCAACTTCAATGGCGCCGGCGTCTTATGGCGACCTTAGCCGACGGCCGGCACAAACAGGTCGGCAAATGGTCCGGGTAGCTCCAGATGCACTTGATCGGCCTGACACGGCAAAGTGATCCCGCTAAAGATCCCGCGCAAGGGCCAGGGGCTTTGCCAGCTAGCTGAGAGAGTGCCAGAGGCTGACCCGATGACCACAAAGAGAATTCGGCCGTCGGCACACTTCAAGGCATCCAAATGAACCGGCGCCGTGCCAACGGAGTGCAGGCCGGCTGTGGGCGCGGCCAGCTTGATCAGCCAGGCCGCTAGCAGCGCAGTGATGGGGTTTGCATCTTCCAGCGCCCCGCCCAGCGTTGTGCCGGCATATAAAACACGACCGCGCCCCAAGCGGGTTTCCAGCAGCGCCGGCAAGCGATCCGAGAAACGCGCCAAGATGCTGGCAGAGCTAGAGGCCTTAAGGCCAGCGCAGCGCCGAATGCCCCAGCCCATGGCTGCCTGGCCTTCCAGGCTCAGGGGCACCCGACCCATCCGTACATAAGCTCCCAGAGCTACCAACACCTCCGAAGAAAAATTTTCTGAAATATTTTTTTCAACTGCGCTTGAGCCGGCGGCGGGATCAAGCCGACCTTGGCTCTCCACTTCGCGGATCCCCATGACATGCGCTAGACCTAAACCGGGCAGGACCCCCTCGTGGCGCCCGCTGCTTTGGTTATAGCCAGCGGTATGCGCTTCGGCGACCAGACAGCCGCCGGCCTTGATCCAGGCCAGCAGAGCCTCAGCTTCATGCGGATGCAAGCAATAGGCCGAGGGTAAAATCAACAGTTTCAGGTCGGCCAGGTTACGCTGATTCAGGCTGGTTGCCGGCACATAGCTATAGGGAATATTTAGACGATAAAGCAAATTGCTATAGCCTTCCAGGTTTTGGCGATATTCTGACAATAACCCCATTTGCCAGTGCAAGATCTCGTTGGCCGCTGAGACGAATATGCCCGCCTGCGGCACTGGTGGCGGCGCCGTCATGATGGCGTCCAAATATGGTTCCAACTTAGCCTTGAATTCTCTGGCAACATCCAGACCCTGGCGCGGCTGGCCGCCGGTATCAAGCAGGCCCCAGGCCGGCGCTTCCAGCCCCAGCGTCTCAGCGTGCAGCTGCCAGAATAAGAAACCCCGAATGCCCAAGCCAAGATGAGCTAGAAACTCCATCCGCAGGCGCGCGGCGGTCAAGGGGAGGGGGTGCAGGCTAGCGCTGCCAGCATTGAGGTGGCTTTCGACATTATAGCTGACTCGCCCACGCGCCGCCGACACTATTTTAACCGGCTGGACCGGAAAGCCATTGATCGAGCCGGCAAACACATCGCCTTGTTCGCCAAGCGCGAAATCATCCGCGCAAGTCACTTGATTCAAGCCCCAGCCATCGCCTGCTATAAAGGGGACCACATGTGTATAAACAGGATGGAGCGGATCGATCCGCTTGGCCGCGGCGATACGCCATTGGGCTTCGTGAGTGACCGTATCCAACATAAAAAGGCGCCAATCAAGCATATCGGCGCAGGCGCCTAATTTTACAGGCAACTCGATTTCAGCCCACTGGCGATAATAGCGTCCCCAAACGCTATTTAAGTTAGAGATGGTTTGATATTTTTCCTGTAGCCAAGCCCGGAATTTCCGGGCGCAGGCAGGGCAGTAACAGGTTAGATTTTCCACTAGTGGCGCACGATAAGGGAAACATTGTTCCGGCTCATTCCAAACATCCCACATGCCGAGGGCGGAATGTCCGCGATAGCGTTGCAGCAGCGCCTCGGTAAAGCGCAGGCGGGCCGCCTTGGCACCGGCATGATTAAGGCAGGGACCCGGCGCGCCGCCAATCGGGCGGCTGCCATCAGGCCCAAGCATAACAGGCGCTCCGTTGGAACGTATCATCAAACAATCGGGATATTTGTAGAGAAGCCATTGGGGCATGACATCATAAACGATATTCAGGGTTACCCGTAGATCATATTGGCTGGCCAGCTCCATCAAGCGATCAAGATCGCTGAACTGGAATTCGCCTTCCGCCGGGTTATTTACTCGCCACTGGGCCCAAAACTTAAGATCGGTAAGGCCGGCTTGGCGAGCCAGTTTAAAATCAGGTTCCCAGTATTCAGGCGCTGGGGTTGGCGCGCGATAATATTGCGCGCCATAGATAAAGGGCAGGCGCTGCTTCATTTTAATAATGCCTCTCTGCTGCCGCCAGGATTCGACTCGGCCGATACAATCCAAACTGAACGTTGGCGCGGGCCATCGAATTCACAAAAATAAATAGCCTGCCAGACGCCAAGCTGCAAGCGGCCGTTTTTCAAGGGCAGCTGGACAGAGGAGCCCATCAAGCTGGCTTTAACATGTGCGGCCGAATTACCTTCGCCGTGGCGATAATTATCCTGCCATGGCACCAGTTTTTCCAAAACAGCCTTGATATCTGTCACGACATCCGGATCGGCGCTCTCGTTGATGGTAATGCCGGCGGTAGTATGCGGAACAAAAAGAGTCAGCAGAGCTCCGGTCAAACCAAGCTGCCTGACCGCCTCCTGAACCTGAGCGGTGATGTTTACCAACTCGGTTCGGTTTTTAGTATGCAGTGATAAGCTATTCATGATTTACCGCCGAATTATCTAAGGTTAAGCCTAGCCAGAGGCTGAACAAGCCCACTGCAGCATACAAAGCATTCTTTAAAGATAAAGCAAAAAAATGATCACTTGGGTCTGGCATATCCGGCCCAGCTCCAGGCCTGGATTCAGGCTTGACCCCTGCTTAAATTGAATGCTACATTATTTAAAAATATGGTCCTTAAACCTTTAATCGGATTCGGGCGATTTAAAGTAAATAGAATTTGCCTACCGCGTCCAGGAGGTGATGCCGCTTAATTCTGGGATTTCGAACCATCACTCGCATTCAGAATAATCTTTATTAAACCATGTCATGCTAAGCGAGCTTAGGAGAAAAAGATTAATGAAAAAGCTATTAACACTGTCAATGATACTAGCCGCCCTATCTGGATTCGGCGCGGTCCTGCAAGAGGACACCATGGAGATAGGCCTAAACGGCACCCTGGATTTTGAGAACATGAATGGCCGGGTACAAACAGCCAATCAACTCTCCTTAGGTTATTTTATCCTCAATGACATTCAGGTGGGCGGCCTAGCTAGTTTCGCCTGCGAAGGCAGCGATATCGGTTGGGGTCTAGGACCTTACGGCGAAGTCAACTTCGACCTGGATTCAGCTATTGTTCCTTATATCGCTTTGCGGCTAACAGTGAATTTCGGGGAATTTTATAGCAGCGATCATCTGCTGACCGAAGGCGCTGGCGGCCTGAAGTTCTTTCTAGCAGAAAACGTAGCCCTGGCCGGGGAACTCTACTACGATCTGGCCAGCAAGAATATCTTCATCAATAACGAAAGAGAGCAGAGCTCCGATTTTGGCCTGCACTTTGGCATACGTTCCTATTTTTAAAGCCAACAGTTGATTAGACTGTGTTGGCTTAATCACTTTTACCGCTGCGCCGCCTAGACTGCCACTAGCCCAAATTGGCCAAGCCAGGCTATTGAGCCGGCGCAGCGGTAGATTTTTTAAGCAAGCGTGACCAGATAAACCAGGCCAGCAGGCCGGCAGCGGCTAAGACAACAACGATATCGATCAGGTGAGAATACTTCTGAACTATCTGCCAGTTTTCACGTAATTTCATGCCGCACAAGAGCAGGAAAGTATTCCAGATGGTCGCGCCAACCAAAGTGGCCAAGGTAAATGGCAGCAGCGGCATTTTGCCAACGCCGGCGGGAATGGAGATCAAATGCCGCACCAGCGGGATAAAGCGACTGATGAAAATGGTCCACATTCCGGCATGGCGATGAAAAAATGCTTCGGTCTTTTCAAGGTCCTTCTCATCCAAAAGAAAATATTTACCAACCTTAAGAACAAAAGGTCGGCCGCCATAATACCCCATCAGGAAGGACAGCCAAGAGCCTATGATCGAACCAAGGCTGGTAGCCATGATGGCTCCCAGCAGGGTCCATTTACCGTCGGCGACCTGAAAGCCGACAAAGGGCATTACGGCCTCGCTAGGCACTGGCGCTATCATGCTTTCCAAAGCCATCAGAAAACCCGCCCCATAATAACCCGATGCGTCTAAACAGCGCACCGCCAATTCCGTTATTTTTTCAGTTAACATATTCAATCTTTCTTGAAAACAATGCTATTTTATGTTGTAGTGCTGAGCAAGAACCGGCAGCGATATTAAATATATGCTGGGCGAAATCCAAGCTAAATCCGCCGCTTTAGCGATAATGATTAGGCTGGCAACGGGCCAGCCTATAGAAAGGAAACCTAATTCATGAAGCGCACTTATCAACCCTCTAAAAAGAAACGCCAACGCAAACACGGTTTTAGAGCGCGCATGGCCACAGCCGATGGACGTAAAGTGCTGGCGCGGCGGCGGCGCCAAGGCCGCGTCAAGCTGAGTGTCTAAGCTGGCCATAGCCAGATGGCTTGCTCGCGCAAATGGCTGGCGGCTAAATTAGTCAGAGATGTTTATTTTAATTGAATCAACAGCATCCAGTAGATCGGCGCTTGACGCGGGCACAACGCCTGACTCGGACAAGGGAATTTAAACAAGCCTACGCTCAAGGCCGCAAATTTGTGGGGCGCACCATGGTTTTATGGGTGCGCGCTGAGGCTGGCGCAGCTTTGCGGCTGGGTGTTGTAGCTAGTTATAAAACCGGCAATGCGGTGGCGCGCAATCGCGCTAAACGCCGACTGCGAGAAGCATTCCGTCTAAACCGCCATAAGTTCGCCGGCGAGGCGGATATAATCTTGATAGCACGGCGGCGGATTCTCACAGCCGCTTGGGAAAATATTGAACAGGATTTACTGGCGCTGGCCCAAGCGGCGGGGATCATTGCTAGGCCAACCAAATAACCGTTATGAAGCATATCTTGATAAGCTTGATTAAAGGCTACCAAATTCTGATTGCACCCCTCTGGGGAAACTGCTGTCGTTTCTACCCTTCCTGCTCGGCCTATTGCCTAGAAGCAATCCATAAATATGGTTGTTGGCGCGGCTTAAGCTTGGGTCTACAGCGGCTGACTAAATGTCATCCCTGGCATCCCGGCGGGGTTGATAAAATTCCTTGATTAACTTGCTATTGATTTAGCCATGATAATTGCTAGCATGCTTTTTCCCTTTGTTTTCGAAGCTCAAAATAAACGTAAAAGGTTATGAAAAAACAAGATCTGATTGTAGTGGCCGCCTTTTTTGCCCTCTTGTTAGCCTGGCCTTATCTGGCCAGCAAACTATTCCCAGCGGCTGCCAGCAAACCCAAACAAGTGCTGGCTGAAGCACCGGCCGCCCCACCCGCCCCAGCAACTGCTCTGCTGGCGCCGGAATCCACTCAGGCCCAAACGCCGCCAGCAACGCCTCAACCGGCCCTGGCTCTTGAGCCAGCCGCCAGCCCGGCGCAGCCCGAGCAACGTTTTAAACTCATCAATGCCGATAGCGTTTTCACCCTATCATCCAAGGGCGGCGACATCATTGCTGTTGAATTAAAAAATTACCGCCGGACCCTGGATCATAATAGCGGACCAGTTAAACTCGATTTCTCTGGCTTTCCAGCTTTAGCTTATGTTGGCCTAACCAATTTTTCTGCCCAAGATGATTTCGAACTGCTTGGCGAGCCCTGCGCACAAGCCCTGACTTTTTATAAAAGCAATCCGGCCGGCCTACGTTGCACCCGCAGCTTCATTCTGGACGCCAACTATCAGCTGAGGATCCAGGACGTCTTCAGCAATGCCAGTGATCAAGCTATCACCATCGGCGATCACGAAATTCAACTCGGGCCGATGCAGCTGACCGGCGAAACGCGTAGCATGGGGCTCGATCACCTAGGGGTGGACGCGCTGCCGGCGCAGGCTGGCGAAGCTGTTGTTTATTGGGCGCGTAAATTGCCCAAGCTGTTTAAGAGCGAGATGAAAGAGCGCGCGCTGGCGGGAGTGCCAGAATACATCAGCCAGATAAAACACATGCCGGTGGATTGGGTGGCTGCCAAAAGCAAGTTCTTCGTACAAATCCTGGCGCCGGCTGGCGGCGGGGCCGCTTATCGTATCCATGCCGAACGCAAGCTGCTCCCGGGCGAACATGACGATCCTCAGAGAATCCCCAACAGCGCTACAATCGCCAGCGCCGCCGCCACGATATTGTTTAACGCAAAAACCTTGGAGCCGGGTGAAAGTTTAGCCCATAGCTTTGCCTATTATGCCGGGCCCAAGAAATATTCGATCCTCAAACAGCTCGGGCTCCATCAAGAGGAAGTCATGGATTTTGGCTGGTGGAAACCGGTCTGTAAATTCCTGCTCAGCGTGCTCAATATCACCTATGCTTATATCCCCAACTACGGCATAGCCATTATCTTGCTCACCATTCTGATCCGGATCATTTTCTGGCCGCTGACCCATAAGAGTACCGAAAGCATGAAAAAAATGCAGGGGCTGCAGCCCTTGATGGCTGAAATTCGCGCGAAATACAAAGATAACCCTAAAAAAATGCAGGAAGAAACCATGGGATTATACCGCAAACATAAGGTTAATCCGATGAGCGGCTGCCTGCCGATGTTGATCCAGATTCCCGTATTCGTGGCTCTCTTTGTTGTCTTGCGCAGCGCCATTGAACTCCGCTTCGCCAGCTTTCTTTGGATCCGCGATTTGAGCGAACCAGAGCGCATCCTGGCAGGGATCCTGCCAATACCCTTGAACATCTTACCGATTTTGATGGCAGTAACCATGGCCTGGCAACAACGGCTCACGCCCACCACTGATCCCAACCAGCAAAAGATGATGCTGTTTTTTATGCCGGTTATGATGTTGATCATGTTCTATAATATGCCCTCGGCGCTGGTGCTCTATTGGACCACCAACCAATGCATCATGATTGCCCAAATGTTAATCCAAAAGAAAAAGGTGGCCCTGCAGCCCTCAGGCGCCAAACCCTAAAGGCTCCAATTAAAATCAGCTCATCCTAAAATCATCCGGAGGCCCATAGCCGCCTAGCATGCATCTAACCCTTAAGGCGATCAGTAAGAATTTTGGCACAGTTAGAGCCGTGGATGCGGTTTCGCTTGAAGTTGCCGATGGCGAGCTTTTTTTTCTGGTTGGTCCTTCCGGCTGCGGCAAAACAACCTTGCTGCGCATGATTGCAGGATTTTGTCAGCCCGATTCCGGCGCAGTGCTCTTTGATGGCATTCAGGTCAATCAACAACCAGCCCATCTGCGCAACACGGGCATGGTCTTCCAAAATTACGCGCTCTGGCCACATCTGACGGTCGCTGACAACGTAGCCTTTGGCCTGGCCGTGCCGGGGCGGCGCTTGCCGGAAAAGGACCGCCGAGCACGGGTTCAACGTATGCTCCAGGCGGTACATATGGAGGAATTCGCTGAACGCAAGCCCAACCAGCTCTCAGGCGGCCAACAGCAACGCGTAGCCTTGGCCAGAGCGCTAGTCGTCGAGCCAGCTTGTTTATTGTTAGATGAACCCTTATCTAACCTGGATGCCAAACTGCGCCTGGAGATGCGCATTGAGATTCGCCGGCTGGTTAAGCAAATAGGTATAACTACCATCTATGTAACTCATGATCAGGCCGAGGCATTAAGCATGGCGGATCGATGCCTCATTCTAAAGAACGGACGAGTGGCCCAAATAGGCACGCCGCGGGATATTTATCAGCGTCCGGCCAATCGCTTTGTCGCCGATTTTATCGGTGGCTGGGCTGGCAGCGCTAACTCAGGTGAACACCTCTTTTGGGAAATGGCTAGTCAGCGGGGCTGGCAATACCTTTCAAGCAGGGCAAAAAGTGCTCCTGTGTGTGCGCCAAGAAGCCATAGAGCTGCCGGCGCCGCACGTTCAAAAAACAAATGTTTTTCCCGCAAACCTCACCGAAGCATTATTTTTTGGCGATCATGAGGAATGCCGCCTCAGCATGTCCGATGGCACTGAACTCAAAGCTTTGCGGCAAGGTTTTCTGGCAACTCGGCCGCCGGCGGCGCTTAATTTTTGGGTTGATCCAAGCAAGCTGATAATCTTAGCCGACCCTTGATCGTTCCTCCTCAGCAACCTGCTAGGGCTAACAGGAGCCAGCTCCTACTGGCCAGGAATCAGCTAGCTGGTTTCTGTTCAAATGGCGGGCCACCCATTGATTTTAAACATTCTAAGCAAAGCGCAATGCCCAGCGGGTCTTGACAGATCAAGCTGATTGCCACATAGTTAGCGGGTGCTATTTATAAACTAACGCCCCAAGCCTTATGGCTCTTTGCTGGAGATGATTTGATCATGCAGAAAGAATCCTTCTCATTTCTTAAAGATCTGATGCGCCAACCCTCGCCCTCTGGGTTCGAAGTGCCCGCCCAAAAAGTTGTTAAAGCTCGCATGCAAATGCTGGCAGACAAAGTAACTACCGATGTACATGGCAATGTTATCGGCATGCTTAATGAAAAAGCTCCCTTAAAAGTTATGCTGGCTGGCCATGTGGATGAAATCGGCCTGATGATCACTCATATTGACAACAACGGATATATTTATTTCGCCACGATCGGCGGCCTGGACCCAGTGGTGATGGTCAGCCAGCGCGTCTGTATTCTGGCCAAGCGCAAGATGGTGCGCGGCGTAATCGGCCGCCAGCCCATTCATCTGCAGGATCCTAGCGAAAGGGGCAAGCTTATCAAAACGACCGATCTCTGGATTGATATCGGCGCCCGCAATAAACAAGATGCCCTCAAGGCTGTGGCCATCGGCGACCCCATCGTAGTCCATCCCGATTTCATCGAGATGCGTAATAATTTGGCCTCCTCGCGCGCCTTTGACGATCGCGTCGGCGCCTGGGTTGTCACTGAGGTCTTGCGGGCCCTGCGGGGCCGCCGGCTCAATGCGGCGGTTTATGCCGTATCCACCGTTCAGGAGGAGCTAGGCAAGCGCGGCGCCGTTACCAGCGCCTACCATATAAAACCAAACGTTGGCATCGCCGTGGATGTGGGTTTTGCTTCTGATTACCCTGGCAGCGATCTCAAGCGCACCGGAGAAATCGCCTTGGGCAAGGGACCGATCCTGCATATAGGTGCCAACATCAATCCGGTTTTAGGCAAATTATTGCTCGCCACGGCCAAGAAAAATCGCCTGCCCTACCAAATCCAAGCGGAACCGCGCGCCACCGGCACAGACGCTGATCCTATTCAGCTCAACCGCGGCGGCTGCGCCGCGGCTCTAGTCAGCATACCCACCCGCTATATGCATTCGCCGGTGGAAGTTATATCATTGCGCGATCTAGATGGCGCCGTAACCCTCATTGCCGAGACTATTCGCGCCCTGCAAGGCAATGAAAGTTTTATCCCGAATTAAAGCCTGACCTCAGGCCCTGAACCAGCCACAGGCTGTGCTAGAGCCAGCTAGCTCCGCTTGGCATGCAAGCGGCCAACACGGATTTGTCGGCCAGCCCGGGTCCGATCAAAACAGATTTAGCCTCTCAGCGCGGCAATAGTTTACGCCCCAGGCCAAGGGCTATTCAACAGGCTGGGCTATCGGCAAGGCGCTCAAAGGCGCGCCCGGCGGCGGAAGCGCCGGGCCTATTGGCTGCGCTTGCGGCGGCAAAGATGTTGGCGCGGCGGCGGGCGCTGGCCCAGGCAAAGGCAGGGCATTATGCGCTCCAGGAACTCCACGCGGCATCAAGGTCCGCTGGTGGCTGTGGGAATAGATTATAGCCAAGGCTGTGGTGGTGGCCAAGAAGATGATCCCCAGCCACAAGGTGACTTTAACCAGCACATTACTGGCACGGGCGCCAAACAAAGATTCTCCCATGTGCGAACCAAAGGCTAATCCCAAGCCTTCGCCCTTGGATTTTTGCAGCAGGATAACGCCAATAAGCAGGCAGCTGCAAATCACCTCTATCACAATCAACAGGGTTTTGATTATTAACATGTTGCCGCCTCAACAATAGCCAGAAATGAGCTGGCATCCAGGGCGGCCCCGCCAATCAGGCCACCATCAATATCTAATTGCCCAAACAATTCCTTAGCATTAGCCGGCTTGACGCTGCCACCATACTGAATACGGATCATCTGAGCGGTCTTGGCATCAGCCAGGTCCTGCAACAGCCTGCGAATTAAGCCATGCACTTCCTGAGCCTGAGCGGGCGTAGCCGTCAAGCCAGTGCCGATGGCCCAAACCGGTTCATAAGCCACCACGATCGATTGCAGGCCGGCTGGGTCGATCCCCTGCAAGCCTTGTTGAATCTGAGTTTGTACTATGGCTTGTGTCTGGCCGGCTTGACGCTGCTCGAGGGTTTCGCCGACGCAGACTATGGGACGCAGGTTATTGGCCAGGGCGGCCTTGACCTTACGATTAACATCAGCATCGGTCTCGCCGAACAAGCTGCGCCGCTCGCTATGCCCAAGGATCACATAATGACAATATAATTCCCTCAACATCTCGGCCGAGACTTCGCCGGTGAAGGCGCCTTCTCTTGCCCAATACATATTTTGGGCGCCCAGCCCCAGCGCCGTGCCGGCCAGGGCCTTGCCAACAGCCGCCAGGGCGGTATAGGGCGGGCACAGCACCACTTCCACGCCCTTACAGGCGGCGCTGCCCCGTTTAAGCTCTGCGACGATAGTTAGGGCCTCAGCAATAGTCTTATTCATTTTCCAGTTGCCGGCCACAATAGGCTTACGCATTGGGTTCAAGGCTTGCTCCTTTAAGTTTTATCGCTTAAGGCGGCCACGCCGGGCAATTCCTTGCCCTCTAAAAATTCCAGACTGGCGCCGCCACCTGTGCTGATATGGGTCATTTTATCGGCTAAGCCGCTCTGATTGACTGCGCTGACGCTATCGCCGCCACCGACTATGCTTAAGCATTGGACATTGGCGGCTATGGCTTGAGCCACGGCTAGAGTGCCTTGAGCGAAGGGCGCCATTTCAAAACAGCCCATCGGTCCATTCCAAACCACCGTTTGCGCTTTAGCGATTTCCGCGGCAAACAAGGCGCTGGTCTGCGGCCCAATATCCAGGGCCATCCAGGGCGGCTCAATTTGATCGCCAACAATTTTATGGTGGGCCTCGGCATTAAAGGCATCAGCAATGACATTATCCAGCGGCAACAATAATTTAACCTGGGCAGCTTGGGCTTTAGCTAGAATGCTCTTGGCCAAGTCCAGTTTATCCTCCTCCACCAAGGACTTGCCGGTTGGCAAGCCCTGGGCGCGATAAAAGGTATAAGCCATGGCGCCGCCGATCAGCAGGACATCCACCTTGCCTAAGAGGTTGGTGATGACATTAACTTTATCGCCTACTTTAGCTCCCCCCAGGATCGCCACAAAGGGGCGCTTGGGATCGGACAAGGCTCTACTGAGATAATCGATCTCCTTCTCCAGCAGAAAGCCGGCCACATTCTCCTTAAAAAATTTGCAGATAACAGCTGTGGAAGCATGAGCGCGGTGCGCCGTGCCAAAGGCGTCATTAACATAGAGGTCGCCGAGTTGAGCTAGCGCTTGGGCAAACTTTGCCTGCTTGGCTTTCATCTCGGCCTTGGCGGATTGCTTTTCCGCAGCGGGAGCGTCCGGGGCTAATTTAACCTTGCCTTCTTCCTCTTTATGGAAACGCAGGTTTTCTAACAGGAGAACGTCAGCTGGTTTAAGCGCAGCCGCTTTAGCTGATGCCTCGGGGCCGATGCAGTCCGAGGCGAACTGCACAGGTTTGCCGAGCAGCTCCTGCAAGCGCGCTGCCACTGGGCGCAAACTAAATTGCGGCTCAGCCTGGGCGCCTTTAGGCCGGCCTAAATGGCTCATTAACACCAGCGCCGCGCCTTGATCCAATAGATAGCGAATCGTCGGCAAGGCGGCGCGGATACGAGTGTCATCAGCTACTTGACCATTGGCTATCGGCACGTTGAAGTCCACGCGCGCCAACACGCGCCGCGCCTTGAGGTTGACATCGCGAATTGTTTTTTTATTCATAGGCGTGGGTCCTGCGAAATCTAGGCCCCCAACTTCTTAATCATGTCGATACAGCGGCAGGAATAGCCCCATTCGTTATCGTACCAGCCGACCACCTTGATCAGGTTATTGCCAATCACCATGGTCAACTTGCTGTCAAAGATGCAACTATGCGCATCGCCCACGATATCGGCCAAGACTATATCGTCGGTGCAATAGGCCAAAATGCCCTGCAGAGGCCCGGCGGCAGCTTGTTGGAAGGCGGCGTTGATCTCTTCCGCGGTCACTGATTTTTTCAGCTGAACATTTAGGTCGGTCGCTGAGCCATTCGGAGTAGGAACGCGCATAGCATAGCCATGCAGCTTCCCCTTAAGCTCGGGGATCACTTCAGCTATCGCCTTGGCGGCGCCAGTGGTGGTCGGGATAATAGATACGGCGGCCGCGCGGGCGCGGCGCAGATCTTTATGCGGGAAGTCCAGAATGCGCTGATCATTGGTGTAGGAATGAATGGTGGTCATCAACCCCTTTTCAATACCAAAGACATCATTAAGAACCTTGACCATCGGGGCCAAACAATTGGTGGTGCAGGAAGCATTGGAGACCAAATTATGCTGCTGCGGATTATAGTCTTGATCGTTGACGCCCATCACAATGGTTACATCATGTCCCTTGGCCGGCGCGCTGATCAGCACCTTCTTGGCGCCTGAGGCAGTGATATGCAGGCTGGGCCGATTGGCCTCCTGAGCCTTGTCGGTATTATCGGTAAAGCGACCTGTGCTTTCTAGAACAACTTGGACGCCCAGATCACTCCAAGGCAGCTTGCCGGGGCCTTCTTTGACCGATAGCACCTTGATTTTCTTGCCATCCACGATGAGATTCTGAGCATCGTGTTCCACCCGACCAGGAAAGCGCCCAAAGGTGGAATCGTATTTGAGCAGG
>CAYUHK010000038.1:0-2226 GCA_964444425.1 uncultured Verrucomicrobiota bacterium
CTGCAACCGCCGCTGGCCAAGGCGTCACAAAAATTGATCAGGCTGCCCAGAATCACATAGGGGAATAGAACTGTTTGTTTCAAGCCAACCGTGTGAGCGCCGCCAGCCTGTTCCTCGATCAGCGTGCCGGGGCGGATATGGGCCGCGCTGCCCATATGCGCTTGATTCAAACAGGTGGTTTCGCAAAAATAGCCGCCAGCTAAATCAACCTGCGCGCCCAGCTGACAGTTATCCAGGGTGAGCGGGGCGGCGGCGCCCAAAATGCAGCCTGGCCCAATCGAGGTTTGCGGCCCGCTGATCCGGCAGCCGCCATGTATGATAGTGCCCGGAGCAAACTGATCCGGGCTTAGCGCTGGATCGATGGTTAGCGAGGCCGGGTTGGGCATTTGAACGCCTCGCTGAAGCAAGGCTTGGATCAGAGTTGTTAGCTTTGCGGACATGCCTGGCGCTTAATTTGTTGATTCAATAGGAATCGCCGATTTATTCTAATGTATACCTGCGGCGCGATGTTGCCGTAGAGGTAGCACTCAGCTGCGTCTAGCATCGCCGAAATCGATTCTGGCTGCAAGCGCCAAAATAGTGGAAAGCGCCTTAAGTATATTTGCGTAAGATGGCGCGCAGGACAGCTTCCTGCTGTTGGATGCTTTCAATCATTTTAAACTGAACGCGGGCGCGCTCTAGGTTGTGCTGAGGCCGCTGGGTCTTGAAATAGACGTCGCCCAGCAGATAATCGGTCAAGAAGCGAATGCCAATTGTAAAAATAATTACCTGGCCGGCTGGCAGCAGGTATTCCAGCTCCAGGGGCGTTAGAAAGGCGCCGGCCGTTTCCAGATAGCCGCGCGTCAAGGCCTCAAAGAACTCAAGATTTAAGGCTACTTTACTGAGATCCCGCTCGTCTTCAGCTGCTGTGCGCGGCATGCTGCGGACCATATCTCCAAAATCATACAGCGCGCAGCCAGACATGACTGTGTCTAGGTCGATAACGCAGATGCCTTGGCCGCTGCAGTTATCTATCATGATATTATTGATTTTGGTATCGTTATGAGTGATGCGTTCAGGCATGCGGCCAGATTCGATAAGGCGCGTAAGTTGATTGGCCAGCTCTTCGCGGGCTAGGCAAAAATCAATTTCGGCCCGGGCCAGCGCGCCACGATTGTGAGGATCGCTTTGCACGGCTTGCTGCAGGGCCTGAAGGCGGCGTGGGGTATGATGGAAGTAAAGGATGGTTTCATGCAAGCGCTGGCCAGGCAAATCGGTTAGCAGAGCTTGGAATTCGCCGAAAGCTTTGGCGGCTTCATAGGCCTGATCACTGCACGTGCAGACCTCTATTGTTTTAGCGTCATCAATAAAATTATACATGCGCCAATAATTATTTTCGGCGTCTTGATGGTAGAGTTGCTTGTCTCGAGTGCGGATGATGGTTAGGGCTTGGCGGTTTGAATTGGCGCCGGCCGGATTATTAAGTTTGGCTTGCAAATGGGCGCTGATCCGCAGGATGTTATCCATCAATTGGGGCGGATTTTTAAAGATGAGATGATTGATCCGTTGTAAAATGGTGTGGCTGGTAGTCTGTTTAACCCGCCATTTAACCAAATAGGTGTCGTTGATATGGCCATGGCCATAGGGAATGGCGTCCTGCCAGGTGCCGACTACCAAAAACTGCTCGGCCACGGTTTTTAAGATTTTTTTATTATATAGCATTGGCGGGCGAGCATACGTAAAAGAGTGCGCGCTTGTCAATCCCGCATCTAATTAGTGGCTTGCTTTAATCGGGATAATCGATAAGCTGATGAGCAAAACTATGGTCTATGTTTTTTTTGAGAGCTGCAGGGGGGCCGCCAACTGATCAAGCGAGCTTTTACGCTGGTGGAAATAATGATCGTTGTGGCCATTATCGGCATTTTGGCCAGCATAGCAATTTCATCATTTTTGCGAGCCCGCAAGATAGCTCAGGCAGATATCTGCATTAACAATCTGCGCCAAATAGAGGCAGCCAAAGATCAATACGCAGCGGAAACCGGATTAAGCAATGGGGCGCTGGTTTCCTTCGCGGAGATTGGCCCTAGCAGCAATGCGGTGGGTGGTTACCTGAAACTATGGCCATTGTGCCCCGCTTCAACAACCATGCTCTTGAAAGCCACGCCTAGCCAGCAATTGAGCGAATCCGATTACAGCATCAACTGCCTTAGCTTTAGCGGCTGGCCGGCCTGATTTGATCCTTGCTGG
>CAYUHK010000038.1:2326-12891 GCA_964444425.1 uncultured Verrucomicrobiota bacterium
CAGCATCAACTGCCTTAGCTTTAGCGGCTGGCCGGCCTGATTTGATCCTTGCTGGAGGGCAACGCTTTTTTTGATTTCGGAATTGACTTAAAAACAAAGAAACGGCAATATTCAAGCATTAATTGAAAAGGCGCCAGCTATGTTCACCCGATTATTTGATCTATTTTCTAACGATATTGGCATTGATCTGGGCACAGCCAATAGCTTGGTTTATGTCAAGGACCGCGGCATTATCTTACGGGAGCCGTCCGTAGTGGCTATCCAAACCGGAACGACTCGCGTCTTAGCGGTTGGCGAAGAAGCTAAGCGCATGCTGGGGCGCACCCCTGGCAACATCACCGCAATTCGCCCCATGAAGGATGGTGTCATAGCGGACTTTGAAATCACCGAGGCGATGTTGCGCTATTTTATCCGCAAGGTGCATAATCGCCGCATGATGGTTAAACCAAGAATTATTATTTCAGTGCCCAGTGGCATTACGGAGGTGGAGAAACGGGCAGTTAAAGATTCCGCGATCCATGCGGGAGCCCGGGAGGTGTATTTAATAGAAGAGCCCATGGCGGCGGCGATAGGCGTAGGGCTTCCGGTTCAGGAGCCAGCCGGCAATATGATAGTTGATATCGGGGGCGGGACTACGGAAGTAGCTTTGATTTCCCTGGCCGGCATCGTTTTTAGCCGCAGCGTACGAGTGGGTGGTGACGAGATGGATGAGGCGATCGTCCAGTATATGAAGCGGGCCTATAACTTGATGATTGGAGAACGTTCCGCGGAGCAAATCAAGTTCAGTATAGGGTCGGCCTATCCTTCAACCGAGGAAGCTAGCATGGAGGTTAAAGGTCGCGACTTGGTGGCGGGCTTGCCGAAAACTATGAGCCTAACAGCAGAGGAAGTTCGCGAGGCCATGCATGAACCGGTGGCGGCCATTGTAGAAGCTATCCGCTTTACCTTGGAACGCTGTCCGCCGGAACTCTCGGCCGACCTGGTTGATCGCGGCTTGGTATTGGCGGGCGGCGGCGCCCTCTTAAAAGGTCTTGATAAGCTTATCGCCGAACAAACTGGCCTGCCGGTGCATATCGCGGACGATCCTCTCAGCGCAGTGGCCGAGGGGACAGGCATGGTTCTGCACGAGCTCAAGTTCTTGCGCAAGGTTGCGAGCATGCCAAGCTAAGGCCGGCCCCTTGATAATCTGGCCAGCGCTTTCGTTTCTACAGCAGTTTGTTTTCTCTCGTCATCAGCCGCGGATAGCCGGCCCCGCTGGCAACTTTCCACCACTCCTGAGGCAATGTGCTTAGTACAGCTTGGGCGATAGTTCTGAGCGCAGCTGGCGCCAGCCTTCAGCAAAAAATAAACGATATGAGCTTCAAACAAAATATAGGCGGCTTATTAGCGATTGGCTTGATCTTGATAGCTTTGTTAAGTTTGCCCACCAAAATCGCGGCCCCTTGCAGCGGAGCCATTCGCGATGCCTTGGCTCCGCTACCGTTGTTTTTTACCCAGGCCTTTTCCTTCTGCCGCAAAGCAATCCCCGAAAACGAGGCTTCCTCAGGCCATAACGCCCGCCAGGCGCTAGAAATAGGGCGGCTGCGTTATGAGATTCAGCAGCTCAAGTTTTTGGAACAGGAAAATGCCGAACTGCGCCATTTGCTTGGCTTAGAAGCTCAGTCTAAATATAGCCTGATAGCGGCCAGGGTTACCGCGCGAGCCATAGGAGGTTGGTGGGAGATGGTGCGCCTGGACCAAGGCATCACGGCCGGCGTCAAGCGCGATATGCCGGTGGTCTCGGGAGAGGGAGTGGTAGGACGGGTTGTGCAAGCAACCCCGCGCACGGCCGATGTGCTCTTGCTGGTTGATCCCAGCTCTAAAGTGTCGGCTAAGATTACGCGTATGGATGCTTTTGGGATAGTGCGCGGGCAGGGGGTATCTTTACGCGGCGATCCTTTATGCCGTATGGATTTTATCCTCAAGGAAGCTGATATTTTGCCAGGCGATGAAGTGGTGACCTCCGGCCTGGGAGGAGTCTATCCGGCCGGCCTGGTGATTGGATATGTGGAGAAGGTTTATCTGGATCGTTCGGGTCTCTATCAATATGCGGATATTGTTCCAGCAGCTGATTTGCGCGCCCTAAGATTTGGCTTTGTTATCACAACCGAGCAGCCGCGGCCGGCGCCAACAGCGCCCCCTAACCCGGGAGCCGAGCTAAAACGATGATCAGTGTCATAGTAATGCTTCTGGCGCTGCTTAGCGCCACGGTGATTGAAATGGCCTTTCCAGCCTTAGCTTGGCTGGGGCAGGCCAAGCCACCCTTGGTTATGGGCTTGGTTCTGTATTATGCCGTCAATCGCTCTTTTGGACTGATGTTGGCCGCGGCTTTACTGGGCGGTGTCATCAGCGACAGCATCCATCTTCTGCCTCTAGGTTATTCGGCCTTATGCCTCAGCCTGATCGGCATATTGGTAAGCAGGCACCGCGCGATTCTATTTGGCCGGCGCTGGATTACCGGCGCAGTTTTGGGCGCCTTAGCCGCCATTGCCATGACTTTAGGATTATATGGATTATTGTGCTTAAGCAATAGCAGCATTCAACAGATGTCGATAGCTTGGATCACTATGAAGATTTTGGGCACGGGAGTCTACGCCTTGCTGCTGGTTCCAGTGGTTTTTTATCTTATGGAATGGCTGGACTGCCTGGTCGGCAATATGAACAGGGAAACTAGCGCATGACTTCCCGGAACCTGATGAAAAGCGAATTGCGCCGCCTGCGCCTGGTCTGGCTGATCATGTTGGCCGCCTTGGGCTTGCTGCTATTGCTCTTAGGACGCATGCAGCTGGGCTATGGCGAACACTATGAAAACGATTTGGAACGCCAATCCATCCGCCGTATTCAGGTCCCCGGCCCGCGCGGCCGTATTTTTGATCGCCAGGGGGCTTGCCTGGCCGATAACCGCCCTGATTATTGCCTAGCTCTCTATTTGGAAGAGTTGCGCCGACCCGGTCAGCGCCGAATCACTTCTGCTGAGGCTTGGCAATCAATTCAGGATACGGCGGCGATAATTGGGCAGCCGCCCAACATAACCCGCAGCCAGCTGGAAAGCCACCTGTATAATCGTAAAGCTCTACCCTTGATCGCCTGGCGCCACCTCAATGCCTTGGGCTTAGCCAAGCTTTCTGAAGGCAGCTTGTTTATGCCGATGGCGGAGATTCTTGTAAATGCTGAAAGGGTTTATCCAGCCGGCGCCAGCGCCGCTCATTTATTGGGATATGTAGGTGTGGCCGAGCCCGACGAAGACGGCCGGGGCTATTATTCCTATTGGCCAGAGATAGCCGGCAAAAGCGGCTTAGAAAAACGTTATGACGATCTCTTGCGGGGCGCCGCCGGCGGCCGTTTGGTGCGCGTCGATGTGACTGGATTCAAGCACGCTGAAATTGGGTTTCGCGAACCGATTCCCGGGGGCGACTTGATCCTGAGCATTGACCTGGCCATCCAACGCAGCGCCGAGCGGGCCTTGGATGGTGTCGCCGGCGCGGTGGTGATAATCGATCCGCGCAACGGCGATGTGCTGGCGCTAGCCAGTTCGCCTGGCTTTGATCCTAACGCTTTTTCGCCTTCTATTTCGAGAAGGCTTTGGGACCAGATAATCAATGACGCCCGCCGCCCGCTATTCAATCGTGCCATCAGCGGCTTATATGCTCCAGGTAGCATCTTTAAGCCACTGGTGGCTTTGGCGGCGCTGGAATCTGCTAAGATATCCCCGCAAAGCACAATCACCTGTTCGGGATATAGCGTGGTGGGGGGGCAGCGCTTTTCATGTTTTGAGGGCGAGCAGCATGGTCGGATCAATCTGCGTGCGGCCATCGCCATGTCTTGCAATGTCTTCTTTTATCAATTGGGGCTCTTATGCGGCCTTGATCCGATCTATCACCAGGCCTTAGCCATGGGTTTGGGCCAGAAAACCGGCATAGATTTGGATTATGAAGCAGCCGGGCTCTTGCCCGGTAAGGCTTGGAAGCGTATCGCCCGCGGCGAGGGCTGGTGGGATGGAGACACCTGCAACCTAGCTATTGGGCAGGGAGCGCTTTTGGTTACCCCCCTCCAGATGGCGGCGGCTATCGCGGCCATCGCCAATGGCGGCACTCTCTATCAGCCACGGCTGATCTTAAGTGTGCGGGCGCGCAATTCAGCGGAATTCAGCCCCATAGCGCCCGTGCCGGTGCGAGTTTTATCTTGGCAGCCCGAGCATCTTCGGCTGGTTCAAGAAGGCATGCGTGATGTCATTCAAGAGCCTTTCGGCACTGGCCATGCTGTCTGTTTGCCCGGGGTGGTCATGGCAGGTAAAACGGGGACGGCCGAATATGGTCGCAAGGGATCCGGCCAGCGCCGCGGCTGGCTGGTGTTATTCGCTCCCTATGAGCAGCCTCGTTATGCCGTGGCCATGCTGATGGACGATGCCATCTCCGGCGGCGCCACCGTTGGGCCGCGCCTGCGCCAACTGATGGATGAGATATTAAAATTTACGGGAGATGCTTCCTGATGATAGCACAAGGATGGCCATGGCGTTTGTGGAAACGCCTAGATTGGGTGCTGCTGGCGGCGATGTTGCTGCTATTGATCAGCGGTGTGTTTTTTGTGTTCAGCGCCGGATTGCGCGGCGGCCACCCGGCCATCGGGCCGCTTTATCAAAAGCAATTGCTTTGGATCGGCCTGGGCCTGATCTGTTTTCTGGGAGCCAGTTTAGTGGATTATCATCGCTGGATTCACGCTGCCTGGTGGCTCTATGGCCTGGCCTTGCTTTTATTGATCTTGGTTTTTGTGCCTCATGTAGGTGTGAAAACTTTTGGCGCCTATCGTTGGATTCGCCTGATTGGGCCTTGGGTTTTTCAGCCGGCTGAACTTATGAAGTTGGCTCTGGTGCTGGTGCTGGTAAGGCTATTTGGCTGGCCTGGCCGGCCAACCCGGCGCTGGCGCTTTATTTTCTATGGTTTGGCCCTAGCATTGCTGCCACTGGCCCTGATCATTAAACAGCCCGATATGGGCACGGCGATCATCCTCTTGCCGGTAACAGTGGCCATTATGTTTGTGGGCGGCGTGCGCGCCCGCGCCTTAATTAGCTTGCTGACCTTAGGCCTATTGGCCATGAGCATTATTTTGGCGCTAATAATAATTCCTACTAAGCTTAATTGGAGCGAGTCTCGCCAGGAACAATTGGCTCAACGCTTGGGAATCAGCCCTTATCAGCGCGACCGTATCTTAGTGTTTCTGAACAGCGATTTGGATCCCTTAGGGGCCGGCTGGAATAAGGCTCAATCACAAATAGCCGTAGGTTCGGGTCGGCTTTGGGGCAAGGGTTACCTGCAGGGAACCCAAAATGTCTTGGGCTTTTTGCCTTGGACAGTGGCCCCCAATGATTTCATTTTTTCGGTTATAGCCGAAGAAAAAGGCTTTATCGGCTCCTTGGCAGTATTGACTTTATTCGCGCTGATAATTCATGCCGGTCTGCGCACGGCAGCCTTGGCAGCCGATAAAATGGGGCGTTTGCTGTGCGTGGGCATTGTCGCGATTTTATTTTGTCATGTGTTTGTGAATATAGCCATGACTATTGGAGTTTTGCCGATCACTGGCATTCCCTTGCCTTTGCTCAGCTATGGTGGAACCTTCATGGTAGGCACGATGACGGCGCTGGGCCTGCTACAAAGCGTCTATATTCGTGGAGATTGGAGATGAAGACGGCCGGGTGCCGCAATGTTTAATTAAAGAAAGGAAACAACCCATGTTAAGATTTCGTAGAAAGAGAGATGACAATCAGGGGAAGAAAATTATCATCAACCATGAGAGCCTGGAAACTCGCGTGGTGGTGATGGAAAACGGCGAGCTAAAGGACTTCAAAATGGAGATCCCCTCCGAGCAACGGATTGTTGGCGGAGTATACAAGGGCATCGTGCAAAACCTGGAGGATGGTTTGCAGGCTGCTTTTGTGGATATTGGCACCCGCAAAAACGCCTTTATTCATTATTGGGATATGTTCCCGGAGGATCTGTCGCGCCTGGAGGCCTTGGAAGGCGAGCAGATCCGCTCAAGCTCGCGCCGGCACCAATTCAGCAAGGAGGAGATCACACGCCATTTTCCGGTGGGCGCCGAGATAGTCATCCAAATCACCAAGGGCCCGATCGGCAGCAAAGGGCCTCGGGCCACAGCCAGTTTAAGCATTCCAAGCCGTTATTTTGTGCTCATGCCCGGCAGCAAGCTGCGGGGTATTTCGCGCAAAATAGCCGATGAGCGCGAACGTAAACGCTTAAAGAAAATCCTGAACCGTTTGCCTGTTCCAGATGGCTGCGGCTTGATTATCCGCACTGCTGGCGCCGGCGCCAGCGGCTCTAGTTTTGTCCGCGATATCCGTTCGCTGCTGTCTTGTTGGGAAGAAATTCAGCAGCGCATGCGTGTAGAGCCGGCACCTTGCTCACTCTATCAGGAGCCAGATCTCATCGAGCGCATCGTGCGCGACGCTGTTACTGAAGATATTGATAGCATTATCATAGATGATCCTAAGGAGTATGAACGCGTTAAAGATATCTTGGCTAAGATTTCTCGCCGGGTACGTGGCCGCATTAAATTATATGATGGCGCCAAACCGATTTTTGAGCATTACGCCGTAGAGCGCTATCTGGAAAATGCCTTTCGCCGTAAAGTATCCCTGAAATCCGGCGCCTGTATCGTTTTCGATGAAACCGAGGCGCTCATCGCCGTGGACGTCAATAGCGGCCAGCACAAGGGGGCCCATTCTCAGGAGGAAGCGATCCTGCAGGTTAACAGTGAAGCTGTCCGCGAAATTGCCCGCCAGTTACGCCTACGCAATATCGGCGGCCTGATAGTTATTGATTTAATAGATATGCGCTTTAAAAAACATCGCAATATGGTCTATCAGACGCTTAAAGATGCCTTGAAAAAAGATAAGGCGCGCACCAACCTGCTGCCGATTTCTTCGCTGGGGCTGCTGGAAATGACCCGCCAAAGAGTGGATGAGGGCCTCAAAACGGCTTTGTATGTAGATTGCCCCTATTGCAGCGGCCGCGGCAACGTGAAGTCGCCCCTGAGCATGAGCGTAGAAATACAGCGCCGGTTGCTGAGCATCATGCGCACCCATCAACAGGAAGCTAATGTCGGCTTGTCCTTGCGCGTTACGGTTAATCCAACGATCCTGAATCGCCTGCGCGAGGAAGATGAAGAACTGCTCTTGAAGATGCAGGAACAGTTTAAGGGCCGCCTAAGTTTTCGGGCGGAGCCAGGTTTGCATATGGAAGAGATCAGCATTGTCAATGCCGATAGCGGAGTTGAATTATACACGAATATTGGATCTAAATAGCCCTAAAGCAATGCCACTGCAAAGAGCCCAGGAAAGAAGCTTGGTTTACAGGGCGGCGCCTGCTAAAAAAGACCTAGCAATGCAAGCCATCCCATATCTATTTGGGCAATCTGTGTTAAGCCGGATCCAGGCGAGGGTGCGGGTTTGAAATTAACCCTCGTTAATAAATTATTCCGGCGCCGGCTGCCTGCAGGCCTGATCTTTTTAATGATCATGCTGATGGGCCATTTATTACATGGGGACGAGCTTGCTCCGGCGCCTACGCCCGTGAACCCCTGGTTGCTCAGCAGCTCAGATTTAAAAGATGCTGCTTCTTTGGCCCATAAGCTGAGGGCAGCCCAGGACCCCCTGACGCGTTATATCGCCGAACGCTGCGGCGTGCTCACCAAGCAATTGCTCAATGCCTATCAAGATCAGGCGAATCCAGACCCACGCCTGCGGCAAATGTTGCTGCGCGATATTAATCGTTTATTGCAGGAAGATACCCTGTACGACGCCAACAGATTTACAGGGATAGCCTTATCGCCAGAAACCAGCAAACTTGTAGCCGAGCAGGATGGCGCCAATCGTCTCCTGCTTAATCGCAGATTGCTGGAAGATGCTTTTCCGGAAGAGCTGATCAGGGTGGCCAGTGTGCCCTTGCAAGTACAGGCCGATATTCTGGAGCTGGAAGGCGCCCAGCAGCTCGCGCTGGCCTCGGGCCATGTGCATATCCATAAGGAAACAGAAAACCTCCGCTGCGATCATGCCGTCATCAATCTACAAACCTTGGATGTGGTTGCCGACGGCAATGTGGCCTTTGAGCGTGGCAGTGATCTTTGGGTGGGCGATAAATTGCGCTATAATTTTCAAAACCACGCTGGAGATTTCGGAGGGTTCACTGCCTATCTAGCACCCTTTTATGTCCGCGCCAAAACATCCTACCAAACTTCGGAACGAGAATATGTGCTTGAGAAAGTGCAGCTAACCCCCTGTGAAGGCGAGCACCCCAAAGCCTATTTATATGCCCGCAAAGCCCGGATAGATCCCGGCCATCATATTCGCGCCTCTCACGTAGTCTTGTACGTTGGCGGCGTGCCGGTGATGTATGCGCCTTACTGGTCTCAAAACCTTGGCGATCCTAATTTCATTTCAATGGTGCCCGGCTATAGCCGGCGTATGTGGGTTTATCTCTTAACGGCATTCAATTACCGGATCACTAAGAAGGTCGAGATGGCTAGCCACGTTGACCTGCGTATGCGCCGCGGCATCGCCATAGGTCAAGACCTCATGTGGTCGGCCAGCGGCAACGCTAAGGGCCTTTCAACCGAACGTTACATGAAAACTGCGCCTGAAGGGCCCTGGTCCTTTCTTAGCCGCAATAATTGGACGGAGCTGGAAAGTCAACAGCAGATCGCTGACGATGAAGATGCCTGGTTCGGCGACGCCATCGCTTATTATGCCCAAGATGCCTGGCCCAACGAGGGCAAGGCTCAATCTATCGATGAGGAACGCTATCGGATGCGCCTCTATCACAGCCATAATTTGGGCGATCACGATTACTTTCTGGCACAGCTCAATTACCTCAGCGATCCCAAAATAATCGAACAGTATTTTCGCGAAGAATATAAAGCCGCGCCGGAGCCGGATAATTACATCGTCTTGGGCCACCGCGCCGATCATTACGCCCTGAGTCTGGAGATAGATCAACGCTTAAACGATTTTTTCTCATCGCTTAACCGCAGCCCCCTGCTAACCCTCGATATCTCGCGCCAGGCGATAGGGGATAGCCCCTTCTATTATCAAGGCAAAACCACCGCCGGCTATTTTTCTCAGGAGTGGAAAAGCCAAGAGACCAACCAGCAAGACTATAGCGCCTTTCGTTTTGATACAGACCATATGATTTACTATCCGAATAAGCTCTTCGGCTTCCTGACACTAACCCCGAGGATTGGCTACCGCGGAACCTGGTATTCGGCTACCCGTCGAGATCACAACAATAGCCTTGCTCAGCCATTGCCGGATAAGGCCGCCACGCCGGCCATTTCCAACGGCGTGCCCGAAACCAGTAGCACAACCAATATCTTGACCGAACGTCTGGGGGCCCAATACCGCAATCTGGGCCAGTTTGGAGTGGAATCTTCCTTGAAGGCCTTTAAGATCTGGGAAACCTATCCAGGCGACGTCATCAACGACGTCCGCCATATTGCCGAACCCTATCTAAATTACACCTTGGTCCCCAAGCCAAACCTGGCCTCCAATAGCTTATATCAATTTGATGGCGGCGACGCCCTGGGTATGGAAAACGATATCAGGTTTGGTATGCGCAATAAAATCCAAACCAAGCGCCGCTCGATTTATGAGCTTATCTATTTAGATGTTTTTACCCGTTACCGCTTGGAACGCGAAGAGAATCAAAACGCCTTCAGCAATATAGCCTTCGAAGTGCGCTCAACGCCCTTCGATTGGCTGAAACTAAAAATCGATGGCGAATATGATGCCTATGAGCAGAGCTGGCAAGCCCTCAACACCCGTCTGACCTTGCTGGACCATACCTTCTGGTCTTACGATCTGGAACATCGTTATAAAGAATCGGCCAGCAGCTTGCTCTATAATGCCTTCACCATTGCGCCCAATGTAAATTGGTCTTTTACTATTTACTGTCGTTACGAGCTCGAAGATGATAGCAAACTGGCCTTGCCCGGCCTGGAGGAATGCGGCCTATCTGTGCAACGCTCCTTTGGCTGCCTTACTGCCAGAATCGGAATGGACTGGCGCCGCGAGGAAAATCCTCAAGGTGGCAACGACAACGATTACGATGTCTGGCTCCAATTTTGGTTCACCGATTTTCCCAAGGTGCGAGTAGATGCCGGATTATAGTTTTAAGTGATGACCTCTCTGCCGATATTCGGACATAGCCCAGAGGAGGGGCTGGTCGGCCTGGAGCTGATGCCGCCCGATCCGCAAGCCCGCCAACAGCAGGTTAGTATTTATTTGCGCCAAGGCGATCGGGTGAAACGCCGCCTGCAGACATATCGGCCTTTTATACTGCTTGAGGACGAGGCTCTTTTAAAAGGCTGCCCCATTCCAGTAAAATTTTCTCGCCTGCAAGGCAGCGCCCCTTTGAAGACACTGGCTCAATGCGCCACCTGGCCGGAATTGCAGCAATTGCGCAGCTGGTTAATGAAAACTAGCCATAGGACGCCCAGCGATCCCAATGCGCCTTTCTTGA
>CAYUHK010000038.1:12901-13140 GCA_964444425.1 uncultured Verrucomicrobiota bacterium
ATTATCAATGATCCGATCCAGCAGTTTTTGTTAACAACCGGGCAAACCCTTTTCAAAGGGATGGCTTTTGAACAATTGCGGCGTATGCAATTGGATATTGAAACCTATACCGCGCCGGGCTTTGATTTTCCTAATGCGGCGCGCGCCAGCGACTGCATCATCATTATTGCCCTGGGCGAAGCCGGCGGTTGGGTGGAAACTTTAACCGATAGCGCTGATAATGAAAAACGGCTCTTGGA
>CAYUHK010000039.1:0-12630 GCA_964444425.1 uncultured Verrucomicrobiota bacterium
ATATGGTGTTTTTATTTGATTTTACCTGAGTCTTTAGGTTAGCATTAATGCCGTTCTATGAATCACCTAGCTAAGTCGCGGATAGCGCATGACCCAGCAATCTGCTCATCTAATCATTGAAGAGGGACCCGAACGGGGCCGTGAAATCTTGATTGCCGCCGGCGGCGCGCGCCTGGGACGCTCATCCCATAACGACATCGTGCTGCGGGATCCGGCCATGTCGCGCTTCCACTGCCGGTTTTTCTTTAAACCAAACGAAGGTCTCTGGGCCGAGGATCTGGGCGGCGCCAATCAGAGCTTATTAAACGATCAAGCTTTACATTTGGCTCGCATCCAGGTCGGCGATCGTCTAACCTTAGGCGATACCATCCTGCGGGTCATTAGCACCACCCCACCGCCCGCCACGGTCCACGATCTTTTTTCGGTCGCCAGCACTGAGTCAGCGGACGGCACGCTTGGCGGGGCGGCGCGCCTGGTGCAATTCCTGCGACCGCGGAGCGGCCCGGACCAGTCTGGGCGGAACGCCAAGCAGTTGCTATCTTGGTTATTGGTGGCGCTGCTGCTGATTGGCAGCCTGATAGTCACGGTTTTACATTTTGTTCCAAGCCAACCAGCGCTGGCGCCAGCCGACTCATTCAATACGGCGCTGGAAATCCACTATGAAAAGGTCCAGGCCAATTCCAATAATATCTTCCGCTATCAGCTAACCCTGCAGAACAATACCCTATCCATTCAGATTGACGATTTACAAAACCGGCGGCATGTTCCAGGTAACCAATTAAAATCAGTGGATGCCGAACTTATCCAAAGCCTAGCCGACTCTCTGCAGCACGCCAATTTTTTTGAACTCAGGGAGGAATACAAGGGTTTGCCAGCCGATGTCTGGGATCTCTGGGATTTAAGCATCAGCATTGGTTTACAGACGCGGCGGGTCAGGGTACTCAACACCCTGGAGCCAGAAGTATTTAAGGCCACGCGCGAAACCATTGAGGAATTTGGCCAGAACGAATTGGGCCTGACCGCGCTGGCGCTAACCCCCGAAAAACTTATCAGCCTGGCGCGCGACGCCACCCTGTTGGGTCGCAGCCTGCACGACCAGCGCAACGTTAAAAACGGCAATCTGGCGCTGGCCATCCGTTCTCTGCAAGAGGCGGAATGGTATCTGGAAACAATTGAACCCAAACCAGATTTCTACGCCGATGCCGTAGCGCTGCGCGGCGAGGGCGAGCGCGAGCTGGAAGAGGTATATCAAAATCTTTCGTTTCTGGCCGAACGCCATATCCGGCTGCGCGAGTGGGCTGAAGCCGCCAGGCAGCTGCGCCTGATCTGCGAAGAGATCCCCGAGCGCCAGGATCGCCGCCATGCCGGCGCCAGGAAGAAGCTGATTGACGTAGAACGCCGTCTAGAAAAAAAATAATGGTAACATGCCGCGAATGAAAAACTGGCCCTGGATTCACCCGCTAATGCGAATGCTGTTGCTGGCTTGGCTTGGCAGCCTGACGGCTTGCGAGCCCGGCCAACGGATGCCGGCCGCCGGCGGCCAACTCTATGTCAACAGCGACCCAGCCGGCGCGGCGATCAGTTGCGATGGGCGGCCGGCGGCGCAGCCAGCCCCAACCACTTTGTTGAATCTGGCCACAGGCGATCATCTGATCGTGGCCCGTCTGGCCGGTTATCGGGAAAGCCGAGCCACGATTAACATCCAACCTGGCGCGCGAGCCAGTCTGGAATTGCAACTCGAACCACTCGGCGGTCTGGTTTTAATTAAATCTCAACCAGCCGGAGCCGAGGTTGAAATCAATGGCGTGCATCGCGGCCAAACACCGCTATTCATTCCTGATTTTCCGCTGGGCCAACGCCAAATCAAGCTTAGCGCTCCCGACCATTTACCCAAAACCCTAGAGCTGACCTTAACGGATCGGACTCCCCAGGAGATAGCCGTTAGCCTGCTATCGGACTCAGCGCAGCTAACCTTCAGCTCCCAACCGCCGGGCGCCCAAGTGATGGTCAATGGCACCATCATCGGCAAAACGCCCTGTGGCATGAGCCGTTTAGCCGCCGGCAAGCATCGTGTTGAAATAAGCTTGCCTGGCCATACGCCCTATCAAGATGAACTGGTTGCCCAGCCTGGTGAAGAACGTTTGCTAAGCGTGAACCTACAGCCCTTGCCCGGTAAACTTTCGGTCATCACCACCCCGCCCCAGGCGCGCCTTTACCTCAATAATCAATACAAGGCCATAACGCCGCTCTTGACCAATACGCTCGCGCCTGGACGCTATCTACTGCGCGCCGAGCTGCCCGGCTACGCCGTGATGGAACGAACGCTCGTGCTGACAGCCGGCCAGGAAGCAGTGGTTGAATTCCAAATGAACAAAAACAGCGGCACGCTCCTGATCTCCAGCGAGCCGCCCGGCGTAAGCGTCTATCTGGATGGTGCCAGCCGCGGGCTAACTAAGCCGCGCGGCCAAGAATTGATTTCCGAACAGCTGACCATTGATTATGTGCCGCAGGGCTCACACTCGTTTCAGCTCACCAAACCCGGCTATTATGATCTAGCCGGCACCTTGGAGCTGGCCCCCAATCAGACGTTGATTCTGCATAAAAAACTGATGGCGCGGCCAGTGCCTTTTATCCCCAACGTTAGCGTGCGCACCGGAATCGGACCGGAACATATCTTCCGTGGCATCATTCGCGAGAAATACGATGGCGATATTAAGCTGGAGATTGAGCCGGGCATTTTTAAGAACTTTAAGGCCTCCGAAATACTATCGCTTGAGCCGATCGCAAGCCCTGACTAGCTGGCAGGATCAGCCGCTCAGCCAAGCGCCCGCCCAGCAGCGGCTCCCAAGTGGCCTTTAGCTTTAAGAGCTTGACTCTGGATTTAGAAGCTTGCTTCAAGAGCAAGCCTGTTCTATGGTTGGCCTCCGCATGCCCGGGCCGGCAATGGCCGGCCGGATTAAAAACAATAACCTGAGGATAGCTTTATGAATTGCTTGAGTTGGTTAGGATTGCGCCGGCGCCAATCGCCTTTAAGCCGGCCGGTCGAACGCCGAGTCTACCTGGTGGATGCCAGCGGCTTGGCCGAAAACCGTTTGCGCGGCGGCAATGGCCAATTGAGCCCGCGCGATAATTTCTTCATTCTAAGAAATCTGGCTCAATTTGCCGAACGCGAGGGCATCAAGATCTTGGCAGTCTTAATGGGCCGACCCCTACGCGAGGCAGACGAGGGCGAGCAATATAAAGGCGTTCGCGTTTATTATGCCGAACGTTCCGAAGATCGCGCTAAAAAATTGCTTCAGCTGATCCGCAAACACATTTGCAGCTGGGATGTTGTATTGATCAGCAGCGATGTCCAATTGGAACGCCAGGCGGCGGCGCTCAAGGCAGCCTGCCTACGCGCTAGCACCCTACGCAAAGCCATGGAGGAACGCGACGAGCGCGGCGAGCGAACAGGCGATCGCCCGCGCGGCGGGCGCGGCGGACGCCGCGGCGAACGGCGGCAAGCGGAACGGCCGCAGCCGGCTGAACCAATTCCAGCACCGGCTGAACCAATTCCAGCACCGGCCCAGCAGAGCGCCCCTGAGCCAGAGCCGCAAGCGGCCCAAAGTGAAATGGATCGGCCCAGCCGCGACGTGCTTGATTTAATAGACCCGGTTTAAGGCCTGATTAAAAGACCGAACGATTTGCAAGGCTGGCGGCCGGCCAGCTCTGCCTGACAGGCTAAGGTTCGGGTTGGCTTAAATATATTCAATCGTTGCTGGGGGCTTGGGCGTCAGATCATAGAGACAGCGGTTGATGTTTTCCAGATTGGTTATACGCTGGCTAATCCGCTCCAGTTTGTCCCAGGGAAGCCGCGTGGCTGTCGCCGTTCGCGCATCAATGCTATCAACGCAGCGCACTACCACGATATGGCCGAATTCCCGTTTACCAGCACGGATTCCGGTAGCCCGGTCCTCAAACAAAGCGGCTAAATATTGAAAGGCGCCACTTTCGGCCAGCTCCTCCTCCACGATAGCGGTAACTTTACGCATGATGGCCAGCTTAGCCTCGGTAACTTCGCCGATTATGCGGGCGGCCAAAGCCGGGCCCGGAAAGGGCATGCGCCGAGATAACGCCGGCGGCAGGCCCAAGCGTGCGGCAACCTGCTGCACGGCAGCTTTGCGCAGGGTTTTCAATGGCTCTAAAACAGTATAGCCATAGGCCTGCTCAGGCGCGATGCCAAGCTGAGAAATAATATTATGCTGACGTTTAATGCCAGCGACCGACTCTTCGATATCCGTAAGAATGGTGCCTTGCATCAAGAAGCGCGCTTGGGTTTTTTTGACCAACTTAGCGAATACCTTGGCATAAAAGACCTCGGCAATGGCTTGACGTTTCTTTTCGGGATCGACAACCCCTTGGAGGGCCGCTAAAAAATCCGCCCGCGCATCGACCAGCTCCACCGGGATCTGCAGCTCAGCAAACAAGTTGACCACCCAGGCTGGTTCGTCCGCGCGCATGAGCGCGTTATCCACCAGAAATGTTTTCATGCGCTTGCCCAGCGCGCGATGTCCCAGCGCGGTAACGACCGCGCTATCCACGCCGCCGCTGAGGGCGTTGATGGCCAGGCCATCGCCTACCGTTTGGCGAATATCCTCGATTTGCTCTTCAATAAAGGCGTCATAATTCATACTGATCCCCCACTTTGATTTGGCAGGTTCTTAAGGGTTAGAATAATGATTTATCCGGTGCGCTGGTGCAAACAATTTTTTATTTCATTTTCAACATTTTCTTGCCAGAGTAGCTGGCGCGCTTGAGCTTGCCAGTAGATCATGAAGACCCTTCTTGAGGGGGGGCAGATCCGAGCCTAGGCTGAGCGTTTTTTGCTTGCAGAAAAACATAAAATAGCAACAATGGCTTTTGTTCACGACTAAAAAGCCTTAGTTAATAGCTCCAAAAGAAGGCTGGCAGGCAAAGTCGCTCTGTTGAAGGAGAGGATATGAACAAAAAAGTGATTTATGCATTTATCATCCTGGGCTTAACGATGCTGGTGCTGGTTTATAATTCCATGGGCATTGGCCGCAATATCACGTTAAACCTGATTTTTACCACCGTGACAGCCGTAAAATCCTTGATATTCCTGGGTTTTATCGTGCTTGGCGTAATAATTGGCGCGCTCTTTAAATAACATGGAGTCCGCCGTCATTGCTGAAGTTGAACACCTCCTGGATGATTTAGAATCCAGGCTGCCGACACGGCGCCAAGTCTTGATTCTGCCTCATGACTATCCCGACCCAGACGCTCTGGCCAGCGCGGCGGCCCTGCATTTATTATTGAAGGAGCGCTGGCGGCTGAAAAGCCGCATAATGTTCAGCGGCATAGTTACGCGCGCCGAGAATCGGGAATTACTAAGACATTTCAAGTATAAGTGGATTGCCCCACATGAGTGGCGCGGCGCCCGCAGCAATGTTCCCGCCATCTTTGTCGACACGACGCCATGGAGCGGCAACGTAACCATCCCGCCATTTGTGCGGCCCATTGGCGTCTTCGATCATCATCAACATACCAAAAAGCCTATCTCCGACGCCTTGTTCACGGATCTTACTCCGGAACTCGGGGCCGTGACTACGCGCTTGGTAGAATGCCTGATCGTGGCCGGCATTCCGCCGCCCAGATGGTTGGCCTCGATAATGGCCTATGCAATCATGACCGAAACGTTTAATTTTATCCGCCATGCCTCAGCGCGAGATTTGGCGGCCTATACCTATCTGATGCCCTGCTGCAACCTGAAGATTTTAGGGCAGATCGAAAACGCCGCCCTGCCGCGCGGTTATTACAGCTATTTAGATGAAGCGGTCCACAAGGCCTTGGTTTATGGGCGCGTCTCCTGGACGCACCTAAGCTCGGTATCACATTCGGACATCATTGCGGAAATCGCCGACCTGCTCTTGCGCATGGAGCGGATCACCTGGTCGTTCTGTACCGCTTTCATTGAAAACAAACTGATGATCTCGCTGCGCAGCAAACTGCCGCATGCCGATTGCGCCCGCCTGTTGAAATCCTTGATCAGCAACAAAGAGGGTTCGGCCGGAGGGCATGGCCAAATCGCCGCCGGCTATCTGGATGTGAGCGGATTAACGCCGGAAGAGGCTGCCCGCCGCCGCGAAACCTTGGTCGGCCAACTGGTTTCTGCCATCGAAGGGCGCGCCGGCGAAGCCGCCAAACCTCTGGTTAGCCCAGCCAACGACAAATCGATTGAGCCGCCAGCGGAAAATACCGCTAGCGCTGCACCAACAAGTTGATCTCAATACGCCGGAGCCATTAATTCGAAATCTATGGCAATTTCCTTATAGGCCCCAGCAAAGCCCGGCGGCAGTTCCTGAAGACGAGCAACAGATTCCAAGGCTGCCATGACTGAATTATCCATCTGAGCATTGCCGGAAGACTGAATCAAGGAACGCTTAATGATGCGGCCGTCGCGTTGGATGCGGATCAGCGCGCGGCTGACCAAACCCTGTTGCCCGGCCAAAGCACTAGGCTGTTGCCAAGCCTCATACATGGTGGCGCGCACGTTAGCGTAATACCAGCTTAAGGGATCATAATGGCCCCCACCCCGGCCAGTGCCACTTGATGCTGCTTGGCTGGTTCCCAGGCTTTGCATGGCCGCTCCTAATAGTTTCTGCACTTCGCTTTTAGAGATGTTTCTTGCTGGCGCAGCGGGCGGCTTGGCGGCAGCTGGCTTGTTGGGCACGGCTTTTGGTCGGACCGGCTGAGGCTTGAGGATCTCCAGGCCGTCCAACGCTGGGGCGGTCGGCGCCGGCGACGCGGCGGCGGGGCCGGCCTCACCAGGGCGCCCGGGCGCTTCCAGGGATTGCAGATCAAAGGGGCTGAGATAGCGCTGTGAGCGCAATTGACAAGATCCCAGCGATAACAGCAACAGGCCGCAAATCAGAAGCCCATGCAAAGCCGCGCTAAGCATGGCTTGCTTAGCCAGAGGATAAGTCTCGAGGGCTTTTTTAAGCCAGTCAAGCCGGCTGGGATATCGCAGCGTAAAAAAGCTCATTTTTAGGTTTTAGTTTCCTTATAAAGAACAGCTTTTAAAAAACAGGTTAGCTGCGTCATTTTATTAAGTGCTGCGCAGCGCTAGCTGATTCAAGCTTACAATGAGAGGAATCACCAGGCGCTTCTTTAACGATCAGCCTAAAGGTATTTAGCTTAGCCGGCGCTGAGTCCTTTTGCCAAGGCCGAACATATTTCAAAACGATCCTGGCCTGGCCCTGGCCTATGGCCTTGAAAACCCATAATTCCCGGCCGGGCGCGCCCAATAATTCACTGGCCGGTTGAATATAGAGATTGGTGATAAATTGAATCAAGCTTACATCAAGGGGTTGATCCAATTGCCATGCATAGCCGGTGCTGGGATTAGCCTCTAGGCCAATGCTAAATTGCTGACCAACACAAACGCTGCTAGGTTCGTCTGGCTCAATGATCTCTTTAATTATCTCTTCGGGGGCGTTCGCTAAGCTGCACAAGCTCTCAGCCGAATGCTTCAGAGCTATTAAATTGGGAGCGGCCGGGGAGCTAATGGCCAGCAGGTTGCAGAGCACCGCCCATCTGATCCAATGCAGCTTCATTTTGGCCTCTTAGCACGATTTACTCAGAGCGGCGCGGCTGATTGGCCAGCTGGCAAAGACGGCGCGCCCAAGCCGATTATCGGGAAGAGGCGCGAAGCGGAATTGAACCGCTGTAACAGGTTTTGCAGACCCGTGCCTAACCACTCGGCCATCGCGCCGTGGATTTTTAACCCCAGCCAAGGCTCCCAGCAACCGCGGCTATGATAGCCGGCGAAGCTTGAAGTGCAACTTATTTTTATCGGCTGAGCCTATTCTTAGGGCGCTGGCTGAGCACAAAGAGTTGGCAAGCCAGTGATTTTATGAGATGATCCCAGCACGGCTATCCAGCAAAGCGTATAATGGCCTGGCAATGATAGGAAGCGAGATGGAGCAGCAAATAACCAAAATATCGGCTGATGGCCATCTGCATATTTACTCTGCCTTCCACTTGGGCCAAGTCTTTGATTTTCTCCTTGCCAATTTAAACCATAATGCCCAGCTCTGCTGGCCAGGCCCGTCCGAGACTGTCTTGAAGCTGGCCCTCTTGGTGGAAAGTCAAGGCGCCAACTGCTTTGATAAGCTAAAAAAAAATGCCGCGGGGCTGGCCGCGGCTGGATTGGACATTCTAGATCAGCAGGCCGAGCTGGCCCTCACACTACTGCATCGCAAAACTCATCGACTCTGCCTGATCGCCGGTAAGCAGATTGCCACCCAAGAGCGCCTAGAAGTGTTGGGCCTAGGCATCAACGAGTCCATCCCTGATGGCTTATCTATTGATATCACGCTGAAACGGGTTGATGACGCCGGCGGGATTGCCGTGCTGCCCTGGGCGCCCGGTAAGTGGTGGGGTCAGCGCGGCAAAATTATTCACCAGCTTATTGAAACCAACTGCGGCGGCGCTCAACCAGGCCGGCTGGCGCTGGGCGATTCATCCCTGCGGCCAATCGGCTGGCCAACGCCGCCGATCATGCGGAAGGCGCGACAAAATGGATTAGTGATCTTGCCAGGCTCTGATCCCCTACCCTTGCCAGGTGAAGAACGCCAAAGCGGCGCTTACGGTTTTACTTATGAAGGCCCATTTGATCTAGAGCAGCCCCTAGCTTCGCTAGGCCTCATCTTAAGCGACCCGGCCGCTCGAATCAACCCAGCCGGCCGCCGCAATAATTTTCCGGATATGCTAACCCGTCTTTATCGCCTCAAGAAAACAAGCCAACAGCGCCGCCGCGCAAGTTCGCCGAGGATGGATCTGAGCAGCTGTTAGCAGGCTGGCCGGAAGGCTGCACGATTTTAGAAACTTGCTTTGATTGACCTTATGCCTTCACCATTAGGACATAGTTTGATTGGTCTGGCTATTGGTTTAGCTCAAGCTTTAGCAGACTGGACAAATTGGCGCGAGTTGGCTCGCCAAATTTGGCAGCTGCGCGACAAATTATTTTTTTGCATCGTGCTAGCCAATGCCCCGGATATTGACTTTATTTTCGGAATACCGCGTGGTAATTTGAATTACTATCATCAAACCATTACCCATACCTTGGGATGGATCGTCTTGCTTGCCTTGGCGATCTGGCTCTATGCCAGGAGGTCGGGCCAGGCGCCCTGGAGTGGCTTCTATTTCATTTTAACTCTCTTGGGCAGTCATCTAATAGCCGATTATTTCTGCGCGGACACTTCGGCGCCCTATGGTATTAGGCTGCTTTGGCCATTATCAAGCCGGCACTACATTGCGCCCATAGCGCTATTTGCAGCCCCGGCCAAGGCCAGCTGGGCTGAACTATGGACTAGGGGCAATCTGGTTGTAGTGACTCGCGAATTTATGATAACTCTGCCGCTGATCGCCGCGCTGCTGGTCTGGAAGCACCGGCGGACCGCCACCGACCGCACCGCGGCCTAAAAGCTTTGGCCGATTAGAGAAAATTAGAGCAGGCGGCGGTGGGAATATATCTTGACTTAACCGGCGGCGCGTGCTACGAACCAAGCTATGATGAAAACCGAAAGCGTTATTATTCAGCGCGAAATGGCCGCGGCGGCCAAATCCAAAAGGGAGCGTTATAGCGCCCTGATCATAGGCCGGCCAGGCTTTTGGGCAATGTTTAAGTATGAATTGATCATGCTGCTATCTCTACGGCTGCCCGGAGCCCTAGGCCTATGGCTACGCTCAAAACTCTATCCGCTGCTGCTAGGTCAGTGCGGCCAAAATGTTAACTTCGGCATGAACGTCGTATTGCGCCATCCCCATAAGATCTTCATTGGCAATAACGTCACCATTGACGACAATTGTTTGTTGGACGCTAAGGGCCGCAGCAACAACGGCATTCGAATAGCAACGGGCGTATTTCTTGGCCGCAATTCCATTCTCAGCTGTAAAAATGGTGATATCACGCTAGGCCTAAACGTTAACATCGGATTCAATTGCGAGATATTCTCGGGCAGCCAAGTAACCTTGGGCAACGGCACGCTGGTTGCTGCTTACTGTTATTTTATCGGCGGCGATCATGATCCGCAGGATGTTGAAGCTTCGGTAACCGAGCAAGGATCGCGTTCCGCCGGGATTGAGGTGGGGGAAAATTGCTGGTTTGGCGCCGGGGTAAAAACACTTGATGGCATGAGCGTGGGGCGCAATAGCATTATCGGCGCCGGTGCCGTCATCACTAAACCCCTTCCGGCCTATAGTGTGGCAGTCGGCATTCCCGCCAAGGTGATTCGAGATCGGAGGCAGACCAATCATAAAACCTAAGAGCCTAAAAATGAACAGCGGGCAACAGTCTTTGGAGCGGCTCCGCATTATAAAACTTATTGGAGCTTGCCAACTCCCACTGCTTAAAGGCTTTTTAGGCATATTGTGCATCGGCTGGTTATCCAGGCAGGCCAGCGCAGACACTGCTGCTGCTAAGATTCGCGCGCTTACTCAAGCTCACACCCGCATCGTCTGGTGTCAGGACATGGGCGCCGGCAACGACGTCACGGCCCAAGCCACTAATTTACGCCTGATGGGCCTAGATACGGAAGATGAGCGTGGTGAACGCGTGATCCTTGAGCAGCTAGGCAATTACGCTAAACCGATGCTGACGCCCTCCGGCAACCGCGTGATCTTTTCTGATCGGCATGAACGTCAGATATATTTAGTCAACTGGGATGGCTCTGGGCTCAAGCGCCTGGCTAGCGGATTTGCATTAGGAGTCTGGCGCGATCCGCGTAGCGGCCGGGAATGGGTTTATAGCGGCACCAGTCTAGCCGATTCCGCAGCCTTGTATCCGATTGCACGGGCCCCCATTGATAATCCGGATCAAGTGGAGCCTGTTTGGAACGCAACTGCCGTTGAAGCTGATAATTTTCAAATATCCCGCGATGGTCGCTGGGCTTGTGGCGGGTTCCCTTGGCCAGCCTGCGGAATCGCCGACCTCGCCAATGGCCAGTGGAAGAAATATGGTGAAGGTTGCTGGCCATCTTTGGCGCCGGACGAGAGCGGCCTGCTATGGATTTTTGACGGCGCCCATCGCAATTTGACTTTTTTCCGCGTCAACTCAAATGAACGCTGGATTGTTCCAATCAATCAAGCGCCCGGCCTTGGTGACTATGAAGTCTATCATCCGCGCTGGAGCAACAACTCCCGCTTCATGACCATGAGCGGCCCCTACAAATTGGGTGGCGCCGAGAATCGCATCCGCGGTGGCGGCGGCGAGGTTGAGATATTTCTAGGTAAATTCGACCCCCACTTCCAGAGCATCACAAGCTGGGCGCGCATAACTCATAATGCGCGGGCCGATTTCTTTCCAGATGCCTGGATCGCCGTGACGACGGCGGAGCAACAGCCAGCCGTGCGGGAAGCTTGGCCGGCAGCGCCGGCGCAGCCGGCGGCGGCAGAATCACAAAACACCTGGCCCGGCATTGCTCCTGGATTAGCCTTTATCTGGGAGAATCGTGCTGGGAAAAATGAAATCCCTGGCACCCCCGAGCGGTTCGGGCGAGTTTGCCGCACCCAGCCAGTCGGCGCAGCGCGTTACGGCCGCTATTTTGATATGGATTTAGCTCAGGGCATTTTTAGCACCCCCACAGAATGTAGCCAAGCCATCCTAGCGGCTTGCCAGCACAGCGATCAATTCAGCCTGGAAGCGTTAATCATGCCGCGCAGCAATGCCCCTCGCCTGGCAAGAGCGCAGATCATTGCATTCACGGCCGGCGCCACCGGCAATTTTATTCTTAGCCAGGAAAAAGATCGATTGGTTTTGCGCTTAAATACTTCGGCGGCGGCGGGATTAAATCCGCCACTGACCCTGGGAGAATTATCTGCCGACACGGCTCAGCACATCATTATCAGCTACGCACCGGGCCAATTGGCATGTTTTTTAAATGGCAAGCCGCAGGAGCTAACCAACGCCCTGACGGGCGATCTGCAATCTTGGGTTCCAGGAGATCTGATATTCGGAGACCAAAATATTTTTTGGCCGGGCACAATAGACCATATCGCGATATACGGTCAAACTCTAAGCCCCGCTCAAGCCCAAGCTAAATTCGCCAGCCTCGCAGCCAAGCTAAAAAGCCGGCGCGCGCCAGCGCAGCTGATCCTGGAAGGCCATCTGGTTGAAGCAACGCCCATTCCAGCGCCAACCTCCATCGCGCCCTATAAGCGTGCCTTAACCATTAACAGTTATGATAATCTCAAAATCATCGCAGGCCAATATAGCGCGCGGCAGGTCCTGGTGGCGCGTTGGGCCATTCTGGATGGACAGATCTTGGCAACCGCCCAGCAGGGAACGGGTAAAGTTTACCGCCTGGTCTTAGAGTCCTTCGATGAACATCCCGAGCTGGAGAGTGAGCGGCTGATCATGGATAACGCCGATTTTTTACTGCCGCTCTATTATGAAGTGGAATAAAAGGGCCGCCGGCCGCAGCCAAGCCGTCATAAGGTTGGCCTTGATTTCCTGCGTGTTGTTGAAATGGTTTTTAGCTCGCACATCTTTTTATTCTATTTTCTTCCGCTGGCATTATTGCTCTACTATGCCGTACCGCGGCGGGCCAAGCATCTCTTACTGACCATCCT
>CAYUHK010000040.1:0-11875 GCA_964444425.1 uncultured Verrucomicrobiota bacterium
TGGAGTATGAAAAGATTTGCCGCGGACCCAAGTATCCGGTGGCTAATGAATATGCCTGGGGAACACCTTTCGCTCAGAACTTCACTAATTTTGATGGCGAAGATGGCAGCGGCACCGAGACGGCCTTGCCCATATCCGCCAACCACACTATTACAGCTGCCTGTATACCGATACGAGTGGGGATCTGTGCCAGACCTAATTCCACCCGTATAAATGCCGGCGCCAGCTATTATGGGATTATGGATTTAACTGGCAATTCGCCCGAATCGATGATCGGTGTGGGCTCCTCGACGATGCGCGCTTTTCTTGGAAACCATGGCGATGGGATCTTGGCGGAGAATGGCAATTGCAACGAACCGTCATGGCCATTGGGTAATACCTTTTGCCTGCGAGGGTGGCCTGATGCTGCGACCCGTGTTTCTTCGAGGCCTCATGGCAACCGTTCCATCTATATAGGGCAACAGCAGTTGGGCTATCGCGGCGTGCGCACGGTGCCCTAGCGGGGCAGGTGAATAATTGATAGGATGAAAGAGATTATATGGGGCCGCGCAAAACAGTTATTAGGAAGGCGTAGCATGCAAAAGATAATATTAAAAAGATTTTTCATCCTGACAGTTGGCTTGCTGCTGGCGGCGGCTTCGACCGGCTGGGCCAATAACCTTCGGCTAGCTAACTTTAGCTTGGTAAATACCGATACCAATGCCGGCAGCCTGGATATACAGTTTGATCTAAGCTGGGAAAATTCCTGGCGCGCTTCCTGGGAGGAAACCGATACTGGCGCTGGTTCTCTTAGCGTTACCAATTGGGATGCGGCCTGGGTTTTCATAAAATACCGCTTGAGCGGCGATAGTTGGGATCATGTTTTACTGGCGCCAAGCGGCCACAGTGTGCCAGCGGGCATGGCGTTAGACCTTGGCCAGAATGAGGCTGGCACTAATGTTGGCGCCTTCATTTATCGTTCCGCGGAAGGGCACGGCACCCTAAACTTAAGCAATGTGCGTTTGCGCTGGAATTACGCTGAACAGGGACTGCTTAGCACTAATGAACTGGATATCAGCGTCCATGCCATCGAGATGGTTTATGTTCCTAAAGGTCCTTTCTGGGTAGGGGGCCTAGAAACCGAAACGAATAGTTTGACCGATGGCTCCTGGACTTCTGGCTCGCCTATTCCCTTTCGAATCAATAGCGAAGCTGCTCTCACTATCTCTAACGCCGCCGGCTGCCTTTGGTGTATTAGCGGCACTTACATAGGTACCGCCGGCCTGTTGCCAGAAGAATCTCCCAAGGGCTACAATGCATTCTATTGCATGAAATATCTCCTGACTCAAGGGCAATACACTGACTTTTTAAACGAGTTAAGCTATGAGCAGGCCACCAATCGTTTTGTTGGAAATACGGTTATAGCCCGCCAAACCATCGGGGTTGACGGCACCGGTCGATATACCAACGCCGCCTCCGATAGAGCGGCAAACGGTCTGAGTATAAATCATAACCTGGCCTATCTGGATTGGGCTGGCTTGCGGCCGATAACCGAGCTGGAATATGAGAAGGCTTGCCGCGGGCCCAAATATCCTGTGGCTAATGAGCTCGCCTGGGGCAATGCTAGCGCAATCCAGATAACCGCCTTTATTGGCGAGGACGGCAGCGGAGTGGAAACGGCCAGTCCGGCTAATGCTAACAGCTATCATCAAAAGCAAGCTTTCGCGCCGGCCCGGGTAGGGATGTTTGCCACGCCAAATTCAACCCGAGCACAGGCTGGCGCCAGTTATTATGGCATGCTGGATATGTGTACAATGTTGGCGCTACCCACCCTCTATCTGAAAAATGTTAATAGCCGAGGATTCAAAGGCACTCATGGCGACGGCGCTTTATTGGCTACAGGCGATACCGATAACTCTGATTGGTTAAACAAGGGCTGGTTTTTTAAGGGCGGTCGGACTGATTGGGCCGCAGGTGCAGCCGCTGTTGCCGCTCGCTATGAAACGACGATGCCAGCGCCTATTACCGGCCTGCGCGGCGTGCGCAGCGCGCCCTAGCGCTCAGGAACCTACGGCCTCTTGGACAAACCCCATACGACTAATAAAAAGTTCTCCTTGGCCAGGTTAGCTTGCTCTAATTACTTTACAGGTCAACCGCGCTGGCAAGGCTATATCTTGGCAATTAGTGGATGCAGCTCTGCCAGCGAGCTAAGCGAACTTAGCCGCTTAAATCTATCGCCGCCCCTTATTGTCAAGGCCTTGCAACTAAGGCTGCAATTAACACATTGACTCATGGCCAAGAATGGGTCATAATTTCTTGAGTATAAATAATATGGCTTGACCGTAGTCTCTAAAGGAAGGCCTTATGAATAATACACCTTCACTAGATGTTTCCAATGGCGTGCGCTTGCCTCGAGATCCTTTTGCCTATATTGCATTCTGGCAATTGCTGACCTTTATAATGTTATTGCTGTTGATTTGGCTGAACGAACTTAAGGATATGCAGTCGTTTTTCTTTAAAACTCAAGCGGAAGGTTTTAATTTATTTAGAGCATCGATTCTCAGCGCGGGGGTATTCCTGACAGCTATTCTGACGATCGGCAATACCTATCTTCAGCAAAGACGAGTATTGAATGCGCTCTTGGCTGTCTGTTTTAAATGCCATCGGGTGCGCATTCGCGCCAATGTCTGGAAGCAAATGGAGGATTACGTCAGCGAGAACTCCTTGCTAAGCTTTACCCATGGGCTCTGCCCGACCTGTATGGCCGAAGTGATTGAAGAGATGAAAAATCGCGTGCCCAAGCAAGAGCCAAGCTAGGTTTTTAGGGATTATGGGGGCGACTGGTTTCGACGTGTAGGTTGAAGCTTACGTCGCGCGCCGAGGACCCCGGTTGGCCTCGTTAAACATCCGGGAACAAAACTCAAACGCCAATAACGAATTGGCTCTCGCGGCTTAATTGATCCGCGACGTCTTATGGCTGACCACCTGCTAGGCCGCTAAGACGACGACAGCGGGTTGGGTTGTCTGGTTGGGCGACCGGACCAGGCAACAAGATCTAGCCTGGCCGCTAGCTCTGGCGCTGGCCTGTCTGTCGGCGGGCGCCCTGGCAAAATTTAATAGACAGAACACGCGCGTAGAAGCGGAAGTGACTCTTATGCGGACGGGGGTTCGATTCCCCCCGCCTCCAGCCGATCTGCCAGAGTAAACTAGCCGGATCAATCCAAGGAGCGCGCCGCCAGGTCGGATTCTTCCAGGCCCAGGTAATGGCCTAATTCATGCAGATAAGTCGTGCGCACTTCTTGGCGGTAGGCCAGCTCCGCCGCGCCGGCCGCTTCCCAGATGTTGTCCAGAAATAAAACAATCCGTGTGGGCCAGGGCGCGCTGGCCGCGCTATCAGGCAACGCGGCTCCTTCAAAGAAGCCCAGGGTGTCGGCGGTTATGCCGCGCTTGCGCAGAGCTGGGCTTGGGCGTCGCTCATAGAAAACCGCTATGGATGAGGCTGGGCCCTGCAGGCTTGCGGGCAAAGCGCCTAGCAAGGCTTTTATTTCTTGCCTTGCGGTCTGCCGCATCCATTTCCAGTTGCGCGCCATATTGGCAGCATAATGTAATAGTCTTGGGGATAACAGGTTTATTTGCCTGGCAGCTTGGCAGAGGGATCTGCTTTTGCTATGCTGCGAGTTAATTACTTAAATAAGCGCTGGCTCTTCAAGCTAATGCCTTGCTACGAAAGGATAGATCTAATGCGCCTGAGATCCGCTGGCTTCACCTTGATCGAGATATTGGTGGTAGTGCTGATCATTTCCATCCTGGCTGGAATAGTTGGGGTTAGCGTGCTGCGCCATCCCGGCGAGGCCAAAGTGGCTGCCGCTAAGCTACAGATAAAGAATTTTCAGCAGGCTTTAAAAACTTATCGCTTGGAGCAAGGGCGCTATCCAACCCAACAGCAAGGACTGCAAGCATTGTGCCAGAAACCTAGCCTGGCTCCAGTGCCGGAACAATATCCCGAGGATGGCTATCTGGAAAGCCGTAAGCTGCCTAAAGACCCTTGGAATCATGATTATATTTATCTGGTTCCAGGGACCCATGATGAACCTTATGAAGTGATCTGTTATGCTAGCGACGGCGAGCCGGGCGGCAGCGATGATGCCGCCGATATTTCCAGCTCAGATCTCTAAGCTGGCCTGGCCTGGCCGGCGCGGCAATCCGCCTTTTGGCTTTGCCATGATCAGAAGATCGAGCCAATGAATAATGCCTTCACTTTGCTTGAAGTTTTGGTGGCTTTACTGCTCTTGAGCATTGTCGCCAGTGTGGTTTTGGAAACCCAACTCAGCGCCCTGAAGGCCGAACAGGCCGCCCGCGCCGCTCAACAGGTGCGCCGCGAAGCCGACCGTATTGTTAGCGAAGTCCGTTTAGGCAATGCCCTGACCAATATTCTGGCGGCGGCGGCGCCAGAATGCTCTGTGCAGACCTTGACTTTACAAAGCAACTCCCCGGCCGCGGCGCCAGGGTTGCGCCAATGGGAGATCAGCGCCAAGGAACGCCCCTCAGCCAGCTTGATCATCTTTAGCAGATTCGACGAGTGAATCCTCGCGACTGCTAGCGCAGGTTTCGGGAAGCTTCTGGGCCTGATTGGCATAGCAAGCCCGCACTAAAGCCCCCAGGCCTAATATACTGATCAGCATCCCTAGGGTCAGGCCTAAGGGACCGCGGTTAATTCCGGCATAGATCAATAAAAGTCCAATGGCCAGCGGCAGCAGAAATTGTCGATAGCAGCGCGGTTGAGATCGGCGCAGCAGCCAGCTGCCCAAGGCTATGGCCACTATGATTTTGCTGAAATAGATCAGGATTATGCAAGTTAATATCAAGAGTAGACTCAAGGGAATGCCGATAAAGGACAGCATCCCGAAAAAGATCGCCGTTACGATCAAGGCCAAGGTCGCCGCGCCGGTAAGCAAGCTTGACCATAAAGCGCCCTGGATATTAAGCACGGCTTTAGTAGTGCAAGTTGGGAAAAGGGCTATGAAGATTATGCCAGCAAGCAAGGCTCCCAGATATAACCAGCTTTGATAAAAAAACGTTTTGATGGAAAAGGCTAAAGGGGGCCCCTCGGCTGAATCGCCGATCTTTTGACGGATAAGTTGGCCATGGATAATCACCCGGCTGTCGGGCACGAATTCCTTGGCGCAACGATAAGTTAAATTGCCCAGGATCTCAGTGCCTGGCAAAGCCACTATATCTTGGGCAGTGATAAAGACATCTTGATCGAAGGTTCCAGCCAAAGTTATATTTCTGCCAAACAGCCTGGCCCGGCCTGCGATCTTGCCGTCTAGGATTATATTTTCGCCCACCATCCAGATGTCGGCGGCAACCTCAGCGGCTTTGCTGCAATGGATGGTCTCTCCAATAAATATTGAGTTGTTGGCCAGGTAGCCACTGAGCATTATAGTGCGAGCCAGACAGCGGGCATGATCCTCAATACGGCCGGTAAATTCTATGCTGTTGGCCGCCGCCCAAACATCGTTGTGATATTCGCCGGCTAAGGTTATCAGGCCGTCCTGAGGATCGTCGTGTCCAAACGACCTTTTAGATGCCAACATGAATATATCGTCGGCCACAATCCCTTCCAGCTGGATGCGATTAGCGCTTAACCACAGCTCAGTCGCCAGGGTTTCTTGGGGCTGCAAACGAAATTCGTTAGTGCGAGCAAACTGGGCGCCCTGGGCAAGAGAAGCGCAGCTGTAATAGGCTGCTATAAGCAAAGGGGCTAAGCATCGTAAGCGCATGTTGATTCCTTATGATTGAAGCTAATAGAGGCAAGCTCGGCAAGGGGCCTGGCTTCAGATATGTTGCATGCCTTTACGCAAAGCTTGGATGTTGATCTTAACCAGGTCCGGCTGGCCAGCGAAACTCTTGGCGATAAACCCTTCGACAGCCTTGGCGACCAGCAAGGGCTTATGAGCCAGCCAGGCGCCCAACATAATGAAATTAGCCACGCGTACACTGCCCATTTGGTAGGCCATTTCAGTGGCTCGGATCAGGACGCGACCTTGGGCGCGGGGGGCTTGGCTAAGCGATTGATTGATAACAGCTAGGCCCTTGGGAGCCAAGGTCGGCAGAAAACGCGTCAGGCTTTGCTGGTTCATGATAATCAGCGAATCGAACTCTTCCGCCAGCGGCGAAGCTATCTCATGGGAAGAAAAGATCACCTGGCAATTCGAAGTGCCACCGCGCACCTCGGCGCCATAAGAGGGGAAAAAAGTTACGTGCGCGGCAACATCCACCGCCAGCCGCGCCAATGCTTTGCCAAGCATGATAACGCCCTGGCCACCTGCTCCGGCAATCAGTACCCGTTCAAGCATGAATGGCCACCCCTTCTTGACGAAATAGCTTAACCGGGAATACGGGAACCATAGATTTCTTAACGAAAGCCAAGGATTGCGCCGGGGTCAGCCGGAAGTAGGTGGGGCAGGGGGAGAGTATTTCAACAAAGCTATATCCCTTGCCCTGCATTTGGGCCGTCAAGGCCAGACGTAAAGCCTTTTTGGTTGCCAGCACGCCTTGAGGACCATCCAAAGCCACCCTTTCAATATAATAGGGGCGTTCCAGGGTATTCAATAGCTCGCACATGCGCAGGGGCGGCCCCATGGTCTGAGGATCGCGGCCGCGCGGACAGGTCGGCGTAGCTTGGCCCACTAGGGTGGTAGGCGCCATCTGGCCGCCAGTCATGCCGTAGACGGTATTATTGACGAAAATCACCGTGATGTTTTCGCCACGGTTAGCGGCATGAATCGTTTCGGCTATGCCAATGGCGGCCAGATCGCCATCGCCCTGATAAGAAAAAACTATCCGATCACTCAGAGCCCGTTTGATGCCGGTAGCTACCGCCGCGGCCCGGCCATGAGCGGCCTCGCTGATATCGCATTTTAAGTAAAAATAGGCCAGCACGGCACAGCCTACCGGCGCCACGCCGATGGTGCGCTGAGCAATCTTTAATTCATCCAGGACCTCAGCCAAGACTTTATGGGTCATACTGTGGCCGCAGCCAGCACAATAATGCATGGGCACATCGCTGAGCGCGCGCGGACGTTGGTAGATCAGGCGGGCCGGCGATCTTGGCGGAGCTATTTTTTTCTTCTTCAAAATCAGGTCTCCCTCGGCTTTCGCCACGGGCCTATTTGCTTAGGTCCATTAAGGCTTTATAGATATCTGTTACGGTTGGCACGCGGCCACCCGGAAAGCCGCGAAAATGGACAGGCGTAGAGCCAGCGGCAGCCAAGCGCACGTCTTCGACCATCTGACCGGCATTCATTTCTACCACCAGTAAAGCTTTGACGCGCGCGGATAATTTTTTCAGCGGCGCACTGGGGAAGGGCCAGAGCGTCAGAGGGCGCAACAGGCCCACCGGCATGCCGCCGGCGCGCGCCTTGTTTATCGCCGCCTTGGCTATCCGCGCGCAGGTGCCCCAGGCTACCAGAAGATATTGACAATCCTTGGTTAAGCTTTCTTCATAGCGCGTTTCTCGGAGAGTGATCCGGCGATAGGTATCTTGAAGCAATAGATTGTGTTTTTCCAGTTCGCCTTCGGCCAGGAATAACGAGCGAATGTAACGTGGCTGGCGGCCGCTGGCGCCGGTTAGCGCCCAGGGCTTGGGCTGGCGGCGCGGCGGCCGGCCGGCGTGCAGTACGATCGGCTCCATCATTTGGCCTAGGCGGCCATCGGCCAGAACTATCACCGGAGTGCGATAGCGCTCTGCCAAGCTAAAGGCCTCCAGGGTCATATTGTGCATGTCTTGGACCGAGGCGGGAGCCAAAACTATGCAATGATAATCGCCGTGGCCGCCTCCTTTTACCGCCTGAAAATAATCGCCCTGGGCCGGATCAATGCTGCCGAGGCCCGGGCCACCTCGTTGGACATTGATGATCACAGCCGGCAAGCGCGCTCCGGCCAGATAGGAAATGCCTTCCTGCTTGAGGCTGATGCCTGGTGAGGATGAACTGGTCATGGCCCGCGCGCCAGCCGCCGCCGCGCCAAAGACCATATTGATGGCTGCCAATTCGCTTTCCGATTGAATAAATACTCGGCCATGATCAAGCATGTGTTTGGCCATGTAGGCGGTCAATTCGTTTTGAGGAGTAATCGGATAGCCAAAGTAGCACTGGCACCCGGCGCGAATGGCGCCTTCGCCGGCGGCGTCGTTGCCGCTCATTAAAACTCGCCCGCCAATCTGTTTTTTAGGTTTGCTCATGCGTTAGCCTTCTTAGCAGAACCCTTTATGGCAAGCTTTTCTATTTCGATCGCAGCTTCCGGGCAAATGATTGCGCATAAACGGCAGCCAATGCAATCAGCCGCGATAAGCGTCTCGGGGAAGTGAACGCCGGCCGAGTTTAAGGTTGCCGACATGCCCAAGACATGGCGCGGACAAACTCCAACGCAAAGTTCACAACCTTTGCAGCGTTCGCTATCAATAATAACGCGGTAAAGCATGGGCTTCTAAGACAGCAAGCATAGGCCTAGTAGCTAGCTCAGGCGGCCGGCGGTTAAAATGGCCAACGCTGGTCGGCTGGTTGCCATGGGCAATTGTTTCATAAGCTAAAAACGTAGTTAGCTTGGCACGATAGCAGGGCTTTGTCTAGTCCTAAATCAAGTTAACATAAATTTCATTGAAGCAATCGCTGGCATATTAGCTTTAAATAAAGCTTCAACTAAATAGACGCCTGAGCATCAAGCCGCTGGCGCGCTTTGACTTAGGCTAAATTGACTTTTATTGATAAGCTGGGCTATACTGCTTGGCAAATAAACAAGATGATTAAAAAAACCTTCTTGAGGAGAAACGGCCCTATGTCCCTAGTGTGCTACTTGACCCAACCCAAAATAACCCCGCCACTGGATCCTGGTTTTCGCCCAGCTGTTTTGGCTAAGCGTTGCTTTAGCTCAGCTGTGGCCGCCTCGGGCAACAGCACGCCTCTGCTGATTGCGCTGGAAGCTGACGCCGGCGCCGTCTCGCGCTATCAGTTGAATGTTTTTGCCAGCAGCGATAAGCGCAGCGCCGCCAATCTGGTGATCGTAGAACGCATCCTTAAATTCTTGCTATGGCAGCGCGGCGCCTGGCGCGTTGTCATTAGCGGGCCGCGCGAGGTTGGGGAACATATCCGCTCGCTTTATGCGCCAGAGGGCCAGCGCGCCTTTGATGCTCAACTGATGAGCGAGGTCTACGCTAAACCCTTCGTCGTAGAACTAAGCGAGGCCGCGCGGCTGCCTCAGGAGCGGCTAAGCGCTAAATCGCTGGGTCGCCATCTGGATGGCTGCCGGATCGGTTTTGATCTGGGCGCCAGCGATCGTAAGGTATCGGCTGTTAAGGATGGCCAGGCTGTTTTCAGCGAAGAGGTGGTCTGGGACCCCCGCGGCCAAGCCGATCCTCAATATCATTTCGATGAAATCATGGCGGCCTTGCAGAAGGCCGCCTCTTATCTGCCGCGGGTTGATGCCATCGGCGGCTCAGCCGCTGGCATTTATGTCAATAACAGCGTTAGGGTAGCCTCGCTTTTTCGCGGCGTCCCCAAAGATCTTTTTGAAGGCCGTGTGCGCGGCCTGTTCCATGAGCTCAAAAGGGCCTGGAACAATATTCCTTTTGAGGTGATTAATGACGGCGAGGTAACCGCCTTGGCCGGCTCGATGTCCTTGGGGGTCAACCGCATTCTGGGGATCGCTATGGGATCGAGCCTAGCCGGCGGCTACGTCGATAAGGATGGCAATGTGATAGGCTGGCTTGATGAACTGGCCTTCGCGCCGGTGGATTATCAGCCTAACGCGCCGGGTGATGAGTGGTCGGGCGATCAAGGCGTGGGCGCTAATTATTTTTCACAAATGGCCGTAAACCGACTGGCCCGCCAAGCAGGCATAGCCCTGGATGAAAAGAAAACTTTGGCTGAGCGTTTAAAAGACGTGCAGGCCTTGATGGCTAAGGGCGATCAGCGTGCCCAGGCGGTCTTTGAAACAATTGGCGTTTATTTGGGTTATACTGTGGCTCATTATGCCGATTTCTATGATCTGGGGCATCTCTTGCTCTTAGGCCGGGTAACTTCGGGGCCGGGCGGCAATCTGGTGGTGGCCAAGGCGGAGGAGGTCTTGCAGGCCGAATTCCCGGCTTTGGCGTCTAATATCAAGCTGGTGATGCCGGATGAAGCCAGCCGCCGGGTGGGCCAGTCAATCGCCGCGGCCAGTTTGCCGGCGCTGGCCGGCTAGCTTGCTTGGCCAAGCCGGCGCCAAGGCCCGGCCTGGAGGCAATCAAGCTGGGCTGGGGATGTTTTTAGCTGGGCCTTGGCAAATAGCCCTTTAGCCGATCTGCTGCTTAACCACTTTAGCTAGCTCTTGCGCCAGTTGTTTTGCCAGAGCTTCATCCATCGCTTCTACCATAACGCGACAGAGGGCTTGGGTGCCGGAATAGCGTAGCAAGACCCGGCCGTGGCCAGCCAATTTGCTTTCAGCCGATTGAATGGCTTGCTGGAGAGGAGCTAAATTCTCCAAGGCTGGCTTAGATTTTACGGCTACATTGATAAGCATCTGCGGGGCTAGGCGGATTATGCTGGCCAATTCAGAAAGTTTTTTGCTGGAGTTTTGCAGAGTTGCCAAAAGCTGCAGCGCCGAGATGATACCGTCGCCGGTGGTGTGCAGATCCATAAAAATGATATGGCCGGACTGCTCGCCGCCCAGCGCCGCCCCATTCTCGCGCATCATTTTCAATACATAGCGATCGCCCACCTCGGCCTCCTTAACCTGGATGGCGAGTTGGCGCATGGTTTCATGGAAGCCATAGTTGCTCATGGCAGTGCTGACCACCAGATTGTTCCTAAGCAAGCCGCGCGCCTGCATGGCTTTGGCGCAAATGGCTATGATATGATCTCCAGTTAGTTGCTGACCCTTTTCATCAATTGCTATCAAGCGGTCGCCATCGCCATCGAAAGCTAACCCGATGTCGGCGCGGTTTGCCAGCACCTGAGCGGCCAGGCTCTCAGGGTAAAGGGCGCCGCAGTGGTGGTTGATATTCATGCCGTTGGGATGGTCGTTGATGGTTAGCACTTGGGCGCCCAGCTCGGAGAAGATGATCGGAGCGACCTTATAGGTAGCGCCATGGGCACAATCCAAGACAATTTTCAATCCATCCAAGGAGATGGTGTCCGGGAAGGTGTTTTTGCAAAAAACGATATAACGGCCGATGGCGTCTTCAATGCGGTAAGCTTTGCCGATTTCCGCAGCAGTGGGCCGGATATCTTGAATTTTTTTGGTGGTGATCAAGCTTTCGATTTCGTCTTCAACATCATCGGGAATCTTGAAGCCGGCCCGCGAAAATATTTTAATGCCGTTATCCTGATAGGGGTTATGCGAGGCCGAGATAACCATGCCGGCGTCGGCGCGCATGCTGCGAGTGATAAAGGCTATGCCGGGAGTCGGCATCGGGCCTACCAACAACACATCCACGCCCATGGAGCAAATTCCTGCTGTTAGAGCTGTTTCAAGCATATAGCCGCTAACGCGGGTGTCTTTGCCTATGACAATGCGATGGCGGTTGTTATGGCGTTTGCAGATGTGGGCGGTGGCTCGGCCGATGGCCAAGGCCATTTCGGCCGTCATCGGTTCAACATTAGCTATGCCGCGCACGCCGTCGGTTCCAAATAATTCTCCCATAAAACAGCTCCTTGCTAAACAGATGAATTCAGGTTGGTTTGTTCCATAAGGCGGCGCTGGCATCCACAATCGATTGCAGCCAAGCCGTGCCGGCCAGCCGCGCGCCAGGGCTCAGGCTTTGAATGGCTTTAAGATAATCCCGGCCGGCGGAAAGAGTTGCTAGCGCCTCCAAAAATTCATCTCGCTTTTGGATATTACCCTCGGCCGTCTCAAG
>CAYUHK010000040.1:11885-12352 GCA_964444425.1 uncultured Verrucomicrobiota bacterium
GGCCTCTAAACGTTCCTGGATCATCGGCCATTGCTTGATCAAAGCCTGTTGCTGGGTCAGGGCTGAACCGTTGAGGGCGCCGGCGGCGGCTCGCGCCGCTTTCAACGAATCGGGCATTTTCTCGGCTAGTTGAGTTAAGCGCTGGAGCCTTTCCTGGCGAATGCTCTTAAGCCTGGCTTGGGCGCCGCTCAGGCAGGCCTTTTGGAAGCTATCCGTAGCCATGAAAATGGAGCGGGCGTATTGATACCAGGCGCGTAAGGCCTGGACATTGCCTATATAAATCAGGTTATTAGTGATGATCCGATCGATTGAGTGATAGCAGCCGGGTTGAAAGTGCGCAGCTGGCCGGGGCGCCGGCGGCGGGGGAATGAACAAGCCAGCGCCGGGGACATCATTACGCACGATCAGGCCGGCTGGCACCACCACGCCAAAATTCACTCTGGCCGGGCCGACCACCTTGCTGGCCC
>CAYUHK010000041.1:0-10667 GCA_964444425.1 uncultured Verrucomicrobiota bacterium
AGGGCGGCTAAGATCAGCAACCACAGCAGGGCTTGCCAGGCGCGCGTCATCAAATATAGCATCTGAGGTCTTTTCAAGCTTGTCTCCCGGCGGCTGTATCGGCCAAGCATAGGCAAGCGACTTGGCCAAAGCAAACTAAATCCCTTGGGCAAATTTTGCTGGAGCAGACTGCGCCAGGGGATATACTAATTTAAAAGCATCTTTGCAAAGGGCAAGTTATGCATGACGCTAAATTTTGGCAGCTCGGCCGCTCGGGCAAAATAGAGTGTGTTTTATGTCCGCACCGCTGCCTTATAAGCAATCAACAAGCTGGCCGCTGCCGCATCCGGGTCAACCATGCTGGCAGGCTGCAGGCGCGTGGCTATGGCTTGATCTCGGCTGCTCATAACGATCCGATTGAGAAAAAACCGCTCTATCATTTCTATCCTGGCAGCCAGATTTTTAGCGTCGGCGGTTGGAGCTGTAATTTAACTTGCTCCTTTTGTCAAAATTGGACTATCTCTCAGCAGCTTGACCTAGCCGCGCACAGCCAGACTCCAGCTGCGCTAGTTGAGCAGGCCTTGGCGGCGCGTGCGATCGGCATCGCCTATACCTATAATGAGCCGCTCATCAATATAGAATTTGTTCACGATTGCGCCAGCCTGGCGCGCCAGGCCGGCTTGCAGAACGTCTTGGTTACCAATGGATATATTGAGGAGGCTCCGGCCGCCTGGCTCTTGCCCTTTATCGCTGCCTTGAATATAGACATCAAAAGCATGGACGATGCTTTCTACCGCCAATATTGCGCTGGCCGCCTGGCGCCAGTTCTGCGCTTTGCCAAGCAGGCCCAAGCCGCCGGCTGCCATCTGGAAATCACCAATCTGCTGATCCCTGGCTTGAACGATGCCGCCGAGCAGCTGGAGCGGCTTGCTGCTTGGGTAAGCCAACATCTGGGCGCCGCGGTTCCCTTACATCTTAGCGCATACCATCCCGATTACCGCATGCGGTTGCCGGCAACCTCTGCCGAGCTGCTCCAGAGCGCCTATACGATTTGTCGGCGTTTTTTACAGCATGTTTATCTGGGCAACCTGCCCGGCAGCCGCGGCCAGGATACTCACTGCCGACAATGCGGAGCAAGGCTGATTGAACGCCAGGGCTATGCCGTTCGGCTCAGCGGATTATTGGGCCAGGCCTGCGCCAGCTGCGGCAGTCGCGCGGCCTTGATCTTGCCAGCTAGCCCAGCCGGCAGCTGAGAGCGCGGCCATTGATCCGCGCGCGTCTGAGCAAGCGCCATCCGGAATATGAGCCAAGGCTGCCGCAAGGCCGAATGGCTGGAACCTGGAAGAAATTCAGGCCAGCATTGGCTAAGAGCGAGTAGGCCACCCAGCCAAGTTGCCGGACCCAAGCGTCGCGCGCGCAGGTTGGTCGGGGCGATGGGATTTGAACCCATGACCTCCAGCGCCCAAGGCTGGCGCGCTACCAGTCTGCGCTACACCCCGCTTTCGTTCCATCGCGACGATGCGCCACCAAATCCGCGCTGGAATTGCGCAAGGCTTGGCGACGCCGTGGTATTAAACACGCCCGGCGCCTCTTTGGCAAGCAACATCACAGGGGAGGCAATACTATGATCTTGCCGATCAATAGGCCCAGATCGTTGGGGAAGTCTGCCAAGCCGGGATCCCAAGCTGGTTCGGCGTGCAATTTCAGCCAAGCCAGCTTATGGCTGGGCAGGGTCAGCGGATAAACCCAGCCTTGCCATTGCCAGCAGCCAGCTTGAGTGGCGCGGGTAACCTGCGGTAAAGTCGCGCCGGCTGCCAAGGTTAATCGACTGGTTGGTCCGCTGGCTTGGGGCGGCTCAAACAGCATCAAGAGCAAGCTGCCCGCGCCGGCTGGCAGGAGCACTTCGGCTTGCGATCGCATCCAACGTGCCGTTATGGGTGGCATGCTTTTTTGCAGCCTGCTGCCGCCAGCGCATTGCCCAAGGATGCCAATAGCCTGCTCGCCGCTGACGATCAGCAGTTCGCTCAGCAGCATGGGATCGGCCGAGCTGATGGTTAAAGAGTCCGGCGCGCTCAAGCCGGAGACCTTGCTGCGCAGGGCCCACCAATGATTCGCCAGGCTCTCGAAGCTTGGCGGGGTTGAGCCTGCCAGAGCCAAGCCGCTGATGGTCGGCGCGGCTGGTTGGGCCTTCTCGCTCAACAACAGGGCCAGCACTTCGCTGGCTGGCTGATCCTGGGGCCAGGCCGGCAAGCGCAAGGTTAAGCTGGCGCCGCTGGGCAGCTCCAGCCCCTTGATGCTATAGCTATCGCCGGAGCGCAGATTGGCGAAATGGCGGAAGCCCATGTTGCCTTGATCCCAAGAGGCCTGATAGCGCTGCTGCAGGGTGGGGTCGGCGTCCTCTCGCAAACTCATGCGATAGGCTTTAAGATTCAATTGATAGCGTCCTAACCTGGTTGGCAACTGCTGCCGCGCCTGTACTAGGTTCAGGCATTGAAAGAGGCCGGTTTTGACTGGCTGGAATACAAAACGCTCACTGAGCGGCTCCTGAAAAGGCGTTAAGAAAAAGGCCTGCCGTTCTGGATTATGCCGCATGATGGTCTCCCAGGAGCGTTCGGCGGGAGCATAATCGTCTTGGTGCTGGTTATCCAAGCCCAGCGTGGTGATGCCGAAGAAATGTTCAAAAGGTGCCGCCAGCCGCGAATATTCACTTAGCAGGATGCCGTTTTCTCGCTGGATGATTTCAGCATATGGCCTCAAAAAATTTATCAACCCCTTGTATTGGGTCAGGCTGACCAGATGGGCGCGCTGCTGCAGGCCTAGCCAGCCAAGCGCTCCGGCGAGCAGCAGAGGCAGCCAGACCATTTTAGGTTGGCTGGGAATAAGAGTGATCAGGGCGGTTAGGCTGAGGGTGATCATGGGGATTAAGGCAATCAACCAGTAGCGCGTCATCATGAAATCATTGATCCTGCCTGAAAAAACAAGCGCTGGGAGAATCAGCATGGCCAGGATAAGGCGTTCTTGGCGGAATTGGCGCGGCCCGCTTAACCAGGCTACCCAGCCCAACAAGGCCAGCAGGGCGATCGGCCAGGAAATCATATTGATGAGAGCGGGGAAGTCGCTCAGATAGAGATAATGTTCGATAGATCTTTTATGGATCAGCAGGCTGTTAAGGTTGCCGCCATAGCGGGTCAGCGCCACGAAGAAAAGAGCGCTGAGCACGGCCAGGGCCAAGCTCCAGCTCAGGGTTGGTTTGGGCCGAGTGTCTTCCGGCGAGTTCTGGCGGCGGCGGCGCCGCCGCGACCAAAAGCAGACCGCCGTTATAGTGGCGGCGGCGCCGGCCAAGATAATCCAGGCTGGAATCTGGTAGGCAACAATAATAAAAGAAAACCGGCCGATTCTATAACAATCGCTGACCAAAAGAGACTGGCGGATAAAAAGCACTAACCAGGCCAGGCCGACTGGCAGGCTTAAGAGGAAATCGCAGCGGCCGCGCATCGCAATAATGGCTATGGCAATAGCCGCCGGGACGAGGGCATACAGGGCGGAAATATGAAAGAAGGGGGCCAGGCCCAAAGCCAGCAGCCCCAGCAGAAGGTCGCTCCAGGCCGACCAGGGTCGCCGGCGCCAGGCGTATAGCAGCAGGGCGGCGCCGCTGCAAAGCATGAAGGCAGCAATGATTTCCGGGCGCGGGCAGCGACCATGCCAGATGGTCAGGGGATTCATTAGAAACAGCGCCGCGGCAATCAAGCCGGCCCAGCTATGCGGCAACAGCAAAGAGGCTAGGGCGGCCAAGGCCAAGGCCAGCAAGAGGGTGAAAAACGGAACCACATAAAGCGTCCAAAGCGGATCGGCTATTTGACTCAGCGCCGCGATGAGCAGGGAATAGGCTGGTTGGAAGTGCGGACCGATGATGGCGGCTTCCGGCGAACTTATCCAGAGGCAGGCGTCCTTGGTAAGGCCATAGCCGCTATGGCCATAATAGAATACTGATCTGGCGGCAGCTGGCACTAGTTGGAGCAGGGGATCGTTATAGAAAAACTGGCCTTGGCGGCCATAAGTTAGGCCGGCATTGATGTAGGCGCCGGGATCTTCGCCACCAAAAATATTTTGATGGGGCCGCCCCAGCAGCAGCAATGCTGCCAGAATGATAATCAGCCAGCTCCAGAATTGCCAGCGCGTAGCCAGAATGCTAGCTCGGCCGATCCAGATCAGCCGAGCAATCAGCAGCAAGCCAAGAGTCCAAAGCAAAAGGCCCAAAATAAGCAACATGGATAACACCTTGTCAGGCATGTTATCTCGTGTTAGGATCAAATCCAATATGAAAATACTGGTAACTGGCTCGGCCGGATTTATTGGATACCATGTTAGCAAGGCGCTGTTGCAAGACGGCCATGAGGTCTGCGGACTGGATAATTTTAATGATTATTATTCAGTTGATTTGAAGCGCGCCCGCCATGCTCAACTAGCCGGCCTGGCCGGCTATAGCCTGGTTGAAGGCGATCTATGCGATCATGAGGCCCTGCTGGCCATCATGCGCGCGCGGCGCTACGATAGCGTGTGCCATATGGCGGCCCAGCCGGGGGTGCGCTATTCGCTGACCCATCCCTTCGCTTATCAGAAATCCAATCTGGAAGGCTTCCTGAGCCTGATAGAGGCTTGCCGTCAGACCGAGACGGCTCGGCTGGTCTACGCCTCCAGCTCAAGCGTTTATGGCGGCAATCGCAAGCTGCCCTTTGCCGAAACCGATTCGGTGGACGCCCCCATCAGCCTTTACGCGGCCACCAAGAAATCCAACGAGCTTATCGCGCATGTTTATAATCATTTATATGGCATTCAGACTATTGGCTTAAGGCTCTTCACTGTCTATGGACCTTGGGGCCGCCCCGATATGGCCGTTTGGCTGTTTACCGAGAGCATGCTGCGCGGCAAAACCATTGCGCTGTTTAATCAGGGCAATATGCGGCGCGATTTTACCTTCATAGCCGATATCGTGGCTGGCATTCGCAATGCCCTGTTGATGAAGGATCTGCCCGGGAACGCGATTTTTAATTTAGGCAATCATCGTGCGGAAAGGCTAACTCATTTGATTGAGCTCTTGGCCGCTGAATTGGGGGTTGAGCCGCGCCTGGAAATGCGACCATTGCCAGCCGGCGAGGTGTTGGAAACTTGCGCGGATATTGTCAAGGCCCAGCGCGCACTGAATTTCAATCCGCTGACCTCTTTGGCTGAAGGCATTCCGCAATTCGTAAAGTGGTACCGTTCATATCAGGGGTTATCATGATAGCTGATGCTGCCAGGGCTCGGCGGGCCTGGGCGAACCAGTCGGCCGAGTCAGCTTCCGCTTGGGAACTCATGGCTAAGATCCGCCATCAGCTGTTGATCATCTTTCAGCTGGCCCGGCACGATTTCCGCAGCCGCTCGCTGGGTTCAATGTTGGGGCTGGTTTGGACCTTCATTCAGCCGCTAGTCATGACTTTGGTTCTATGGACGGTGATCACCCTGGCGTTTAAAACCCGGGCGGTGCATGAGGTGCCTTTCGCCTTGTGGCTGCTGACTGGCTTAGCGGCCTGGACCTATTTTTCGGAAGCCCTGCTGCAGGCCACAGACGTTTTTCAGGAATACGCCTTTCTGGTAAAGAAAGTCCGTTTCAATATCACGATCATGCCACTGGTAAAGATACTGGCGGCGCTCGCGGCGCATGCCATTTTCTTGCTGATCATGATCGGCATCTTATTGCTTAGCCGTATCCGGCCATCTTTTTATTGGTTGCAGCTGCTTTACTACATGCTGGCGCTGGTTTTACTGCTGCAGGGCTTGAGCTGGCTAACCTCCGCCTTTAACGTTTTTGCCAAGGATGTGGCGCATGTGGTTAATGTGGTATTGCAATTTGGGTTTTGGCTAACCCCGGTGTTTTGGGACTTAAGCTTGTTGCCGGCTTCCTGCCAAAAGTACGCCATCCTGCTCAAACTCAATCCGCTAGCCTATATCATTGACGGCTACCGCCGCAGCCTTTTTTATCGCGCCCCTTTCTGGGCCGATGCTGGCTGGACTGCTTATTTCTGGGGCGCGACTCTATTGCTGCTGTTGCTGGGAGCGGTTGTTTTCCGCCGACTCAAACCTCATTTCGCCGATGTTTTATGATTGGCCTGGGCCAAGCGACGAATGGTTTTGATGACAGCCCGCCTAGTTGAGTCAGGGGTGGAAGCTCCGGCGGTCAGCCCGACCTTACTAGCCTGGCTCAGCCAAGCGGCTTTGATTTCCTGAGCTGTTTCGATCCAATGGGTGCGTGGATTCAATGCCCGGGCTATCTCATATAAGCGCCGAGTGTTGGCGCTGCTGCGCGAGCCGATAACGAGAATGACGTCGTTGCGCAGGGGCAGAATACGAGTTTCTTCCTGTTTCATGCGGGTAGGCCGGCAGATCGTATTAAAACAAACCAGCAGCGGCAGGGTAGTTTGCAGGGTCTGGATGATGGGCATGATCCGATCCAAATTCTGGGTGGATTGTATCACCAAGGCCGCCTTGGGCCAGCGGCGCAGCGCTGCCCAAGGGATATCTTGCAGTGCGGCGATTACTAAGGCGCGCCGGCGGATTTGCCCGGCGATGCCCCGCACCTCATCATGATGGCGGTCGCCGATCACGATTATGCGATAGCCGCGCCGATCCATGCGCCGCACTATGCGATGGATTTCGCGAACCATCGGGCAGGTGGCGTCGACGATCTGATAGCCGCGCTGGCGCGCTTGGGTTATCTGAGAGCGGGGTGCCCCATGTGCCCGGATCAGCAGAATGCGTTGGCGCCCGCGCCCCAAGCGCTTGATCTTGCGCAGGCCGGCGGCCTGTAATTCATTGATGACTGTCTCGTTGTGAACTAAGTCGCCCAGCATATAGACTGGTTTGGGGCTGCTGGCCAAGGCCTGAGCCATGCGAATAGCGCGGCGCACGCCGAAACAAAAACCAGCGCTGCGAGCTAGATTAATACGCATCTTTGGCATGCTTGGGTCCCTTGCGCTTAGGATGATATTCGGGGTTTGCTCCTTTATAGCTTAATTTGCCGGCGTAAGCTAGCCGCTCTTATGGTTTTTTGCTCTGCCCAAGCCAAAGTCTGTTGCTAACTCCAGCTTAATTGAAAAGTATTTTCCAAGATTCCGCCCGCCGCGCGCCGGCCTAGTCGCAGGCCTGTCGCCGGCGCGCTGCGGCCGGATAAGCCAGGGGCTATTATTTTAAAAATACCTAAAAAACACTTGAAACTAGTCGCTAAATAACCCACTATGACATCCGTTTTATGCCAGGTGTTTAAAGTAAATTATGAGCGATCAAGGAAAAACCAAAGAAGATGTCATTCGCGTGGATGGCCTGGTAACCAAGGTTCTGCCGGCGACTATGTATCGCGTAAAACTATCCAATGGCGCCGAGATCCTGGCGCATATTTCTGGAAAGATGCGCAAGCATTTTATCAAGATTTCCATCGGGGATAAGGTTACCGTGGAAATATCCCCATACGACTTAACCAAGGGCCGAGTGGTCTTTCGGCAGAAATGATCCCTTGGCTGGCTCGGCGCTAATCAGCGCGCCAACAATCCACTCAGCCGCCGCAGTTAGTTCTCGGCAGTGATCGGCCAGCTTGGCCTGAGATATTTACGCGCGGCGTCCTGGCCGCAATCCCGCCTACTGGTTAAGAGCATGCTTAATCACGCGTTGGCGCGGCGGGTATATTTAGGTCCTGCAATAACTTTTTTAAATGCTGCACGTAGGCAGCGGCTCCGCCGGGCTGATAGCCGGTGCGGGCCAGTTGCTTGCCGCTGGCATCCAGCAACAGCACTGAAGGGAAACCGCGGATGCTATAGCTGGAGGATAGGGCCTGGTTCTGTTTTTGCAATTCGGCGGCTTGTTGCTTATGGCGTGGAAAGTCGGCGATGAAGAGGATTAAATTATCTTGGGCATATTCCTTGAAGGGCGCTTGGGAAAAAACTTCCCGCTCCAATTTGATGCACCAGCCGCACCAGTCCGATCCTGAAAAATCCGCTAGAATCGGCAGCTTTTTCTCGGCGGCGATTTGTTTGGCTTTTTGAAAATCGGTTAGCCATTCCTCATTTGCTTGGGCTGGCCGGGCGCTAGATAGCAGAGCCAAGCTGGCTAAAAGTAGCAGGGCAGTTTTCATGGTTTTTTCTCCTAAGATCATGAGCATTGCTGATGATTAAGCAATACTCTGGGCGCTAATAAATATCAAGTTATTTTATGATTTGCGGCAGGCTGTTATTTCCATTGCTTTTTGTCCGGGAATGCTTAGCCTTAGGCAGACTGGAACTTAAACAAGAGCCGAACCTGTTAAGGGTTTCTAATGCTAGCTTAGCCAATCTCGTGGAGGAGCAATCATGCATCTTTTAGATATGTCGCAGCTGCAGCAATTGCTGGAACAGTTAGGCTTATATGCTGCTCTTAAACATGAAAATGGTTCCCAGGGCGTTGCGGCTGTTAAGGCGCAGGCGCAACGGGCTTTGCAGAGCAGCCTGCGCAAGATGATTAATTTGCCGATCGACCCTAAGCTCGCGCGCCGGCAGCCCAATGACCTTGCGGCCATCCGCGCCTTGCGACCGGCTGGCGCGCGGCGTTTACAGCAGTCCTTGGCTCCAGCCGATTACAAAAACCGCTTAGAGGGGGCTCTGTTGGGGCGCCTGGCCGGCTGCACGCTGGGCGCGCCGGTTGAAGCCTGGGCAATCGCTAAAATGCAGGCACTGGCTGCTGAAAACAAGATGGAGTTTCCGCCGCGGCGCTATTGGCGCTATGTTCCTCAGCCGAAATATCTGCGCTATAAGGTCAGCATGCTGGAGTCCTACACCGGCCCCAAGATGTGCGGCGTGCCGGTGGACGACGATGTGGGTTATACCCTGCTGGGTTTGTTGATTGCCGAAGAATATGGGCCTGATTTCAGCACAGAAGATGTCGCTAAAGCCTGGCTAAAATATCTGCCTTTGGCCTACACTGCTGAACTGGTTACCTTGGAAAACCTCAAGCGCGGCATCCCCGCCCGCCAGGCTGGCGCGCGCAAAAATCCTTATTGCGAATGGATCGGCGCCGATATCCGCTCTGATCCCTGGGGTTACCTTGCGCCGGGCTGGCCGGAGCGCGCCGCCAGCATGGCTTACCGAGACGCTTATCTTAGCCATCGCCGCCAAGGCATCTATGGGGCGATGTATTTCGCCGCGGCGATAGCTGCCGCCTTCACGCTCAGCGATCCGCTCAGGGCCTTGGAAATCGGATTAACCGAAATACCCAAGGATTGCTCTTTGGCTCAAGCGATCCGCTGGGCCCTCAAGCAGGCGCCGCGCATCAAAGATTATCAGCAGGCCCGCGCCGCTGTGGACGAGAAATTTAAGGGCATGTCCAGCGCGCATACCATCAATAACGCCTGCCTGACAGTTTGGGGCATAACCATCGGGGGCACTGATATCACTCGAGTGCTGGGCGAAACGGTTGCCATGGGCCTGGATAACGATTGCACAGCGGCTACGGCTGGCAGCATTGTTGGCGCAGTCATCGGCAAACGCCGCATCCCCAAACATTGGTACAGCAAATTCAACGATACCGTTTGCAGCTACTTGATTGGCCAGCCGCGTTTCTCAATCAAAAACCTTGTGCAGCGCTTTAGCCGCATCGCTCAAAAAGTGCAAGGGATGATTGAAGCTGAATGAGGTCGTAATGCTTGGGCCCTAAGCCGCGGCCGGGAAAGTATTCAACAAGCCTAGCTGGTCGCAATTACTGAACGAAGCTCGAACCTTTTTTGAACAAAATCACGAATGATTGCCGCGCTTCGCGCGGCAGAAGCTGCAGGCTTGGGCTGGCAAAAAGGAAGGGTTTTTTTGGGAAGGAATTTTTGCTCGCCCTCGCTTTCCGATTCCAATTTTTTCGCCGCCGCCGCATTTCGTACCAGCGCAGTTGGCGAACCGCCCAATCGGGTATTATCTCTTAACCAGCTTTCTTAATGCATCAATAACAGCTTTTTCCCAATATCTCATAGAAAACCAGCCAATCAATGGTCGTGCAATTATACGCAGCCAGTGTTTATGAATGGCTACTTGATAAGTATAATTGATCTCTGTTCCATCCGGAATACCCAGGCCATTTTTCAAAGTCGGTCGTTATGCTACACACCTCTCCAAGAGGAGCCTTAATAATCCATTAGGCTTGCAGATTGATGTTTTTCATTGGTTTATATTAATAAATCTCTGATAATCGCCGCTGCGTTGTGTTCCTCATCTTTGGTGACCTAGAGGAGCGTTACATTTTTATTTTTCTTGATAAGCTTTTTCAGTTCGCCACAAACTTCTTTATTGTTTTTAATTTCCACTTTGTATTCTTTTTGAAAAGCTGGCCATTTCTTTGGGTCGTGGGTAAACCACTTGCGAAGCTCGGTTGAAGGCGCAATAGCTTTGAGCCACAGGTCCAGCGCGGCCTTTTGTTTGCTCAGACCTCTTGGCCAGAAACTGGCCACCAAAACACGATAGTCGTCGTTTTTTTCTTTTTTTCGTAAAGCCGTTTTAGCTTAATACAATTTATGATTACCGATTACCTTTTGCCCGATTGTGGGTTTTACACAACATTTGGCAATTCTTAATATCGCTTTTTCCGCCCTTGCTCCAAGCCGAAACATGGTCAGCGTCCATTTCGTTAAACTGCCAAATCTTATT
>CAYUHK010000042.1:0-10645 GCA_964444425.1 uncultured Verrucomicrobiota bacterium
CCTGTTCTAACTCCTTGCGCACTTGGGCGACTGACTGGATCAGCCTTTGGTTTTCTTTATCCTGGGTCTGGGCCTCCGCCAGTTTATCGTTTAAGGCGGCGATTTCTTTTAGAGTAGCGGCCTGGGATTCTTGATGACGTCTAAAGGCGGCTTGCGCCTCGGCCTGCAAGTGCTGCTCTTTCTCTAAATCAATCTGTAATGATTTGAGTTGGGCCAATTTCTGGGTTAGTGGCTGCAAGCGTGTCTTGGCGCCGGCCACATCTTTTTGCAACGCTGCACATTTCTTTTCGGCTAACGCCGCCGTTTGAGATGCCTTCTGTAAGTCTATTTCAGCCTGTTCGCGCTGTTTTTTGGCTTGGGCCAGATCGGCCTTGAGTTGCGCCGCGCTATTGGTTGGGGCTTGGCTGACTATCTTGTTTTCGATATCTGCCAATTGATTTTTTAATCGTGAGATTTCTTTTTCAGCTAAGTCGCGGCGGCTGGCTATTTGGGCAGCTTGGTCTATCAATTGTGTCCGGCGGTGCTTCTCTTTTTCCAGCTCTCTTTTGACACGCTGAGTAGCTTGATCCGGTTTAGTGAGTGCGGCCAGCTGCTTATCAGCGTATTGTAACTTATTTTGTAGATCGCTGATCTTGCTTTCCATGGCCTGGCGTTCGGCTGTCATGGCTTGGATCTGAGATTGGCTTTCTTGTCTTAAAGCCTTGGTTTTCTCATATTCGTCGCGTAGGTTTTGCCAGGTCTGCGCGTCTTGATTGGCCAGGGTGATTTGTTGTTTTAGCTTGATCAGGTTAGCTTCCAGCTGGGCGCCTTCTTTTTGGATTTTTTTAGTGGCGGCGCCAAGCAGGCTGGTTTGGCTAAGGGCCTGCTTATGCAGTTTTTTTTCTTTATTTAAATTGCCTTCTAAAGGAGGCAAAGGTTTTAGTTGTGCGCGGGCGGCCTGAAGCGCTTGCTCGGCAGCCAGAGCATTTTTTTGCGCTTTTATGAGCAGGGCTTCGGCAGGATGTGTTTCTAGGGTGCTTATATCGGGCGCGCTAGTCAAGGACGCCAGGTTCGTGGCAGCGCCGGCGGCTGGCACGCCTAAGATCAAGGCCAGGCTGGCAATCAGAATTAAATGAGGCATTTGCATAACTCCTCCTGTGCTGTATAGCAAAATTTATTTTACTCCATCAGACTTAATGGATTTTTAGTGTTATTGGCCCAGGGCACCTGTGGAGCACCCCCGGCAGGACTCGAACCTGCGGCCATCGGATTAGAAATCCGATGCTCTGTCCAGCTGAGCTACGGGGGTAACTAGTTCCCGATAAATTTTGCCTTGGCCCAGTTCGCACAATCTGGCGTGAACAGGCTATATCCTAAAAGAGCAAATAGCCGCGTTTCGAATAATGCTATTATAGCAACAGTGCTCTTTTCAAGCCCAAAAGGAAGGGGCATCTGGATAGCTGGCCTTGGCTGCTTTGTTAAAGAGCTTAGGGCTGGGCGGGTGTTTGGCGCAATTTCTTCAAATTAATGCCGCGTTGATGCAGTTTGTCGGCCAAGGCGTTGGTTTGCGGGTCCTTCTGGTAGGCCCTTTGCCACCAGAGCAAAGCCTCCTGATGATAGTTCAATGCCTCCAAAATATCGCCAAGATGTTCCATGATCGTGGGATCTTCCGGCATAAAAAATAGCGCGTTTTTAATTTCAAGAAGAGCTTCAGAGCAGCGGCCCAATCGAAAATAAATCCATCCCAGTGTGTCAATGAAGGCGCCGTTCTCGGGATCCAGATCCAGGGCGTGGTTGATATATTCTAGTGCTTGTTCTAGATTGATGCCACGATCAGCCCACATATAGGCCAAGTAATTGAAGGCCTCGGCATTGTCGGGAGCCTGGCGCAGGATATACTGTAATAGCGCCTCGGCCGTGTTGAATTGTCCGCTCCGTTCGCAGGCTATGGCATAATTAAAATAAAAATCCGGATCTAATTCCGGGCTGGCGCCTGGTTCCAGAGCAGCTGCGTCCCAGGCCTGCTCGAATGATTCTTTGGCTTGCTGGTAGCTGCCCAAGCGGTTGTAGAATAAGCCTAGAAAATAAAGGCTGGCGAAATCGTCCGCAAGGGTCTCTGCGACCTTGGCCATGATCGGCCGCGCCAGGTCTTGACGACCTTGATCCAAATAAAGAAAGGCCAGCCGAATGCTGGCATCCAGCAATGCTGGTTGCAACTCAAGAGCTTGACGATAGATCGATTCAGCGTTTTCCCAAAGCTGGTATTGTTGAGCTATGGCGCCATAATAAAGCAATAAACTGGCGGCCTGGGCACTATCATGCTGTTGGATAGCAATATTTTGCAGCTGCTCTAAGTTGGCCTTGGCCGCATTGGTTTGATGATTATTCAGGTAAAGCAATGCCAGCATTTCAAGGATTTTTTGATCTGCGGGGATCTGCTTGAGTCCTGACTCCAACACTTGAGTCGCTTGGTGTGGGTCGGTTTGGCAATATAATAATGCCAATTTCAAGAAGGGTTTAGAGCTGGCCGGTCTGGCCTGGCAGGCTAAGGCGAAGTGTGCGATGGCATTGGTGGGATCTGCCATGTTTTCATATAGCTCGCCTAGATAATATTGAATCTCGGCATTATTAGGTTCTTGATCGGCGCAGCGCTTGAGCAGCGTTAAGGCTTCTTCTTTATTGCCAATGGCTAAATAACATAGCGCCATTTTTTTTTGGATTTGGATATCCCTGGTGTCTTGGGCCATCACCCCCAAAAAACAAGCAATGGCGCTTTCGAATTGGCGCGTCAGCAGATATAAATCGCCTAGCTGGCGCAGATAGCTAATGCTTAACTTATCGAGAGGTTCACAGGAAGCCAGCTGATAATAATCGATGGCCTTCTGAAGATCCGGAGAAATTTGGCCAGATAATATGCCGCGGGCGCGTTGAATATACAGATCGCCCAGCAGGCGCAAGGCAGGGCGTTTATCCTTCAGCTTAGGCAGGGCTTCTTGTAGGAGCGCCAAGCCGCGCTCGGCCTGGCCCTGTTCGTAGAAGATGAGTGTGAGTTGCAGGTAGGGTTTAAAGTTGCTCGGATCCATCGGCATGGCTTGGCGGCAGGCCGCCTCGGCCAAATCCCACTGTTGTAGCGCCAAATAGATTTGAGCTAGATAAACAAGGGCGTCGGGCTGGTCAGGGTTATGGCGACCAGCCGCTTGCATCAAGGCTACGGCACTGGATGGCTCTCCATTCTGCAAGCATAGCGCAGCGGCGCGAACATAGAGATCCAGCTGTGCAGGTTGCAGTTGAATGGCCTGAATATAATTGGCCAAAGCGCCTTGGTCGGCCATGCCTTCGCGCAAGAGCCCCATGCTGTAATTGGCCAGGGCATTGGCCAAATCGCTCTCGGTTGGGCTGGGATCGCTTAGCTTTAATTGAACTTGGCCGGCGCCGGCGGGTTGGGATATCGTTTGGCAGCCAGCCAGCAGCAGGCATCCCATGGCTAGGCCCGCCAATCTGAATGCCAGCCCTATCTGCATGATCCCTAAATATCCGGTTTTATTTATTGATATTCTTATGGCGATTGGCCTTCAGGCGCTTACGCCGTTTATGTTTGGCCATTTTTTTGCGGCGCCATTTTTTTAAGGAACCCATTTATTTCTCTCCTCCTCTATCCAGGCTTTGAAAATCGAGTTAATTGTTATTGCCGCCAGCCCGGTCGCCTGGCTGGCCGGCCGCCGGCGCTTTTTTAGGCAATCACCTTATTCAAGGGGATCTCGATAATGCCTTCGGCGCCAGCCGCGCGTAGTTTGGGAATTATTTCACGAACCACTTGTTCCTCGACCACCGACTCAATCGCCACCCAGCCTGTTGCGCTAAGCTGATTAACGGTGGGAGCGTGTAAGGCCGGCAGAATTTTAGTTATGGCTGGCACATGTTTCTGGAGCGAGTTCATTTTCAAGAGCACCAGGGTTTCGGCGGCCAGGGCACCTTGCAGCAGCATGGCTAGCTGTTCGATCTTGGCGCGCTTGGCCGGATTGTTCCAGGCCGCCTTGTTGGCTATGAGTCGGGCGGTGGATTCCAGGATCGTTTCCAGAATGCGTAGATTATGTGCTCGCAAGGATGATCCGGTTTCAGTCAGCTCGACGATAGCATCAACCAGATCAGGGGCTTTCATTTCCGTGGCGCCCCAGGAGAACTCAACCTCGGCTTGGATGCCCCGGCTTTCCAGAAAACGCCGCGTCAGGCCCACCGCTTCAGTGGCGATGCGTTTGCCTTGTAAATCAGCCAGGGAGTTAATCGGCGATTGGGCGGGAACGGCCACGACCCAACGCACTGGCGATAAACCTTGCTTGGCATAGACCAAGTTAGCTATCTCGACGACATCGGAGGCGTTTTCCATGATCCAGTCGTAACCGGTGATGCCAGCGTCTAAGAGACCTTGCTCGACATAGCGGCTAACTTCCTGGGCGCGGATCAGGCGGGCTTCTATTTCCGGATCATTAATGCTTGGGAAGTAGGAACGGGGTCCGGCGCTAACAGTGAAGCCGGCCTTACGCATTAACAGAAAGGTTGCCTCCTGCAGGCTACCCTTAGGCAATCCCATTACTATTTTTTTCATAATGATATCCATTTCAGCTGAGGATCTAGCAATAAATCTCGCGCATTATAGCGTCTTTCAGGCGCGCGTCTATATTAAAACACACTCATGACTTCGGGAATCTAGGCCTGGCTGTCGCTCGGCGCCCATAGGGACAATGGCCCATCAATATGCAGCGCATACAGGCTGGCCGGCGCGCGTGGCACACGCTACGGCCATGGGCAATCAAATAAAGATGTAAAGGATAAATCCAGCGTGCCGGGATACGGCGTTGCAAGTGGGCTGAGGCCAGATCGATCGGGATGCTAGGGGTAATCCAGCCAAGCCGTTGGGTCAGGCGATAGACATGGGTATCCACCGGCATCACCGGATGGCCAAAGCCAAACAGCATGACGCAGTTAGCGGTCTTGACGCCAACGCCAGGCAGATCGGTTAGCCATTTCAAGGCATCGGCCTGACTTAAAAGCTTGATCCGGGCCAGGCTGAGCCGTCCCTGGCTGCTGCGGATCAAGCGCAAGACCTGACGGATCCGCGCAGCCTTGATGCGGGCCAAACCGCCAGAATGAATCGCCTTAGCGATATCGCTGACGGGGGCCTCAGCCACTTGTTCCCAGCGCGGAAAATATTGTCGCAGTGAGCGATAGGCTCTATCCGAATTAACATCGCTGGTGTTTTGTGAAAGAATCGTTCTAACCAAACTGTTAAGAGGCGGCTCTGTTCGTAAGGGTCGCAGGCGACCATAGGAGCGTTCCAAGGCGCGATAGATTGGTTTGAGCGTGGCAGGGCTCTTCTTTTTGGATGGCTGGTTGCTCACGGTTTTTCCTATTGGAGCGTCCCTGCCGTGATGATCTTGCGGATGGCTTCGGGATAAACGATATGCTCCATGGCTTGGATGCGCGCATGGAGGGTCTCGGCGGTATCATTATCCAGCACCGGGACGGCCTTTTGCATGATGATCGGGCCTGTATCCATACCAGCGTCCACAAAATGGACGGTGCAGCCGGTGATCTTTACCCCCTGGGTCAAGGCTTGTTTCCAAGATTCTAAACCAGGAAAGGCAGGCAATAAGGCCGGGTGGATATTGATGATGCGCGCTGGGAAGGCTTCCAGCAAGCCTGATTTAAGCATGCGCATAAAGCCAGCCAGCACAACGAGCTTTACTTGATGATGGCGCAAGCGTTCGATAACTTTTAATTCAGCCGCGCCAGCCAACTTGGTTTTATAGGGTGCTGGATCGATATATTCAGCCGGTATGCCTAGGCGGTTGGCGCGTTGCAGGATGAAGGCATCGGCCACATCGGCAATAACGCAAGCGATCCGAGCCTGTAAGTTGCCCTGTTGAATGGCATCAGCTATGGCTTGAAAGTTACTGCCCTGCCCCGATCCGAGCACGCCGATATTTAGGAGCGATGGGTTGTTCATGGCTGCCAACAACATAGCATGCCGTCGGTCCTACGGCAATAGCTTCCTGATAAACCAGGTTGACTTTATCTGTAGCCCAGTTGGATTCTAGCGCGTCGCCTGGTGTTGTCGGGTGATTAGAAGGAAGCTCACTGGGCGTGCCTATTGAGTTCTGGATGATTCCACAAATGGAAGCCCTGGCAGCGGAGAATGGAGAAGTATTCCCTCCAACCGATTATTGGAGTTATGTGCCTGAGCAAAAGTCGTAACGTTATTCCATGAGCCGACGCGAGGATTATACACGAGCTAAAATGCGCGCTGCGCCTGTTGACGATGATATCATCTTCATGTTGTTTGGACTGCTCATAGCCGATGATCATGGCCTTGAGTTTGCGACTGAAGCTGGCGGCGCTTCATGGATAAAGTACCTGCCATACGCATGCACGGCAGAGGCTCTTGCTCTTGATAATCTCAAAAAAATATTCCCGCCGGCCTGTCCGGCGCGCGAAATAATCCATACTGCGAATGGATCGGCGCGGATATCCGGGCCGACCCTTGGAGATACATGGCGCCGGGCTAGCCCGAACGGGCCGCGGAAATGGTATATTATGGCCTGAGCCATCGGCGCCAGGGAATTTGTGGTGAGATATTTTTTGCTGCCGTAGTGGCGGCGCCGTTTGCGGTTGATGACCCGGTCATGGCCTTGCGAATCGGTTTCATGGCAATTCCAGCGCAATGCGCCTTGCGCAAGGCGATAACATGGGCGTTGGGTAAGGCGCCGGAGATCAAAAATTACAAGCAGGCACGCCAGGCCATGGAGCAGTGTTTCAAAGGCATGCATCGTGCCCACACAACCAACAACGCTTGCCAGACCGTATAGTGCATCACCATCGGCAGACGGATTTCACGCGCGTTATTGGTGAAACGGTCGCCATGGGTATGGATAACGACTGCACGGCGGCAACGGCGGGAAGTATTGTAGGCGCAGTTGTCGGCAGGCGAAGGATCCCATTAAATTGGCACAAGCGTTTTGATGATATCATCCGCTCGTATTTACTGGGGCGTAAACGCTTTTTGATCCGGGGTGTTCTTCGCCGTTTTGAACTGCAAGCCAGGAAGGTCCATGCTCTAACATAAACTTCCATGCGTTGATCGCGAGTTTTTGGAAGGAAACAATGTTTTGCGGCTAAGCGGTTGATTTCAGCAAGAGAGTCCAAGGATGCGTTCGGCGTTTCTGTGCAGAATGTTGTGGCGGTCATCCTCGCTGATATCCGAGCACAGGATATTGCCTAAATAAAAATGCTCGTCAAACCAGGGCAAATCGGTGCCGTAAAGAATGCGCTCGCTGCCTGCGCCAGCCACAAGCATTTCAACCACTCCGCGCTTGCCGATAACGGACGTTAGTTCGAGAAAGGTGTTTGGATGTTCCTTAGTGACGGCAATGGCTTCTTTCCACGCGCCGTAGAGGCTGTGGCCAAGTATCAAAACCGTATTTGGATAACGAGCGGCAAGCGAGCGGATTTGCGCCGGTCCACAGGATTGCGTTTCGCCCCAAGTGTGAATTAAAACAGGCATTTTTCTTTCGTTGGCAAGCGCCATTATCTCTGAATAAGCTGAGCTTTCAAGAGAAGTGTTGTGGAAGGGAGGGTGTAGTTTCAAGCCCAGGAATGCTTTAGGATTGGCGTCAAGCAGTGATAGTTCTTTATGGACAAGTTCGGGGTAATTCGGATTGATGGAAAGATATGCGCGGAGTCTTTCCGGATGAGCCTTGACAGCTTCAAGAGCGGATGAGTTGCCGATTTCAGGGGAAAAGAGCGCGTCGTGATGCGCAAAACATGCTAGACGCACGCCGGTGCGGTCCATGTGGCGGATGAGGGCTTCCGCGGTATCCAGCGGAAAATGAATGCCATAGAATGGCCCCATGTGCGCATGGGTGTCAATAACGGGGCATGAGTCGCTGTGGCCATTTGCCCAAAATTCCGCAGCAAGTTTTGATGATGGATGAAGATATCTCCGCATTTGTAACCTAGTAAATTATCAGCCGATTTTGGAGTTTTGCAGAAGTTTTGTCAGGGTTTTGCCTGCCATGGCGTGGCGGGCTGATTCCGGAACCGGCGCATGTTTTATGGTTAGCATTGCTCCGCCTGGGTTATAAACCGGCAAACCTGAACCGAACAAGAGTCGGTTGGCGCCGTATGTTTCAACAATGGGCTGAACGCCGCCTGCAACCTGGTATTCGCTGATTTCAAGATGCACATTCGGATATTGTTCAAACAGTGGGCGCACATAACGATCCGTGCCCCAAAGTCCAGCATCTGTTACAATAACTACAAGGTGCGGAAAATCCCGGAGCAGTTCATATAACATCTGCCAATCATTTGCCGAGGAAGCGGAGAGCAACAGTGGAACAGCCCGTTCCTGCATTGCCGCAAGGGCGCGGCCGCATGATTCCCTGTTTAGGAGAAAGCGGTTTTTTGAGGGCCACGCCCGCAAAGCGCGGATTCCGTATTTGTACATTGCCTTGAACAATGCTTCCGGTTTCATTGTGTTGTTTTCGGATTCCGGCAAAAAACCCCAGCAGCCCACAAGGCGTCCGTTGGCTGTTGCGATTTGTTCAATCAGCAGTTGGTTGCCGGCAGGTACTGAGGCATCGCGCGTGGCAACATGCCAAACCAAAGCACGGCTGATGCCGTGCTTATCCATGATGGAGAGCAGCTCCGTGGCGTTTGCGGGCGCTCCGCCAGGAGGCGGCAATGTGGGTCTGCCAAGGCAGCAATGCGCGTCGAAAAATTCCAGGCAGCCGGTGTTTGTCCTCATGCAAGGACCTCGCCGGCGGCGCGGCATAATGTTTGCGCTGTTGCTTCCGCCTCGGAACGCGTCCATTTTATGTTCACGCTCAATACGCCTGTGCGCGCAAGCAGTTCGAGAGTGCGCCGGCAGGTGTCCGGTTTTATGCTCAGGCGGCATGCCTGGTTTTCTTTCATAAGGAAGGGGTTCATGGCCGGATGATGAGCGCCCTGCTGATTGAGCAGAACAGACCAGTTTGTATAAACATGCAGGCCGCTGTTGATGGGGCTGAAGAGCGCGCAGGCCGCATTAAGTTCGGCTGCGCGCGCGCCGACACGTTCGCGGTCTTGAGATGTTTTGAAAAGGAATGCGACGTTGCAACCGCAATCGCCCGCCGTGTCCGCTGAAGGCAAAACAGCCAATGGCGATTTTGCCTCTTGCACGGCTTCAATCACCCTGCTGCGGCGTTCGCGAAGTTTTTTGATTATTCCTTCAAGCCGCCCGAATTGCACGCGCAGAATGGCGGCAAGCACTTCGTTCATTCGATACGTGTTGCCCAGAAAAGGCGGCTCCGATAAATCCCCGGCATGATCGCGGAAGCTGCAACCCATGTCATGGTAATAGAGGGCGCGTTCATATATTTTGCGATCATTGGTCAAAATTGCGCCGCCTTCGCCGCATGCTATGTTTTTGAAATGATTGAAGCTGAATGCGCCGACATCGCCTATGGCGCCAAGAAATCGGCCTTTGTATGAACCTCCTATGGCCTGGCAAGCATCCTCGAGTATTTTTAGCCCATGTTTGCGAGCAATTTCACTGATGCGATCCATGTTAGAAGCTCTGCCGGCCATGTGCACAGGGATTACAGCCTTTGTGCGCGGACCGATGCGTTTTTCAAAATCATCAGGGTCCAGCGTGAGTGTTTCATCAACATCGGCAAGGACCGGAATTGCGCCTACGCTCAATACTGCGCCGGCGCTGGCAAGCCATGTGTAGGCTGGAATGATGACCTCGTCGCCTGGGCCAATGCCGAGCCCCACAAGTCCGGATATAATGGCGCCGGTGCCGGAAGTCATGATTAGCGCATGTTTGGCGCCAAACATGTTTTTCATGATTTGTTCGGTGGAATCCGCCTGACCGCCTTCGCCGCCGCGGTAGCGGAAGAGTTGACCGGAACGAATTACTGCCGTAACAGCGTCGATCTCTTCCTGGCCCATTTCGTACATGGCGATCTCCTTTTTACGGTTTTGGTTTTGTTGTAATGAAAATTGCTATTATTGGCATTTACTATACTCTGGCTGGGGTGGTTTCTAGCAATATACAAGGGTTGTATCAACTGACGATTCTTGCTGTTGAGTGATGAATGTTGCCGTAAATGGTTTTGTCCCCTGGAGACGCGATTCCCGCTGTTTTGCTGCATCCTAAAAGGTGCGGGTTGTGGGCCCTGTGCCGCAGAAGCTCCCCTAGCAAAGGAAGCTGGCGCGGAGCGCGTTGCAGGATGAAGGCATCGGCCACATCGGCAATAACGCAAGCGATCCGAGCCTGTAAGTTGCCCTGTTGAATGGCATCAGCTATGGCTTGAAAGTTACTGCCCTGCCCCGATCCGAGCACGCCGATATTTAGGAGCGATGGGTTGTTCATGGCTGCCAACAACATAGCATGCCGTCGGTCCTACGGCAATAGCTTCCTGATAAACCAGGTTGACTTTATCTGTAGCCCCGTTAGATTCTAGCGCGACGCCTGGTGTTGTCGGGCGATTAGCTCAATTGGCAGAGCGCTACCTTTACACGGTAGATGTTACTGGTTCAAATCCAGTATCGCCCACTCAGCGCCGTTGTCTGCGCGGCGAACGCGGAGCGATGCTTATGCGGCGCTGGCGCGTTCTGGCGCTGGCAG
>CAYUHK010000043.1:0-4813 GCA_964444425.1 uncultured Verrucomicrobiota bacterium
GAATAATGCTCCGCCCGGCAATACTCTGACAACATCATGTCGCTTTTACGCTAACACGGGGCCTTCCAGAAGTCAAAACTTCTCCGGCTTTCGCGGCGTGCGCACCGCGCCCTAATTCAAGCTGCCGGCGCGCTAAAACCAACTCGGCTTGAGGGCGCGGCGCCTGCGCCGGCCTAATCTAATAACCCTGTGCGCCTTCCCGGATCGGCACGACCAGATCGCGCCGCGGCAGTAGGCTGTAGAGCTGAGCAATCTCCGCGGCGGCGCGCGGACCAGATCTGGCGGCGGTCTTGGTCCGGCGGCGCCTCCCGTGGGCAGGCGCGTTCGGCGGCTGACTCTCGCCGGCGATTGACTTATCAAAAATCCCGGCTAATCTGATCAAAGTCTTTATGAAACTGATGGATCAATATATCCTACGCCAATTTTTGGTTCCCCTGAGCTATTGCCTGCTGGCCTTTACCATGGTCTTTGTGATTTTCGATCTATTCGAACACCTCTCGGATTTCATTGATGCCAAAACGGCCTTAGTGCTGGTATTGCGTTATTATCTATTGATCCTGCCGGCTTTACTTATTTATATCGCGCCGATTTCGCTGCTGCTGGGTCTGCTTTATAGCCTATGGCATTTAACAAAAAACAATGAGTTGACGGCCATGCGCGCCAGCGGCATTAGCGTCGGCCGCATGGCTATTCCTATTTTTATGGTAGGGCTACTTTTCAGCCTCGGCGTGAGCATAATTCAAGAGACAGTTGCTCCATGGACTAGCTACTGGGCCGAACAATTCATTCGTCAGCAGCAAAGCAGCGCCGAGGCCGGCACGCGCTATGCCTTGGATTTAGCCTATAACAACGAGCGCTATCACCGTTCTTGGGTGATACGTAAGTTTGATCTGCAACATTATAATATGCATGAGGTCAAGGTCGTGCAGCAGCGCCCGGATGGGTCTGACCTGGAAACCATCTGGGCTGAAGAAGCTCGCTACTATGACGCCCGCTGGTGGTTCTTCAAGGTCAAGCTGCAACGATACGATTTTTATAATAATCCCATCGGTCCGGTAGAAGTAATTCCGCTCAAACAGATGGTTGACTGGCCTGAGACGCCCAAGGAATTCATCAATGAAGTCAAGGACCCGCTCTTTCTATCCGCGCGCGAATTGCGCGACTTCATAGTCACCCATAAAAATCTCTCGGCCAAAACGGTGGCGCGGATTTCGGTTGATCTGCATGCCCGGCTGGCTATGCCCTGGACCTGTCTGGTGGTTACCCTGTTCGGGGTGCCTTGCGGATTGCGTACCGCCCGTAAAGGCGCCTTTTTAGGCATAGTTATCGCGCTTTTGACCTTTTTTAGCTTTTATCTGCTGATGACCTTCTGTCAATGGCTGGGTAAGAATCAATATCTTGAGCCGTTGGTTAGTGCCTGGCTGCCGAATGTCGCTTTTCTGATGATCGGATTGCTGCTTATGGCGCGAGCAAAATAAGCTCTGACTGCCGCACGATTTGTTGGCCGCCCCAAGGTCGAGATAAATCTTGAAAAAAATACGCCCCAGTTTATGATCGCTTCTGGGAGGTAGGGCGTGGTCCAGGCTATTTCCTATATGGCGCCGCTAAGTCGAGCGCTAAGCGCGGTTAAACAGATGCTGTTTAGACCTTGGAAAGCCTTGAAGTGGCTGGGTTTGGGTTTCTGCGCCTGGCTAGCCGCCTTGGGGCTCCTTCCCATCGCATCGAGTATCTTCGGCCATTTTTGGCATAAGGACGATATTTTTCAAGCACTGCGCGCAGCGGGGAGTTGCCCCTTGGCTCCTTTGCCCTCAGGTGGGCTGTTGATCATTGGAGCCTGTATCCTGCTTATGGCTCTGCTGATAGCTTGGATCAGCAGTCGCGGAAAATTCATGCTCTTGGGCAATCTGATTGTCAACCAAGCCGAGGTTGTCGCGCCTTGGAAGCGCTATCGTGCCCAAGCCAATTCTTATTTCCTTTTTGTTATCTGCCTGAGACTGCTGGCGCTGTTGTTGTTGGGCGGGATAGTTTTAAGCGGCCTGCTATTGACCTTATCGGATATTGCGCGACCCGCTTGCGATGTGCATTGGTTCAGCGCCAGCATCCCGCTCTTGCTCTTGTTAATGGTAGGTGGGGTAATCTGGGCTGGGGTTTTGCTGTTTCTGGAAGATTTTGTTATTCCGCTGATGCTGCTGCGCGCCGTTCGGACGCTAACAGCCTGGGGTTTGTTTTTCGAATTATTCCAGGCGCGTCCAGGAACCTTTATTCTATACGCCTTGTTTAAGACCCTGCTGAGCTCGGCGGCGCTGGCACTCAGCCTCCTGCTGTGCTGTTGTTTTTGTTGGATCATCTGGGTGCCCTATATCGGCACGCTGCTGCTCTTGCCGATCATAGTTTGTTTGCGCTGTTATTCGCTTTATTTTCTGGAACAATTCGGCCCGGCCTATCGTTTGTTTCAATGGGATGAATCAAGCTTGGCCTTGCTGCAAGAGAAGAGCTTCTAGCTATGTCGCTCATTAAGGCTATTTTACAAAAAGCGCTGGAGCTGGAAGCTTCGGATATACATCTCAAGGTGGCTGAACAGCCCTTTTTCCGGGTGCATGGCGATTTGATTGAAAGCGGTTTTCCGCGGCTGAGCGCCGCCGAGCTCAACGCTGTTATTGCGGATATACTGCCGGAACATATCCAGAAACAAAGCGCTGCGCGCCAGGAGATAGATTTTTCGTATCAGCAGGAAGGGGTGGGGCGCTTTCGGGTTAATATTTTTCTAGCCCATAACACGCCGTGCATCGCCCTGCGCTATGTAAAAACCAGCATACCTTCGCCGGCCGACCTGCATCTGCCGCCCTTGCTGGTAAAACTGGCGGCCGCCCCTAGCGGCATCGTTTTGGTTGCCGGAGCCACTAATTCCGGTAAATCCACCACGCTGGCCGCTATGCTTCAATACATCAACCAGAGCCGGCGCTGCCGCATAATTACCCTGGAAGATCCGGTGGAATATCTCTTCAAGGACATCAAAGCCTTGATCAGCCAGCGCGAAGTAGGCCTGGATACGCCCTCATTTCATACAGCGCTTAAATATATCATGCGGCAGGATCCCGACGTCATCATGATCGGCGAAACTCGCGACCATGTCAGTATGGCAGCAGCGCTGGGCGCGGCCGCAACTGGGCACTTGGTGCTCACGACCCTGCATGCCAATACGGCGGTCCAGGCTATTCAGTGCATGTTAGGCTTCTTTCCACCAGAAGAGCGTGAGCAGGTGCGCTTGGCGCTGGCCGCCAACCTGGTGGCCATCCTATGTCAGCGCTTGATCCCTGGCCTAGGCGGCGGGGTGCTGCCGGCCGTTGAGATATTGCTCAATACTCCCACTGTGCATAAACTTTTATTGGTAAATAAAATTGAGCCACTCCAGGCGGCCATTGAGACTGGGCAGGAAGATGGCATGCAGAGCTTTAACCAGGCCATATATAAGCTGATCAAAAGCGCTAAAATAGCTAGCCAAACTGGCTTGGATCATTCGCCTAATCCGGAATCTTTAAAGATGAATCTGCAGGGTATTTTCCTGGATCAAGATCATCGTATCCTGGGTCAATGAAAGCTAAGCCTTGCGCTTTAATAAAGCCGCGTAGGCGCCATCGCTTTTAGCCGTTGGTGGAAATATCTTGTGCTCGGCGACCAAATAAAACTGCGGATTTTCTTCCAGAAAGGCCGCCGCTTGCAGCTCGTTCTCTTCCGGCTCCAAACTGCAGGTGCTATAGACTAGGCTGCCGCCCGGCTTGAGCAGGTCGGCTGCCCTTAACAACAGGGCGCGCTGAATGCGCGTCAGGCGCGCCAAGCGCCTGGCGCTAAAACGCCAACGCGCGTCCGGGCGCCGCCGGATGACTCCACTGTTCAGGCAGGGGGCGTCCAACAAGATGCGCTCAAATGGCCCGCCGATCTCATCGGTTAAGTTCATGGCATTGCCCTGATGCACCTCCACGAAGCTGGCGCATCCTAGGCGCTCCAGATTCTCGCGCAGGCGGGTTAAACGATCCTGATGCAGGTCTAGAGCTACCAGGCGGCCTTGCTTCTGCAAACGTTCAGCTATCAGAAAAGTTTTGCCGCCCGGCGCCGCACAGGCATCCAGGACGCTGTCGCCGGGGCGGGGATTCAGCAGTTCCACAGCCGTTAGCACCGAGGTATCCAGTGCCAGGAACAGGCCCTCGGCATAGCCAGGCAGAGCTTCCAGACGCCAGCCATGGGGCAGCGCGAAGCAGCCCGGCGCCGGCTGGTGTAGCGCGCTGATTCCAGCTGCCTGGAGCTTGGCCAGATAAGCGGCGGGGGCTATTTTTAAGCTATTGGCACGGATGACTATTTCGGGGCGGCTGTTATTCCAAGCGCATAGCTGCTGCATGGCCGTCTCGCCAAAAGCTTGGCGCCAGCGCTCGATCAAGACGTCGGGATGTGATGCTTGAATGGCCCAAGCTTGTTGGGCCAATTCTGCCAACAGGGTGGGTTTATCGCGTAAAATGGCTCGCATGATGGCGTTGATAAAATCGGCCGCGCCGCGGCCAAAGCTTGCTTTGGCGGCCGCGACAGTTTCATTGACGGCGGCATAGGCGGCAACATTGCTTAGGCAGAGAATCTGATAGAGGCCTATCAGTAAGAGTGCGCGCAGCTCCGGATCAGGCTGGCGCCGAGCGCGTTGCTCTAGGACCCATTCCAACATGCGTTTCCATCGCACCACCCCATAGACCAGCTCCATTACAAAGGCTCGATCAGGGATCTCAGCCGGGATCAGCCGGTTAGGAAACTCGCCGGATTTCATCCAGCG
>CAYUHK010000043.1:4848-10471 GCA_964444425.1 uncultured Verrucomicrobiota bacterium
TTATTTTGGGCCTGCTTGATCAAATACGTTCCGGCGTTGTGATGCCCAATAGCTCCAGACCCTGGCGTAAAACTTGGGCCACGGCTCCGCCCAGGCGCAGGCGACTTTCGCGGATGCCGTCCGGCGCTTTCAGGAATGGCAAGTTTTGATAAAAAACGTTATAGTTGCCGGCCAGCGCGAAGAGATAATCGGCCAGCAGGCTGGGGCGGAACAGTCGGGCGGCCAGCAAGACGGCTTCGGCGAAGCGGGCTAGCTGCAGGGCGATAGTCCGTTCCAGCAGTTCGTTTAGAACAATCGGGCTGGCCTTGAAGTCACCGTTCGGAAACTGTTCGAGGTATTTATCTTGCACGCTGCGGATGCGGGCGTAGGCATATTGGAGATAAGGCGCGGAGTTGCCGTCCAACGCCAAAGCCTTATCCCAAGCGAAGGTTACCACGCTCTGGGGATTCTGGCTTAGATCCGTATATTTTACGGCGCCGATACCTACCGCTCGAGCAACTTCTTGCTGTTGGGCCAGGGGCATTTCAGGGCTGGTTTGCTGGACTACCGCCAGGGCGCGGGCCTCGGCTTCGTCTAAGAGGCGTTCCAATTTAATCACGTTGCCCTGGCGGGTTGAAAAGGTGCCTTGGGGCAGTCGCATCAGCCCAAACCAAACGTGTTGTAGTTTGGCCTGGATGCCGATCTTTTGGCCAATGGCGAAAACCTGTTTAAAGTGCAGCTGTTGACGTTCGTCGGTGACATAAATAATCAATTGCGGGTTAAATTCTTTTTGGCGGCTAAGCAGGGTGGCTATATCGGTGGCGGCGTAGTTGAAGGCGCCATCGCTTTTACGCACTATGCAAGCTGGCAGTTTTTGTTCTTCCAAAAAGACCACCAGTGCGCCCTCGCTGAGGCTGGTTAAATCTTTTTGCTGAAGCAATTCAATCAATGCTGGCAGCTGTTGGTGGTAATAGCTTTCCCCGCGAGTCAGATCAAACTTCACGCCTAAACGCTGGTAAAGACGCTCAAAGCTGGCTCGCGAAAGATCAACAAAGTGGCGCCATAAGGCTAGGTTGTTGGGATCGCCGGCCTGCAGCTTAACCAGTTCCTGACGACATTGCTGGAGCCAGTCTGCGTTGGATTCGGCCTGTTCGTAGCTGCGCACATAAACCCGCTCTAATTCTTCCAGGGGCGCTTGAGCCAAGGCCGCTTGATCGGCGAAATGCCGGTAGCCCATGATTAAAATGCCAAATTGAGTGCCCCAATCTCCCAGATGATTATCGGCTATGACCTGATAGCCTAGAAAACGATATAAGCGATCCAGAGCATTGCCGATTACGGTTGAGCGGATATGACCGATATGCATAGGCTTGGCCACGTTGGGGCTGGAATAATCTATGACGACCTTGGCGCCGGCGCCGATCGCCGGTACCCCCAGACGTTGATCTTTAAGCAGGCTGGTTAGATGATTGGCCAGCCAGGCTGTTTTAAGATGGATGTTGATGAAACCAGGGCCAGCTACTTCCAGCCGTTCCAGGTAGCTGGGCCGCCGGGCGCGGTCGCGGAAAGCTTGCGCAATGGCTTGAGGTTTTTGCTTCAAACTGCGGGCCAACGCCAGGGCGGCATTGCATTGGTAATCGCCATGTTCGGCCGCTCCGGCCGGCACGGCCTGAATCGCGACTAGCTGATCTTTGATCTCCGGGAAAGTCAGCGCGAACTCTTCCCGCAGCCACGTTGTCAATAGCTGGTCAAGCGTCTGCATAGTTCTCCTTTAATGATCGTCTAGTTCTTAGCCTTGTTTCTAGTGGCTCGCATTCTGTTGCGCAGCGCCGGCCGGCGCTCCTGGCGCAGGCGCTAAGCGGATTGGTTTTTGGGTCGGTTGGCTAATCTCCTCTAGAAGGTTAAAGCCTTGCTGGCTGGATTTCAGCCTGTAAACTGTCTGCCCCATCCGGCCTAGCGGGATGGAACGCAAGGCCAAGCTTCATTCATATACGTCGGCTCCTTTTTAGATCATTTTAGGCCCAACCCAAGGCGATATAGCCAGTTGGCGATGATCAAGAAACCAGCCAGCCATAAGAGCCATCGGGCCCGTTTAGCACTCAGCCGCGCCGGCCGGCCCAATTCTAAACGTACGCCAAAAATCAACGCTGCGGCATTCCAAGCAAAGATCAGCGCCACCAAAGCATAGAGCAGCATGGCCAGAGGGCAATCTTGTAGAACCGTTTGCCAGCGGCCATGGGCCATAGCGATGAAGCCACGCGTCCAACCGCAGCTTAAACATGGATAGCCGGTCAAATGCAAGAAGGGGCAAGGATAGATCGAGCAGCGTTGCGCTGAGAGCCAGAAGGATCCCAGCAGGATAAGGCCGCTAAATAAAAACCCTGGCAGATGCCGCGCCGCTACCTGCCTGAAAGGGCTCGGGCGCGCCTGGAACAGTCCCCCCGCCTCAATGTTCATAGGTCACGCCGCCGCCGGCTCCGGTCCGCACACTTCTCGATAGGCCACCGTTAAGCAGCAAATGGTAATTGGCAAGGTAACGATCACGCCGATGCCGCAGGCCAATAGGCCGATCATGCCGATCAAGGCGGCAATAGCCACAAATCCAAACAAGGGCCAAAAGTTTGCCTTGACGCGGTTGATGCTGGCCAGCGAGGCCGGCCAAAACTCCATTTTGCGGTCCACGATCAGGAATAGGGCAAACATCAAGAAGGTTTTTAAGGCCAGTATGACCAGGGCGCTTATCCAAGGGCCGACGCAGAAAAGCATGCTCAGTAGGAAAACCGCCACCAAGGCCAAGATGCCCCAGACCAAACAAAAGAGAAAGGTATTAAGAAAATAATCAAATCCCTTGAAGAGCATGCCGATATCCGGCTTGGGCTCCTTTTTGTCGATCAAGCCCAGGGTGATTAACAGTATGCCAGCCAAGAGCGGTCCGCTGAGCAGGCCGCCGGTGGCCCCGCCAATGATCAGAGTCAGCAGGGTGGCCACTATCAAGGTCAGGGCGTTGCCTTTGTAGAGCTCGAAACCCTTTTGCAGCCACTCGCCGTATTTCACGTGGATTTTTAATTCATTCATAACAGCTCCTTCTGGCAATAAGATTTTCGACCCATTGCGCCAACACTATAAAACCACCGCGGCTATAAAGCAATAGCCGATCTGGACTATTTTTAGCATGCGCCCAAACTAGGGCTTGAAATCCAAGAGCTATCTTCTATGATTGCTCATCGCTGGGCCCGCTGCGGCATCGGCCGGCTGGGTTGCGGCGTAAATTAAGCGGCGCCTTTTCCCAGCAGCAAGCACGGGTGGCGGAATGGCAGACGCGTTAGTTTGAGGGGCTAATGTCAGCAATGACGTGCGGGTTCAATTCCCGCCCCGTGCACTCTATGAAATTATTGATTGCCAGTCGCAATAGCAACAAGATAGCGGAAATTCACGCTATTTTCGATCTGCCAACCATCGAGTTGATCAGCCTGCGCGACCGGCCTGATTGGCCGGAAGTAGTTGAAGACGGCCGCACTTTTCAAGCCAATGCCGTTAAAAAAGCCGTTAGTTTGGCGCTGGCGGGGCGCTGCTGGGCTTTAGCCGACGATTCCGGTTTGGAGGTTGATGCGTTGGACGGCTTGCCCGGAGTACAGTCGGCCCGCTATGCCGGCGAGCCGGTTAACCCAACCGCTAATAACACTAAGCTACTAAAGGCCTTACAGGGCCAGCAGCAGCGCCAGGCTCGTTTTCAATGCGTTCTAGCCCTGGCCAATGCTGAAGGCCGCGCACAGATTGTCGAGGGCACCTGTTCAGGTCGGATAATCCATGAATGTCGGGGCAGCGGCGGATTTGGCTACGATCCGCTTTTTGTGCCGGATGGCCATACGCAAACTTTCGCGGAGATGGCAGCCGAGTTGAAGAATCAAATATCGCACCGCGCCCGCGCGCTGTGCCTGGCTCGTCAGCAATGGGGCGAGATGCTCAGCCGCGCCTCGCAAGTTTGGTTGGCGCGGCGTGAGCTTAGTGCGCAGCCCCATTCGCCCGCCGCCGAATAAACAGGCTTGGCAGGCCTGCCAGGGAATGCTTCTGCCGAAAAAGCTTGCGCTTTACCTCAGAAAGCGAATAACATTAACTGCTATGGCTGGCCGCCGCGCTGAAAACTTTTGGGTGGTTTGGTCGATACAATAAATTAAATAAGGAGGTTTAGAGTATGGCCGGTAAATTCAGATTTTCCTTTGGTCCTTGGAATGTTGAAGAAGGCTCAGATCCTTTTGGCCCGCAGGTGCGGCGTTCTATAGCCTTTAATAAAAAGCTAGCTCTTTATAAAAAACTGGGATTTGATGGCATTCAGCTGCATGACGATGATGCCGTTCCCGAATTAGACCAGCTAACTGCGCCGCAGATCATCAAGCGTGCTAAGGCCTTGCGCAAGCAATTGGCCGGCCATGGTCTGCAAGCCGAGTTTGTGGCTCCACGGCTTTGGGAAGATTCCCGCACGATTGATGGGGGTTACACCTCTAACACGGCAAGTTGCCGGGCCTATGCCATTGAGCGCAGTAAGCGCTGTATTGATATAGCCGAGGCTTTAGGGACCAGCCTAATGGTGATCTGGTTCGCGCGCGAGGGCACTTACCTGCGTGAGGCCAAGGACAGCAAATTGGCGATTGATCGGCTGGTTAAGGCCCTGGACATTATGCTTGCCTATAACCCTGGCTTGCGTATTGCCATCGAGCCCAAACCCAATGAGCCTATGGATCAATCCTATATTCCCACTACCGGGCATGCCATTGCCTTGGGGTTCCGCACCGCCGCGCCTGAGCGCATGGGCGTCAATATCGAAAGCGCACATGCCGTCCTGGCTGGATTGGATCCCTCCGATGAGATGGGCTTCGCGCTATCCTATGATAAACTTTGGACTGTTCATCTGAACGATCAAAATGGGCTGAAGTTCGATCAGGATAGGGCCTTTGGCGCGGTGGATTTACGGCGCGCCTTCAATCAGGTACGCATTTTAGATGCCTATGATTACGGCCGCCGCGGCGAATTTGTTGGCCTGGATGTAAAGGCCTTGCGCTCTCAAAAGGATGCAACAGCCCTTGAGCATTTAAGCAATAGCCGCCGCATCTTTACACGCCTGTTACAAATAGCCCGCGGCCTTAGCGCTAAACAATTGCAGGCCTTTATCGCCGCGCGTAATTATGAAGCGTTGGAACTGTATATCATCAAGCAATTGATTGGATAAGACAGGGCGGCTGCCCCTCGGCCTCCGGCGGAGGCATAATGCTTAAAGATGCAAGATATTCAAAACAAACGCGATGGCCGGCGGATTCCGATTCAGAAGGCGGGCGTGCGCAACTTACAGTACCCGATCGCCGTGCTGGATCGAGAGAACAAGATTCAGCACACCGTGGCCAGCGTGAGCATGTATGTGGATTTGCCGCACCACTTTAAGGGCACTCATATGTCCCGCTTCGTGGAGCTGCTCAATGAGCAGCGCGGCAAAATATCTCTGCATAACCTGGGCGCCATCCTGCGTACAGCGGAAGCCTCGGGAGCGCACGGAGTGGTGATTCCTAAGCGCCGGGCCGTATCACTGACGCCGGTAGTGGCCAGGGCCTCGGCGGGAGCTCTGGAATATATTCCGGTGGCCCGGGTGGCCAAT
>CAYUHK010000044.1:0-10209 GCA_964444425.1 uncultured Verrucomicrobiota bacterium
AAGCTGCGCCACTTCCAGCCGGTTTTTTAATTCTGCGATAACCCGGTCGTCATCTTTATCATTGGCTGATTCGAAGGTAGCCGAAAAACGCAAGAATGCGCCGGCATCATCCCAAGGCACTGTGGAGATTAGATGTTCGCGGATCAGATACTGCGAGGCATCTTCAGCCGATAAAAAGGCCGTAGCGCCGGCGGCTTTTGGCGCTGGAACATACAGGTAAAACGTACCAGCGGGCATTTGAACTTGGAAGCCAACGGCATGCAAGCACTTTACCATTTTGCGCAAGCGCCGCTGGTAACGGCGGCGGGTTTTTTCGGCCAATGCTGGCTGGGCAATGCCGGCGCAAGCTGCTAATTGGATAGCTTTAAACTGCCCGGAATCAATGTTATCCTTTATCTCCGCGTATGCCCGAATAAGCTGTGCCGCGCCAGCCACAAAACCCAGACGCCAGCCGGTCATATTATAGCTCTTGCTCAATGAATGAAGTTCTAAAGCGCTATCCTTAGCGCCAGGCCGGCTAAGAATCGAAAGTGGTTTACGGCCATAAACCAAGGTTGCATAAGCCGCATCCTGAACTATGAGTGTGTTATTTCGCTGAGCAAAGGCAATCAAACGATCAAAAAATGCTTCGCTGGCGCCAGCGCCCGTTGGATTATTGGGATAATTAACATAAAACAACTTAGCCTGCCTAGCTAGCGCTGGATCAATTGCATCCAGATCGGGCAAAAACTGATTTTGCGGCAAGAGAGGGATATTTATAACTCGACCGCCCAGATAACGGACATGCGTAGCTAAAACCGGATAGCCTGGAACTGTCACTAAAGCAACATCGCCCGGGTTGATAAAGCCCAGCGGCAACATGGCCAAAGCCGATTTAGAGCCAATGCTATGATTGATTTCCGTATCTGGATCAAGATCGCCAACGCCAAAAAAGCTGCGCATATATTCGGCGGCGGCCAATTTAAACTGACGGATGCCATTATCGGCATAGCCGCGGTTAGCCGGATCATCCACAGCCTTTTTTAAGGCCCGACGGATCAGCGCCGGCGCTAGGCGATCGGGCTCGCCAACGCCAAAGTCCAACAATTCTACACCGGGATAGGCTTGGCTGGCGGCGGCCTTAGCCCGTTTTATTTTTTCAAACTTATAGATTTCACTGACCCGGCCAAAATTGGCGCCGCCGATGCGTTCCGCAAATAGCTCCTGCACGACCATGGCAATGTCCTTTCCCGGAAAAATAGGCTCAACCAATCTTCACTGTCACTAACCCAAAGGCTGGTAATTTAACATGGAGAACATTCTTTTCCATATAAGCCTTGCTGGCGGACTGCTGCGGTTGTTCCATAATATCGGTTATAACGACCGGTGCTTTAGCCGTGATTAAGTGTTCGCTGAGCCAGAGCTGGGCCATGGTATCGCGCCCCTCCATTTCATAGAGCCGCACGATCAAAGCATCAGAATCTTCAGCTTTCTTAAAGCCGCTCAACATAACATTCGGCGTCAACAGCTCCATGAAGCGTTCTTGGGCAGCCAGGCTGCCGGGGTGCACTGAAGCCGCAACTACGTTTAACGGCATATTGAAGGCATAGCCTGCGCGCGTAGCTGCGGAAACGGTCCATTCCCCCACATGCGGCTGGAGAGCAAAACGGATGACATGCTGCCCGAGTTCAGGCAAGAGATCTGGCTCGTAGCTGCTCCGCAACAGCGATAATCTAATGGTATTATCTATAATGCTGTGTCCGTACTTGGAATCGTTTAACAAGGTGGCCCCGATGGAGGTCTTAGCCCCCTGCAGCTGGCCTGTTAAATCAGCCCATTTCTGTGCCGGGACCTCAGCCGGATTAAAATCAAGCCCTTGAGGGACCACGGCATAGCAGTTAGACCAACGTGTTGTATGGGTAGAGATATCAGATTTTCGTACAGATCTGGCTATATTGCTATTAGGGCTTTCGAAGCGCGCGATGCCATTGGTCAATGCCAATGGAAAGGCGATTTTTAACGCCGGGACTCCGCTCTCTGGAGAGCCACGCTCAAGCCAATTAACTTCCAACTGGAAATCAATACGCGAGACGCCGGCGGATAGTCCGATAGTTAGTTTTATAACGCTATCATTTATTTTATGGTGAACGCGAATCGCTTTACGATAAGGTCCATTGAACGGGCACTCAATGCTCCCCCCCTCCAATAAGGCCGTGGTTTTAATAGGCTGGCCAAGCATCCAGGAGCTCATGCCATGGGGCGCTTCTAGAATGTATTCCAATAAGCCTAAGCGGCTGCCGGTGGGCACAAAATCAATGCCGCTGGCCTTATCGATTAAATGTATAATCGCTCCCGAGGCTGGTTCTACTTCCAGCTTAAAAAATTCATTTTCTAAATACTCTGAACAGGGGACAGCGCAGGTTTCCGCGACGGTGGGGAGCTCGGCAGTTGGAACTATGCGATAAGTTCGGTAGCCCAACGCCGGCACCTGGCTTACTGGAAAGGTAAGCTCGGTAAAATTATGTCCCCAATATCCCCCCCGCTCAATCAGCTGCGCCGAACAAGCCTGGCCGGAATCATCATAAACCATATAGGTATTTTCGGCGGCGGGGCGATCCCATATCCGTGTGGTAATAACTTCCGATCTTTGCCAGGGATTGGGATTAAAGACGGCAAAGGCTATATGGCCATCGCCACCCGGGCCCAAACGGGACACAGTTCCGTCCATAGCCAAATCGCCATGACCGGCTGTCATGGCCGAGCCATCCGAGGAGCAGGCTGCTGGAGCAGCGGCGGCAACCGTGATGGCCGCAGTATTGATTTTATCAACGATGCCTCGCAGGGCACGAGTTTTAATCATTGAAGTGCGCGCCATGATTTCCTGGAAGAGTCCGGCGCTATACTCGCGAGTTGCCCGCACGCACGAACCAGGCAGGATATCATGGAACTGATTAAAGAGGGTGTTGCGCCAAGCATGGTAAAGATCATCCGTAGGATAAGGCAAGCCTGCCAAGCTGCCGCCCAACAAAGCGCAGGCCTCAGCTTCAACTAACGCGTTTTCGCTGCGACGGTTGGCGTATTTGATTCCACTTTGTGAGGTATAACAACCTTCATGTACATAATTCAACTCGTGGATGATCAGCGGCAGATCACGGGATTGTTGCTCAGCCAAGCTGAAGAAGGCGGCCACCGTGCTTAATTTAACGTTGGGAAATATTGGCCACGCATTCATCTTTTGGGCAGTCTTCAAGGATTGACGAGTCGGTCCGCCGCCATGATCGCCCACGCCATAGACAAACAGAAAATCCTTGAGGCCGGTGGCCTGCTCAAATTCCAACAAGCCACGGGTAATAGCTGGATTGATCACGCCGTTATATCCACGCGAGCAGTCATCGAAGACCAATACTCGGGCCCCATCCTGGCTTTGCCACCAGAACAGTTTAGGGCCATGCGCGCTGCGATGGAGATAATACCAGCGGATGCCCGCTTGGTTTAAGATAGTCGGAATCGACAAAGCATGCCCAAACGTATCCGGGTCCCAATCAATTTTTACAGCATCATAGGGCAGGCCATATTCCCGTAAGAAGAAATTACGAGTATACAACAGATGACGGCAGATGCTTTCTCCCGAAGCAAGGTTTTTATCGCCTTCAACCCAATGGCAAGCGGCAACTTCCCAGCGCCCTTCTTGTACCCGTTGTTTGACTCTGGTCTCCAGCTCCGGCAGATAATCCTTCAGGATTTGATAGACGGATGCTTGGCTTTGTGAAAAATAAAAATCGGGAAACTCATCCATGAGCCGGTCTACAGTGCTGAAGGTGTCGTTGACCACCGCAACGGTTTCTGGCCAACCCCACATCCAGTTCATATCAATATGCGCATGGCCGACACAATGAATGGTATAGGTCTTAGCCACCTGGCCGATAGGCATCAGCAAGGCTTCGGCCCTGGCCACCGCGGCAGCGGCTGTTTGGCCTTTATTTACATCATCCTTAAAGCCAGCAATAGCGCGCAATATAAGGCTTTCCCATTCTGCGCGCCGTTTAGAATTCTGGGCCGCTAAGTGCCTGGCAAAAATCAACTCCTCCTGAAGGCGAGCTATGATATCCCGTTGCTCTTCTGACTGAGTTTCTAGCGCTTTAAAGCCAAGCTGAAATTTTTCATTAAATACCATATTTATTGGTCTCCAGTTTCTGAATGCTCTCTCATTTTATTAGCAGCCGCACTATATACCATAAGCCAATAATATATCAATAGCTATTAAGCGCTGTCCTCTATAAATCCTAGCCTTGACAAAGAGCCTTGTAAAATAAGCCTTGATTTACAGGCTAGCCTTAACCTAGGATCGCCTATTCATCAACCATAATGAGGATCTAATTTTAATGAACCCTTTCGCAATGTTTCAGGCGCCAGGCAAATGGTTCAAGGGCAATTGCCATACCCATACCTCTTTAAGCGATGGTAAATATGATCCCGAGGCCACTGCCGCTGCCTATCGCAAAAAGGGCTATGATTTTTTAGTACTCACTGATCATTACAAGCCCTACGCCAACGTGGAAGCGCTATCCAGCAAGGATTTCTTGGTCATTCGCGGCATGGAATTACATCCGCCGGCGGGCGGCCCCTTGTCACCTCATCATTTGATAGCCATCGGCGTCAAGAAGGCGCCGCCGGCGGCCTTCAAAACGGCTCGGGTAGCCATTCGTTGGGGACTCAAACAAGGCGCGCTATTTTACTATGCCCATCCTTACTGGAGTGGGCACGATATAAACTATCTCAAAGAAGCTCGCGAAGCCTTGGGCGTTGAGGTCTATAATGCCAACTGCGATGGCTATGGTCTCGGCTACAGCGAAGCTCTCTGGGATCAAGCCCTCTGCCAAGGTTGGCGCTGGGCTGCCCTGGCAGTTGACGATGCGCATATGCACGGCAACGATCATTTTTTAGGCTGGATCATGCTAAAGGCTCAACGCTTGGATAAGGTTAGCATCCTGGCCGCCATGAAAAAAAGATGGTTCTACGCCAGCCAGGGACCTGTCTTTAAAAACATTTCGCTGCGCAAAGATGAGGTCTTTTTAGACTGCTCGCCAGCCGCAGAAATAGTTTGGCATGCCAATGGCTATCACGGGAAACGCTGCTTTGGTGAAAATGGTCCAGCCGGCATACAAGCGAAGAGCCCAACAACTCAAAAAGCAAGCTTCAAGGTTCATTCTCCGGCCATAGCTTACTTTCGTATCATGATCAGGAATAAATATGGCCAAAAGGCTTGGAGTAACCCCATCTGGCGTGATCCACAATCCGGCCGCTGGAGCGGATAATTATGCTGAAAAAACAAGCTTGCATGCCCGTGGTTATGACGATTGCCGGATCCGACAGTGGCGGCGGCGCCGGCATACAAGCTGATCTTAAAACCTTTGCGGCCCTGAATGTATTTGGCACTAGTGCGATCACCTGCGTAACGGCTCAAAATCCTGATGGGCTAGCAGGCATCACTGAGCTTGATCCCAAAATGGTTGCCCTCCAAATTCGCGCGGTATGCAAAGGCTTTCCAGTTGTAGCAGCTAAGATCGGCATGCTTTATAGCTCTCCCCTGATCCTAGCAGTAGCTCAAGAATCCTGCTTGCGCAAAATCCCCAACCTAGTGGTAGATCCCGTAATGGTTTCCACTTCTGGAGAACAGCTACTGCGTCCTGACGCCATCCTTAGCCTATGCGATCTAATCCTGCCACGGGCGACCGTAATCACGCCCAATCTTGATGAGGCCGCTATCCTGTATGGAAAGCCGATCAAAAATTTGCTAGCGCAGGAAGCCGCGGCCCGAGAACTAAACAAACGTTTTGGCTGTGCCGTGGTAGTTAAAGGCGGGCATTTAATCGGCAGGCAAGTCACAGATGTCTTATTTATGGACGGCAAGCTCTTTCGCTTTACTATGCCGCGGCTGATTGTTCACGAAACTCATGGTACAGGTTGCACTTTTTCCGCAGCGCTGGCAGCAACCTTAGCCCATGGCGCATCATTAGCGCAGGCTGTTGAACGCGCTCAACTTTTTGTGCATACGGCATTGCAACAAGCTGTTCGCATAGGCCGGCATTATCCCTTAAGTTTTAACGCTGCCGGCAGCAAACTAAGCTTGCGCATAAAGCGCAGGGCGGGCCGCTAATCTACCAGCTGCTGTAAACTAGAGCATTCAAGCTGTCTGAGCACCTTGGATTTCCCTGCGTGCGTTGGCTAGCCAGCCAGATAGTCTGCTTGCCAGCATTGGCTTTCAACAGTATGCTAATTTCATGCAAACAAGCACAGGTCTTAGCCGACGTTTATTGATCATGCTAGCCTTAGTGATCTTTAGCGGCGGGCACCGGCCAGTCTGGGCCGACTCTATTCCCAGCGTTCATATGCGGGAATCCATCGTTAAAATTTACGTAACAATTCTGCGTCAGGATTATGCCCAACCCTGGCAGGCGGCCGGCATAGCCAACGGCAATGGCACTGGTTTTATAATTGAACGGCGACGGATCCTCACCAATGCTCATGTAGTTTCCGATGCCAGTTTTATCGAGGTGCAACGCGAAGGCGATCCCGAGAGATACGCAGCCACCGTCGAGTTTATCGGCCATGACTGCGACCTGGCCATCCTGAAGATCAACAATCCAATTTTTTTTAAAAATACTCAGCCGCTAGCCTTAGGCTCTCAACTGCCCGAATTAAACGATGAGGTAATCGTCCTAGGCTATCCCATGGGCGGCTCACGTATCTCGCTCACGCGCGGCGTGGTTTCTCGCATTGATTACAGCCCTTATTCGCATAGCGCCGCCGATGCGCATCTGGTCATGCAAGTGGATGCCGCCATTAATCCTGGCAACAGCGGCGGACCGGTGATCTTTGCTGATAAGGTGGTCGGGTTAGCATTTCAAGGAATCATGGAGTCACAAAATATTGGCTATGCCATACCCTTGCCGGTCATTCATCATTTCCTCGAAGATATTAGCGATGGTGTTTATCAGGGTTATCCTGAACTGGGAATCGGCTGGCTGGAAGCTCGCAATCCAGCGCTGCGTCACAACTTAAAGCTAAGCGATCAGCAAACAGGAGTAGTAGTTAATTTCATTGATCCTTACGGAAGCGCTAACGGCTATCTAAAGACAGGCGATGTCCTCTTGAAGATTGACGGATATCTTCTGGCGAATGATGGCACCATTGCATTAGACGGCAATACAGTTGAATTCACTGAGCTCATGGAGCGCAGGCAATGGGGGGCGCGGATTACTTGTGATATTTGGCGTCAAGGCGCAGCGCTGCGTTGTAGTATCCCTCTAGAAAATCCTCAAGACCCCTTCTGTTTCCGGCGGCTATACGATCAACAACCTGAATATCTAATGACTCAAGGGTTGGTTTTTGCCCCATTAACACTTAATCTGCTAACAGCTGAAGCTGATAAAGTAAACTCTCGTCAGGCTCAAGCGCTACTATATTATCTTCATTTTGCCAAACTAGATGGCTTACATGTCAACCGGGCTCAATTTATCGTGTTGGCCGGGCGTTTGGCGCATCCAATAAACACTTATCTGCAAGATTTTGTCTATGGCATTGTGGTTGAAGCTAACCAGCGGCCAATTGGTTCATTATCCGACCTACAGGAAGCACTTCAGCATCCCGAAAAGGGTTTTCATGTAATTCGCTTTGAAGGTTCCAGCCGTCTGTTGGTGCTTAACGCCGCACTATCGGAACAGGCTGATCGCGAGATATGCCAAAAATACCGCGTGCCAGCCCTTGCCCATATAGCCCGGCAACCATAGTTTAGGCGCCTGAAAATATGTCAAAAATATTTAATATCTTGATATTATTGGGTGTAGCCCTGTTAGCTGCCGATAAAACTCATGCTAACGATATTAGCCGTAGTGTTATTGAGGTTCAAGTTACCTACCAAAGGGCTGATCCGCTTATGCCTTGGCGTCAAGAACAACCCAAAATGCGCCGAGGCTTCGCCACCGTCATTGGCCCTGGGCGCGCAATCACCTCAGAAAACTTGGTGCGTAATCACGTAACCCTGGAGCTGCGGCAGGCGCACACCGGAATCAAAACGGCGGCGCGTGTTATCGAGGCTGATCCGGGCACTGGTGCGGCCATGCTGACCTGGCAGGGCGAACCCAGCTTGGCCGACCTGCACCCTATCAGCCTAGCCACAACCCTCCCGATTAACGCCGAGGTTACGATTGTTCAGTTTGATGAAACCGGCCAGATACAACACGATCAAGCCAGGATCATAGAGGCATCTGTAGCCCCATTGCCCGGAACATCAAGTTCGCTGCTCATGTATCGAGCCTTAACCAGCTTGAATACCGGCGAAAATGGCGCGCCCGTATTATACAGTAATCAATTGGCCGGCCTCGTGTTCCAAGCGGATCGGAATAGTCAAACCAGCCGGATCCTGCCGGCCTCAATGCTACGCCGATTCATGGAAGCTTCGCTGGCGGCGCCTTACCGTGGAATAGCTGTAGCTGGTTTCATTTGGGCGCCTTTGATCGATCCGGTCAAACGGGCTTTTCTTGGCGCCGAGCTGGATGGTGGCGGCATCGAAGTTACTCAGATCCAGCCAGGCACCGGCGCGGAGAATATACTCCAGCCCGGCGACATCATCCTGGAATGGGATGGCGCCGAGCTGGATGCTCAAGGTTATTACGATGATCCGGAGTTTGGCCGCATGCTATTGCCTCATCTTATCAATGGCCGCCGGCGCCCGGGCGATACCGTTATGCTTACTATTCTGCGTGATGGCGAATATCACGACATTCAACTCACCCTGACCTCACGTCAAGACTCGGATGCGCTAGTGCCGGAAAACACCGCCTTAGACCAACCTGAATATCTGATAGATGGCGGGCTGATTTTACGCGAGCTCAGTGGCGACTATTTACGGGCTGCCGGCGAGCAATGGATGCTCCAAGGCAATCCCCGACTAGTTCATATTTATCTCAATCGCTCGCAGACTCCTGAACGCGCCGGCGACCACGTCGTCATTCTTGTCAGGGTGTTACCCGATAGCATAAACATCGGCTACCAGTATATCCGGGATGCGATTGTTAGCGCGGTTAACGGTCAGCCGATTCGTAACCTGGCTGATGTCTTTCGCATCTCGGACTTAGATGGCGGCATCCACCGGATTTCACTATTATCCTATGGACAAGACATCATTTTGGATTCCAAAGAACGAGAGGAAGCCAACCAACGCATAGCAACTATTTATCGCATCCCAGCCCTAGAGCATCGTAGATCAGAAAAAATAAATTAGTCTCTAAGGGCCAATGATTGGCAAGGGGTCTGGAACTGTATCAAGCAACCCTAAGGCCACCAGTTGATGGGCCAATTCGTCCATACGACTATTAAGGAATTCCAACAAAATCTGATCATTCTGCGGATTCCAACCATAGCGGAGCAGTTCAGCATAGGCCTCTGATGGTGGCTCTTTCTCTATCAAGACACGATATGCTGCCACAATACCGCCGGTGCGCTGAGTTCCGGCCGAGCAATGTATCAAAACAGCTTGCTGGGCCTTTTTAGCTGTAACCACTGCGGCTAAGGCATTGGCATAGTGCTCTACCTCACCGACTCCAGAACCATATAAAGGATAATTCATATATAGAACGCCATGCTCGGCAGCTATTTTTCTCTCCATCTGTTGCGTGCTAGAGGCAGGCTCAGGAAAAGTTAAATCCACTATCTGGCGAATATGATGCCGGCGTAGCACAGTCTCTAGCAATCTTGGAGACAGTCGGCCGCTACGATAAATCAAACCTTCTTCAACCATACCCCAGCGCTTAGGAATAAAGCGATCCTTTAATAAGACACTCCAGATCAAAAATCCCGCCGCCACGACCAATATCAACAAGGTTATGCTAGCCAGGATTCGGCCTAAGAGTTTAGGCCAGAAGGCATACATATGGGCGGTCAAGAATCTATTTTTTATATGCACCGTGGAAGCTACCTGGTTAACCAATAAACTAAATTCCGCATTCTGATATCTGCAATGCTAACATTTTAAAACAACATAATCACGATCTACCCATAGGTCAGCTTACGATGTAATCACTCTTGGAGTTCATGATTCTGGCAAACCCGTAATCCTCATTAAAAAAACGTTGCAGCAGGTCTCAACTGTCCAAGAGATTTTTGCCAGCGGGAGGCCACCTAGCGCCAGCCAGCGCCGATCTGCCGAGCGTGTTATATTTCCAGATACAT
>CAYUHK010000045.1:0-9786 GCA_964444425.1 uncultured Verrucomicrobiota bacterium
TGCTCCGGCTGGGCATTTACACCTGGCAAATCCTGGCCCCGCGCGCAGCCGAGCAGGCCCAACCCAGCGCCGCTGCCGCCGAGACGTCCAAGTTTCTACTGAACAATCAGGCCAGATATCGTGCCGCCACGGCGCGAGCCAAGCGCTGGGTCGATAGCCTGGAGCTAGATCCTCTGCAGCTGCGTCAACACAACATCAAGGGCAAAAAAAAGCTGGCCGAATGCATCGACTTTTATGTGCGCCTGCACAGCGTAGCGCCGGCAACGGAAAAGGCCGCCCTGCTAAAGAGCATCGCCCAACGGGCCGCCTGCACCTATAGGCCGGCTTATCACGACATGGCCAGCCTCGATCAACGACACTTTAAGGAAGACGCCACCTCCTATCTACGGGTGGCCTGGCTGCTGGATCAAGTTGGCCTGGATACCAGCTTATACCGCGAGGAGATCGCTAAGATCCTGCCGCTACTCAACGCCCATATGTCAAGTCGCGGCATCGATCAGCGCATGGCCTTTAATATCTACTATCAACACTTCGGCTTAAACGAGCCCTTCCCCCTGACCAAGGCCTATGCCGGCGGCGTGATCGCCAACCGCTTCGCGCTAGCTGAATTCAATAACGAGATGATCGTCTATCGTCTTACCCATGAGATCTTCGTGCCCTACCAATTTGGCAGCCAGCTCGACGCCGTATTTTTTAGCGCAGCCGATAAGGCCTATCTGAGCCCCCTGCTGGCCGCCTTGGCCGAGCGCTATATCAATGTCGGCAACCTAGACCTGATAGCGGAATTATCTTCCTGTATGAGCTACTTGGGGTTCAATGATCTGCCGGTCTACCAAAAGACTTTGGAATATCTGCTGGACAATCAACGCCCGGAAGGTAAATGGGGCTATTACGAGCATTATCGGCCTGGCTACGGCAATTACGTCAACCAGGGCTTCTATCTGCACACTACCCTAGTGGCCCTAGACGCCTTGATAGCGGCTTTTCGAAATATGCCAGTTGACTCGCCTTGATTAAAAACGCTAGATTGCACTTGAATTTATTACAGGCGCCACCAGCATGCTTTTTAATAATAATCTAGTATTATTGGCGATCCCGCTGGCCATCATCATCGGTATTTTAATCGCCCACCGTTTCAGCAAGCCCCGTTAAAAGTTCAGCTGAACCGGCGGCCCCCGGCCGGCCCTAAACGCCCCTCAATCGATTGCTTTGTAAAGCTCAGCCGGGCCCAGCGCGCCCGGCTGGGGGCAACTGCTCAAAGCCGGCCGATTTCAGGAAGCTATTGGATAATTTACCCGGGCGCATGCTTTTATATATTGCCAGCTGACTGGAAAAACAGCTGCGCCCAAACGCCGGCTGGTGGGCGATACTGGACTCGAACCAGTGACCCCTACCATGTCAAGGTAGTGCTCTAGCCAACTGAGCTAATCGCCCTCAGGAAAAGCCATTATCATAGCGGCTTTAGCACGGGCGTCAATCGGTTTTAACGGCCGGGCCTAAAGCTCCCGGGCTAGGCGCCGTTATGGCCATTGATCTGGCCGCCGGGTTTATCGCGAATGATGGTATCATGAGCCAGGCCGCCCGGCTTAGGATAATCCAAGGTATAGTGCAAACCACGACTCTCGCGGCGCAAGATGGCCGAGCGAATGATCAGCTCAGCCACGGCGGCGATATTGCGCAGTTCCAGAATATCGCTGGTGACCAGATAATTGTAATAATATTGTTGAATCTCATGGCGCAGGTTGCGGATGCGCCGCAGGGCCCGCTCCAGCCGGCGGCCCGAACGCACGATGCCGACATAATCCCACATGCAGGTGCGCACTTCGTTCCAGTTATGCGTAATCACTACAGCCTCATCGCTGGGGACGGCCGCGCCGGATTGCCAAGCCGGAATGCTCAACTGCGGGATAGCGCGCGGCTGGCTGGCCAGGGCCGCCGCCAGGGCATGTGCACAAACCAAGGCTTCCAGGAGCGAATTGCTGGCCAAGCGGTTGGCGCCATGCAGACCAGTACAAGCGGTTTCGCCGCAGGCCAACAGGCCGGGCAGCGCGGTGATGCCATCCAAGCCAGCCTCGACTCCGCCGCAGAAATAATGAGCTGCTGGCACCACTGGAACCAGGTCTTGGGCCATATCGAAGCCAAAGCGCAGGCAAGTTTGATAGATATTGGGGAAACGCTGCCGTAGAAAGGCTGCGCTCTGGTGGCGAATATCCAGATAGACGCAAGATGATCCGCTGGTTTTCATTTCTTGATCAATGGCGCGGGCGATGATATCGCGCGGCGCCAAGGAGCCACGGGCATCGTAAGCATCCATGAAGGCCGTGCCAGCGGCATTGACCAAAACGGCGCCTTCGCCGCGCACCGCCTCGCTGATCAAGAAAGATTTAGCCTGGGGATGATACAGGCAAGTCGGATGAAATTGAATGAACTCCAAGTTCTTGATGGGAACCCCGGCGCGCCAGGCCAGCGCCACGCCATCGCCGGTGGCGATATCCGGATTGCTGGTATAAAGATATACCTTGCCGCCACCGCCGCTGGCCAGAATGCTATAGGCTGCGCGCACAGCGCCGATTGCGCCGGAGCGTTGATCCAGGAAGTAACAGCCCACGCAGCGGTTGGGCTCGGCCAGCCCCAGCCAGCCGGTTGTGATTAAATCTATGGCCAAACAGTGTTCTTGAATGATGATATTGGCGCGGGCGCGCGCCTGCTGTAGCAAGATCCGCTCCACTTCGCGGCCGGTGATATCGCCACAATGCAATACCCGCCGGCGCGAATGACCGCCTTCCCGACCCAAGTCATAGCCGGCCTCAGGCCCGGGATCGCGCGTGCTGAATTTAAGGCCCAACTCTTCCAGCTCGGCGATCCGTTGCGGGCCGCCGGCGACAATGGCGCGCACAATCTTTTCATCGCATAAACCAGCGCCGGCGTCGAGGGTGTCTTTAACATGGGCCTCAAAGGTATCATCTGAGGCCACCACACAGGCTATCCCGCCCTGAGCATAATTGGTATTGCTCTCGGCGCTATCCTTTTTGGTAAGCACACAGACCCGCCCATGTGCGCTCAGATGTATCGCCGACATCAGCCCAGCTATGCCACTGCCTATAACCAAATAATCAGCGTCAATAATACGCATCGCTTAAGCGCTCTCCTGGTCGCCGGGCCGCTCCGAGCCGACCGCGTTTGGGGCGTTAACCCGATGGCGCCGGCGGCAATAATAAACCCTGGCTGTATCCAGCAGGCCAGCCAAATAAACCAGCAGAGCCAGCCCCAGCCAGCCCAAAATGCGACCAAGCCGGAAGGCCACGAAGGGCGCGGCCTGCTTATGTTCAGCGAAATCAATGCTGATCAGGATATTGGCTGCCAGCGGCCGGACAACCTCAAGGATTAAAAAAACCAGGCTGATCAAAAACACGCTTAGATAAAAAACGCCCGCAGCCGGGCGACGTTGCACAAACTGACCAGCTCCCGGCGCCACTAGCGCGGAAAGCAGCAAGGCGGTTTTAGTTGCTGGCTGGGTTGTCATAGCTGCTTAACTCCTATTCAAGCGGTCGGCCTCTTGGCAGCAGCCTGGGCCGGCTGTTTTTCTACGATGGTTTCATAAATGCGCGAGCGGCGCATTTTCCGCACCGTAAAGATCAGATCGTGATAGCTGATGCTCTTGCCGATGGCCGCATTCTCCGGCGCCAGACCGACCAGCCAGTCATGCAGGCTTAAGCTTTGCGTTGGCAGGCTCTGCAAGCCGGTTTTCTCCTTTAACTCCTGAAGGGCGATGCCGCCGCCGGCCAAAAAACGTTCTTCGGCCAAACTATAAAGATAGGTTGGCAAGACATCATACTCGTCTTCGATCTCGCCGATGATGGTCTCGATAACGTCTTCCATGGTCACCAGGCCAATGCTGTGGCCCTGGACATCCTGGACCAGGGCGATATGTTGATAATGCTTGGTCAATTCCTTCAACAAGGCCGGCACCGGCAAGGTCGCGCTGACTGTTGGCACTGGCCGGGCGATGCCCCGCAAGGAAGGATTATGGGGATTAAGCTGCAAGGCACTGACGATATCTTTGACGTTAACATAGCCGAGCACCTTATCCAAATCGCTGCCCTCGGTTAGCAGGTAACGGGTATGATGATGGATATGGGTTTCTATCAGGGCTTCGGCCATGGACATATTGGAGGAGACGCTTTTGATATCGGCTCGGCTGACCATGATATCCTGGACTCTAGTATTAGTTAGCCGGATGCTGCGTGCCACGATATCCTCCTGCTCACGGGTGATCAACTTCTCATAGGAGGCGAAGCGAGCCAAAAGAGCAATCTCGCCCAAGGCATCGCTGGCGGTTTTAGATTTTCTAAATCTATCGAAAGGGCGGTTAAGCCACTCCATCACGACCAGCAATGGCGAGAAGAGCCGCACGGCGATCTGCAGGGTTACTGCCACCAAGGGCGCCAAGGCCTGATTATAGGCAACCGCCAGGCCTTTAGGCAACAGTTCGGTCCACTGGATCATCACGAAGGAAAAGGCCAAGGAATACACGGCAATCCATTTCGACCCAAAAAGCGCATTCCATTGGGCGCCGGATACGGCCGCGCCAATGGTATGGGCCAGAGTATTGACTATCAGGATCACCGCAATGGGCTTCTGGATGTTTTGCTTCAGGCCCCGCCAGGCATGGGCCAGCTGGGGCCGCTTGACCGCCAGGCCAGCAATATCGGTGCTGGATAAACTTAGCAAACAAGCCTCCAGAATATTACAAGCAGCGGAAACCAAAAGCGCCAAGGTTATCGAACTCACCAACAATAGCATGGTAAAAACTCCTTCTGCTCTTATGCGATTAGGCTCAATCAAACAAAAAATAAGATAACAAGTTGCTGTTGACTTGAAAATAACCGATTTTAGATTCCGCCGCCAATATGGCCAGGGGGGTTGCCATAAGGCTTCTGGCAGGCTATATTCAAAGCTAAAGCTTAAACGCTCGAGATCAATTCGTCGCCATGAGTGATAAAGAACCTAAACCGAACCCAGAAGAATGGCAGCAGCATATCCAGGATATGTTGCGCCAGACGCGCGGCGCGGCCTTCTTTAACCCCTTCATGCCGCCGGCCGGCGCCGGCGCCCCGGGAGCCACGCCGCCCAGCGAGGCTGAGGCGGCCACTGCCCAAAAGATCGAGCGCATCCGTTCCTTTAACTTGAAGCCCCGCGAAATCCGCGATTATCTTGATCGCTTTGTCATCCAACAGGCCGAATCCAAAAAGGTTTTAGCTGTGGCCATTGGCGATCATTACAACCATGTCCGCCAATGCTTCGCTAATCCCGAGCTGCGCGAGAAGGAATACGCCAAGCAAAACATTATGCTGCTGGGCCCCACCGGAGTCGGCAAGACCTACTTGATGCGTTGCATCGCCCGGCTGATCGGCGTTCCCTTCGTTAAGGCCGACGCCACCAAATTCTCTGAAACAGGCTACGTTGGGCATGATGTCGAAGATTTGGTGCGCGATCTGGTCAAGGCCGCCGACGGCAATATCGAGTTGGCTCAATACGGCATTATCTATATAGATGAAATAGATAAAATCGCCGCCGCCGCCAATCAGGCCGGCCGCGATGTCTCCGGCCGCGGGGTTCAGGTTAACCTATTAAAACTCATGGAGGAGACCGAAGTGGCCCTGCAAAGTCAAACTGATATCCTCGGCCAGATGGAAGCCATCATGCGCCTGCAGCGCACCGGTCATGCCCCGCAACGCACCATCAATACCCGCCATATCCTCTTCATAGTAAGCGGGGTTTTCGATAAGCTGAGCGACCTGATCAAACGGCGCCTGCAGGCCGGCGCCATCGGCTTTGCCGCGGGCAAGTCGCCGGCGCAGCCTGAGCCAGCTTTGCTGCCGCTGGCCCAGACCCGCGACTTTATCGAATTCGGTTTTGAGCCTGAGTTCATTGGCCGTTTGCCGGTGCGGGTTGCCTGCGAGGCCCTTACGGTCGACGATCTGGAACAGATCCTGCTGACCTCGGAAGATAATATCTTGACCCAATACCGCCGCGACTTTTCCGGCTATGGCATAGAATTCAGCATCACTCGCGAGGCGCTTAGCGCCATCGCCCAACGGGCCCAGGCCGAACAAACCGGCGCACGCGGCCTGATGACGGTGCTGGAAAGATTGTTCCGCGACTATAAATTCGAGCTGCCTTCGACCGCCCTGAAATCCTTTGAGGTCAGCACCGCCACCCTGGATGATCCGACGGCAGCCTTGCGGGCTTTGCTGCGCCAGAATCGCCTGGCCCAACAAGATATCCTGAAAGCTGAGATAGCTGATTATACGCAGCGTTTTCGCCAGGAATGCGGCTTAGAACTAACCTTCCATGAAGATGCCATCGCGGCGCTGCTGGAACAAAGCGTCAATCAAGACAAGACCATCCGGGCCCTCTGCGAAACTAAGTTCCGCGACTTTCCCCACGGGCTCAAGCTGTTGGCCCAAGCCACTCAACGAACCGCTTTCGTGATCACCCGCGCCGCGGTAGAGAATCCCGATCGTGAGCTTTCCCGCTGGATCATCGAAAGCTTTCAACCCCTAGCCCAGCCGGCCAGCCAAGCCAAACCAAGCTGAGCCAAGCTTTACATCCCACGCAACTGGGGATCGCCCGGCTGAGGCGGCGCCACCGTGGCCAGCAGGTCATCCAAGCTGCCGCTAGCCAGGCAGATGCACTGATCGGCCGCGCCGTAATAAACCTTGACCTGGCCATCCGGCTCGGCAATGGCCGCGCAGGGGAAAACCACATTGCCCACATTGCCCATGAACTCATAGGGCTCCTCGGGCTGCAAAAGCCATTGGCGGCTGCGGCCGATCAATTTAGCCGGGTCCTGCAGATCAAAGAGGGCCGCGCCCATACGGTAAATCGGGCCGGCGGCCTGTTGGCGCACGCCATGATAGATCATCAACCAGCCTTGATTGGTTTTGATGGGCACGGCGCCGGTGCCGGCCTTAACATCATCCCAGGTATGGCTGCGCGGCAATAAGCAAAGGCGATGGTTATGCCACATTTCCAGATCAGGACTGCTAGAGCACCAGATGCCGTCGCGGCCCATGCCGGTGGGCCGGTGATACATAAAAAACTCGCCATTGACTTTTTCCGGCAGCAAGCAGCTATTGCGGTTGGCCGGATAGAAAGGATAGCTGATCCTTTCAAAGGATTTAAAGTCGCTGGTGCTGGCGATGGCTACGGCGCTGCCATGCTCATTCTCGGCGACATAGCAAAGATAGTAAGTGGCGCCGATTTGGGTAAGGCGCGGATCCCATATGCCCATGCACTCGCGGCTGGCCCAGGGCTCGCTCTCGGCCGGCCAAAGGATCGGTTGAGCTTCCGGCTCCCAACTGATGCCATCGGCGCTCCAAGCCAAGCCAAAACAGCTGCGCCCATGATACATCTCGGTACGAAAGACCATCACGTAGCGATCGCCGCAGCGCGCCACCGCCGCATTAAAGACGCTATTGGCCGGATAAGGCAGATCGCTGCCCTTGAGAATCGGATTACCACGATGACGTTGCAAGGGTGAAGCATATTCCCAATATTTCATCCTGTTTCCTCCTTGGGGGGGTGGCGCCGCCGCGACCAGGCTTTTTGCCGGCGCCCTGCTAAGCAGCCAGTTAGCAGTTTTCATAGCTGATGGGGTCAAGCATGTCAAGCCGTTCAAAGGCCTGGCGACGATCTTGGCAGGCCGGACAGGTTCCGCAGGCCTTGGCCAAACCGCGGTAACAGCTCCAGGTTTGGGCGTAATCCACGCCCAGCTCATGGCCCAGGGCGATGATCTCGGATTTGCCCTTGTGGATAAAAGGCGCCTGTAGCTCAATTGGGCGGCGCCGATTTAAAGCCCAAAGAGCGTTAAGCCGCTCGATAAACTCGGGCGTGCAATCCCAATAGCCGTAACCATCCTGAGGCTGAGCGCCATAAAAAACTGTGCTGATGCCTAAGGACTCGGCATGGGCAGCCGCCAGCGCCAGCAAGATCAGGTTGCGGTTAGGCACGTAGGTCGCCGGCTGCGCGCGGGCGGCGGCGCCAAGCTGTGCTAGCTTGGGAATGGCTAGCCGCGCGTCGGTCAAAGCCGAGGCCCCGGCCACCAGCTGGCCCAGGGCCGCCAATTTTACTACCCGATGCTCGGCCACAGACCAAGAGCGCGCCTGCCAGCGCGCGCAACCCAGCTCACGGGAATGTTTTTGCCCATAATCAAAGCTGATGGCATAAAGCGGCGCAGGTCCCAAGCTCTTAGCCAGGTAAGCCAAGAGCGTGCTGGAATCCACTCCGCCGCTTAATAGTATTAGAGCCCCTTGCATAATCCTCGCTCTGACGCCAGTCGAGCCGCCCAGCCCAAACCAGGCCTTTAGACGCCGCGCTCTACCCCTGGCCAGATGTACTTATGCCACTGCAGATTAAGCCGCGCCGCCAAGCGATCCTCTAGCATCCAAGCGGCCAGTTGCGCCGCCGCCAGCGCCGGGCTGAGCGGGCTCATCAAGACTGCCTGGCAACGCTCAGCCAGGCGGTGCTCAGTCATGGTTTGCTTAGCCCATTGATAATCCTGGCGATCGGCAATGACAAACTTAACTTCATCGTGCGGGCGCAGCCGCGCCAAATTATTCCAGTCCAGCGCCGCGCTGGCTCCGCTGGAGGGGCATTTAAGATCCATTATCGCTATAACCTCCGGGGGAATGACGGATATATCCTGGCTGCCATTGGTCTCCACCAGGACCAGCCCGTGGCCTTGCAGGCCTGCCAACAATTCCGGCGTGCCTGGCTGAATCAAGGGCTCCCCGCCAGTCACCTCCACCATGTCCAAGCCGGAGCGGCAAAATTCCTCCAATAGCTCGCCCACGGCGCGCGGCCGGCCGGCGCCGCGGGCATAGAGGCTATCGCAATAAACACAAGCCAGATTGCAGCCGGCCAAACGAATGAAAAAACACGGACGACCGGCATGGCTAGATTCGCCCTGAATGGAGCTAAAAACTTCGCAGACTTGAACTTGTGTTGACATGCTTGGCGCCTTTTTTAACTCAGCGCACAGCGGCGCCGCCGGCGCCGGGTTTGACAGCGGCTGGCGCCAGCGCGCGCCAATAGCTGGCCGAGGTTTCTGGCGACTCGCTGATCCTAACGCGCTGCACCCAAAAAGTTTCAGCGGCAAAAACTTCATTCAAAGCATCAAAAATATATTTGGCCAAATGCTCGCTGGTGGGATTAAGGCGGCGGAAAGTTTTCAGGCGATTCAAATCCCGGTGATCCAACCCTGCCAAGATCTTGCCCAGGGCCGCCTTGATCTGCCCGAAATCCATCAGCATGCCCAGCTTATTAAGCTGGGTGCCGCGCAGAAAAACTTCTACTTCCCAGTTATGGCCATGCGGATTTTGGCAAGCGCCGACATAGCCCTTTAGATGATGGGCGCTGGAAAAACGCGATTTGACGCTGATTTCAAACATGCTTACCTCTCCAGTTCATTGACTGCGGCGAATCAAGCCTGCCGAGCCAAGCTGGTCAGGGCCAAGCCGACCTAGTCCTTTATAGCGTTGGGCCCTTAGCCAATAAATTATGCTATTTTACGCGCGGCGCCTTAGGCCGCCCAGGCGCCGCGCTGGTTAATGAGTTAGGGCTGCCGCAGCCCGCTTGCTCTCGATCCAATTGATAATCCTTTCGGCCACCTCGTCCTTGGATAGCAAGGGCAGGTTCTCACTTTGGCCATTGGCGTAAACAAAGAGCACTTGATTGGTATCTGTTTCAAAGCCCGAATCGGTGCGGCTGACATCGTTGGCC
>CAYUHK010000046.1:0-8882 GCA_964444425.1 uncultured Verrucomicrobiota bacterium
TGAGCTGGCCCCAGTTATTCTCGCCGCCCTCGTTGCGCGCGAAGATATAGGCGGCGTTGCCGCCCTTGGCGGTGACTACGGCTAGATCGCCCTCAAGCGCCACCGCTGAGCCAAAGTAATCCTCTTCGGCACCGTCGGCGGCAATCAGTTTCTTGAGCTGGCCCCAGTTATTCTCGCCGCCTTCGTTGCGCGCGAAGATATAGGCCGCGCCTTGGGATGCATTAGCGCCTATTTGTTTCCCCTGCGCGCCGACTAGGATCAGATTGCCCTCAAGCGCCACCGCCGAGCCAAAATAATCGCTGGAGGCTCGGTCGCTGGCGATCAACTGTTTAATCTGGCCCCAGTTATTCTCGCCGCCTTCGTTGCGCGCGAAGATGTAGGCAGTGTTGGCGCCCCACGCGGTGACTATTGCTAAATCGCCGTCAAGCGCCACCGCCTGGCTAAAATAATCGCCGGCCGTGCCGTCGGAGGGGCTGAGCCTAAGTTCCGAGCCGTAAACGATAGGATCTACGGTGATCGGGTAGAGCGCCCCGGCTGTGTTAAGCGCTATGGCTAACTCTGCTGAGCGGGCTGTTGTGTTCTGCTCCAGGATGCGGCAGGTCAGCGCGCGGCCCTGGGCGTCCCAGGCTTTTAGGCCCTCATAGCGATAGACCGCGCCCATTCCCCTTGGAACAAAAGGCCGCGCCTTGGCCATCCTGAGCCACTTGCACTGTCAGATCGTCGTTGAAGGCCACCCAAAGGCGGGTTGCCGCCGGCGCCGTTGCCGAGCCGTCGGCGGCTTGATAAATCGTGAAACCCTGCTCCAGCCCTTGCGGATGATTAAGATACCATTCCGTCACTGGCCCGCGGATATATTCCACCTTGCGGCCCGAGCTGATCGGCTGCGCTTCCGGCAAGTTGAGCGTGCCGCTGTCGTCCTCCAGCGCCGTGGCCCGCAGCTTAAGCCCGGCCTGCTGGTTGAAGCTGATGGCTATCCCGCTCCGCTCGGCTATGACGCTAAGTTGTTTGGCGGGGTTGCGCGCGGCATAAACACCGTCTGCAGCAGAGGCGAAGTCCAGGGCGGCCTCCTGAATCTGGTCTTGGAATTTCGACCAGGCCACCGCGTCCACCCCGGCGGGGGCTTCTTCCGGCTTGATTGTTTGCGGATGGGCCGCAACATCTAAGGCAAGTCCAAAGCAGGCCAACCCAATCAGGCATAATCCGAAAAAAAGTTTCTTATTATGATCCATAAGTCTCCTATGATGATGGTCTGCTGCAGAGTTTATTATGCTCCACCCGGGGCTCGTATTCGCCGGGCTGACCGGCGAAAATATATTCGTTTAGCTTTCGCGTGTCAATAATTTTGCGGGGCTAAAATCAGCCAGAAGTTCTTTGATATCAGGGAAATATTCTTACTGTTGTATTTTGCCTTATCGCCAAGCTCTGCCCGCCTGAATCATTGCGTAGCCAGGCTGCAAAATAATCCCTTATCCACTCCAGCCAGATGTTTTTTTGATCAGGCCGTTTATGGATATCTATGAAATGTTTCGTGTTTCAAATAAAAGATATCAGGCCGTATTGACGGCATCAATCGGAAGCATCCCTAGTGCTAATCCAGCGAATTTACTTAAGGTAAAAGGCGCTCCCAGATAAGTTAAGCCCTTAGGGCTTGGGCGCGGGTGGCAGGACTTTAGCTGGGGCGTTCTTTACAAGATTGCTCCAAAAAGGCACGAACCTCCTTGATGAGCGCTGGCAGGATGGCGGCCTCCGGGATAGTGGCGACATAGCGTCCGGCGCGGTATAGGGCTGCCTGGCGATTGCCGCCGGCTATGGCTATGGCGGCTTGGCGGGCCTCGCCTGGGCCATTTACCATGCAGCCCATGATGGCCACGCTGGGCCAGCTGGCTGTGGGGAACTCGCCGGCCAGGGACTCCATCATGCTTTCTACTCGGTGGGCCAGCTTGATCACATCCAAGCGGCAGCGGCCGCAGGTTGGGCAGGCAATCACGCTGGGTCCGGCTGGCTTCAATTGTAGAGCGCGCAGCAAGCTTAGGCCAACCCGTACCTCGTTAGCGGGGGGTTCCGACAGGGAAACCCGCAGGGTATCGCCGATGCCTTGAGCCAGGAGGATTCCCAAGGCGACGCTAGAGCGTACTGTTCCAGCCAACAAGGTGCCGGCTTCGGTTACTCCCAGGTGCAGAGGGTAATCGGTCAGCTCGGCCAGGCGCTGGTAGGCCTGAATGGTTCGGGGGACATCCGCGGCCTTAACCGAAATCTTCAGCTCGCGATAATCCAGCCGTTCCAGCAGGCGGACGTGTCGCATGGCGCTGGCCACCATGGCAGCGGCAGTGGCGCCGCCGTATTTGCGCAGTAACCCCCTTTCCAAAGAGCCGGCATTCACTCCTATACGGATGGGCACCCGCCGTTCGCGGCAGGCTTGCACCAGCTCGCGGATTTTCCAGCTGGCGCCTATATTGCCGGGGTTGATGCGCAAGCCATCGGCGCCATGGGCCAGGGCCAGGAGGGCCAATTTGTGATCGAAATGAATATCGGCCACCAGGGGGATATGAATCGCCTGGCGGATGGCCTTTAGCGCCTGAGCGGCTTGGCGGTCCGGCACGGCCAGGCGAATGATGTCGCAGCCGAGCTGCTCTAGTTTGCGGATCTGGGTCAGGGTGCTACGCAGGTCGCGCGTATCCGTTGTGGTCATGGTTTGCACGGTGATCGGGGCTTGGCCGCCAATCGTGCAGGAGCCGAGCTGGATTTGCCGGCAAGCTCGCCGGGCCGGCGGATAAGGCATCTCGGGGCCAAGCGGCCTGGGAGGCTTGGGGCCGCTGTGCTCGGATGATTTTTTAGAGATAGGAGATTTTCTTGACATGGCTTTTTATGGGCACTGGCGGCCGCCGGGCTGGCTAGTTAGTTTGACTTTCGCTTGGGGCGCTGCCGTTATTGATTGGGGCTTCAAGCTCATTCAGATTTTTTGATAATTGCCGGATCTGATTGATTCTAAGCACGTCACGGCCCGAAAGCAAAAGGAATGCGATAATAATGAGGATGGCGAACAATTGGCTTATGACGTTAATGAACTTTGGGTTCAGAGGCTTACGAAACAGGGCTTCAAACAGCGCGAACAAGATATGCCCGCCATCCAGGATGGGGATGGGCAATAGATTTAAAATAGCCAGATTTACATTTAAAAAGCAAGTGAACCACAGGGCGATCACCAGACCGCGGCGCACCATATCAAAGAGCATAAAGATAATCATGAAAGGACCGCCCAGCCCTTGTGAGGTTGCCCGGGCCTCGCGCGGAGTCATTAGCGAAGCCAGCACACGGAAGATGGCGGTGGCGTGTGATTTCAGCTGAACGCTGGGCGGGATATGCAGCACCTTATCGGCATCCACCGCCATGGGATCAAAACGAATGCCGATGCGGGCGCGGGCCAGCGCTGGGTCCAGTTGCGGGGTTACTTGCAGCGCCAGAGCCCGGCCAGCTCGTTCCACTGTCAGCTCCACTGTTTGCTCGGCATGGTCGGCCACCAGCGCGATCAGGTGTTCGATGCTCAGCACGGGAGTTCCCGCAAATGTTTTAATCAAGTCGTTGGCGCGCACGCCGGCGCGGGCGGCGCTGGAATCAGCTTCTACCGCCATTACCCGGCAGAGCGAGCTGGCGTGCACTCCGACCAGCATATTGAATCCCAGCAAACTTTTTTCAGTGGCCAAATCTAGCGTGCGCAGACCCTGGGGCGTTCGCATGCTCAGAGTAACCTGGGCGTGGCGCGCGTTTTCCTGAAGCACTGCGGTCCAATCGCTGACCAAGCGATTATTAATGGCCAGGATTTCGTCGCCGGCGCGCAGCCCGGCTGCGTAAGCGGCGGAATTGGTTTCAACAAAGCCGATAACGGCGCTGCGTTCGGCCGGCGTTGAAGGTTTACCAACCACATAAATGATCCAAGCCAGCAGCAGCGCCAGCACTATGTTGCCCAGGGCTCCGGATAGCGCCACAATGATTTTAACCAGCGGCGGCATGGGCGCTATTGGCGCGGCCGCGCTGGCGACTGGCTCAGCGTCATTCGGGCCGGGCTCGGCTGGGCTAGGGCCGGGCTCGGCTGGGCTAGGGCTGGGCTTGTCCTTGCGCCCGGCCAGGGTTGGGTCCATTTGGGGGAGGGCCACATAGCCGCCAAAGGGAATCCAGCCGATTTTATAGATGACCCCCTTATATTTACGTTTCCAGATGGCTGGCCCTATGCCGATTGAGAAGACTTCGATGGTCAGGCCAAACCAGCGTGCTGTGAGAAAATGGCCTAATTCATGCACGAAGATAGTAATGCTGAACAGGAGGATCACTTTAACGATATCTAAGATCAGTTGTAGGTTCATAATTATGCCTTATTGACTAGCAGGTTGGCTTGGCGCCTGGCCCATTGATCGGCATGGATAATAGCGGCCAGATCCGGCTGGACTAGCGGGCTATGCTGCTGCATAACCAGCTCCACCAAACGCCAGATGCCAGCAAAGCTCAGGCGGCCATCGAGGAAGGCCTGGACAGCCACTTCATTGGCGGCATTAAGCACCGCTGGCATTGTGCCAGCGGCTTTGCCGGCGGCGCGAGCCAAGGCCAGGCAAGGAAAACGCTGTTCATCGGGGCGCACGAAATGCAGGGCCCCCAGGGTGGTCAGGTCGAGCTTGGGCAAGCCGCCGCCAGCCATCCGCTCCGGGTAGAACAAGGCATATTGAATGGCCAAGCGCATATCCGAGACGCTGAGCTGAGCGAGCATGCCGCCATCGACAAACTCAACCAGGGAATGCACTATGCTTTCAGGATGGATCAACACGTCGATCTGGTCCAAGCCCACTTGGAAGAGCCAGTGCGCTTCCATCAGTTCCAGGCCCTTATTCATCATCGTGGCCGAGTCCACGCTGATCTTGCGACCCATGTTCCAGCGCGGATGGCGCAAAGCCTCGGCCACGGTTACCCGTTCAAAATCCACCTTGGCTTTATTAGCGAAGGGCCCTCCTGAAGCAGTTAAGAGCAGCCGCTGCACCTGACGAGTGGATTGGCCGGCCAGGCATTGAAAGAGGGCGCAATGCTCGCTATCCACTGGCAGCAGCCGCGCGCCGCTTTTGGCGCAGGCCTTTAAAATAATGGGGCCGGCGACCACCAGAGCCTCTTTGCTGGCCAGAGCGACATCGCTGCCGCGGTTAAGCGCCGCCAGGATCGGTTTAAGCCCAGCCATGCCTACCACCGCCGCCAGAACTATATCGGCCTCGGCCAGCGCCGCAATCTCCTCCAGGCCTTGCGGACCGCTTTTTACCGTTATGCCGCTGGGGGCTAGTTCGGCGGCGCGGCGCGCCGCCGCCGCCTGGCCTAGGGCAATATGCTTTACCTTGAACTGCTGGGCTTGTTCCAAGATGCGCTTGGAGTCCTGGCCAGCAGCTAAGCCAATGATTTGGAAAGAGTTAGGAAAGGCGGCGACCACGCGTAAGGCGTTTTCGCCAATTGATCCAGTGCTGCCTAGAATCACCAGTTTTTTGACGGCTGGGGCTGTTTTATGAGGCCTTGGTTGCATGGTTTATATCGCCCGCTTTTGTTATAGCGCTGCTGCTAAAATATATTTAGCATATATGAACAAGGCCGGCGCGGCAAACAAAAGGCTATCCAACACATCCAGCACTCCGCCCATGCCGGGGATCAGTTTGTTGGTGTCCTTGACTTGGGCAGCTCGTTTCAACATGGATTCGGTCAGGTCGCCGAGTATGCCCATGATCGGCAGAAAAATTCCTAGGATGATGGCATCGTGCAGGGCCATATTAAGTGAGCCGAGCTGGCCATTTAAGGCCCAGCAGAAAATCAGGCTGGTGAGCAAGCCGGCGGCCACGCCGCCGATCACGCCCTCCCAGGTTTTGGATGGCGAGATGCGCGGGATCAGTTTATGGCGGCCCCAGCGGCTGCCGATAAGGAAGGCGCCGATATCGGTGAACTTGACCACGGCGATGAGATAAAAGATCAACAGGCGACTGGTAGTGCTCACTGTTCCCAACCAGCCGCTGGGTTCCCAGGCGAAGGCCAATTTAGTAAAGTAATTGAAGAGAAAGGGCACATAGAGGAAGCCCAGCAGGGTGCAGGCCATGGTGGCCAGGGGCTGCTGATTGTTTTTTTGCGGAAACTGGCGCAGCAGAATGGCGATCACCAAGCTGAACATCACAAACATTTCCTGTTCGCTGGCCAGGTTGGTCAGCCTGAAAGAGTAAAATCCCCAGGTGAGTATGATCAGAGCCACGCCGAATGCGGCGCCCATGATCCGAAAGCTTGGAATGCCTTGTCGATCGAGCAGTTGATAAAATTCCCAAAGCGCCAAAACGGCTATGGCCGCCAGCAGTGTGCCGATGCTGGCCGAGGGCGCCCAGTAGGCGATTATCAAAATGGCCGCTATCAAGCTGGGTCCGCTTAGCAAACGTTTCTGTAGGTTATGCATAGCTTTCGTTTTTATTGGTCGCTGTGAATCTTGCCGAAGCGCCGTTGGCGTTTGGCATATTCGGCTAAAGCTTGGAAAAAATCTTGCTCACGGAAGTCGGGCCAAAGGGTGCTGGTGATATAAAACTCGCTATAGGCTAATTGCCATAGCAAAAAGTTGCTGATGCGCATTTCGCCGCTGGTGCGGATCATCAGGTCCGGATCAGGCAGGTCGGGCGCGTAGAGATGACGGGCAAATTCGCTGGCGTCAATGGCCTCGACAGCCAGCTGGCCAGCTTGCACGCGCCGAGCCAGCGCTTGAGCGGCATCGACTATTTCGGCGCGGCCGCCATAGCTTAGGCATAAAACAAGCCAGGCGGAATCATAGGCGGCGGTGGCCTGCTCCAGGCGGCGCAGGGTGGCCTGCAGGGGCCGCGGCAGGTCGGCTAAGCGCCCGATCGCGCGCAGGCGTATTTTATGTTTATGCAGCTCGGCGGCATACTGTTTTAAAAAGCGCATCAGCAAGCGCATGAGCCCATTGATTTCCGCTTGGGGGCGCCGCCAGTTTTCCGTGCTGAAAGCATATAGGGTTAGATACTTGATGCCGGCCTGGCGGCAGGCCTGCATGATCGCCTGCACCGAGCGGGCGCCTTCCTGATGGCCTTGCAGGCGGGTCAGGCCGCGTTGCTGGGCCCAGCGACCATTGCCATCCATGATAATGGCGACATGTTGCGGAATGGCTTTATCGGATAGTTTGCTCATCAGCACTGCTTCGACTAAATCAGGTTGCCTTGAAAATGTTTTTTTGGCTCGGCTGGCCGCGCGTTGTGTCGGCGCGGTCTGTTGCTAGAAGGTTTGCGTCGCCGGCCGCGTCTTCTGGACTGCCGGGGCGCGGTTGCCTTCTTCAGAATCTGCAAACAAGTAAGCCATTATGGAGAAAGCCTTGGCTTAATCAAGCAATAAGCGTCTGTTTCCAGATCTTAATCGGCCGAGGGGCAGGGCGGGCCGAGGATTTTATTTTGATCGCGAGCGGACCAGGGCAAAGAAACGATCTTCATATTCCTCAAACAGTCCGTACTTGCGGAGCTGCTCGCCCAGGCTCTTGATCAAGGCCGGATTGCGGCTGGCCTTAAGGAAGGCGGCTTCGATTTCCTTGCGTACCGCGCGCGGCACGCCGTTGACATCATCCAATTGATGGCGCCGGTTCAATTCGCTGAAATTGGTTGGCGCGGATTGGCGAATTATATCCACCATTAGTTTCAATAGGCAGACGTCCCAGGGATGATCCACGCCCAGCACGATAGTAGCCAGGGGGTCCTCTTTTTGTTTAACTTCCTGTTTTACTCGCTCAAGCACTTCGGCTATCTGCCCGGTAACCAAATGCTCGTTCAATTCGGTTTTTTGGATGATGAAGCCGTATTGCAGAATCCGGATATCTTTGGCATGCTGGCGCAGCCAGGCCAGATATTGCTGGGCTTCGGCCCCAAAGCCATCGACTGTCTCGTTCTCGTAATAAGCCGGAGTTATGATCTTAGGGCGCCGGGATTGAATCTTGCCCTCACGAATGCGGACGCGGTCCACCGAGTCCATCAGCTCGCTGATCATGTGATAATGCAGACTGGTAGTGCCAAAGGTTTCCAGATGGCTTTGAGGCATCAAAACCACCTCGGTGTTATTGACCGCATACCAGAAATCATGGGCCTTCATTTTCATAGCTAGAAAATTGTGGTGGAATTTTTAATAAAGTCAACTCCAGAGATGGGCCCTAGACCCTCTAGCAGGAAGCAGTGGACAAAGTAGGTTAATCCGCTATTATTGATTTTTTTAGAAACTTGTCTGAAGGGCTTGCAGCAGTAGCGTTTGCGGCTGCTGCTGGGCCGGCCTGCTGAAGTCTGACTAAGCCGTTGGATGATTATGGCGCGGCTGTGAAGCTATTGATCGACTGAATTACTTGATGCCTAAGCTTTAACCTAAACCAAAGGACTAAGCTCATGAGTAATATCCTTGTTCTTTACTATAGCATGTACGGCCATGTTGAAGCCATGGCGGCTGCCGTGGCCGCCGGCGCGCGCAGCATTGCCGCCACGGAAGTTGCCGTTAAACGTGTGCCGGAGCTGGTGCCAGAGGACAAGGCTCGCCGGGCCGGCGCTAAGCTTGCGCAGGCGGCTCCGCTCGCTAGCGTGCAGGAATTGCCCGATTATGATGCCATTATTTTTGGAACGCCCACTCGTTTTGGCAACATGTGCGCTCAAATGCGCAATTTTCTTGATCGGACTGGCGGCCTGTGGGCGCGTGGTGCCCTGGTTGGCAAGCTGGGCAGCGTCTTCACTTCCACAGCTACTCAACACGGGGGACAAGAAACCACCCTGACATCGTTTCATTCCACTTTGCTGCATCACGGCATGATCATTGTCGGCGTGCCCTATGTCTGCCAGGAATTGTTGAATATG
>CAYUHK010000047.1:0-8126 GCA_964444425.1 uncultured Verrucomicrobiota bacterium
CATTAGCCACAGGATATTTGGGCCCGCGGCAAGCCTTCTCATATTCCAGCTCGGTCATCGGCCGCAAGCCAGCCCAATCCAGATAGGCACAGCCTGTTACCGGCAGCATGTAATTCATGGCGCGGTCCGGCGCGGCATTGGTGTAGGCGGCCAACAGCGCGTCCCATCCCATAGTCATACGGTTTGCATAGCCTGCAAAGCTCGCGGCAAATAGATTAGTGGCCTGGGCATAGGCCAATTGATTGAGGAAGTCGGTATATTGCCCTTGAGTTATTTCATATTTCATACAATAAAAAGCGTTATAGCCCTTGGGAAACTCAGCCGGCAGGAGTTTGGCTGAGCTGTAATCAAAATCATCTCCTGGCGAAGCCTCACCAACTTTATTATGATTGCCCAGGCTGCCGGGCGCGCCGCCGCCCAAAGTGATTGAATCTTCCGAGGTGATCCGGAATGGCAGGTCGTTGGTGCCGTCTTCAAATTGCGCGGTATAAGTGCCGCCGATTATGCCGCCCCCGGCCCAGAAAGGACCTTTAGGAACATAAACCATCTCGATGGCGTTGACGCACAGGTCCAGGCGGTTGGGCGCATCCAGGCCTTGCGCGGCATAGTTCCAGCGCAGTTTTACCCCGTGCAGATCAAGGTCGCCGGCGCCCTTTTCGGCGCGGTAGATAAAGATTCCCAGATTGGTTCCGGCGCCGCTCTCGCCAACACTAAAGGTCATGCCAGTAGGCAGGCTATGCCCGCTAGGCTCTAGCAAGGCACGCTGCCAGTTGGTATTGAGGCCCTCGCGCGGGCGATAATGAACAAAGACCCAGGCGGCATCCCAGTTGGAAATGGCGCCAACATATTTAGCTTGCCAAGCAGCTCGCCAGGAATTAGACCAGCTTAAATCAAATTTGATTTCGGTTAAGCCTTGCGATTTTTTAGTGTTGGCGAAGGTGATGTTGCTTACCGCGATAGCATTGGCCCAGCCGGAAAGCGTGCCGGCCAAAAACAGCCCAAGGGCCAACAATAGAATCCTAGCTAATGACTTGCGCATTCTCGCTCCTTTAATTTTAAGGATTCAATTGCAGCCGATTGACATTACTGTCGCCAAAAGGGCTCTTACGGCAAAACTATGTTTATGTAAAAATAGCAAAAGTCTTCTTTAATAGCAAGTATTTATAAACTTAATTTTATTGAAGCATTTGCTTCATTGCTCAGGCCACTGCAGGACGGCGCCCCGGCAGGGATTGAACCTGCAGCCTTCCGGCCCGAAGATAGAAGCCTCTGCAATTGAGCCAGGGATGCATGGAAAACATTTTTGATTGAGCTGAAAGTGACAGGATATTTCTTTAAACGAATCGGTTTCAGCTGGCCCGGACTATCCTTACGGCCGGGCAGTCTGAGTCTTGGCGGCAGAGTATTCGATGAGGCCCGTTAGGCTTCAATATCCCTAGGACTCAGGGGCACAAGAAGCTTCGAGGCCCCTATAATTTTGCAGGCGGAGTTGGTTTATTTAAATATAATTTTTTAGATCAGTTAATTTAGCGTCCAACTGTTCCAAGGCATGGTTGGCAGCTTGTTGTTCTGCGGCGCGTTTAGTGGAGCCCTGGCCTATGCCCTGGACCGATGAGCCAACTGTAACCCGCACCGTGAAGATTTTGGAATGGGCCGGACCGCTCTGCTGAATAAGGTTATAGTGCGGATTGCTTTTCCAATGGCGTTGGCCAACAGCTTGCAACAGGCCCTTGGGATTATCTAGCCAGATATCGCCGGATTGATTTTTAAGCAGGGGGATAAATTGCTTAGCAAAGATTTTTTTTACGGCGGGCAAGCCGCGGTCCAAGTAGGCCGCGCCCAAAACAGCTTCCAAAGCATCGGTGATATTGGAGGGGCGCTGTTGGCCGCCAGATTTAAGTTCGCCCTTGCCCAGGCTGATGTATTCACCCAAGCCAATGGTCCGGCCAATGCCGGCCAGGGCCTTGCCGCTGGTTAGGCTACTGCGCAGGCAGGTCAAGGCGCCTTCCTGCTGGTCGGGATAGTTTTTGAAGAGATAATCGCTGGCCACCAGGCCGAGGGCGGCGTCGCCCAAGAATTCCAAGCGCTGGTTATCGGCGTTAATGCCGGCAGCTTCGAAACGATAAGAGGGATGCATCAGGGCTGTCTGCAGCAACAATTTATTGCGAAAAGAATAACCTAGTTTACGTTCTAGGGCTCGATGCGGATTATGGAAAAAAGTTTTCATGCGCGGGGATGGAACCTCTCATGGATTGATTTAAGCCGCGCTGGGTCAACGTGGGTATAAATCTGGGTGGTGGAGATATCGGCATGGCCCAGCATCTCCTGAATTACTCGCAGGGGCGCTCCATTATGCAGCAGGTGGCTGGCAAAAGAATGCCGCAGGGTATGCGGGCTGATCGGCTTATTGATCCCGGCTTGGCGAGCATAGCGTTTTACCAGCTTCCAGATGCTACGGCGATCAAAGGGTTTTCCGCGCCGCGTAAGAAACACGGTGCGGTTAGCGGGATCGCGATTCAAGCGCGGGCGGGCCTGTTCCAAATAGTCTTGCAAGATTTTTCCGGATTGGGTCGCAATCGGCACCACCCGCTCCTTTTGGCCCTTGCCGACGCACTGCAGGTAGCCAGCATCAAAATGCAAGTCATCCAAAGTCAGCGCGCGCAATTCAGATACGCGCAATCCGGTGGCATAAAAGATTTCCAGCAGAGCGCGATCCCGCATGGCCCAAGCTGTCTTGCCGGTTGGCGCGGCCAGCAAAAGTTCCACCTCCTTGAGCGACATGGTTTCCGGGAGGATTTTCCAAAGTTTGGGCGAGTCCATATCCTCGGCTATATTGCGGGCCAGCAGCACCTCCTGATGGAGGTAGCGCAGCCAGACTTTAATCGCGATAAACTCCCTTGAGATGGTATTGGCGCTGAGGCCACGTTCCTTCTCGCTGAGCAAGAAATCAAGCAGCTGTTTGCGGGTAAGCGAATTGAGTGTGGCGATCTTATGAGCCTCAAGGAAACGCACGAATTTCTGCAAATCGGCCGCGTAGGCCGAACGTGTATTGACGCTCAGCCCTCGTTCCAAGGAAACATAATCCAGAAATTGATCAATAAGCGCACGCATAAATAGCCTCGGGTGGCGGCGCACTCACTCTGAAAAACCTTGAGAGCCAATGGCACCAAGCGGCTAGCGGCATTCCGGTGGCAAGGCGGCGGCATTGCTAAAGGCCAAAATATCATTAGCGCTGAAGCCGGCCTGAGCAATGCTATATTCCAGATTCTTGCGCGCCAAAAGCATGGAATTATAGGTGATGACAAGCTCGCGCTTCTCGAAATCCGGAGAAATCGACTTGATGCCCGGCTGTTGCAAGAAAGCGTCTTGAATGATTTTAGCGCAGGCCGCGTTTTTTAAGCCAGGCGTTTTGATAACCGCCACCCGAATATCCTGTTTGCGGCAAGCATTTAAGCTCAATAAAAGCGCGGCAACCAAAATCCCCAAAAGCACCCTCATCCCATCCATCCTTTAAGCAGCTGTTCTTATACCAATTAGGCTAGAGCCTGATTATGCATGATCAGCCTGGCTTGTCAAGGCGCAAGGCTCTGGCGGCCAAGCCGATTAGCTGAGCTGGGCGGAATCAACCGCCGCCGTTATTCTTTAACAATAGCGGGAATAGTCTTCCAGCCCAAGCTCTTGCAGGCCTGCCAGCGTAAATGCCCGGCGATGATCTGGTAGGAAGCGCCATCGGGCCGGAGCTCAACCACTATGGGTTGCAACAAGCCCATCTCGGCAATCTTAAAAGCCATTTTTTTGATTTGCTGCTCGGCGGCAGGACTATCGGCACCTGCAAAGGCATCCACAATGTTATTGATATTTATATTTTGGACCGGCGCGGCATTGGTATGTTCGATATGCTGCCCGGCCTGCATGCCCATACGGTAGGAATATACGTAAGGAATAGCAAAATCCACTCGCGGATTGGTCTGAAATTCCTTAAAAACGCGGCGGGTAATTTCATGCACTATGCGCGGACGATCGGTAGCCATGGTCATGTAACGCAAACGCATATAGACGCCGTAATCATACATATCCGAGCGCACATAGGGTTGCTGGCCGGTTTGCTTAATAATGTACTGAGTGACAGCCGCCGCCGCATCCAAAAGAATATTCTCAACAGCCTGCCAATCTGAATCATAGGTGATGCGGACTACCACCTCATCAAGCACAAAGGGGGCCGTTTGGCTGGGAGTATAATTGATGGCCACATTGCTAAAAAGCATTGCATTAGGGATAAGGATATGTCTGCCAGAGCTGTCTTCGCTGCCGATAGTGCCGCCGACCTGGTTGAGCACAGTATACATCATGCCAGTCTCTTGCACATCGCCAATCAAGCCCCAGGAGGGGAACATGACGCGATCGCCCACTCGGAAGGGGCGCTTGGCATTAATCATAACCCAAGCTGCCAAGCCGCTGATTGGCGCCTGCAACGACCAACCCATCAGCAAGCCGATAAAGGGCGCCACTATCATCCAAGATCCAACCAGCTTGCCTATGAAATGAGAAAAAACTATTATGATCATGGTCCCTGCGCCAAAGCGCAGCAAGGATGCCATCATGCTGATTTCGCTGGGAGCTCCGCCGCGCCGGCGCACGCGGAAGCTAAAGGCCAAAACGCTTAATTCATAAAAGGCTAATACCGCCATAACAAACCCAAGGTAGCTAACCAGGGTTCTGCCATGAAAAAGGCGGCAAACAGAAATATGTAAATAGTCCATCCAGAAGAATGTTGTCGCCAAAAGAGTAAAAACAATCAGCAGGGTAATTCTTGTTTTGATTGAATTCATGCTTTTAACCTCATTTAGGCCTTAGGTCTTTTAGCCGAGCCAGATAATGAATAAGCCAGGCCGCGCAGTCAATCAATATCGCTAAAGCTATTCTTTTTAGGAGGTCATTATCGTCAAGCCAGAGCTGCTTATTCTGCCTCAACCTACTTAAGCCTCAGGCCACTAAACTCCTTGAAGGGCTTATGAATAATTCGATAGGGGCATTGCCCTTCTAGCTTAAAGAGGCTATGGCGCCAATAGTGGCGGCATGGGGCAATCCAGAGCAGCGGCCACCGCGCGCAGCAAGTGAGCTTCTGCCAGGGTGATTTGCCCATCAGCTTCAACACAAGCGAGGCAGGCTTCCAAAATTATTTTTTTGAGGGGCGCGGCAGCGGCCTGCAAGGTTTTTATAGCCTGATAAGCCGACTGCAAACCGCATTGATTTGGGGGTAAAATATCTATTGCTAAATCAAGCTTGGCCGCGGCCTGCTGGAAGGCCAGCGCGGCGGCTGAGCTAGCTGGCTGGCCATAATAGGCTAGCGCAGAAAGAAGCCGCCGCGCCGCCGGTCGCAGCGCTGGCCAGGCATGATATTTAACGACTGCCTTCTTCTGAGGATCAAGAATAGCCTTCATCTGGCGCAGCACAGTTTGCAGCAAAGCGTATTCAAAAAGCGTCATGCTCGCGTCGGCGGCTATCAGATGGTTAAGATTATTCTTTAATTCCAGCCATTGGCTCGGGGACAAGCTGGCTAAGGCTGGCAAGGTTAGATCCAGCAGGGGCCAGCGTAGTTCCGCGGCCAAGGATGCCAAGGAGGGCCAAATAGATTTTATAGTCTGGTAGACATCGCTATGCTGGCGCAGATAATTTAATTGTTGCACCAACAGGTCGGGTTGAGGGCCAAGCAAGAGCCCATACAGCAAGGCGCAAGCGCCCGGCGTCTGACGAGCGAGCTGACGCAGGTCCGCCGGAATGGCTGCTAAAAGTCTCTCGGCATAGGCTAAATGCTTCAGCTGTGGCCGACCAATACTTTGCAAGAAACCTTGACTGCGCAGCTGAGGTTGGCTTTGGGTAGCAGGCCGGGAAACCAGTCCGGCCAAAGCCAAATCATCAGGCGCCATCTGATCATAATCCAGATCGTCCCGAAGCTCAGCGGGAGTCTGGCTTGATGGAAATTCGGCTAACAGCTCAGCGCCGGAGGGATCGATGCGCCGGATGCGTTCTGCGAGCGGTGGATGGGTGGCCAGCAGGTTAAGCCAGGCCGGCCGCAAACCATTGGCGAAAAACAAATGGCTGAATTCTTCGGCACGGGGATGAAGGATTTGAGAGCCATATTTAAAGCCGGCAATTTTCTTTAAGGCATTGCCCAGCCCAGCCGGATTACGAGTGAACTGCACAGCGGCGGCATCGGCCAGAAACTCGCGTTGGCGCGATACAGCGCTCTTGATAAGCTTGGCAAAAAAGACGCCAATATAACCAATCGCCAGCAAACTCAATCCCAGCAAAAGGAACAGGAAGCTGGCGCCAGCGTTTTGCTTTTGCTGCTTGCCGACTGTTCGCGAGGTTGCCGAATAGGCAGCCAGACGGAGCAGCGTATAGCCTATTAAGGCAATCACTAGGATGCCATGTAAAACTCCTAACAAGCGCAGGTTAAGCCGCATATCGCCATTAAGAATATGACTGAATTCATGGGCTATCACTCCTTGGAGTTCAGCGCGCGTCAAGGAAAGCAGACAACCATTAGTAACGCCAATAACGACGTCGGCGGAGGAAAAGCCAGCCGCAAAGGCATTGATGGAGTTTTCTTGTTCCAAGATGAACACACGCGGCACCGGGATGCCGGAGGCGATGGCCATTTCCTCAACAACATTGAGCAAGCGCCGTTCGGCCCCAAGCGCGCTATCGGGTTGCAGGCGGCGGGCACCCAGACGTGCGGCCAGAGCTGCGCCGCCGCGCGCCAGGGCTATAATCTTATAGACGGACCCCCCGGCGACCACCAGCAAGGTGATGGTCATAACCCCAACAAAAAGAGGCGGATTCCATAAAGATAATGGCTGTGACGAGTCAGCCATACAGAGGCTCAGCAAGGCGAATATCCCATAAACGGCCAAGATGATCAGGAGAGTCGCTAGCAGGAAAAGGCCAACCAACAACAGGCTCTTACGGCGGGCGCGATCCTGTTGTTCAAAGAAATCCATTTTATTTCAGCTGACTTCACAAGCAGCTTACGAACCAGCTTAGCCGGCCAGGTTTTAGGGTATTTAAAACGCGACCTTGAGAGCCGCGCGTTCAGCTGGCTCCGCGATTTCGAAAAGCTGGGCCAGGCCAAAACCAAAAGGGCCGGCGATCAGCACATTCGGGAAAGATTCGCAGGCGGTATTATAAACCATAACAGCATCGTTATATGCCTGGCGAGCGAATGAAACCTTATTTTCGGTGGAGGCTAGCTCTTCCATCAACATGCCCATATTTTGGTTGGCCTTCAAGTCGGGATAGGCTTCAACCACAGCTAACAAACGCCCCAAGGCTCCGGTCAAAGTTGCTTCAGCGCCCATCAATCCCTTGATAGCGGAAGGATTGGCAGGATTGGCTGCGGCTTTCTGTATGGCTGCCGCCGCCTGGTTGCGCGCGACTGTTACAGCCTCAAGCGTGCCACGCTCATGTTGAATATAAGCTTTGGCTGTTGCCACCAGATTGGGAATCAGGTCATAGCGGCGTTTAAGCTGGACGTCGATCTGGGCAAAGGCGTTTTTAAAGCGATTGCGCAAGGCTACTAAGCGGTTATATATATTGATGATATAAAAAGCGATAACGGCCAAACCAGCCAAGGTTAGTAAGAGCTTGATCATAAAGACGCCTCCTTTCAGGATGAGGAAAGACCCAATAACAATATGGATATAGCAGCTTTAAGGATGCTGTCAAAAATATAATTTCACTATTAGGCGCTTCTATGTTATTGGTTTGCCTTGGGACAACTCCGAGGTCTGCATCAGAAAGCCCTTAAATTGAATGTAACTCAAAAGATATTATCCGAACATCTTGTCGCTGGCGCCTTGACGCCGGGCGAGGAAATCGCTCTGCGCATTGATCAAACCTTAACCCAGGACGCAACCGGCACCATGGCCTGTTTGCAATTTGAATCTTTGCAGCTGGCACGGATTAAAAACGAATTAGCCGTTAGTTATGTGGACCACAACACCCTTCAGATCGGCAGCGAAAATGCTGACGATCACGCCTACCTGCAGTCAGTGGCAGCCAAATATGGCATGATCTTTTCGCGGCCGGGCAATGGCATATGCCATCAGCTGCATCTGGAAAGA
>CAYUHK010000048.1:0-7210 GCA_964444425.1 uncultured Verrucomicrobiota bacterium
ACAGTGTCGCCAATTGTTATGGGAAAGGCGATGCCAATAGTTTCGCCGCTATGGCGCAGCGCCAGTCCGCTCGCCCTGATATCCTCTAGGATCTTGAGCAGTTCGGCGGGGCTGGATATCTCTGGCCAGTCATTGGTCGGGCGCGGATAACGTTGGTTCAACTCGCGTCTTTGTGCTTCCGATAAATATGCTGCCATTAAGCGGCCGGTTGCCGATTTATAGGGATTGGTTGGAACAGGCCTGAATCTGGCTGGGGTAGTTTCGCCTGCATTCAACTGGCTAATGATTACGCGTTCAGTGCGGTACCAGGCCGCCAGGATGATCGGATAGTTTAAGCTGCGCGAGAGCTTGCGCATGATCGGCTCAGCCAAGCTGACCAGATCCTTGCGATAGCTTCCGCCGCCGGCTAGGGCATAGGCCATAGGCCCTAAGATATAGCCATTTCTAGGGGCTATTTGCTCAATGTAATTGCTGGCCATCAGGGTTTTGAGGATCCGGGCGCAAGTAGCTGGGTGCAGCTTCGCCGCGCTGGCTATCTGGCCCAATCCATGAGGCTGTTCAGGAATTTGAGCGATTATTTCCAAGATCGTAATAGCTCGTTGAAGGACCTGAATCATATTCGTATAGTGAAATTAAATTTTTATAGGCGATAAGATATAACAAGCTTCATGCATTCGTCAATACCTTTTTTTAACTTTTTTAAGGGGCTATGATGCGGAGTTAGCGCGGCTAGGGCTGCATCGGCTTAATATTATTTGATATGGCCGAGCGGCTGGAGCATTAGCTAATGCTTGCTTGCTGGCCGGCAAATTGAATAGATAATTCAATGCCTTAGATACAGGGGATCTGGCTAAAGCGGCCGAGCGGCTGGTTGCCATTGGGTGTTTAAGTCGCTATGCCAAGCTGGCAATAAACGATGCTAATCGCTAAGTAAGGACCAAGTTGAATGGATTTAGAGAATGCGCCGCGCCGCCGTCACGATATCGTTGGCATTGGGTAGAAAGGCAGCTTCCAGAACATGAGATTGGGGGGTGATGCCGTTTTTAGCGCCCACGCGCAGAACCGGCGCATCCAGATCATCGAACGCCTTTTCCATAATGGCTGAGACTATTTCGCCTGTGAAGCTACCGATATTTACGCATTGGCTGGCGACTACGCAGCGGCCTGTTTTTTTAACCGAGCGAATCACCGTGTCTATATCCAATGGGACCAGGCAGCGCAAATCAATTACTTCCGCACTGGTGCCGGAAGCGTTTAAGAGCTCGGCGGCCTTAAGGGCATCGTGCACTGCTGGTCCCCAGGCTACCAGGGTGATATCCTGACCGATGCGTTTAACCTCGGCCAAGCCCAGCGGCAGCAGGTATTCACCTTCTGGCACAGGCCCTTTTAAAGGATAGAGCAGTTGAGATTCTACGAACATGATTGGATTATTATTGCGAATGGCGCTTTTTAAAAGGCCCTTGGCATCGTAAGGCGTGGCCGGATAGACCACGTAGAGCCCGGGGATGTGGGCAAAGACTGACTCCAAAGACTGGGAATGTTGGCCTCCATAACCCTTGCCTCCGCCTACCGAGGCTCGGATCACTAAGGCGATCTTAACATTGGCTCCGGACATATAATGCCATTTGGCTGACTGGTTGCTGATCTGGTCGGAGGCCATCAGGGCAAAATCCATATACATCAATTCGATCACGGGGCGTAGGCCCACCATGGCCGCGCCAACGCCGGTTCCGCAGATGGCCGCTTCGGATATCGGCGTATTGAAGACACGTTCGCGTCCAAAGGTTTCCAGCAAACCTTTGGTAAGCTTGAAGGCGCCGCCATAATCGGCGACATCTTCGCCATAGAGCAAGACTCGATTATCCCTTAGCATTTCCTCCAAGAGAGCTTCTTTGAGGGCATCTTTATAGGAAAGCTCTCCATTGACGCGTTTGATCTGGGGCGGCTGCCGGACCAGGGTTGTTTTTTGATTAGCTGGTGGAACCGGTTCGGCCGCATTATCAGCATACATGTATTTAATGACCTCGGCTGGCTGAGGGTCAGGGGCGGCAGCGGCACGCTGTGCGGCCCGAGCATTGCGCTCGCGCACCTTGTCTTCCAAGGCGCTCAATTCTGCTTTATTCAAGGTTTTGCTATCGAGTAATTGTTTGGAAAAAATGGCGATGGGATCGACAGTTTTCCAAGCGGCCTCTTCTTCACGCGTGCGGTATTCGGTGCGCGGATCGGTTAAAGAATGGCCATAGTAACGGTATGTATTTAGCTCTAGCAGGTAAGGGCCTTGGCCTTGGCGGCAGCCGGCGGCGGCGCGGCTGACGGCATCGCGCACAGCCAGCACATCCATACCATTGACTACTTCAGCGTTCATATTGTTATCGGCGAATCCGGCCGCCCGGCGGGCTAAGGAATGGATGCCGGTCACCTCGTTTTTGGCGCGGCCGGTCATGCCATAATGGTTGTTCAGAATGACAAAGATAATAGGCAGGCCAAATGGTTTTTTGGTTATTTGATTGGTGAACTGACCCATGGCAGCCCAGTTGAGGGATTCCAAGACCACACCATTGCTGTAGGCGCCGTCGCCAGCAAAGCAGCAAACCACGCGTTGGTTGTGCAGATAGCGACAGGCTAACGCGGCGCCGGTGGCGATTGGCACGCCGCCGCCGACGATGGCATTGGCGCCCAGATGATTCAAGGTAAAGTCGGCAATGTGCATGCCGCCCCCACGACCCTTACAATAACCGTCTTCTTTGCCAAATAGCTCGGCGATAGTTCGGAAGAGATGATCTTCTATGGCCGCCGCCAGCAGCTCCGCGCGGTTAGATGCCTGGTGTTGGGGCAGGCGTTGACGCAGCTCGGCTTCGTTCATAGCGCGCAAGGCCAGGCACCCTTTAGCGATGCTATCGCCATGTCCGCGGTGCGAGCTGGTGATATAATCGCTGCCGGCCAGTCCGGCACAGGCTCCGGTGGAGGAAGCCTCCTGGCCGATCGAAAGATGAGTAGGGCCACGATAGTTGAAATCCGGCAGGGGGCTATAGGCGCCTGAGCGAAGCTTGACGATCATTTCCTCAAACTCGCGAATCATCAACATGTCTTCGAGCAGCTGAATGGCTTCCGCGCGGGCGATCTTGCCAGAGGTCAGCTCGGTTTTTAAAGAGCCTTGATATTGATAGCAAGGGATATTTCCGCAAGCTATGTTCCCGGGGGTGAAATCTGGTTTGGAATTGCTAAAATAATTTGGCATGGCATCTGGTTCGCAGCGATATTATAGCCCCTATGCTGCTTAGATATTTTGTTCTGGCTCTGATTGCCCAAAGTCTATTTCGGCTACTATTTTGCCTTCGGCTATTTCGCGAATGGCAATATCTTCGATATCTTCGTTAGGGCTTTTGGGCTTGACCAGGGGGCGCTGTCCAGCCAAAAGCTGGCGTACGCGCAATGATATCATGTTGATTAGAACTGATATGCTCGGGACTCGTTGACGGGCTGTTTCCAATGGCTCTGTTTTCATATTATGGCCTCCAAGAAAAACGGGGCATAGTATATATGCCCCGTTTTTCGATAGCAAGCATTGATTCGCGAATTGTTCGCGAAAGGTATTTTTTAATACATATCCATATCTCCGCCACCCATGCCGCCATGGCCACCAGGTGCCGGCGCAGCCGGTTTTTCCTTTTCAGGAATATCGGTAACCATGCATTCGGTGGTCAAGAGTAATCCGGCAATGCTAGCGGCATTCTGGATGGCCGTCCGTGCGACCTTGGTAGGATCGATCACGCCGTCCTTAACCAGATCCACATACTGGGCTTTGGCCACATTATAGCCATAGCTGCCTTTGCCTTTTTTAACTTCCGCCACCACGATGGAAGCATCAAGGCCGGCATTGTTTACCAGTTGGCGCAAGGGAGCTTCCAAAGCGCGAACTATGATTTGCACTCCGATAGCTTCGTCGCCCTCGGCCTCGACTTTTTCTACGGTGTTAAGACAACGCAGAAAGGCCACTCCACCTCCGGCTACAACACCTTCCTCAACTGCAGCCCGGGTCGCGTGCAAAGCGTCTTCCACGCGCGCCTTTTTTTCTTTCATTTCAGTTTCGGTAGCCGCGCCGACATTGATGACCGCCACGCCTCCGGCCAATTTAGCCAGACGCTCTTGCAGTTTCTCTTTGTCGTAATCCGAGGTTGTTTCCTCGATTTGTTTGCGGATTTGAGCGACGCGTCCCTGAATGGCCGAAGTTTTGCCAGCACCTTCGATGATGGTGGTGTTTTCTTTGTCTACGGTCAAACGCTTGGCTCGGCCCAGATCGTCAAGCTTGATGTTCTCAAGCTTGATGCCAAGGTCTTCGGTGATGCAGCGGCCACCGGTCAGAATGGCTATGTCTTCTAACATGGCCTTGCGTCGGTCGCCGAAACCAGGTGCTTTAACCGCACAGCACTGTAAGGTGCCGCGCAGCCGGTTGACTACCAGGGTGGCCAGCGCTTCGCCTTCGACTTCTTCGGCTATGATCATCAGCGGTTTGCTGGCTTTGGCTACGTTTTGCAATAGCGGCAGCAGATCTTGCAGGCTGGAGATCTTTTTCTCGTAGATCAATATGTAGGCATCCTCAAGCACGCACTCCATGTTCTCAGCATCAGTGACAAAATAGGGAGACAGATAGCCTTTATCAAACTGCATGCCTTCCACTACGTCCAGAGTGGTCTCGATGGTCTTGGCTTCCTCAACCGTCACTGTGCCATCTTTGCCAACCTTATCCATAGCGTCAGCGATGATCTCGCCTATTTTCTTATCGCCATTGGCGGAAATGGTCGCCACTTGACAGATCTCGGTATGCTCCTTGACCTTCTTGCTTTGTTTTTCAAGCGCGTCCACCAAGCTTTCGACCGCTTTATCAATGCCCCGTTTAAGCGCCATAGGATCGGCGCCAGCGGTAACATTTTTTAAGCCTTCCTGATAGATCTTTTCGCTTAACAGGGTGGCGGTGGTGGTTCCGTCGCCGGCGATGTCGCTAGTCTTGCTGGCAACTTCACGGACCAACTGAGCGCCCATGTTTTCAAATGGATCAACCAGTTCGATTTCTTTGGCTACGGTAACGCCGTCCTTGGTGATCGTAGGCGATCCGAATTTCTTATCGAGGATCACATTGCGACCACAGGGCCCCAGAGTTACATTCACTGCTCGGCTTAACTTCTGGATGCCGCGCAAAATTGCTTGGCGCCCGTCAGAGTCATATTTTATTTGTTTACCCTTTTCTGCCATAATAGCCTTCTCCTTCTTTCTATATTAATTGTGTTTTTCTAGCGATCTTCTAAAGGCGCATTGGCTCGCCAGGATTAGAGGATTTAGGATGTAATGATGCCAAGGATATCGTCTTCACGGACGATTTGATATTCGACCTCATCAATTTTTACTTCGGTGCCCCCATATTTAGGCAAGAGGATCTGGTCCCCCTTTTTTACATTCATGGTAATCAGCTTGCCATTATCGTCCCGTTTGCCTGGCCCGACTGATATGACCTTGCCTTGCATAGGTTTTTCCTTGGCGCTGTCGGGAATGATGATCCCGCCTTTTTTCACCTCGGAATCTTTCTGCGGCTCAACCAGTACACGATCTCCCAATGGTTGAATTTTCATCTTTTATCTACCCTCCTTCTGTTAGTTGTTTTATGAGTTGACCAGAGAATCGCTTAGTAATGCTCTGGCTAATAGCCGTTATTTCTTGTCGTCCACCATTTCGAAATCTGCGTCAATCACATTGTCGCCGCCTGGCTTAGACTCAGCTTGACCTGTTGCTGTTTGGTCAGCACTGGCATTGGCCTGAGCATTGGCGCTTGGGTCAGTTGGCTCAGTCTGGCGTGCTTTAGAATAGAGCTCAGCAGAGATTGCCTGCATTTCTGTATTTAGGGCGTCCATGGCGGTTTTAAGCTCGGTGGCGCTGCCATTATTTTTGATCAACTGATTGAGCTTTTCGAGGGCAGCTTCTACGCTGGCTTTTTTAGCCGATTCAATCTTCTGGCTATGTTCTCGCAAGAGCTTTTCGGTTTCATAAACCATGGCATCGGCGCGATTGCGGGTCTCCACTTGTTCGCGGCGGCTTTGATCATCAGCGGCATGCTGTTCAGCATCCTTAACCATTTTATCGATTTCGCTCTTATCCAATCCGCTAGAGGCGGTGATGGTAATTTTTTGTTCTTTGTTGGTGCCTAGGTCCTTGGCCGATACGTGTAGAATGCCGTTGGCATCAATGTCAAAGCCGACTTCGATCTGAGGCATGCCGCGGGGCGCCGGCGGAATTCCATCCAGATGAAAGCGACCGATGGTCTTGTTGTCGTTGGCCATTTTTCTTTCGCCTTGTAAGATATGGATTTCCACCGAGGGTTGACTATCCGCCGCCGTGCTGAATATTTCACTCTTGCGGGTAGGAATGGTGGTATTGCGTTCGATCAGGGTGGTGAATACCCCGCCCAAAGTCTCAATGCCCAGGCTTAGCGGAGTTACATCCAGCAGCAGGACATCGCGCACATCGCCCTTGAGCACTCCGCCTTGAATGGCGGCGCCGATAGCGACTACCTCGTCGGGGTTGACTCCCTTGTGCGGGTCTTTGCCAAACAAGGTTTTGACTTGCTCCTGAACCTTGGGCATGCGCGTCATGCCGCCTACCAAGACAACTTCGTTAATATCAGCCAGACTTAAGCCGGCATCCTTTACACAGGCTTTGACCGGGGCGATAGCTCGTTCGATCAGCTTGTCAACCAGCTGCTCGAGCTTGGAACGCGTCAAGCTAACGTTTAAGTGCTTGGGTCCGGAAGCATCGGCTGTGATAAAGGGCAAGTTGATTTCGGTCTGTTGTGAGCTGGATAGTTCACATTTGGCTTTCTCGGCTGCTTCTCTTAAACGTTGCAGAGCCATGGGATCTTTAGAGAGATCAATGGAATTGCCCTTCTTGAATTCGGCTACCAGCCAAGCGATGATGGCCTGATCGTAATCGTCGCCGCCCAAATGGGTATCGCCATTGGTTGCTTTTACTTCGAAAACCCCTTCGCCTATTTCCAAAATTGAGATGTCAAACGTGCCGCCGCCCAGGTCGTAGACAGCTATTTTTTCATCTTTCTTTTTTTCTAGTCCATAGGCCAATGAGGCGGCTGTTGGTTCATTAATGATACGCAAAACTTCTAGCCCAGCAATCTTGCCGGCATCCTTGGTGGCCTGACGCTGGCTGT
>CAYUHK010000049.1:0-1626 GCA_964444425.1 uncultured Verrucomicrobiota bacterium
CATCTGCTCGGTCTGTATGAGAAAGCCCTCCCGCCGGAGCTTGGCTGGGAGGAAAGGCTGCGCGCGGTAAAGGAGCTCGGCTTTGACTATCTGGAAATCTCCATTGACGAAACGGACGAGCGCCTCTCCCGGCTCGACTGGACAAAAGAGGAGCGCGGCGAGCTGCACCGCGCCATACGCGAAACGGGCGTACCCATCCAGTCAATGTGTCTGAGCGGTCACCGGCGCTTCCCCTACGGCAGCGCCGACCCCGCGATCGACCAAAAGCCTGCGCAACTCTTCGCCACAGCCAGCCAATTCGAAGATTCCGCGGCGGCGGCGGCCGCGCAAGGAGCCCTGATCTTATGCGCCACCGGTCGCTGGGCACGCCGGCTGCTGCATCGCTGCCGACTACAACGACAAGCCGGCGCCGCGCCGGGCTGGCCAACACCCTCAATTTACTGGTTACGCGGCTGGGTTCGCCAAACCTACGCTGCGCTATGGCTGCCGCGCCGGCCCTTGACCTTGGCCTGGGCCTATAAACTTTGGCATGATGCCGCCCAAGAGCTGGCGCCCCCTCCGGGCCTGCTGCTCCAGCCAGCTCTATACCATCAAATGCACATTGCTCTGGAAGCCATGTTGGAACAAGGGCTGGAGCCAGGGCCCAGCTCCAGCGGCCATCCTCTGGCGGATTTTCGGCGAGCTGTCTCATGCCGTTTTTTGGAGCTGACTCAACAACATCAGCTGGTGCTCTGGCACGACATGGTTCATTCGCTGGGTCAGGCTATTCGCGCTGGCCAAGTCAACTTGCCCTCCAGGATTATCTGGACCCTGGCCGCCGACCCAACGCCGCTGGAAGCCGAATTATTGACAGCCTGCTGTGGCGCCAGTTCAACAGAGCTCTGGCGCATTGGCGCGGCGCCGGATCAGCTGGCCAGTATTAAGCTCTATGCCACGCCGGAACAGGAATGTCGTGCCGTCGGCGCCGCGGTCCTGCAAGCCTGGAATGCTGGCCAAAAAAATATTGGCATTGTCTTCGCCGATCGCGACTATTTAGCCCCGCTTAAACAATGTCTTGAAGAGCTGGCCGGCCAAGAGCGGCCGGATTTCGCCAAAGCCATCCGCTACAACCTAGCCTTAGGTGCTTCGCTGGCCGAACATCCCCTATATCAAGCGGCCACTGGCCCCCTACGGATGCTAGCCGATCCGCTCCCGGCGCCAGGGTTGACTGCTTGGCTTACTTCGCCCTACCTCAAGCCGGCCGACGACCAGGCCATTGCCTTGTTGCGCTCCGCGCTTTGGCAAAAGCGCCAGGCCTTAACCCTGATGCAAGCGCTGGAAACCCTGACGCAACACTTTTCCCTGTTAGCCTTGCGCAGATTGGCCGCTCTCCAATACGCCCCACTAAGCCAATGGCTAGACGCTAACAACGCTTGCCTGGCCGAACAGGAATTTGCTCGCTTCGCCGGCCAACATCGCGCAACCGACGCCCTGGCTCAGCAACATTTTAAAGATATTACCAACTCACTCAAAGAGGCTGCCGGCGCCATAACGATGAATGGGACCCAGGCTCTGGCTTGGCTGGACACCCTGGCGCAACATATAATCATCAGTGAAAAAACTCCGGAAATCACCGGCATTCAGCTG
>CAYUHK010000049.1:1636-5950 GCA_964444425.1 uncultured Verrucomicrobiota bacterium
CTAGGCTTTCACGGCCAAGCCCTGCCGCCGCCGGCGCGGGAATGGCCTCTGCTTGATCCCGAGGAAACGCGCCGCATGGCCGATAGCACCCCCGAATTGCAATGGAAACAAGGCCAGCGCCTATTGGCTAGCCTGCAAGCCGCCGCGCCACGGCTCCAGCTCAGCCGGGCGGCGATCAGCGAAGATGAAGCGCCCTTTCTTGCCTGCCCGCTGCTGCCAGATGAATGCGCTGCCAACGGCCAACCCATCCAAGCAACCTTCGATCTCTGGACAACCAGCTCAGCCGAATGGGCGCGCGCGCGCTGGCTGCGTGAAGGCCGGCGAACTTTATTAAAGCCTCGGCCCAGCTGCCACGTCGTGGCCGAGCCAGCCGCTGAGCCATTGGCAAGCGCCTGGAGCGTTACCGTCCTGGAAGACCTGGCCGCTTGCCCCTTTAAATTCTTTTGTCGGCACATGCTTAAACTGGAGCCTTTAACTCAGCCGGCTTTCGGGATTGATCCGCGCCAGCGCGGTCAAATCCTGCATCGTATCCTCAAACGTTTTATGGATGGCTTGACCGCCCAAGCGCCGCGCTGGCCCGTCGACGAACTGGCCGCTGGGGCTTGGCTTAAGCAAGCCGTTCAACAAGAATTAGATCGTCAGCCCGATACCGTTTTCTGGCGCGCGGAAAGGCTGCGCCTAATCGGCGACGAACAAAGGCCGGGCCTGCTGCTGGTCTGGTTAGGGCAAGAGCGCCAATGGGCCCTGCAAGGCTGGAGCGTACTTGGAACCGAAGTGAACTTTAACGATTTAAACTTGGCCGAGCTCGTTTTACGCGGCCGAGTGGATCGCATTGACCAACATGCACAGCTAGGCTTTATGATTTGGGATTATAAATCCGGCAACCTGCCGACGGCCCAGCGGATCATTGAACAGCAAGCTGAATTGCAATTGCCTGCTTACCTGTTGGCGCTTAAAAGCGATTTGCTGCCAGATATAAAATTTGCCAAGCAGCCCTTACAGGCTGGTTATATCGCTCTTAAAAAAGCCGCTGATGTAAAGCTAACTCCCCTAACCCATAAAGGCCAGATCATCAATTGGGCTGGCCTCTTTAGCGAATGGACCGCCAAACTCAAAGCTAGATTAGCCAGCCCGCAAAGCGGCCATTTTAAAGCCGATCCCAATCCACCGCCAAGCTTTTTTAGAGCCACCAACTCGGCTTGTGAATTTTGCGATTTTTTTAATCTCTGCGGCTATTTTGATCAGCGGCCCATGCCGCTTGGCGCCAGCCTGGCCGCGCCCGAGCTCTCAACAACATGAGTAAACCTATATTCAACCAAGAACAGCAGCAGACACCCGACCGGACAATTCGTCAGCAGGTCTTGAATATCAAGCAAAGTTTTATTCTGGAGGCGCCAGCTGGATCGGGTAAAACCGCCTTGATCGCCGCCCGTTTCCTAGCGCTCCTGGCCGAGGTACAACATCCCCATCAAATAATGGCGGTGACTTTCACGCGCAAGGCGGCCGCCGAGATGGCCGAACGCGTTTTCGGCGCCTTAAGCCGCGCGCGCCAAGCCTCCCCAAGCGCTCCGGCTAACCCTTGGGAAGCGCTGCTCCTGGATTTGGCGCGCGCCGCCCTAGAGCGCAAGGCGGCTTGGCAGACCCTCTTGCGCAATCCGGATGCCCTTTTCGTAGACACCTTTCATGGATTCTGCGCACGGATCGCCCGCAACTGGCCGCTGGAAGCGCGGGTGGCGCCGGGGCTACCCGTGCTTGACGAAATAAACCAAAGGGCCGTCTTGGAGTTGGCGGTATCTCAATATCTGCACGAGTTCAACACAGCCGATGCGCGCTTGAGCGCAGTTGAGAGCGAAGCTTTTCAGCGACGACTGCTGGCCGCCAATAGTAATGTCGGCTACATCAGCAAGCAGTTGATGGATCTGTTGGCGCGCCGAGACCGTCTGGAGGAGTTCATCAATCTCTTCAGTCGCCCTAAAGCCGCAGCCGTTTTAGAAGAGCGCACCAACCAGTTGCTCGCGCTATATCTCGGCCAGCTCCAAACTTATTTCAACAGCCAGTGCGAGAGTTGGCAGGCTTTGAAAAAACACCTCGATGAGCAAGCGGCTGCCAAAGCTGAGCTTCTAGCTGACGCCGTCCCAGCCGCCGGGCTTAAAGATTTGATGGCATGGCAACAGGCCGCTGAGGTGTTTTTAACCAAATCCGGAACGCCGCGGCGCCAGTTCAAGCAAGTCGACTTCGGCCCTGCTTTATCGCCAAGATTGACTAAATTCATTAGCGAACTGCCGGAATTCATCGCCGCAACATTCCAATTTGTTCAGAAGCTCCCAGCAGCCGAGCCCGATAATGTTGGCTGTGCCGCTTTGAATGACATGATCATCTTGGCCGGCGGCGCCTTAAGCCGCTACCAGGCTCTTTTGAATACTCGCGGGCTGGACTTTATGGAACTGGAACTGGCAACGATGCGAGCCCTCCGCCAAACCAATCAGCCCGGCGAAAGTTTAATTTTCTTTCACGAACATCTGCGTCACATCCTGGTGGATGAAGCACAGGATATGAACGATACTCAGGTGCGCATCCTGGGCGCCTTAACCGAAGGCTGGGAGCCTGGCGATGGCCGGAGCGTTTTCATAGTGGGCGACCCAAAGCAATCCATTTTTCGTTTTCGGCGGGCAGAAGTAAGTTTATTTGAAACCCTGAAAGCTGGCCTGCCGCGAGCTAGTGAGGCGCCCTTGCCATTGCGTCACCTGGTTCTGACGGCTAATTTCCGCTCACGGGCGCCTCTGGTAGCTTTCGTCAATCAGATTTTTAGCCAAGTGATGGATAAACCTGAAAAGGCTTTTGATGAAGTAAACTTTATATCTTCGCGCGCCGCGCGCACTGATGCCGCGGCGGCGCCGGCGCCGATCAACCTTAATATTTTTTATTATCGCGGGGGCGCTGGCCAGCCAGCCGCTCTCCCCTTGAGAGCGGAAGCGCGCGAGCAGGAAGCCAGCTACGTGGCCGCCGCGGTAGCCGCCTTGAGTCAGCAAAAACCTCAAGCCAGCATCGCTATCTTGATTCCAGCGCGAACCCATCTAGCCCGCTATGTTACGGCACTGGCCGGCTTGGGCGTGCCCTTGCGTTTAATGGAAGGCGTGCCCATGCGCGAACGTCCCGAAACACGCCACATGCTTAATCTCTTGCAGGCCTTGCTGCGTCCCTACGATGACCTGGCTTGGACTAGCGCACTGCGGGCGCCCTGGTGTCGCGTGCCCTTGGCGAACTTATTACAGCTGGCCCAACAGACGCCCAAGCTATCATCTTGGTCGCAGAAAATCATTAATGCCGGACGCCAAACACATCGCCAGATTGCTCATTTCTTGGATGCCTATGAAAAGATCCAGGCGGATTTTGGGCGGGAGCCTTATGCCAGCAGTCTGCAGCGCTTTTGGGAGGAGCTGGACGGCCCGGCCGCAACGGCGGCCAGCGCCGGCGCCGCCGGATTATTTAATACTATGCGCTTCCTGAACCTGCTGCGGCAATGCCCAGCTGGCGGCGGCGCGGCCACCCTGGCTTACTTGGAAAGGCTCTTGGAGCAAGCCTATACCCCGCCCGATCCGCGGGCGGCCTTTTCGCCTATAACCATGATGACGATCCATAAGGCCAAGGGACTGGAATTCGACCACGTCTTCGCGGTGGGCTTAGACTATGCGCCAAGCTCCAGCAAAGCCAAGCAAGATATGGATGCCGCCTTCTTGATGGATCGCCTACCGAACGAGCGCCGAGATTATCTGGCAACCAGCCCCAAGGATCGCGCCAATGCCGACCCTTTGCTGGCCTATCAATTGCTCGCCGACTTAGGTCAGCGCCGCAACCTCTCGGAATATAAGCGCCTGTTCTACGTAGCTTGCACCCGCGCGCGCGAAACTTTATCGCTGAGCGGGATATGCCTCCAAAGCAATAAGCCGGAGCAACGCGCCAGCGGCACAGATTCAGCTATTAGCTGGCTGGAGCGCATGCATGCGGCCGGCGGCTGGGACCCTGCCATGGTAGCAGTCTTAAAGAACCCGACAGCGCCAGCAGCGCCGGCGCCGGATGAACAGCCGGCGGCGGCTATGCGGCCGGCGCCCTTCGCCCCTGAGCCGCTGCCCTATCTAATTAAAAGCCCCTCGCAAATAGATGATGAAACAGCCTTGACGGCGCGCGGCGGCACAGAGGAACCTGAGGGCATACCACGCGCGCGCGGCACGATTATGCACCGGATTTTTGAAACCCTGGCGCGGCACAGGCCAGCAGCCGACTGGGAACAAGCACTGCCGCCGGCCGATGCGCTGA
>CAYUHK010000050.1:0-1575 GCA_964444425.1 uncultured Verrucomicrobiota bacterium
AATTTTTACCAGCGGACTGGTCGCTTGGCCTGGCCTAACCCATATCGCCAACCATGATTTTAAGCCGGTCATTGAGGCGGCCTTGGCGGCCGAGGGCTTCAAGCTGGATGGGCCGGATACAACTATTCAGGTGGGCTTTGGCCATAAAACCCTGCTGAAGGCGGCCGACAAGATCGTCGCGGCTGTTAAAGCCGGCGCCATTCGCCATTTCTTTTTGGTGGGCGGCTGCGACGGCGCCAAGAGCGGGCGCAATTATTATACCGATTTTGCCCAGCAGGTGCCCGACGACTGCCTGATCTTAACCTTGGCCTGCGGCAAATACCGCTTTAACAAATTGGAATTCGGCACCCTGGGCGGTATTCCGCGTCTATTGGATTGCGGACAATGTAACGACGCCTGGTCGGCCATTCGCGTGGCGCAGGCCCTGGCCGAGGCCTTCCAATGTGGCGTGAATGATCTGCCGCTTTCCTTAAACGTTTCCTGGTATGAGCAGAAGGCGGTGGGCATTCTGCTTTCGCTGCTCCATCTGGGCGTACAAAACATCCGACTGGGCCCCAGCCTGCCGGCCTGTCTAACGCCCCAGACCCTGCAGATCTTGGTCGAGCAGTTCAGGATCAGCCCGATCGGCACTGCCAGCGATGATTTGCGCAGCATGCTTGGGCCGGAACCAAGCCAATCGTCGTCGGAAGAGGCCAGCCGCGCCAGTGCGCTTTGATTGCCCTTGGCAATCGAGCGCTGCCAAGTTTGGGTTGGTCGCGCTGTTGTGCCTGGCCAATGCGCCCCCCTTGGGCAGCTAGGCGCAGGAGGATAGTCGCTCTAACAGGAGAGGTTTCATGAAGACAAAAATAGTTAAGGCCAAGGCCTTGGAGCTCGCGCGCCAAGTGGCCTATGCCAAGGATGCCATAGTCAGCCGCGCCATCATAGCCAAGCGCGCCGGCAGCATGACGCTCTTCGCCTTCGACTCGGGCCAGGGGTTAAGCGAGCATAGCGCTCCCTACGATGCGGTGGCCCAGATCTTGGAAGGCGCCGCCGAAATCAGCATTGGCGGCAAACTGGTCAAGGCAACTGCCGGCCAGACAGTGATCATGCCGGCGCGGATCCCACATGCCGTCAAGGCTCCGGCTAGATTTAAAATGTTGCTGACCATGATTCGGCAGCAATAGGCCTGGGCGCGCTGCGCCCGCTCTCTCGGCAAGCTCGCTAGTCTTTTATGCTTGGGGCACCAGCTTAAGCGCGTTACCGGAATAGATTTTGGCTAGGACGGCGGCCGGCAGATTCAAGCTATTTAATAATTCTTGATGCCGATTGTCAAAAAGATCGCGGGCGTACAGGAAGCGGTCCTGGAATTCCAGCAGAAAAGCTCGGGCGAACTTAAGGTCGCGGATCAAGGCATTATGGGCGGAGTTGGCCGATCCGTCGCAATATAAATTCGGATATTTTCTGAGCAAAGCAATCAATTTGCCGCCCGGCCTGATCAGGCCCTTAGGGTAATCGATCCGGCCGCTCTGCTGGTCGGCCGAGATATGCGACCAGAATCCGGGGGCATGTCCCAAGAAAATGGTTTTAGGGCATGCC
>CAYUHK010000050.1:1598-5856 GCA_964444425.1 uncultured Verrucomicrobiota bacterium
GGGCGTGTTCCAAGGCTTCAATATCTCCGCCGTACCAATAGCCTGGCTGGGCGCCCGGGGGCGCAGCTGGGTCGGGGGGGAGCGGACAATCCAGGTGCAGGATGACCGGTAAGCCCAGCTTGGCGCAGGCGCGAAAAAGGTCCAGGGCCTGGGGCGAGTCGTAGCGCATACGCACCTTCAGCTCGCCACAAACGCGCACTTGATGAACGGCCACGGCCGTCTGCAGCAGTTCCAGCGCCTGGGGGTGGCGCGGGTCGGGCGCGTAACCCAAGATGAACTTATCGGGCGCGCGGCGGGCGTAGGCCAGGCAGCGCGCGAAGGCGATCGGTCCTGGTGGGGATGGGTCGGGCAGCGCGGGGCTGGGGGGATAGTCTGTGGCGGGACATTCCCAGCTTAATAGCCAGGCCCGCTCGATCTGGTATCGCTCCATATTGGCCAGGAGTTTGGTGCAGTCATAGCCGCACCAATCGGGGTGGATATGAGCATCTATGATCATAAAGAGTTTCCGGCTAGGGCGCGCCGGGCGACTAGCCCGGCGGTTTTTTAATGTCGGTTAAAAAAGCTGGCTGTGCCTTGGACAGAGGTTTTTTTATTGCCGGGCAGCAGACTCTGATAGTTTTCGGCCACCTTGCGGAAGGCGCCGGCATATTCGCGAATAATCCGCGGGCGATATTTTTTAAAAGCGGGAATGCGGAAGACGCGTTGTTGAATGCTCTCGGACACCGGCAGCTCGCCGGGCTGTTCGCGGATATCCAGGCCGCGCGGCAGGTTGGCGAGGCGGGTGGGGCGGCCCGCGCCATAGACATCAATCTTGTTGAGCAGGGGATGTTGATGCAAGGCCAGGGTGCATCCCGGCCAGGCGCTGCCGCCTTCCGCGCGCACCGCCTCGCAAAAGCGGCTGATCGAAAGCTGACCCAATTCCTCGCCCCGGTAGAGTCCGCTGGGGGCATACCAGCCGCCCATAGTGCTGCCCGAATCGGGTGCCGGCCGATGGGCGCGGATGCCGGGAACGCCTTCTAGCAAATCCCAAAAATAATTCATGGCCTTTTGGATTTCGGCCATCTGGCGCGGATACTTTTTCAGCTGCTCGATGCCAACGGCTGAACTAAGCTGGTGCATCCGGTATTTATGGCCGCCCCAGGGCAAGCCGGCCGCGGCCTTAAGGTCCTTGAAGGTCAGTGAGCCGTGCCGTTCATAATGGCCAAAGGCGATGGCTCGTTCGTAAATTCGCCGGTTATTGGTCAAGAGCATACCGGCCTCGCCGGTAGCCAAGGGCTTGCCCGACATTAACGAAAAACAGGCGACCGCGCCGAAGGTGCCGAGCAACTTGCCTTTATAGCGGCCGCCGTGGGCATGGGAAACATCTTCAATCACGGCGATTTTATGGCGCCGCGCGATCTTCATGATGGGGTCCATATCGCAAGGCATGCCGCAATAATGCACCACCACTATGGCCTTGGTCCGCCGGGTGATGCGGCGCGGCAAATCGCGCGGATCCAGACAAAGGCTGTCGGGATCAATATCGGCGAAGGCTATGCTGCCGCCCAGCGACAGCACCGGCAGGCCCGAGGCCCAATAGGTGATGCTGGGGCAGATCAGCGTATCACCCGGCCCGATCTCCAGCCCGAACATGGCCGCATGCAAAGCCGCCGTGCCGGTATTATGCCCGAGCGCGTATTTCATGCCGTGCCAGTCGGCGTAGGCTTTTTCCAGCTGCTGGGTGACATCAATGCCCGACATGGCGCCGCGGCGTAAAACGGCCAGCACTTGCCGTTCTATGGCCGGAGTGATGATCGGCCAATTAAAGATGTCACCGGGATGGGAGTGGACAGTTGGCGGCCCGCCCAACAATGCTAATTTGCTCATCTTGCTCCTTGCCCAAGTCGGGTTAATTATTTAGCGGCAATTCTATCTATGCAAAATTAAGAAGTCAACAAGAATTGGCGCCAGCTCGTTGTTGGTCCGCGCTGGGCCGCGCCCGCCGGCCTGGCGGAAAAACTGCTTAATTGCGATCTCAGCCGCTAGCCCCGGGCCCATCAATAAAAACGCTGCAACAACGTCAAGGTTGTGATCAGGGTGGTTAGCATTCCCAGGGCCGTGAAGCCCAGGGCCAGGAGCCAGCTGGGCCAGCCTGCTGACCGGCGCCAAAAGATCACCAGGAAGGCTGGCAGCAATGGCAGAAAATAGCGGCCTTGCAGACCGAATATCTCTGCGACGCCTGGTGGGGTAAAGCTAATAAATAGCCAGGTGCTGACAAAGAGCGCACCCATAATCGTCACGGCGCCGGCGATCCAACGGCCGCTGGCATGCCAGAACATGTTGGCCGGCCCGCGGTCGCCCAAGACGGTTAGCGCCAGAACCAACAGGTAGATGAAGACATACCAGGTTGGCAGGGGCGTATCCAGCCATCCCAAGACGCCGACGCCCTGTAGCATCATGTTATAGATGAAGCCGGCTGAACTCCAAGTGTTCCATAAAGCGCGCGCCAGATATCGGGGATTATGAACGATATCTTGCCAGCGTTCGGCGAAGGAAGGCAGGCCTGGCTGCACGGGAAGAATCAGCAGCTGGCGGATTTGCGCATGCCAAAAGGCCATGGCTATGCCGCAGGCGCCCAACAGCGCGGCCAGCCAGAGGGTGTAGCGCCAGCCGCTGCCCAGGCGTTTAAGCGGAACCATAAACACCAAGAGCAGCAGGGGCAGGTAAGGCTTGCCCAGACCTAGGCCCAGGCTCAAGGGCAGCAGCCACCAGGGCGAGAAAGCTGTCGCGCTGGAGTCCTTGGCCTGCCAGCTCGCTCTAAAGACGCTGGCTGAAAACAGCGCGCAATAGGATATGGCCATGCCATCGGCCGAGAAGGAAGCCGCTTGAAAAAGAGAGATGGGCAGCAAGCCCACCAAGGCTAATACCCATTTTTGGATTGGCATCAATTGAATAGCGCCCCAAAATAGCAGACAATAAGCCAGCAGGCTCATCATTCGGGCTGGATATATAATCCCCAGTGCGCCCAACCCCAACAGCCGGCCTATCCAAATGCCCAGGACCTGCGGCAAATATAATAAAGGTGGATAAAAGGCTGAGCTGGCGAAGGAAATAGGCGCGCGGTTTTCTAAATCCAGAGGTATGCTCCAGGCCGCCAGCCATTGCTCGAGATCCACTTTGTTGTTGGTATTGGCACAGAGCTCGGTGAAGGGCGCGGCCATCTCTATCAGGTTGACCGGCAGCCTTGCGCCGATCATTGTATCATCCAACCTGGCGATGAGCTGCCCTTCGGACAGTTGGAAGGCTCTGCAAAAATGACTGGGTTCATCAGGCGCCTGAAAGGGCGGGGTTATCCAAGCCAGGGTCAAGCCCAGGGGCAGGGCCAGGCAGAGGAAGAAACGCCTTGCGCGGTAGTTATGTTTATCTGCAGCCATGGCCTTGCTTAAATTATTAGATTTGTGGCCGGCCGACAAGCGGCAGCTGCTCGGCAGCTCGGGCAGCTGTTTTTGCTGGCGCTGACCTGAGGCTATAATGCCATCTTCTGGGCTGGAATACAAAGTAAAATTGGCTTAGCCCCGTCCCTCGGGTAGCCGCAATCTAGGCTTGCTTCCGGGGAGATGAACTTATAGCTTAGCTTTTAACAGCTTAAAGATTTAAGGGCGCCAAGGTCCCGAAGGAGCCAGCTTGCCAGAACCAATTGCCAAAGATTACAGCAGCCGGCGGCTCCCCGCCGCGCTGGCCGCGCTGGCCGAGTTTCAGGAATTTGTGCGGGCGGGTTTGGCGGCGCAGGGCTGCTCTGCGGAAAAGCTATTTAAAATACAGCTGGCTCTGGAAGAGATTCTGGTCAACATTATCAGCTATGCCTATCCGGCCGGCGGCGGCTGGATAGAGCTGCGTTTGCGGCTGAATGATCAAGGCTGGCTATGGCTGGATATTCGCGATGGCGGCATCGCCTTTAACCCCTGCGCGGACCCTTGGAGCAACGCCCGATTGGCGGTCTGGGTATTTTTCTAGCTCGCCAGATGGCCGATCAGGTTGCTTATCGGCGCGGCACTGATATCAACGAGCTGACCCTGGGCTTCCGCTTGCAGGATGCCGCTGGCAAGCCTTAGGGGTTTGACCCGGGCCGGCTTAGGCCAAGGCTTCCTTCCAGGTTTTATAGAAGGGCATGACCGAAGCCAGATTGGCGCTGCGAAAGATCTCATTCACCAGCCCCTTGGCATTGCAAAAACGGATTTGGCCGCCGGCGGCCTGCATTCTTTTGGTTGCGGTGAGGATG
>CAYUHK010000051.1:0-5747 GCA_964444425.1 uncultured Verrucomicrobiota bacterium
CTGGGCAAAATCATCCGAAAGCATGGCAAGGTACTTGGTATCGCGCGCGCTGGCTTCAAACTTTTCAATATGGACCGAAGTGAACATGTCCTCGCGGACCACGCGCTCGCTGATTAAAATAGCATCCTCGAAGTTATAGCCAGCCCAGGGCATAAAGGCCACCAAGACGTTACGCCCCAAAGCCAGCTCGCCATTGGCCGTGCTGGAACCATCGGCCAGGATCGTGCCGCGCGCGACGCGCTGACCCAGCTTGACGCAGGGCTGCTGGTTGATGCAAGTGCCAGCATTGGAACGCTGAAATTTGCGCAGATCATATTCCTGGCATGGATCCTTAGCTCCTTTTTTGGGCGCTTGGCCGTCAGGGCTAACGATGATTTTAGCTGCCGATACATAGGTCACTTTGCCAGGCGCACTGGCGGAGAGCATACAACGAGAATCCCGGGCTACTTTCTCCTCCAGGCCTGTGGCCACCAAGGGCGCTTCGCTGCGCAGCAGCGGCACAGCCTGGCGCATCATATTGGCCCCCATCAGGGCGCGATTGGCGTCATCGTGCTCCAGGAAGGGGATCAAGCCGGCGGCCACGCTAACCACCTGTTTGGGCGAGGCATCCATATAGTTAATAGCCTCACGCGGCTGCTCTAGGAAATCGCCGCGGTGGCGCACCGAAACCATGGCATTAACAAAACGCCTTTTTTCGTCCAAGGGCGCGTTGGCCTGGGCAATGACAAAGTTTTCCTCCTCATCGGCCGTCAAATATTCCACCTCATTCAGCACGCGGCCATCCACGACCTTGAGATAGGGCGTCTCGATAAAGCCAAATTCATTGACGCGCGCGTAGCTGCTTAAGGAGGAGATCAATCCGATGTTGGGACCTTCCGGAGTTTCGATTGGGCAGATGCGGCCATAATGGCTGCTATGTACGTCGCGCACTTCGAAGCCGGCCCGCTCGCGGCTCAGACCGCCTGGCCCCAAGGCGCTCAGCCGGCGCTTATGGGTCAGCTCGGAAAGCGGATTGGTTTGATCCATAAACTGGCTCAATTGGCTGCGCGCAAAGAAATCTTGGACCGAGGCCGACAAAGATTTGGGATTGATCAGGCGCTGCGGCATGATCTTTTCCACGCTGGAATCGATGAAAACCATTCTTTCGCGCAAGGTTTTTTGGGCGCGGGCTAGCCCCAGCCGGCATTGGTTTTCAACCAGCTCGCCGACCGTGCGCAGGCGCCGGCTGCCCAAGTGATCAATATCATCGACCGTCCCGCGGCCATAGGCCAGATTGATCAAATAGCGGATCGCCTCAACGATATCCTCGTTATCCAAGGAGCGCAGATTCTTGTTTTCCTTCAGGCTGAGTTTCTGGTTGATCTTATAGCGGCCCACGCGCCCCAGATCGAAGCGGCGCGGATCAAAAAAGAGATTCTTCAGCATGCCGCGTGCATTATTGACAGTGGGCGGATCGCCCGGCCGCAGTTTCTTGAAAATCTCCTTCAGGGCCTCCTCCTCGGAATGGCTGGTATCCTTCTGAACATTGCGCAGGAAAAGGCCTTCATCCCAGGAGACGTTCACCACTTCAACCGTTGTGAAATTGGCGGCCTGCATCTGCTTGATCAGGCCCGGGGTTAACGGATCGTAGCGGCGCCCCAAGATGGCTTGGGAATCGACATCGATGATATCGTTCTTGAGCACGCGGTGGAGCAGCCGTTCATCGCTGAACTTTTCGCTCAGCGCCAGCTTCTCAAAACTATAGTAGAGCCCCAGCAGCTCCTCATCGCTGCCATAGCCGATCGCCCGCAGAAAGGTGGCCGCCAAAAACTTACGCCGGCGGCGTTGGCGATCGAGGTAGATATTGATCAAATCGTTGGCATCGAATTGAACCTCCACCCAGGAGCCATGGTCAGGTATCAAACGAAAGGAATAGATGGTCGAGCCATTGGCATGCAGGGCCTGTTCATAACAGATCCCGGGCGAACGATGCAATTGGCTGACGATGACGCGGTCGGCCCCATTGATGACGAAGCTGCCGCTGGGAGTATTCAGGGGTATCTCCCCCATATAGACTTCCTCTTCGCAAACAGTCGCGCCGCTTTTCAAGCGGAAGGTTACAAAGAGCGAAGCCGCATAAGTTTCCCCATCCCGCAAGCATTGTTCCGGAGTTAGCTTAGGTGGTTTGAACTCATATTTGACGAAATCCAGAATAAACCTGCCATCGTAGCTTTCGATCGGGAAGACCTCTTTAAGCACATTCTGCAAGCCGATGGCTTTGCGGCGGGTGGCCGGCACATCCATCTGCAGAAAGTCCTCGTAGGACTTCATTTGAATCTCGATCAAATCGGGCGGCTCGATAACATCTTTCAGTTTTCCGTAATTAGTTCGTTTAAGCATTCGGCACCTTTAGCGGGAGATTTGCGCAACCTGTTCGGCCGGGTTGGCCGAGCCGTTATTTGATTTCCACTTTGGCTCCGGCCTTTTCGAGCTGTTCCTTCAATTTGGCCGCATCCTCTTTGGAAACGCCTTCTTTGACCGGCTTGGGCGCGCCTTCCACCAAATCCTTAGATTCTTTCAAGCCTAATCCGGTAATGGCGCGGACTTCTTTAATGACCTGGATCTTCTGAGCTCCAGCATCGCTTAAGATAACGCTGAACTCGGTTTGCGCTGCTGCGGCGGCGCCAGCCGGTGCGGCCCCGGCCGCCATAGGCATAGCCGCCAGCGGCGCGGCCGCGGAAACGCCCAAACGTTTCTCCAAGGCCTTGACCAGCTGGGAAAGCTCCAAGACGCTGATGCCCTCTATCCAGCTCACAAATTCCGCCATTTTGCCTTCTAGCTTGAGCTCGCTGCCTGCGGACGGCGCCGCCGGCGCTTCGGTTTTTACTGCTTCAACCATGGCTGTTTATCCTCCGATATCCTGTTGTTCTATTTCGCCTGACTTTTCTTATCCTGGACAGCTTTAATCACATACACCAGACTGGCCAGCTTCTGCTGCAATACTCCGGTCAGCTGCGCCAGCGGCGCGGCCAAAGTGCCTGCCAGCATGGCATAGAGAACTGGCTTGGCCGGGAGCTTAACCAGCTCAGCCAGATCGGCTGGCGTAAAACAGCGGCCGTCAAAGCGGCCCAGCTTAAGGCCTGGTAGATTATGTTCAGCTTTGAATTCCTGTAATAACTTGGCCGCGGCTATGGCATCGCCGGGGCCGGCCACTAAAGCGGTTGGTCCGCGCAGGGCTTGATCATCGAGCTGCCAGGATAACTCGGCTATCACGCGGCGGCTCAAACGGTTTGGAATAACATGCAGTTGGGCCTGCTGTTGGGCCAAGCGTTTACGCAATGCGCTGGTCTGCTGGGCATCCAGGCCGCGATAATCAGTTAAAATTACATAAGCGGCATCAACCAACCAAGCGCGGATATCAGCACTGATAGATTTTTTTTCTAATCGCATATTTAACTTCCTGCGCCGGCGCTCAGGCGCCTTCGGCGAGGCGCACCGCCAAACCCACTCCCATACTAGAACTAATCACGCAGCGTTTAACATAAATCCCCTTGGCCGCCGCCGGCCGTGCCGCCAAAACCGCATCCATGACCGCGCGCGCATTTTCCACCAATTTATTGGCCTCAAAAGAGCGTTTGCCAAAGGAGAGCATAACGTTGCCATGCCGATCCATTCGAAACTCCACTCGACCGGCTTGGCTCTGTTTAACCGCTCCGGCCACATCATCGGTTACCGTGCCGGTTTTAGGGTTGGGCATCAGGCCGCGCGGGCCCAAGAACTTGCCCAATTTGCGGACCTCTTTCATGGCATCGTTGGTGGCAATGGCCACATCGAAATCAGTGAAGCCGCCCTGGATTTTGGCGATCAGATCTTCAAAGCCAACCGCGCTGGCGCCGGCGCCACGGGCGGCCTCAGCGGCCGCGCCGGTGGCAAACACCAGAACGCGAATTGTTTTGCCGGTGCCATGAGGCAAAACCAAAGTGCCGCGAACGCTTAGTTCGGTCTTGGTGAAATCCAGCCCCAGCCGAAAGGCGATATCCATAGATTCATCAAATTTGGCGGCCGGGTTATCTTTAATAAATGCCACAGCCTCAGCCAAATCATAGACTTTGGCGGCCGTTTTAGCCTTGATAGCGCGATAGCGTTTGCCATGCCTGGTCATAGTTCAATCCACCACTTCAACACCCATGTTGCGGGCGGTTCCCTCGATCAGCCGCATCGCCCGGTCTTCCTGGGTTGTGTTTAAATCCTTTAATTTTGCCTTGGCAATCTCGCGCAGTTGAGCCCGCGTGATTTTGCCTACCTTATCGCGATTGGGAACAGCCGAGCCCTTGGCCAAGCCGACGGCCTGCTTAATCAGCACCGCGGCCGGAGGGCTTTTAGTAATAAAGCTGAAGGTTTTATCATGATAGACAGTGATAACCACAGGAATCAATAGGCCGGCTTGGCTCTGGGTGGCCGCGTTAAATTCCTTGCAAAAGGCCATAATATTAACGCCCTGCTGGCCCAGCGCCGGACCAACCGGCGGAGCCGGGTTGGCCTGACCGGCCGGTATCTGCAACTTGATTGCCGCTATAATTTTTTTGGCCATATCTCCCTACTCTTCGGCAGCCCCGATCGCTTAAACGCGCTCCACCTGCCAGTATTCCAACTCCACCGGAGCGGTGCGTCCGAAAATCGATACCGCGATCTTAAGTTTGCCGCGATCCGGATCCACCTCTTCAATCACTCCGCTGAAATTCAAGAAAGGACCATCATTGATCTTAACAGTCTCGCCCGGCTCAAAGGCCACTTTGGGCTTGACCTTCTCTTTTTTATCCTCGATCTGATATAAAATGGATTCTACTTCATTTTGACGCAGCGGCACCGGACGCTCGCCGCCGATAAAGCCGATCACTCCAGGAGTCTCGCGGATGAAATACCATGATTTCTCGTTGATTTTACCATCGTCTTTAAAGAGGCTTATCTGAATCAAAACATATCCGGGATAAAACAGGCGGGTGCTGGTGGTTTTTTTCCCGCGCTTAACCTCAGATACCTTCTCGGCCGGAATGGCTATATCGCCAACCAGCGCGCCCATCTCCTCGACGCTGACGCGGCGCTCTAAGCTGGCCTTGACCTTGGCTTCCTGGCCGGTCAACGTATGTAAGACGAACCACTGTTTGTCCATGGTTTTCCTTGCGGGCCGGCGGCTGATCAGAGAATCGATCGCAATAGCCGCATAAGCACAAAATCGCTGACCCCTACAATTATTCCTAGCGCCACTACCGATAAGATTACCACTAAAGTTGATTGAAGCAATTCTGCTCGCGGCGGCCAGGAGGATTTCTTTAGCTCCACGACCACCTCATTAAAAAACACAAATATCTTTGTAATATAGCGTGCTATTTTTCCCACTGCGCCTATCCTCCCAGCGCCACCAGCTTGGCCAACACTAGCAACCCTGCCGGCACCAGGGTGGCTGAGTCAAGCGCCCGGCCCCGGGGGCAGGCCAGGGGGGACTCGAACCCACAACACCCGGTTTTGGAGACCGGTACTCTGCCAATTGAGCTACTGGCCTTCTTGCCTCCGCTTAGCGAGTCTCGCGATGAACGGTGTGTTTGCGATCAAACCTGCAATATTTCTTGATGGCCAATCTATCGGGAGTACGCTTCTTATCCTTGGTGGTCATATAATTGCGCCGCTTGCATTCATTGCAAGCCAAAGTGATAATTTCTCTAACCATGCCAAAGGCTCCCGCAGCAATCACTTAATAACTTCGGTGACCT
>CAYUHK010000052.1:0-4934 GCA_964444425.1 uncultured Verrucomicrobiota bacterium
CGGGGCTTGGATTTGAACCAAGGACCTTCAGGTTATGAGCCTGACGAGCTGCCGGACTGCTCCACCCCGCAATCAAAATCGACTTGGCGTACCTGGCAGGAATCGAACCTGCAACCTTCTGATCCGTAGTCAGATGCTCTATCCAATTGAGCTACAGGTACAGCGAATCGAACAAGCATAAAACAATCGGGATATAATGCAATCCTAAATGAGCCGGCGTTAGCCAGGCTGAAATCTCCGGCGGGCGGAATACCTGCCACGCCCCGGGGGATCGGATGCATAACAGGCCGTTAAGCAGCAGCGCTTGAATAAAGCTTGCGCGCTCTAAAACTGTAACATCAAATTATTATCGATGCTTTAAGCTTTAGGCAACGATCTTTCGCATCGGCGCCTTAGCGCTAAGCCGCGCTTGATGATCTAAAGCGCCAGATCAATTTCGGAAGCAGCCCGCGACAGCACCTTCTCAAAATAAACAGGCCGGGCCCTGGCCTAGCTCAATGCCGCCAAACAGATCCCTAGCGCCAAAGCCCCAGCGCCCGGCCAAACTTGCCGGGCCCAGGCCACTGGCAATTAATTCCTCTCTTGCGAAGATAGCCCCTTGCAGGTAAGCTTATGCTCTTTATCAAGCAAATCAATCTAAGTATATTTTATGGAAACATTACAGCGCGCTGCTTATGCTCCGCCCCGCGGCCCGGTCGTGTTGGTGATCATGGACGGCATCGGGATAGGCAAATATTCGGATGGCGACGCGGTACGCTCCGCCCTCAAACCGCATCTTGATTGGCTGGCCACCCATGCCCTCAGCTCCCAGCTCAAGGCTCATGGCCGAGCTGTCGGTCTGCCCAGCGACGCCGACATGGGCAACAGCGAAGTCGGCCATAACGCGATTGGCTGCGGGCGCGTTTTTGATCAAGGCGCCAAGTTGGTTAATGCGGCCATTCAATCGGGGGCTATGTTCCAGGGTGGCGCCTGGACCGAGTTGATCCAAAATTGCCGAGAACACGAAAGCACCTTGCACTTCATTGGCCTCTTGTCAGACGGAAACGTGCATAGCCATGTCGAGCACCTCCGAGCTATGCTGATCAAGGCCAAGGAGCAAAAAGTGCGCCGCGCGCGCATCCATATTTTACTCGATGGCCGCGATGTGGGCGAAACTTCTGCGCTCGAATATGTGGATTCGTTCGAACGCTTCCTGGCCGAACTAAATGCCTCCGGCGAGGTGGATTATGCCATTGCCTCAGGCGGCGGCCGGATGGTGATCACCATGGACCGCTACAATGCCGATTGGGGCATGGTCCAACGCGGCTGGGATACCCACCGGCGCGGCCTAGGACCGCAATTTGCCTCGGCCCGTCAAGCTATCACCGCCCATCGCCAAGCCCACCCGGGGATCATTGATCAGGACCTACCCCCTTTTGTGATAGCGGCCGACGCTAAGCCAATCGGCCCGATTTTGGACAATGACAGTGTTATTTATTTCAACTTTCGCGGTGATCGCTCCATCGAGATCAGCCGAGCCTTTGAAGAGGATAAGTTGGTCGAGCTAAACCGCGATCCGCGGCCTAAGGTCCTCTATGCCGGAATGATGCAATATGATGGCGATCTTCAGATCCCCAAAAGGTTTTTGGTTAAGCCGCCGGCGATCAATAGAACCATGGGCGAATTTTTAGCGCACGCCGGCGTGCCGCAACTGGCCGTCAGCGAAACCCAGAAATTCGGGCATGTAACCTATTTCTTCAATGGCAATCGCTCTGGCAAATTCGATGCACGGCTGGAAGAATATCTGGAGGTGCCTTCCGACATCGTTCCATTTGAGCAGCGGCCTTGGATGAAGGCAGCCGAAATCACCGATAAAGTGGTCGCCGCGATCCAAGCCCGGCGTTTCCCTTTCATTCGCCTGAACTATCCCAACGGCGATATGGTCGGCCATACCGGTGTATTTCAAGCTAGCCAAATAGCCGTGGAATCAGTGGATCTTTGCATCGGCCGGCTCATCCGGGCGGTAACAGCCGCCCAAGGCATACTGGTGGTGTCGTCTGATCATGGCAATGCCGACGACATGCTCGAGCATGATAAAAAGACCGGCCAAGCCAAGCTTGATCCCGATACCGGCAAGCCTAAAGTTAAAACAAGCCATTCGCTCAATCCGGTGCCGCTGTTTATCTATGATCCGGCTCCCCGATCGCGATGGAAGCTGACCCAACCGCCAGCCGCAAAGCAAAATAGCCAACAAAAAGGCGAGGCAACTTTGGGAATCAGCAGCCTGGCGGCAACCTGCCTAACTCTGCTAGGCTTTATCCCGCCGTCAGATTATGATCCCAGCATCGTGCAGCATCTATGAGCCAGGAACCTTATGGCATTATTTTAGCCGGCCTCAGCGACGCCATCCGTCACTCCTATGATCTATGGGCGGCGCAGGCGATAGACTGGGATTTAAGCGCCGAGCCAGAAGAGCATCCCGAGCTCCTGCAAACCACGCTGCGCCAGGCCGTCTCGGTAACGGGGACAGGAACATTTTTTGGCGGAGAGAATCGCACCTTAACTTTTGAGCCCACCAACTTAAAGGGCTGGTGGTTTGTCCGAAGCGATCAGGCCGACGCCCTGCCAATCGGAGTATCGGTTCAGCACGTTTGGACAACAGCCCGCAACATTGTGTTGCGCAGCGGCCCGCCGCATAATTATATGCGCATGGTAGAACACATCATTGCCTTACGCCTAGGATTGGGTTTAGACAATGTTTTGGTTAAGGTTAATTCAGGGGACCCGCCGCTCTTTGATCGAGGCAGCATGGATTTGGTAGAGGCTCTGGATTCGGCTGGCGTGCAAAGTCAAACCGCGCCCGTGAATTATGTAACTGTAAAGGAAACAGTTAGCGTCGCCGGCCCTAACGGCAGCTTCTTAACCTTGCTGCCATGCTCACCTGACCGGCGGCGGCTGGAAATAGATTGCGCCATTGATTTCCCTAACGCTATCGGACGCCAACGCATCCGTTTTAACCTTTCGCGCAAAAATTTTCGCTATGGCGCCTTGGCGCGCACTAACACCACTGCCATGGTAAAGCTTTATTATGCCACCATCGGCAAACTGTTTGCCGATATTCGTAATATGGGTTATACCGAACGTAATATTTTAATTGCCGGCCGGCGCAATTACCTAAATGAGCCACACTTAATACGGGCGGGTAAATCGCTTGAGGCTGTTTGGCACAGGGCTTTGCTGGATCTGTTGGCGGCAGTCGCCTTAATCGATCAGGGCCGTTTTGTTGGCAAGATAATCTCCTATAAGTCCGGTCATACCTTAGATGTAGAAATGATCCGCCTTTTGCATAAATACAATGTATTAACTAAGCTGCCATCCGGCGCCGCATCTTCATCCGCCCAACAACAGCTAGCCTAGGCCGGCGGCTTCGTTTTTGCATGCCTCCACAGTAGCCTGGCGGGCAGCCTGCAACCAGCGCCCGCCTAGCTTGCAAGGGCATGGGCAAAAGCCCGAGAGTCCGAGCGGCTTACTAGCACTCCACTAACGATCTGCCGCGCGTCAGGCCGAGCAGCTTTCGCATGGCCTGCCTGCAGAGCCAAGCTGAAACAATCGCTAGCAAGAAGCTAGCGTGCTTATTTTTTATTTTCCAAAACTGACTCGCCAGCATAAGCGCGCATCGCGCTCCCCAAGATTTTCTGCAGACCAGCAACTGGCTCAGGCGCATCCCGTATCTTAATGTTTTTCATAATAGCCCAAGTCGCCGATTGGCGGAAAATCGCATAGATAAACTATCTAATTAATTGAAAAATTATCTTGACGCATTCACGAAAAAAAATATAATTTAATTGCTGATAATGATGATCGGCTATTTGTATGATTACGATTAAGTACAAAGGCTCGACCAATCCTACGGCAGGCGCTAGCTCCAGTAAGCGCCATCGGATCCCCCCCCCCCCCCCCAACATTTCGCTCACGATTCCATTAGGGCACGCCGCGGCCCGCTTAAGCGCTATCGTTTAAAATCAGAGAAGGGGACCGTGCGATGAAGGCACTAATGCATTATCTTGGTTGCTTGGTTGTCGCAGTTTTGCCCTTGGCCTCGACAGTTTCGGCCGATGATTTTAGCTACACTATAGACATTGATGATAACATCATCATCACTGGCTACAGCGGCGCCGGTGACGAGGTTAAGATCCCGACTAGCATAGATGGCAAGCCAGTCATCGGCATCGGAGCCGAGGCTTTTCTTGCTCGCGCCGACTTGACCAGCCTATTCATCCCTGAGGGCGTTACCCATATTGGAGTTCGTGCATTTTATGAATGCAATAGTTTGACCAACATAACTATCCCCAAGAGCGTCACCAGCATTGGGAATATGGCGTTTTATGGCTGCTCCAGCTTGATCGGCGTGACCATCCCCTGCAACCTCTCTAGCATTGATGATATGACATTTAATAGATGCGAGAGCTTGAGCAGCGTAACTATTCCTAACAGCATCACCAGCATCGGGAATATGGCGTTTTATGGCTGTAGCAGCCTAACCAGTCTAACTATCCCCGAGGACGTCAGTAATATAGGGTATGAAGCGTTTTCTTACTGCAGCGGCTTAAGCTGTATAACAATCCCCAGCAATACCTCTAGCATTGGGGTCTTGGCGTTTTATGGCTGCTCCAGCCTGCAGATAATTACAGTGGACCCCAATAATTATTATTATAGCAGCGATGATGGAGTCTTATTTGATAAGAGCCAAACCATGCTCATCCAATGCCCGGCAGGTAAAGCCGGAGCCTGCTCAATACCCAAGAGCGTCAGCAGTATTGAGTCGACGGCGTTTCGTGGCTGCTCCAGCCTGCAGGCAATTACAGTAGATCCCAATAATTACTATTATAGCAGCGATGATGGAGTCTTATTTGATAAGAGCCAAACCATGCTCATCCAATGCCCGGCAGGTAAAG
>CAYUHK010000053.1:0-4446 GCA_964444425.1 uncultured Verrucomicrobiota bacterium
CCTGGCTATCTAGTAACAGATGTCGCCAATGTGCCATTTTTCGTTGATGATCAAAAAGGGTTACTTCATCTAAACGATGGCGTCCTTCGCTGAGACGTTTGCTGAAACGCAAGGGGAGAAAAGTACTTGGATCTACAATGCTTTCTAAAAAATCGTCTACCGGGAACAACTTATCCAGGAAACTGGTAGAACGAGTGCGCAGGCGAATGGCCAATAAATCCCTGTCATTCTCTTGGATCCATTCAGTCCAAACTGTACTATAGCCCACTGTCCAAGGCCCCCAGGTGATGGCATAGGTCAATTTTTCGCCGACCGGAAACCATAATTCGGCTTGCTGAGCTGGCGCTAGCACCAGCATCTGGCTAAACAAAACTAAGGCTATGATCAGTGGGCGCATTAGGTTGTAAGTTCGCGCGAACGTAGCTGAGCTTTGCGCATAGCCGCCACCAATGTTTTTAACACCTGACGCGCCTGCAACACTTTCAAAGCAGCCTCGGTAGTACCGCCGCGGGAAGCAACCCGGCGGCGCAATTCTTCGGGAGGCAAACCTGTTTCCGCAAGCAGCCGTGCCGATCCCTCCACAGTGGCCACGGTCAATTGGCGCGCCATGCTTGTCGGCAAACCCATTTGGCGTGCCGCAGTCTCCATCGCCTCCACCAGATAAAAGACATAAGCTGGACCGCTCCCGCTTAAAGCCGTCACGGCATCCATAAGCGTCTCCCTTACCTGCACGACAAGGCCCACGGCCTTAAAGATAGTCTGCGCCGAAATCAGGTCAGCGGCCGTAGCCCAACGGCCGCGACAGATCGCCGCGGCGCCCTTGCCTACCAATGCCGCCGCGTTCGGCATGACCCTAACCACCCTGGCTCCCTTAAATAGAGCAGCCTCAAGCGCCGCCGTCCTGACCCCAGCAGCCATGCTGATAATCAAAGATTGGGGGCTCAACTTGCTTCTTAACTCGGCCAAGACAAGGGGGACCTGTTTGGGTTTCACTGCTAAAACAACTATGGCGGCCTGGCCCAACGCCAAGGCATTATCATGGAAAACAGACACCTGATATCGTAATTTGAAGTGTTGCCGGCGACGCCAATCAGGATCCGCCACCCGCATCTTGGCCGGCTTAAACAACCCGGCTTTCAGGATCCCCTGAACCAAGGCCTCCGCCATATTACCTGCGCCAATAACCGTTAAAGTTTGGGACTTTTTTGTTTTCATATCTTGCGTTATCATCCGTCGCTAGCGCGCTCCAAATAAGACCGTCCCCAAGCGTATCCAAGTGGCGCCTTCCTCGATCGCCACTTCAAAATCATGCGACATCCCCATAGATAGTTCATTTAAGGCAAAACCTGTTTGAGAACGCCATTTATCACGCCATTCGCGCAGCTGCCGGAAAAATGGCCGGGCCTCTTGCGGATTCTCCACAGCCGGCGGAATAGCCATCAATCCCACAACTTCGACCCGCTGCCAAACGTTGCTGGCATCCAAAACAGCCGGAACACTCTCCGGGGCCAAACCAAATTTTGAGCTCTCAGCAGCCACGTTAACTTCCAAAAAAACCGGCACGACCCGACCAATCAAAGCCGCGGCAGCATCTATGGCACCCAGCAATTTTAAGGAATCCACGGAATGGATCATGCTAAATAGCCGCACTGCCTCTTTTACCTTATTGGTCTGCAAATGACCCACCAAATGCCAGCTCAGATGACTGGGGCAAAGCGGAATCTTTTGCTTGGCTTCCTGGACGCGGCTTTCCGCAAAAACAGTCAGCCCGCAGGCCGTCGCCGCGCAGACGCGTTCAGGTCCATGATTTTTTGTAACCGGCAATAGATTCACCGTCTCCGGCTGACGGCCGGAGCGTTGACAAGCCTTGGCTATACGTTCACGAACGTTGCTCAAACGCATTTCAAAAGAATCATTCATCAGACTCCTCGCTAAAGGTTGCGCGGCGAATCATAGCATTAAGCTCTCTTGATTGGCAAGCACACGGCGAGGCTCAGCTCACTAGATGCGCCGGCGCTAACAACGAGTAGATATGCAGATGCTCAGGCGCCGCTCGTCTCCAATGCCTTCAAACATCTATAAGCTCGTCGATTCCAGGCTAGCTTCAAGACGATCGCCATACCAAGACTTTGCTGGCCTGGCAGCTATGCCGCCAACAGCATTCATTCGAAAAATGCCTGGATGTTTCAAAATACGGCCGAAAGGCTTGAAGTAACCCCAGCTGGCGCGATCCACAATCCGGCCATTGGAACAGATAATTGTGCTTAAAATACAAGCTTGCATGCCCATGGTTGTGACGACTACCAGATCCGATAGCCAGAAGGTAAGTTTCCCTAGAAGGCTAGATGAACTTCAGAACATTGCTCCGGCTCCGGCCGCGCTCGCCACCAAGACGCTGGACAAATTTTATAGCAAGCAGCTATGTTAAAATCTTTTTGAATTCAGGCCAGCAGCTAAGAATATCCGCTTTTCTGCTAAAGCATTTCTTGGGCTATTTGAAGGCAGAGACGCAAAACAACATAAATGACACACCGTGCTTGACAAGAAGCTATATTTCATGATCATGCTTAGCCCATAACACAATATCGATGTATGCATTATGACTGTAACTCTGTCACAGCATTCCATAGCAAGTTTACGGAAACGCAACGAACGCATGCCTGCCCGCGAACGGGTTCTCACGGCACTGGCTCATCAAGAACCCGACCGGGTGCCTATTGATTTCTGGGCTGCGTCTGAAATAAAATTGGCCCTGCAGCGGTATTTTGATCTTAAGACGGAAGATCAATTGCTAGATTTCTTTGGGGTGGATTTTCGCATCGCGGGCATTCCCCGTTACATGGGTCCAAAACTGCCTAAACATGTCGACGGCAGCTGGCAAGATATTTGGGGAGTGCGCCGGCAAAGAGTGGTCTTTGGCTCAGGAGAACGCCAAGGAACCTACCAAGAATTGCTCCATTCACCCTTAGAACGGATGGAAACTATTCAAGAAATCGAAGCATATCCAGGCTGGCCCACGCCTGATTTATGGGACTATTCCAACATAGCCACGGCCTGCCGCCAATATCCTGATTATTGCATCTTAGCCAAGGGCGACCGTCTTGACCGTACCGCTCAATTAAAGCCAGCTATGTATCTACGTGGCGTAGAACAAATCATGCTAGACCTGGCCTTAAACCCAGAGATCGTCGAATGTATCAACGAGCGAATTGTAAACTATTTTCTGGAATATAATAGACGTGTCTTCGAAGCAGCTAAGGGTGGCATTGATATTTTTATGATGGGCGATGATTTCGGCACACAAACCGGGCCGATGATGAGCGTGGATATGTGGAAAAGATTCTACGAGCCGGGCTTTCGTAAATACATTGAACTGGCACATAGCTACGGCATTAAGGTGATGCATCATACCTGCGGCAGCGTGCGCCCATTGATCCCCCTATTCATCGATGCCGGCTTGGATATCTTACAATCGCTCCAGCCCCGCGCCGCCAATATGGATTTGGGTCAACTTAAAAAAGAATTTGGCCGTGATATCTGCTTCCAAGGCGGCATTGATATCCAGCAGACTTTGCCGCGCGGGACACCGGAGGAAGTAAAACGCGAAGTTAGCGAACGCTTGGCTGTCGGCATGCCCGCTGGCGGCTATATTATCTGTACAGCACATAACCTCCAAGCCGACACACCCTTGGAAAACATCTTGGCTCTCTGCGAGTCCTATCACAAATATGGTAAATATTAAGCCAGATCTTACTGCCTATTAATCACCCTTAGAATAATCAATTAGTCTAATATCCCTACAAAATAACAATTTATAATCATATTTTGACGCACTAAGGAGCTTAATATGCGTCATTATGTCGCAGATTAAAACAGATAGTTTTTATAATTAATTAATTTTATTATTGGTTTCTATTTGATTATAAGGAACTTATCTACTAATAGCAATACGGCATGCTCAAATTGGCATGCTAAGTGCTCACTAGATTAAGTAAATAATTTTAAGCTGGAGAAATACTATGGCAAAAGTTTTAGGTATAGACCTTGGAACAACCAACTCTTGTATGGCAGTCATTGAAGGCGATCAGCCGGTATTGATACCTAATGCTGATGGCTCGCGCACCACGCCGTCGGTTGTTGCTTTTACCAAAAGCGGTGAGCGGCTAGTTGGCCAGGCGGCGATGCGCCAGGCCATCACTAATCCTACCAACACGATCTTCTCTATTAAGCGTTTTATGGGCCGTAAATTTGATGAGGTGGCCCATGAAATTTCCTTAGTGCCCTATCAGGTGGTGCGCGCCAAAAATGGTGACGCACATGTTAAAGTTGGCGACCGCATCTACTCGCCGCCCGAAATATCCTCTATGATTTTGCAGAAGCTTAGAACCGATGCCGAAGCCTATCTGGGCGAGAAGATCACCCAAGCAGTGATCACTACCCCGGCCT
>CAYUHK010000054.1:0-4292 GCA_964444425.1 uncultured Verrucomicrobiota bacterium
CCCCTTTACATCTGGCGGCTTTCAAAGGAGAGGACGCCAGTGTGCAGCTGCTTTTAGCTAAGGGCGCTGATGTCAACGCAAAAAATCTGAAGGCTCGTACGCCTTTGCACGATGCGGCTAGCATGGGGCATCCTAATGTGGTTTACACTCTATTGAATAAAAAGGCTGATCTAAACCTCAAGGATGCTCAGGGCATGACGCCCTTATTATCGGCAGCACAATATGGCCGCTGGGATGTGATGGAGGCGCTGATCAAAAATGGCGCCGATATACAGACTTGCAATCAACAAGATGAAACCGCCCTGATCATAGCAATCCAATATGGACACGAGACGCTGGCCAGACATTTGATCAAGCAAGGAGCTAATCTAAATGTTAAAAATAAGTTAGGTTTAACCCCTTTGCATTATGCCGCCATCAAGAATGCCAGAGAGACTCTTAAACTGCTCTTGGCCAAAGGCGCCCTGGTCCAGGCTCAGGATAATTATGGCCAAACCGCGTTGAATTGGGCAGAGCTAAAAGGGCATACGGATGCGGCAGTCCTTTTACGTCAAGCTGGCGCGCCTGATTAAAAGACTCCCTTGCATTACGCTTGAATATATGCCCGGGCCTGATAACATGCCAACTTTACTGAGCCGAATGCACGCCGGCTTGTAATGATAAAAAGCATGAGCAAGAAAAAAGAAATCGGTATAGGACTGTTGGGATTCGGCACCGTGGGATCTGGCGTGGTGAAAGCCCTGCAGGATCATGGCGATCTGATTGAAAAACGGACCGGCATCAAACTTGCATTGCGGCATGTGGCTGATCTGGATCTGCAGCGAGACAGGGGGGTAGCGCTGCCGCCCGGGCTTTTGACCAATGATGCGGCGGCTGTCGTAGCCAGTCCAGATGTTGCAGTGGTGGTGGAATTGATGGGCGGGCTGGGCGTCGCCCGCGATTTGATTAAACAAGCATTGCGTTTAGGCAAGCCAGTGATCACTGCCAACAAGGCGCTCTTGGCGGAATATGGCGCGGAGATTTTTGGCCTGGCTGAAGAATGTAATACCAATCTATTTTTTGAGGCTAGCGTCGGCGGCGGCATTCCCTTGATTAGGACCTTACGCGAGGGCTTGGTTGCTAATAACATCCGGCGCATGTATGCTATTTTAAATGGTACCTGTAATTATATCCTGACGCGCATGGAACGAGATCGCTTCTCATTTGATCGAGCGCTTAAGGATGCTCAAAAAGCTGGCTATGCCGAAGCGGAACCCTCTCTGGATATCGATGGCATTGATACCGCTCATAAGGCCGTGATCTTAGCGTCGCTGGCCTATGGCTTTCACGTTCCCATGAATGCGGTCATGGTGGAAGGCATTCGTGGTTTTAATGCGGCCGATATAACCTATGCTTTAGAGCTAGGTTATCGTGTCAAGATGCTGGCGGTGATCAAGGAGGTTAATGGCGAAGTTGAGATCAGAGCGCATCCCACTCTGGTTCCATTAAACCATATCATTGCTTCGGTCAATGGTGTATTTAATGCTGTGCTCTTTGAGGGCGATCAAACAGGCGATGTCTTGTGTTACGGCCAAGGCGCCGGCCGCGGGCCAACGGCCAGCGCGGTGCTCAGTGATGTGGTAGATGCGGCGCGGGCCTTAATCAGCCAAGCCTCCTGGCGCTTACCTAGGTTTATTTGCCATAATCAAGTTGCGCGCATTCGTGATATAACTGACAACGAGGTGCGCTATTATCTGCGCTTGGTATTGCATGATAAGCCGGAAGCAGTTTTCGGCCAGATCGGCGCTGTACTGGAGCGCTATGGCATAAGCATCGCATCGCTATTACAAAAGGAAATTCAAACTGGCAAGCAGATGCCGGTGATCATCATTACCCATCTGGCGCGCGAAAAGGCTTTTCGCGCCGCCTTTGATGAGATTGATGCCATGAAACTATTAGGAGCAAAAATCGTTCGTTTGCGTATCGAAGATTTTTAATCCAACATGCTGGTCTTGGCGATCGGCTGGTGCGCTTGAAAAGCCAGCAGCAGCGTTCTGATCAAGAGAAGGCTGATTTAAACATGGGATTAATTGTTCAAAAATATGGTGGTAGCTCCCTGGCCAATCCTGAATGCATCCAGCGTGTAGCTCGGCGTATTCTGGCAACAAAACGGCGGGGACACTCGGTGCTAGTGGTGGTAAGCGCTATGGGCGATACCACCGACGATCTAATCAAACTAGCCCGCAGCATTACCGCGACCCCAAGCGATCGCGAAATAGATATGCTGATGGCTACCGGCGAGCAGGTATCGGTGGCCCTGCTGGCCATGGCTCTGCACGCCAAGGGCGCATCAGCAGTATCCTTGACTGGCCCCCAGGCTGGCATTTTGACCGATGCCAGGCACCGCCAGGCAAAAATTAAGGAGATCGAGCCCAAGCGTATAATCAAATATTTGCGAGAAGGCAATATTGTGATCGTGGCTGGCTTTCAAGGCATGACCCCCTCTAATGACATAGCAACCTTGGGGCGCGGCGGTTCCGATGCCACTGCCGTGGCCTTGGCTGCGGCTCTGAAGGCGGATCGCTGTCAAATATTTACTGACGTGGATGGGGTGTATTCAGCGGACCCGCGCATCGTGAAGCGAGCCCGTAAACTTGTTGAGATCTCCTATGACGAAATGCTGGAAGAATCCAGCCTGGGCGCTCAGGTCTTGATGTCACGGGCGGTGGAGTTTGCGAAGAAATACGGCGTTAAATTGGAAGTTCTTTCCAGCTTTAGCAACGTGCCGGGAACCTTGGTCAAGGAAGAGGTGAAAAGTATGGAAAACATCATTGTGCGCGGAATAGCGGCAGATAAAGAGCAGGCCAAAGTAACTTTGTCTGGCCTGCCGGATAAGCCTGGCGTGGCGGCGCGTCTCTTCGGCCAGCTGGCTGGAGCTGGCATAAACATCGATATGATTGTGCAAAATGTCAGCGAACATGCTGTAACCGATATATCCTTTACTGTCCCGATAGATGATCTGCCCCGCACGCGCCAAATAATTCAGGCAGCAGCTAAGGGGGTGGGCGCCAAAGCTTTTAAAGTTAATGATACGATCGCTAAGGTCAGTATCGTGGGCATTGGCATGCGTGGTCATTCGGGTGTGGCCTTCCGGATGTTTAAAACTTTGGCAGTAGAGGGCATCAATATTCTAATGATTTCCACCTCGGAGATTAAAATCTCTGTCCTGATCGATAAAAACATGGTGGAACGGGCTATGCTAGCGCTGCATAAAGCCTTTGGGCTGGATAGACGGCGCCAGCGTTCTAAAAAACGCTAAATGATTAAACTGCCCTTCAGCTTGGGAGGCGAATATGAAAAAAGTTCAGGTCTATGACACAACCTTGCGTGACGGCATGCAGGGTGAGGGCGTTTCTTTATCTAGCAGCGGCAAAATCCGTCTGGCGTTAAAATTAGATGAATTTGGCGTTGATTTTATCGAGGGAGGCTTTGCCGCTTCCAATCCTAAAGACATGGAGTTTTTCCATGAGATTAGAAAACATGAATTGAAGCACGCTAAGGTTGTGGCCTTTGGCAGCACTCGCCGTGCCGGCACGCCGATCGGCGAGGATCATGGCGCCATGCATCTGCTAGCAGCCCAGACGCCCGTGACCACCATTTTTGGCAAATCCTGGAAACTGCATGTTAGCGATGTGCTGCGAACTACCGAAACCGAAAACCTTGCTATGGTTAGCGACACGGTGCGCTACCTCAAGGAACATGGCAAGGAAGTTATTTTTGATGCTGAACATTTTTTTGATGGCTATAAAGATAGCCCAGCTTTTGCCATGGCGGTATTGCGAGCTGCTTTGGAATCCGGCGCCGATTGTTTGGTGCTTTGTGATACTCGGGGAGGTTCTTTGCCTAATGAAATCTTTGATATCACTCGCCAAGTGGCTCAAACCATTTCCGCGCCATTAGGCATTCATTGCCATAATGATAGTGATACAGCCGTAGCTAATTCCATAGAAGCGATTCGTGCCGGCGGTGTGCATATCCAGGGCACCATCAATGGTTATGGCGAGCGCTGTGGCAACGCCAACCTCTGCGCTATCATTCCTAGCTTGGAGTTAAAATTAGGCGTGCAATGTCTGCGCCCGGGCGGATTAAAGAAACTATTCGAGCTTTCTCGCTTCGTGGATGATCTGCTGAATATGCCGCATAACCGTAAAGCGGCCTACGTCGGCGAAAGCGCCTTTGCTCATAAAGCGGGGATGCATGTTAATGCTGTGGAGAAAGTCGCCCGCAGCTTTGAGCATATCGAGCCGGAATTA
>CAYUHK010000055.1:0-4001 GCA_964444425.1 uncultured Verrucomicrobiota bacterium
CGCGCCCGGCAGGATTCGAACCTGCAACCTTCTGATCCGAAGTCAGAAGCTCTGTCCAATTGAGCTACGGGCGCCTGGAAAAAATATTTTGGCTTAAGATAGCCCAGCCTCTTTCACTCTTCCAATGCGGGAGCACGCCGGCTTTGTTTCTTCAAGGCCTGATGGCGTTTATCGGCCAACTGGCGGGCTAAACGGCGGCGAGAGCGGCGGCACTGCTGCCGGCGGATGCGCGCGGCGGCCTGCCGCCGGGCGCTCTGCTGACCCAGCAGGCGTTCTTCCAAGCGATCACATAATTCACGCCGGGCCAGAAAACGATTAAGCTCACGCGAGCGGGCGCGGCCGCATTTAATTTCGATGCCAGTAGGCCGATGGCATAGATAGACACAGGAAGAGGTCTTATTGCGTTTCTGTCCGCCGCGGCCCGAGCCCAGGATGAATTTCTCCAGCAAGTCGGCCTCGGCCAGGCCCAAACGTGCCAGGCGTTGTTGCAGGGCGACGCGTTTAGCCGAGCTGACTGGTGCTGAACTCATGGCAAGATTTGCGACTCCAGCCAAACGTAAAGCTGGGCAACCGTGTCATCAAATGCTAGCAGGCTATATTTTTCTTCGGCCAGGATGGCGGCGCGGCGGGCCAACAAACGCGCGGCCTCGGGATTATCCATTAGGTAACGCATAGCCTCGGCAAAGCGCTGCGGCGTGGGCGGCGCCAACAGAGCCACATCGGCATTCAAGACCTGGGTATGGGTTGGCAGATCGGTGGCCAAAATAGGTTTACCAGACAGCAGGTAAGAATAGATTTTCATCGGCGTATTGATGCCTTGGGTGCGCGGCGATACCAGCACATCGGCCTGACGAAACAAGCCTGCCATCATGTTTAAGGGGCGTGGGCCAATGAAGCGCACATACTGATCGACCCCCAACCTGACAGCTTGGGCTTGATAATAAGCGACATCCCGCGGCGCGCCGCCAACGATTATCAAGGAGGCATTATTGCGCGTCTGGTGCAAGCGCGCAAAGGCGCGCAGCAATAGGTCTATGCCCTGATAGCTTTCCAGATTGCCGATATACATAAAGCGGACGCCGGCCAAGCGCAAATCTTCGCTGGCCGGCAGAGCGCAATGAGGGGTTAGCGACAAGAGGGCAATATCCCGCAAGATCCAGATTTTCTCGGCCTGCTGACGCCGGGCGATATCCGCCAGCGCATCACAGACTGGCACGACGGCCAGCGCCTGGCGCAGGGCGATGTTTTCTAGGCGGCGCAAGATGGGCGCCAGCGGCCGGAACAAAACGTTTTTATCGGTCATCTGTTGCGACAGGCAGGAGTCCATATCATATACGTAAGGAATCCGCAGCTTACGTTTGATCAATAGGGCTATGAAAGCGCCCTCCTCCACGGCATGCATCAGGTGATAGCGCTGGCGGCGGGCCAGGCGCCAGGCCTTGGCTAATAGCCAGACATCGCAGATCAGCTTCTTCCAGGAAAAGCCCGGAGGGATATTCTTAATGCCCCAGGGCGGCGCTATTCGATGCAGCTGCACGCCAGGCCAAGCCAGGTCCTGGCCCTCGTGATAGGTAACCACATCCACGTGATCGCCCCGGCGCGAGAGCGCTTGCAGCAGCAAGCGGACAGCGATCGGCGTGCCGCGTTCCTGATAAAAAGGATGGGGAGCTAGAAATAAAATATTCATGCCTTAACCACACCTATGCAAGAAGACCGGCGCCGCCAAGAAGGCTAAGCATTGCGTTCTTGCGAACCAAGATATTTTCTTAGCCGGCCATAGCCAAGCAAATGATCGATTAAAAATGTCAGCATATATTGAAGTGGGACGCCGCCGACTGTCTTACGATATAAACGGTCGCACTTCCGGCACAGGATCAGAGAATCTATATCCGTGGCCAGCTGTTGACGCAAGCGGCGGTAAGCCGCGCCGCGCCAGATGGCTCGCAGAGATGTCTCGTTAACATTGCCAAGGTTCAGATGGGCATAGAAGTCTTGAGGACAGGGGGTAACAGTGCCATCATGGCAAATTACCATGGCATACCAAGGAAAGGTGCAGATAGCCGTCGAACGGACGCCGCAGGGCGTAGGCGCAGTGATTTCCGACCAGACATATTCGGCCTTCTCGATGACTTCATCTATGCCAGCTTCCAAAAAACGACGCCGCAAGTCCGCCACAGCGGCCGGATCAGCTTCAGCGCTGTGATCGCGAAAACGAATTTTTTCTACCACTATATGCGGCTGAGTCTGGCGCGCCGCGCGCCGTAACGCCGCCAAGCGCAAGATATTATCGACTGTCTGAGCGAAGTCGGCACCTTGGCGAATACGTTCATAGGCGGCGCGGGTAAAGCCATCGACGGAAAAGGAGATCAGCTCAGGCGCGGCCGCCAACAAGTGCCGGGCGCGCTCTTCATTGAGCAAGACGCCATTGCTATGCAAGCGCGTCTTAAGTCCCGCGGCCTTGGCATAGCTGATCATATCAAACAAGGCCGGGTTAAGTAAGGGCTCGCCGCGATGATGCAGGTAAACATCGTTAGCGAAATGCCGGCATTCATCAATGATTTTCTGGAAAAGCTCCAGGCTCATCAGGCCTTTGCGCTCAGCTGGATAATCTTTATTGGGGCACATCACGCAGCGCAGATTGCACAGGCTGGAGGTTTCAATCCACAAACGGATCGGCAGGCTACCCGGCTGTTCCGTGCGGCGGCGATAGTCGCGGAAAATCCTGATCATTCGCCAAAGCGTAACTGGCAAGGGCATGGGGCTCCTCATTAATTTTTTTTAAAGACGGATGCCATGCTACTCCAAAAACAAAATAACGGAAACAGAAAAAATATGAATCCCGCACCGGCTATTGCCAGCCGAATGGGGTAACCCCGGCTGAACCCAATCATGCTCTGTTAATCCTAGGGCGTGAGCCTGGCATGCGCTCATGGATAGAGCGGCAGCAGACGATGCCGATCCCAGATCTCCAGCTGGCCGGGCGAGTCGGATAAAGGATCGATTTGCCAACGCCATTCCGCTTCCGTGCCATCGTCTAATTCCTGAGGCGGCAGCCAGGCGGAGGTGGCCAAGCCGCGTAAGTGCGGCGTGACCGCTATTGGGACGCCGACATGTTTAACATGCCAGACAACTGCACTGGCGCTTTCAGTGGACACTGGCTGCAAGCTGAAATCATGGTGACCGCCCATGACGGAGATGCGCGGCAGCGCCAACAGATTAAGATCTGGAGCGCTGCTGAGCATGGCATCGCCGCAGGCCAGCGCCGTGCCGAACCCGGCCGCGGCGACGGCCTCCTGGGCACGTTGGTTATGTTGCCCAAAGGGATAAGAAAAAGAATCGGGGATGAAGCCGCCGCAGTGAATAAACTGCCGATAACATTCGGCAGCCAGGCCAAAGGGATCAGCAATCACGGCCATGTTCTGATGGCTATGGCCATGGCCGCCAAAACTCAGCGTGCCGCGCCGCCGGGCGGCGCGCACTTCGGGCCAGGTAAGATAGGATACGCCTTCCAGGATACAACGCTCGGCCGGGTTAGCGGCGATGCGATCGGTTATCAAATAAACGCTGCCGCGTAAGCCATATTTTCTTAAGATTGGCTCGGCAACGGTCAGACTATCCAGATAGCCATCATCAAAAGTAATAATAACCGGCCGCTTAGGCAGCGGGCTGCCCCAGTGCTGATAAGCAGCCAGATCGGCCGGCAAAATACTGTTATAGCCTTGCTCGCATAAGAAGCGCATTTGGCGCTCAAAAAGATCGGGCGACACACACCAGGCGCTATCCGGCACGGCGGCGATACGGTGATACATCAGGATCGGCACAGCGCGCGGATGGCGCTGGGCCTGCAGGCGGCTGGCAAGACTCAAGACCAAAATGAGCAGTGCGCCGCCGGCCGCGCCAATGATGATTATCCGCCATAAATCCCGCCGCATGCATCGCCTCCTTATGAGGCCACTTCTTAACCGATCCACGAGCAAAAAACAAACCTCTATTTTCTGACG
>CAYUHK010000056.1:0-3790 GCA_964444425.1 uncultured Verrucomicrobiota bacterium
CCCCCTGCTCCACTTTTAGCCAATTCCAAAATAGGCCATGAAGCCGTTAGAGGCGCCACGAGTTTCAGCGCATCGGGCGCTGCAAGCTCATCAACTAATATAAATCAATTAATGGGGTTGGCAGAATACTGATTTCTTCAAAAATGTCAAACGGTTTTTTAAGATTTTTTTTAGGCCGGCCGCCGGCCGCTAAAAAAAATACCGGCCAGCTAGAAAAAATAGTGAAGGGGTTTTAGCTCAAGAACTGCGCTGCCCCCCCAGCCGATCCGGCTCCCTGGCCGGCCGCCGGTAAAAAATCAGCCGCGCCGCCGGCGCAGCCGGCCAAGCAGCCACAAGGCCGGCGAGACGCGCGCGGCCAGATGGCCCAGCAATCTGCCACAGCGATGCCCCAGCCATAAGTTGGCACAAAGGCCCCAACCCGGCCCGCCGCCACGCTGCCCGCGGCCGACTAGGATCAGCCCATAGACCAGGGCTTGACGCCAGGTTCGACCTATCTCACAGCCTTTAATATCAAATTGATCAGTGGTTAGCTTCATAAAATCATACGCTGGCTTTCTTAAACAGTCGGCGCAGCCGGCCAAGCAGCGCGCGCGCCAACCGCAGCGCCTGGCGCAGGCTCGGCACAGCCAGGGTTGTCCAGGCATAGCAGGCCAGGCGCAAGCCGGGCACCAGCAGCAGCCAAGGCGGCAAATCCCATAAACGCAGCAAATATAATCTTATCCGCCAAGGCGGCCGATGCGCGCCGGTATATTGATCGGCGTGATGCTGACGCTGCAGCTGAGCGACTTCATCCCGGCGCGGAAAGGCCAGCCGCATGGTCAACAGATGAACCAGCCAGGGCTTGACGTCGGCGGCGCTCAGCCCCAAAAGCTGGGCTCCGGCCGCGTAGCGCGGCACGGCCGCGCACAAGGCTTCTTGCAGCGGCGCGTTAAGGGCATTCTGCTCGATCTCTCTCAGGCGCTCGCGATCTGATTCCGGCTGCAGGACCGGGCGCACTTGACCGGCCTGCTCAGTGTAGCCCAGCACGCCGGCATGGGGCGCCCGAAAGGCTTCTTCAAATATATTCAAGGCATAGCTGATCGCGTTGCCAGAGGTCGCCGCGCGCGCGCGATCATAGATGTAGCCCTCGATATTATTGGTCGGGCTGCTCGGGTAAGGGATGCCGCGGGTAGCGCCCAACAACAGCCCGTGCAACTTGGGTTTATCCGGACGGTGCTCGATGGCTTCATAAAGAAAACGTTGAATGGTCCCCAGCCAACCTATATCGACCACGCCCACCTCAGCCAGCTCAAAGAAACCTTGCTGCTCCAGGTAACGCTCTAGCAAACGGCCCGGCGGGCGGGTTTGCCGACGCACCTCCGCCTGAAAGTCGCCATCCTGCAAGAGCCGATCGAAGCTCTGCCAAAGCGCGCGCGTCCAGCCGGAATAAATCGGATTCAGCGGCGCTGTCGCCGGCAAACCATGCCGTTGCAAAAAGGGCATCAATAGATCCAAGTCCAGGCCAAACACTCGAGCGATGTCGCGGAAATCGCGACTGCTGGCCGGCAGCAGTGCCAGCGGCGCGGCGGCATGGGTTAAGCCGCGCTGGGCGCAGCTGGCCCCGGCCAGGGCCAGGCGGCTGACATAAAGATAGCGCGCCTCGGGCGCGCCGCCGTCGGGAAAGAGCCAAGGCCGGGCTAGTTCCCAGGCCCGCAGCAGGGTGTGGCCCTCGCGCGCGAAAAAATATATCCGGCGTAATTGCAACGCGCGCGCGCGCTCGGCAATATGTTGTATGAAGCCGCCGGTCAGCGGGCCTAAGACATGCCAACCAAAAGCATAGCGTTGATCGCGCGGCTGGTTCTCCGCCTCCAAGGGCAGCATCAGCTGCTGCAGCAGCCGCCCCTTCCAAAAGGGCCGCGCGGCGGCCGCGGCGGCGTAACGACGATAGATGGCGTGGCGCTGCGCTTCCGCGGCGTCGCGCAGGACAAAGGCGCGAATGCCCAACTCGGCCGGGCGGGCGCCGTCGGAGAAGGGATTATCGCCCACATGGGCCCAGCGCGCCGGGTTCAAGCCCTGCTGCTCTTGCAGGCGCCGGAAGCCGGCGCCGGAAGCCTTGGCCATGCAGGCGTCGGCCGAGGAAACCACCCCGGTCAGATAGGGCCAAATCCCGCAGGATTCCAGCAGCGGCCGAATATGAGTGCTGGGCAGATAAATATCGGTCATTACCCAAATGCGCTTGCCGGCCGCCTGCCAGCGGCGTAGCAGCTCGACCAAAGCGGCCCGCGGAACAATGACCGCCTGCTCCAGCCGTAATTCCCATTCGGTCACATCGTCCAGCAAGCGCGCCGGCAAAGGCCTGCCGAAAATACGCGCCAACAGCTCGCCCATGAACTCTGGATAACGCGCTTCCTGATCGGGATAGAGCGCCCCGTTTTGGCGGCGCTGGGCCTGCTCTATTTCAGCGCGCAAACGCAGGCATTCCTGCCAGGAACAATCCAAGCCAGCCCGGCTGGCCCGGGCAGCGATATAACGCGCCACCGGAATCTTGATCTGATCGGGATCGGCAATGCGCCGGATAACCAGCGTGTCAAATAAGTCCAGCGTTAGCGTGTCCAGAGAGCCGGCCACGGCCTCCAGGGCCGCGACCAGGGCTGCGACAGAGTGGAAGTAGCGTTGAGTCATGGCGCCACCGGCTTCCGCCGGCGCAGCCAGGCCAACTGGATCTGCCGCAGACGCCGCTTCAACCGATAAAGCCGCGCCGCCGCGGTCGCCCGCCCCCGCTCGACCGCCAGCTCGCGCTCCAATTCAATCAGTCTTTCCAAACCCGCCTGCGCCAGCGCGCGTGCTTCGCCCGGCAGGGCTGCCAGCAGATATTGGCGGATCACCTCCTGATCCTCTTCACGAGCGCGGATCGCGCCTTGGCCCAAGGTGTTGCCGCCATGCAGACGGTAGGACAATAACTTTTCATCGGCCAAATAACGCACCCGCCCGGGAAAGGCCAGCAGGACGCGAAAGATATAATCGTAATCGTGCAGAAAGCGGCGGGCGCAGAAATTGCCCACCTGGCGAACAGCCGCCGCCGTCAGAAACAAATTGGAAGAGGTCGCCATCAGGTTGCCTTTAAGAAAAGTCTGATACAAGCTGCCGCTATCAAAAAAATTGCGCCGATTGGCCTGATGCCAAAGATTCCAGGAATGGGCTGGATCTAGGATTGGCCGGCCGGCCGCGTCGATCGGCTGAACATCGCTGAATAAACAGGCCGCGCCGCTGGCCTGCTGCTCGGCCAACAGCCGCTCTAAACGGTTGGGCGCGTAGAGATCGTCGGAATTAAGAATAGCTACGTAACGGCCGCGAGCGAGGCCCAGGCCGCGATTAAGCGTATTAAAGGCGTCCTGGTTTTGCTGGCGCTGGCGAATCAGGCGCGTATCCTTGAAGCCTTGGATGATATCCCAAGTAGCATCGCTGGAGCCATCGTCTATCACGATCAATTCAAAATCGGTGAAGCTCTGCCCAAGCACGCTAGCGATAGCCGAGGCAATATAGCTTTCATGATTGTAGGCGGGGATAATGACGCTGAACATAAGATCAGGCATAGCTGCTCCAGTTGATCATCCCCCAGGTATCAGCGCGCCAGTTTTTATACTCAAAAGCCAGTGGAAATCCAGGTCAACCCCTGGCTAATTCAGCTAGGCTAAGAGCCGCGCGGCTGCAGGCATAGTCGGCAGTGTTCTTTTCAGCCCTGGCAAATCTTATCGCCAAAACAACTGCTCGCAATTCAGGGCGCGGTGCGCACGCCACGGCCACCTAGGGG
>CAYUHK010000057.1:0-3531 GCA_964444425.1 uncultured Verrucomicrobiota bacterium
GAATTAAATCGTAAGGTCGGACAAATTCAAATTCGGCTTTTCTGTCCAGCCGGCGGCGCTTCGTTCCAATTTTTCCCGGCAATGATTTTATTTCGTAAAAATCATTGGACAAAGCAAGTCTTGCGGCGTGCTGAGCGGTATTTATCCAGTTTCTCAAAGGTTCAATCCAATTGCTTCCCTTTCGCCCAAAATCAGACTTTCTTTTGTTAAGATCTGTTTTTGTTTTGATGAGTTCGCCTTTTTTGACAAGATAAGTTTCTTTTTCAATTGAGCCGTCAAGAAAAGCATTGACCAGCTTATCAAGTTTGCTTGCCGCTTCCTTGATTTTTGTCATCAAGATTTTGGGCAAAAGCTTGCGCCGACTGGCGTTGTCTTTTTCCCAAACATCAACTAGAGCATTCATCTTTTCCGCCCAGTCGTCGCGAAGAGCGACATTTTGAAGCCGTGATTTCAATTGATCGGCAAGTAAATCCTCGCGCAAATATCTTTGTCCGCATTTGCCGAGCTTTTTCGTGCAACGATAATAGCGATATGTTCCGCCGTGTCCGTGAGCAAATTGCGCGGCAATGGCTCCAGCACACTCGCCACAAGTGCGAAGCCCGATAAATAGGAAGTTATGCCTCTTTTGGGATTTGCGAGGCCTGGCGCGCTGTTTCAAAACTTTCTGGACGGCTTCAAAGTCGCTTTGGAAACAATTGACGGAAAACCGCCCTCGTAAGTTTCGCCATTGTGAACGATTAAGCCAGGGTAAACTTTATTTGTCAGCATTCTTTGGAGTGTTGCTTTGCAAAGCGGTTTTCCGGTTCCGCTCAGTACGCCCCAAAAATTCAGCCATTGACCCAAACTTTCCAAAGTATGCCGGCCTTGCGAAAATTCCTCAAAGGCTTTGGCGAGGCATCTTTATTTTGTCGGTTCGGGTTCAATGGTTCTTGTTTTTGGATTGTTTACATAACCGAAAGGCGCAAGGGTCGGCCATTCGCCACGCCTGAGTTTTTGTCTAATCCCGCGCTTAACATCTTCCGACAAATTGTCGGAATAGTATTTTGATTGGCCCAAGGCGACTGGAAGCATAAAAAGTCCTTGCGGAGTTGGCTCAAACCAAAATGTCGGAAAGCGCAAAGAAACGATCTTGCCGATGTCTATGCAATAAATAATTTGGCCGCCGCCGAATTTCGTATCTGCCAAAGGCGCCTGCGCCGTCAATAAAAAACATGTTGTCCTTGTCCCTCCAGTCCATATGCGGGCAAGGATAAGCAACTCCCTTTTATCTTTACGAATGCGATAAATTTGATAGCATAGCAATAAATTAAGCGATATAAATAACTATTATTATAATTATAGTAATATATTACAATGCCATCAACAAACAAATCCACAATCGCAGAGAATATAAAAAAGTACCGGAATAAACTCGCTATTTCCCAGGATCGCCTTTCAAAATTGGCGGATGTCACCTACAACACCATCATTAAGATTGAATCGGGAGCCAATAGCAACCCGACTATAGAAACGCTGTCCAAAATCGCCAAAGCGCTTGGCGTTGGCGTTGATGATTTAATACGAAAATAATTATGGCAAACAAAAACCTTATCAACGCGAAAAGGACGAAGAATGATGAGTTTTATACTCAATACTCGGATATTCAAAAAGAGATTGAAGCATATTTAGAATACGACCCAAATGTATTTCGTGGCAAGGTTATGTATTGCAACTGCGACGACCCGTTCGAGAGCAATTTTTTCCGCTATTTCGTGCTCAATTTCAACAAGCTCGGATTGAAGCAACTTATCACGACGAGCTATAACCCATCGCCCGTCGCCAACACGCAATTGCAATTATTTGGCGACGATAAAACTCTCCCGAAAATAAAAGGTCGCCCGAAAGTAACCGCTAACAAGTTTATTGTAAGCGAAGTGAAAGATATAGACGGCGATGGCGAGTACAATTTGAAAGATATCGCCAAGCAATTAAAGACAAACAAACACAACGAGTGGACGCCGCTTGCAGGCGGCGGCGATTTTCGCAGCGATGAATGTATAAGCCTGCTTAAACAATCCGATATTGTGGTTACCAATCCGCCCTTCAGTCTGTTTCGTGAATATGTTAAGCAACTTGTAGATTACAATAAAAAATTCATAATTATCGGCAATAAAAATGCTGTTACATACAAAGAAATTTTTCCATTAATCAAAGAAAATAAGATGTGGTCTGGAAAAACAGAATGGTCTGGCGGATTATGGTTTGTTACGATGGATCATAATAATATTGATAAGGTGATAGATGGAGTTAAAATGAAAAATGTATCTTCTGTATGGTTTACTAATCTTGATCACGGACGTCGTCATCAGCCATTACCCCTGATGACCATGGCGGAGAACTTAAAATATAGCAAACATAAGGAAATTAAAGGCAAAAAGTCGTATGATAAATATGATAATTACGATGCAATAGAAGTGCCGTTTACGGACGCAATTCCCAGCGATTATGATGGAGCAATGGGTGTGCCGATTAGTTTTTTGGATAAATATAATCCAGATCAGTTTGAAATTTTAGGAATTGCAAACTCGGCACGATGGATAGGATATAAATTATATACGATTATAGATGGGCGAAAAATTTACAATAGGATTATAATTAAACGAAGACAATAATATGGAAACAACCTTAAAAACCACCATAACCGTAAAAGAAATCTGTGGTGGATTTGTTTATAACGAGCTTGAAGGCAAGGGTTTGTTTGGTTTGTCCGGCAAGCTCACCATTCAACCGGAATATCAACGCAATTACATCTATGCTTCTGATGGCGGAAAAAAAGAAATGGCTGTCATCGAATCGGTCCTTAAAGGATACCCGATAGGACTCATATATTTTAATAAAGTTTCTGATGACAATTTAGAAGTTTTAGACGGACAACAGCGCATTACCAGTCTGGGACGATTTATATCCGACAAATTTGCCATCAGAGATGAAAACGGAAGTCCGCAATATTTTAGCGGTATGGCAAAAGACAAGCAAGCCAGGATTTTGGAAACGAAACTGACTATTTATGAATGCGAAGGCAAAGAAAGCGAAATAAAAGAATGGTTCAAGACGATTAACATCGCCGGTGTTCCTCTGAACGATCAGGAACTCTTAAACGCCGTATATTCCGGCCCGTTTGTGACGCTTGGCAAAGCCGAGTTTAGTAATAGTCGGAACGCCAACATCCAAAAATGGAGTGCCTATGTTTCCGGTAGCGCCAATCGGCAGGATTTTTTGAAATGCGCGCTGGACTGGGTAAGCAAGGGCAATATCGGCGATTATATGAGCCGTCACCGCTTTGACAAAGATATCAACGAATTAAAAAGATATTTCAATAGCGTGATTGACTGGGTTTCCGGCGTATTTTCCGATGTAGAAAGCGAAATGCGCGGACTTGAATGGGGTCGGCTTTACGAAACATATCACAAAAAAGCGTATAACCCCGCGAAAGTGTCGGCCGAAGTGCAAAAACTTTACGCCGATCCTTATGTAAAAAATCGCCGAGGCATT
>CAYUHK010000058.1:0-2829 GCA_964444425.1 uncultured Verrucomicrobiota bacterium
CAAAATACCAGTTGCTTCACCTTTTTCCATTCGCTCCAACATTTCACCAAACACAGGGCGACCTGGTATTTTGGCGGTCTGTTTTTCGACAAAGACATCAACAACATCTAAATCTTCTTTTCTTGCTAACTCTTTCAATTCAGAAAGTTGGTCAGCAATACTGCGGACTTGTCTGTCTTTGTCGTCCGTAGACTTGCGAGTATATATGAAAAACTTTTTGGTTTGATTATTCATAGATATTGTATTGGCAAACGAGGAGCCACGCGGAGCGTGGAAAAACCTTTTGGATTCGGGAATTTGTGGGGGGAATGCAGAACAGACGGCGCTTCGCGCCGACCGCATTTTTGCTTCCGATTCTGATTTCCAATTTTGGCGGAGAGGGGGGGATTCGAACCCCCGGTACCGCTTTACAGCAGTACCGCGGTTTAGCAAACCGCTGCTTTCAACCACTCAGCCACCTCTCCCTGGATAGTGCCAATAGCAGTTGGCTCTGGCTGTAAGCCAGGCGCTTAGCGCGGCTGGTCTGGTCAAAGATAGGTCAAGCCGGCCCTGCCGATCAAGCCTAAACTTCTTATGAGCGCTTGGCGCGCCGGCAAGCGCCAGAGCCGGCCGGCTGGTTTTATTCATAGCGCAGGGCGTCGATCGGGTGCAAGCGGGCGGCCTTGCGGGCCGGCCAGAGGCCGAAGACTATGCCGACCAAGCCGGCAAAGCCGATGGCCAGGAGTATCGAGGACAAGGTTATCGCGGTGGGCCAGCTGGCCAGGCTGGAGACCAGCGTGCTGATCAGCCAGCCCAGGACTATGCCGCAGCCGCCGCCCAGGATGCTGATCACCAAAGCTTCGGTTAAAAACTGGGCCAGGATATCGCGTTGGCCGGCGCCGACCGCCTTGCGGATGCCTATCTCGCGGGTGCGTTCGGTTACCGAGACCAGCATGATATTCATGATGCCGATGCCGCCGACCAGCAAGGAGACGGCGGCGATGGCCGCCAGCAAATAGGCCATGGTGCGGCTGGTGGCTGTTAGGGCGGCCTGCATTTCGGCCATATTACGAATATCGATTGAATCCTTTTGGCTGTCTGGCAGGCGATGGCTGCGGATGACCAGGTCAAGCACTTCCTGCTGGGCGGCGGCGATCGCCGCCGGCGAGACAGCCTCCAGGTCAATGCTATCCAGATATTCCTTGCCCAGCAGGCGGTACATGGCGGTAGTTAGCGGGATGACGATGATATCATCGCGATCCATCCAGCCGCTGGCGCCCTTTTCGGGGAGAACGCCGATGACCAGAAAATTAACTTTATTGATTTTGATATATTCGCCGATGGGATGGGCTCCATCAAAGAGCTCGCGCACCAGGGTTTGGCCCAGCACCGCCACCCGCACGCGCTTATTGACTTCATCTTGGTTGAAAAAGCGACCGATCATCGGCTCGGCCGCATGCATCGGGGCGTATTCCGGCTCGGCGCCAGTGATGCGGGTATTCCAGTTTTTATTGCCATAAACGGCTTGGCCGCGGCCATTGACGATGCCGCTGATATTGCGGATGGCTGGAATGGCCTCGCGGATATTGGCGATATCTTGGGGGGTGAAGCGGGTGATGGATCCGGCTTCATAGGCTACTCCGGCCACTCGGCGCGCGCCCGAGCGCAGCATCAGCAGGTTGGAGCCCATAGCGGATAGTTCGGCCTCAATGGATTGGCGCGCGCCGGTGCCGATCGCCAGCATGGCGATAACGGCAGTTACTCCGATCAGGATGCCCAGCATGGAAAGGGCGGCGCGGACCTTATTGGCCATTAGGGCTTGCCAGGCCTGCTTGAAGTCGTGGGGGATTTCGCGCAGCAATGAGGCTGAGCCGCTAGCGCGCAAGGGCGTCTGGTAGGCCGGCTCGAGCTGGTTGGTCGCCGCGCTGGCGGCGGCCGGGGGCTGGCCGGGGTTGATCTGGTCGGAGAGGATCATGCCGTCGCGCATGCGGATGACGCGGCGGGCTTGGGCGGCCACATCGGGCTCATGGGTTACCATCACGATGGTGATGCCTTTACGGTTAAGCTCTTTCAGTATGGCCATGATTTCCTTGGCGCTGGTTGAATCCAGGTTGCCGGTGGGCTCATCGGCCAGGATGATGGAGGGGTCATGGATCAAGGCTCGGGCGATGGCGACGCGTTGCTGTTGGCCGCCGGAGAGCTGGTTGGGATGGTGTCCACGGCGGTCGCCCAGGCCGATTTCGGTTAGTAAGCGTCTGGCTTTATCCATGTTTTTCCATTTGCCGGCCTGAGAATAAAGCATGGGCAGCACGGTATTTTCTTCCGCGCTGGTGCGGGGCAGGAGGTTGAAATGCTGAAAGACGAAGCCGATGGTGGAGTTGCGCAAGGCGGCCAAGGCCTTATCAGGGAGTCGGGCGGTTTCATGGTCCAGCAGGCGGTAGGAGCCTGAGTCCGGCACATCCAGCAGGCCGAGCATATGCAGCAGGGTAGATTTGCCAGAGCCAGATGGTCCCATGATGGCCACGAACTCGCCGGCGGCTATCTTGAGCGATACCCCGCGCAGGGCCTGCACGGCGGCTTCATCCATGGCATAGGTTTTAGTGATTTGATCTAGCTGTATCATCGGGCTTTTATCCAGGGCAAGGATTTCAAAAAAAGACTTATAGCAAAGAACGTCAAGGCTGGCCAATTTATTGTAAGGTCAGCTTGGGCCGCCGGGGCCTGGCCGGGTATTTTTTGTTTTTCCTGGTTGTGCCAGCAGGTCTTTATGCTATTCTACCGGCTTGGGAAGCATCTAGGAGATGCTATTGAACAGCCGTTGAAACTTAGCTGCGAAAAGAGGAAAAGAGA
>CAYUHK010000059.1:0-2600 GCA_964444425.1 uncultured Verrucomicrobiota bacterium
CGATGATATTCTTTAAATCGGCTACCTGGGCCGGCGTGCCCACCAGCAAAAGGCTGTTGGAATGCGGCGCGGCCACCACCAGAGCATCGCTGGGCATAGCCGGAGTGCCGTCGGCCCGCGGCAGACGCTGTTTCAAGCGCTCGCCGGGAGTGTCGCGCCGGGCGGCCACCCCTGAAATAGCCTGGTTTAACTCATTAGCCAAATCCTGGGCAGCGGCATGTTGCAAGGCTATTACCTCGGTAATCCGCGCCAGGCCGGGCTGGTCAATTTGTGCAATGATTTGCTCAATCCTCTGAATATTGGCGGCCGCATCGGTAATGATCAGATGATTGGTGGCCTCGAGCACGCCCAGGGCCCCGGTCTTGCCTTGATCAACCATCGGCGCAAGCAGCTGGCTCAATTCAACCACATTGTGATTAACCACGTGAATCACTTTGGTGATAACTCCCTCGGCCGGAGTCGGCTGCCCTGCCTCCAGCACCGGAGCCAATGGGGTTGAACGCTCGGCCCGGGGCACCACGTGATAAATGCCCGCGCGCTCAACAACGGCGCAGCCGCCCGCCTCCAAGATGGCCAGAAAAAGCGGATAGACCTCGCTCAGGGGGATTTGCGGAGGCGTCACCACCGTAACCTTGCCATCGATGGCCTTATCGATCACAAAACGCCGCCCGGTCAGCTCGCCTACCAGTTTGACCAAAAAACGAATATCCACCTGGTCGAAGCTGAAATTGACGAAAGCGTCGGCTTGGGCGCTCGCCGGCGCCGCCGCTGGGGCTGGCTGGCTAGCGCTAAATTGCATCCCAGCCAACAGAGTTAAACCGGCCAACAGACAACGCAGCATCATAAAAACACCTCGAGCATGGCCATAAACAGATTGGCAGCTGGCAGCCATTATAAGGCCGCGGCGCCAAAAAGCCAGCGCCCTTTCTAGCCGGCCGCCGCCGCGATCGGCCGCGCGATCCCGCGCTGCGAGGCCGCCACGAAGGCGATCAGGCGATCGCGTTCGGGGCTGGCCGGAATTTGGGCCTTGATCTGTTCCAAGGCCTGCTGGATCGTCAACTGGCGCCGATAGAGGATCTTATAGGCTTCCTTCAAGTTTTTGCGCAGGTCCTCAGAAAAGCCGCGGCGTTGCAGCCCAGTCGTATTGAGGCCATGCACGGCAGCAGGATTGCCATCGGCCATCATATAGGGTGGCAGGTCTTGGGTAAGCTTGGAACAGCCACCGACGAAACTGAGCGCGCCGATGCGGACGAACTGGTGCACCCCGCACATCCCACCGATGCCGGCGCCATCCTCCACTATGACGTGGCCGGCCAGGTTGGTGGCGTTAGAGATAATCACATCATTGCCAACCTGACATTGATGGGCCACATGCGAATAGGCCAAGATATGGCAGCGCGCGCCAACCCTGGTTACCTCTCCGGCATTGGTGCCGGCATTCACCGTAACATATTCGCGCAAGACTGTTTGATCGCCTATCTCAACAGCGGTAGCCCCGCCGCTGAATTTTAAATCCTGGGTTTGCGTGCCGATGCTGGCAAAGGGAAAGATGACACAGCCGGCGCCGATGCTGGTTTGGCCATCCAGGAAGACATGCGCCATGATCCGCGTACGATCGCCGATGCGCAGACCCGGCCCCACCACGGCGTAGGGCCCGATTTCCACCTCGACTCCCAGCTGGGCGCCGGGAGCCAGGATCGCGCTGGCATGGATCCGCGTCATAGCTTGGCCTGCTCAGTGGTGATCATCAAAAGCAGTTCGGCTTCGGTAGCCAGCTGTTTATCAACCAGGATTTGACCGCGCAAGCGAAAGACCCTAGCGCGATGATTGATGATTTCCACCTCAATGCGCAGTTGATCGCCCGGAATAAGCATCCGGCGAAAACGGGCCTTATCCGCCGCCATGAACAAGGGCACTACCCCCTTAAGGCCGGTGCGGCGGCTGATCAGAAAGCCGCCGACTTGCGCCATGGCTTCCAGCTGCAGCACCCCAGGCATAATCGGTTTGCCCGGGAAATGCCCTTGAAAAAACTGCTCGTTAAAGGTCAGGTTTTTTAGCCCAACGATTTTATCGGCATCAGCGCTTACGATGATACGATCGACCATCAGCATCGGATAGCGATGCGGCGCAATGCTCAATATCTCTTGAATATCCATTACTGTCATGACTGAGCTACTCCTCCTTGCAATGGCTTAGCGGCGAAACATAAGCATGTTATATACAGGATTGAATGCCAAAGACCAACTCTATTTTTAACATTGCCGCTGAAGATAGCTGGCTGGAAGAGATGCTAAACACTATTGAAATAAGCTGGCCGCCCCGGCGGCCAGCTGAGCGCCAGGAGGCCTGCTGTATAAAATAAAGGGTTGCATCCGCGCGCCGGTTTTGTTGGCAGCGGCTGTTTTCCAGGTGGGTTGCATGTCCCGGCTAGCCAAGTTAGGCTCTAGGCCCTTGGGAAGCAAAGCCGATCATCCTATAGCTATCCCGTTAATTCCTATCAGCAAAGGGTTGCTCGACAACCCAGGACCTTAAGCCGGAGCACGCTGCTAGGGCATGGTGCGCACACCGCGCAGGCCAATTTGAAATGCATCATTTTGAGA
>CAYUHK010000060.1:0-2483 GCA_964444425.1 uncultured Verrucomicrobiota bacterium
AAATGGCGTCGGCGACCTTGACCTGCGCGGCATAAAATTGCGTTGGAACTATGCCGAGCAAGGCCTGGCCACGCCCGATCGGATAGACCTGTGCGTCCACGCCATCGAGATGGTTTATATCCCCCAAGGCCCCTTCTGGGTGGGGGGCGGCATAACTGGCGGCACTTATACTGCTCAATTTGAAGACGGTACCAGCGGGCTGCCGTTCCGGATCATCTCGGAAGACCAGATCACCCTGGGCGGGGGCGCGCCCGGCAGCCTGGGCAACCACAATCGAATTGGTATAGGTACACCTGGAGATGATTTTAGCAATCTCGTTAGCAAAACCCTGCCGGCGGACTTTCCCAAGGGCTATAACGCTTTTTACTGCATGAAATATGAAATCACCCAAGGACAATACACCGACTTCCTCAATGAACTGACCTTCCTCCAGGCCTCCAATCTATTTGGCGCGAGCTTTTTCGGCTATACCAATCGGCTGACTCTGGGCACGAACCAGTTGAGCGTCTACACCAACGCCGCGCCGGATCGCGCCTTGCTTTACATGCTGCAGACCACCGCGCTGCCCTACCTGGATTGGGCTGGCTTGCGGCCGATGACCGAGCTGGAATATGAGAAGGCCTGTCGTGGTCCTAGATATCCGGTGGCTAGTGAATATGCCTGGGGAACCTTGCAGGCTGTCAATATCACCAATTTCTTTGGCGAAGACGGCAGTGGCACTGAGACGGCCTTGCCCATCAACGCGAACATTAATATTACAGCGTCACGCCAGCCAGCGCGGGTGGGAATCTTTGCCAAGTCCGCTACCAGCCGCGAACAAGCCGCCGCCGGCTTTTTCGGGGTTATGGATTTAGCGGGCAACGTGAGTGAGGGAATGATCGGCGTAGGCAGCGACGCGATGCGTGCTTTTTCAGGCAACCATGGCGATGGATCCCTGGCGGAGAATGGCTATCATGACCAACCTACCTGGCCAGCGGACAATAATTTCTGCCTGCGGGGATGGCCTGACCTGGCAGCACGGGTCTCCTCTCGCAGCATGGCTCATCGTAATATTGTCAAAGGAACACAACTGAGCGGCTATCGCGGCGTGCGCACCGCACCCTAGTTTTTGGGCCGGGGATCGGGCGAGCTAAACAGGTGGAAAAAAAGCGAGGATTAGCCGGCTGTCTTTATATGAGCGCGGCGGCGGCGGCGAAATAACGTTATTGAGGAGAGCATGCACCATGCAACGACATTTATGTAAAAGCGTTGTTATGCTGACAGCCGGGTTGCTGCTGGCGGCGGCGTCGGCCGCTTGGGCCAATAATCTTCGGCTGGCTAACCTTAGCTTGGTGAATCTCGATACCAACGCCGGCAGCATAGACGTGCAGTTCGATCTAAGCTGGGAAAACTCCTGGCGCGCCTCCTGGGAGGAGACCGATACCGGCGAGGGTTACCCGGCTCTTATCGTTACCAACTGGGATGCGGCCTGGGTTTTCATAAAATATCGCTTGAGTGGCGATACCTGGAATCATGTTTTACTGGCGGCGAGCGGGCACGCGGCGCCGGCAGGCGCGGCGCTAGATCTGGGCGAGAGCGGGGCCGGCACCAATGTTGGGGCCTTCATTTATCGTTCCGAGGAAGGTAACGGAACCCTTAATCTAAGCAACGTGCGTTTGCGTTGGAACTACGCTGATCAAGGCCTGCTTGACACCAATGAGGTTGATATCAGCGTGCACGCCATCGAAATGGTCTATATCCCCCAAGGCCCCTTCTGGGTGGGCGACAGCATGACTAATTGCCTCCAATTCGAAGACGGCATCAGCGGGCTGCCGTTCCGGATTACCTCGGAAGACCAGATCACCCTGGGCGGGGGCGCGTCCGGCAGCCTGGGCAACCACAACAACATAGGCGTGGCTCAGAGCTTTCCAAAAGATGATTTTAGCAATCTCGTTAGCCAAACCCTGCCGGCGGAATTTCCCAAGGGCTATAACGCTTTTTACTGCATGAAATATCATCTTACCCAAGGACAATTCACAGAATATCTGAACCAGTTGACCTCTATGCAAGTCAACACCCGTTTCTTGACCAACTCGGTGTTCCGTCAGACCATTGGCGCTGATAGCTCCGGCAGATATACCAATGCTGCGCCCGACTGCATCGCGGTTTCTTTCGATGCCTCGGGTTGGGGGGCTTACGCGGACTGGGCCGGCTTAAGGCCTATGACCGAGTTGGAGTTCGAGAAGGCTTGTCGCGGGCCTAAATATCCGGTGGCTGGTGAATATGCCTGGGGGGATAGCAGTCGCGTTGTTATGACTAATTTTTCTGGCATTGTTGACAGTGGAACAGAGACAGCCATACCCATCAACGCTAATTGTAATTCCGGAAATGGCATCCAGTACTCCGGCTTTGGCAATGGTCCCGTGCGCGCGGGAATCTTCGCCACGGCTGGCTCGACGCGTGCCGCCGCCGCGGCTGGATATTATGGAGCTATACAATTGAGC
>CAYUHK010000061.1:0-1596 GCA_964444425.1 uncultured Verrucomicrobiota bacterium
CCAACCGCCCGATGCGCCCGAACCCATTGATGCCTACTCGTGTTGCCATGTTGATCTTCTCCTTTTTAATAATGCTACTAGTATATTCTTCATTCAAAAAATCTATCTCAAACCGATGAAGCAAAAGCAGGGTTTGGGAAAAGAAGTTTGAATATAGCAAAACAGCCGGCGACGTCAACCCCGAGTTTAGCAAACCATAAGAGCTCGGCGGCCGGCGGCCAAACCCACGGCACCTCAACCAGGTTCAGGGCAGCGGCTGGCGGGCGGCCAGCGGCGGCAGAGGTCCAAAAACACGCTGCGGTCTGATACCAATAGGCCACCGAACTATAATCATTGGCCAGGCCATTGGCATGGCCATGCTCAATAAATACTTTAATGGACTTATGAAACACGATCGGGTCTTCCATATGACCCTGCTCGGCATCCCAGCTAGCGTGAGCTTCATAATCAATATAATAAAAGACATCGCTGATATCCTGGCTGCTCTCATTGCTTAGCTCACTGCGCGCACGCTAGGCAAAAGGCATGGGGAAAAACGAATTCAGCGAGCGATCATCCTGAGGAGCCGCCACCAAGAGTAAGGAGGTAAAATTACGGTAGATTCTATGACAGCATCCAAAAAGATCGCCGATGGGGCTTTCCACGCTGGGATATTTTTCATCATCCCAAAACATCCAGAGGGCTATATTTCTAAGATGAAAAGGATGCTGCGACAGCTAAGGTTATCCAAATATGCGTGATGCAGCCTGGCCCTAGTAAATCGGCCAGCAGCAAGGTCTCGCCGACCTTGAGCAAGCGTGAATCTTTGTTGCCGCCTGTTCTATCCCGACTAGACTCGCATTTGCTTTAATATTTTCTCTGATCCGTGATATCTCGCAAGCGACCCGGCTCCTGCTAGCCTAAAGCCTCCTTTATTAGGTTTTTGTATTAGGTTGCTTGGCTCTGATCCGAATGGGCACCACCAGCTCCGGCATGGCGGCAAGATCTGTGAAGATAATAACACGACTACCATCCAACTCTGGAAGCGGGCGGATATTATTCAACTCCACTTGCGCGGCATTACGAAGCCAGCTAGTCCTAATTTTTACAGCTATGTCGGCGCACGGCGGCTCCACTCGCAATATCTTAAAACGGCGCCGCCGATCAGCATAGACCCATAAACTTTGCGAGAGCGACTGGTTGTTGGGCGCCAGCACCAGCTCCTCGGGAAGCGTATATAAAGCGCCCAGCACCCGGCCATGCATGTTCAGAGCCAGACTATCAAAACGCGGCTGATCGGTTAAAATGGTTAGCGTGGCCTGAAAACTGCCAGGCGCCAGGGGCGGCAGCGTCTGCACCTTTATCAGCGCTGGCGCGGCCGGGTCAGCGGAAGCGACTGTCGCGCTAAACAGCGGCGATGATGAAAGCACTGCTTGCACCTTAAAGCTTGTGGTAGGGCGGAAGACCACTTGCACTGTTCGTTGCTGCGCTGAGTCCATGCGCAGATTGCCCCAGCAAAGTTGGCGGGGGCGCAGCTCTAACGCAGCAATCGCCTCACCGCTGAGCCTGAGGACCAAGCGCGGCCGCTGGGGATCGCTGGTCATAAAAAAAAATGCG
>CAYUHK010000061.1:1606-2456 GCA_964444425.1 uncultured Verrucomicrobiota bacterium
GCGGCCGCGTAAAGATAATCTAGCCTGGAGAACAGTTTTCTCGCCCGGGGCAACTATGGCCGCGCGGGTGCGCCCCTGCAAACAGCTGCAGGAAGATTGGATAGCCAAAATCTTTAAGGGCGCCATCCCAGCGTTAACAATCTCAAAATCGTGAACAACCTCTTGAGTATTAGTCAAGGCGCCGAAAAAATATTCTGGTTCTTCGCAGACCACCCTGGGAAGCGGCCAAGCTACGGATGGCTGGGCCATGCCTTTGGCAGGGCCGACCAGACAGGCCAAGCAGAATAGCATCCTGAACCAATTTTCAGCATAAACTATCCGTAACATCACTATCTCTAGACAACTAAATTTATGCGGAAATATGGATGTATGGTTTAGGCTGCTTATTATAAACTTTGGCGTGCGCAGGCACCGAATTGGTTAGCCAGACATTGCCGCCTATAACGGCGCCCTCGCCCACCACGGTGGCGCCGCCCAAGATAGTGGCCCCGGCGTAAATGGTAACGTTGTCGCGGACCTCCGGATGGCGTTTAACTCCCTTGGCCGGATTGCCATGTTCATCTTTGGGGAAACTCAGCGCGCCCAAGGTTACGCCTTGATAGATTTTAACGTTATCGCCAATGATACAGGTTTCGCCTATGACCACGCCGGTGCCGTGATCAATAAAAAATCCACTGCCTATCTCCGCGCCAGGATGAATATCAATACCGGTGCGCGAGTGAGCCAATTCCGACATGATGCGGGGGATCAGAGGCACACCCTTTAAATAGAGCTGATGGGCAATGCGATGAATGGCGATTGCCTGCAGGCAGGGATAGCTCATCACGATCTCCATGATGGAGCGGGCAGC
>CAYUHK010000062.1:0-2401 GCA_964444425.1 uncultured Verrucomicrobiota bacterium
AGCCAGGCAAAACCCTGCTGGGCGCCGACTCGCATACGCCGACCGCCGGCGCCTTGGGGATGCTGGCCATCGGCGCAGGCGGGCTGGACGTGGCGGCAGCCATGGCCGGACGCCCCTTTTACCTGATAGCTCCGCAGGTTATCCGAATCACCCTTAAAGGCAAGCTCAAGCCATGGGTCAGCGCCAAGGATATCATCCTGAAGATATTGGAATTATTTGGGACTAAAGGCAATGGCGCCAGCGTCTTTGAATATGGCGGGCCGGGTCTAGCCAGCTTAAATGTGCCGGAACGAGCCACCATCGCCAATATGGGCGCCGAGTGTGGCGTCACCACCTCGCTCTTCCCCAGCGATGAGTTAACGCGCCGCTTTCTAAAGGCGCAGGGGCGCGAAGCAACCTGGCGCGAAATAGTCCCAGACGGCGATGCCAGCTATGCGCGCGAGGTGCTAATCAATCTAGACGAATTGGAGCCGCTGGCGGCGGCGCCGCATTCGCCAGGCAATATTGTGCCGCTGGCTAAGCTGGAAGGCATGAAGGTAAATCAAGTCCTGATCGGATCCTGCACCAATTCTTCATATCGCGATCTTAAGACCGTAGCCCGCTTATTAGAGGGACGCAAGATTCATGCCGAGGTCAGCTGTGGCATCGCTCCGGGCTCGCGCCAGGTTTTAACTATGCTGGCCAAGGATAAAAGCTTGACTGCTCTGCTGGCCTCAGGCGCGCGGCTGCTCGAAAACGCTTGCGGATTCTGCATCGGTAACTCGATGTCGCCGGCAACCGAGGGAGTATCTCTGCGCACATCCAACCGCAACTTCGAGGGTCGCTCGGGGACGCCCTCAGCAAAGGTGTATTTGGTCAGCCCCGAAATAGCAGCGGTGGCAGCCATTTACGGACGCATCCGAGATCCGCGCCAGACCGATTTGAAGTATCCACGGATCGCGATGCCCGAATCCTTTGAGATCGATGATTCGATGTGTATCTACCCCCCTCCGGATGGCTCGCAGGTGAAGATCATACGGGGCCCCAACATCGGAGCTCCGCCGCGCAACCCGGCCATGCCAGCCGATCTGCTTGGCGTGGCTACTATTAAAGTTAGTGATAAAATAACTACCGATCACATCATGCCAGCTGGCGCGCGGCTAAAATACCGCTCCAACATCCCAAAATATGCCGAGTTTGTTTTTGAGCCAGTGGATCCACATTTCGCCGAGCGGGCCAAGCAATTCCAAGAGCAAGGCTTGCACAACGTCATAGTCGCCGGAGAGTCTTATGGCCAGGGATCCAGCCGCGAACACGCGGCTATCTGCCCTATGTTTCTTGGCGTCAAGGCTGTTGTGGCCAAATCCTTTGAGAGAATCCATGAGGCCAATTTAATTAACTTTGGCATCATCCCTTTTCGCTTCGCCTACCCTGGCGACTATGAGCGCATTCAAGCTGGGGACCGTTTAAGACTGCCTGGCTTGCGCCAAGCTGTTGCCGAAAACAAGGCCACCCTATATAATGAAAGCCTCGGCGCCGAGATAGCATTAAAGCTAGCGCTTTCTAAGCGCCAATTAGATATACTATTAGCCGGCGGGCTATTGGCTGTAATACAAGGAAAATGAGCTATGGACTTTGATAAAATAGTGCTTCCAAAACAAGGCGCCCCCATCAGCATAGGCGCTGACGGCAAACTACTAGTGCCCGACGAGCCGATCCTGCTATTCATTGAGGGCGACGGCATTGGGCCAGACATAATGCACGCCGCGCAGATGGTTTGGAATGCGGCTGTGCAAAAGGCCTATGGCGGAAAGCGGCGCGTTCATTGGATGGAAATTTACGCCGGAGAAAAAGCCAATAATGTTTACGGCAAACAGATCTGGCTGCCGCCGGAAACCATTGCGGCCATCCGCCAATACCATGTAGCCATCAAGGGCCCCCTGACCACGCCGATCGGCGGTGGTATCTCCTCCTTAAATGTTGCCTTGCGTCAGCAGCTAGATTTATTTGTTTGCCTTAGGCCGGTACGTTGGTTTAAGGGAGTGCCTTCGCCAGTGAAGCACCCCGAGTGGACCGATATGGTCGTATTCCGCGAAAATACCGAGGACATTTATGCTGGCATCGAATGGGCTGCCCAGACCCCCGCAGCCAAAAAAATAATTCAATTTATTCAACAAGATTTGGGCGTAAATAAAATTCGCTTCCCGGCAAGCAGTGGCATCGGCATCAAGCCTGTCTCTCAGGAAGGGTCAGAGCGTTTGATCCGCGCCGCCATAGCTTACGCGGCGGCCAATGGCCGAGCCACGGTAACCTTGGTTCATAAGGGCAATATCATGAAATACACCGAGGGCGCCTTTCAGCAATGGGGTTATGATCTCGTGCGCCGCGAACTAAGCGCTATCGCGGTGGTGGCTGAAGATTG
>CAYUHK010000063.1:0-2339 GCA_964444425.1 uncultured Verrucomicrobiota bacterium
CATCCTTAAAATGATGACCAGCCGTTTTGCCTCCAGCACCGCTCATCTGGAAATCCGTTTTCCCTATTTCGTTGAAAAGGCCGCACCGGTTTCCAAAGCCCGCTCTTTGATGAACTATCAGTGTGCCTTCTTGGCCTCCTTCAGCCACCAACGCTCGCCCGAGCCCCTGGACTTGATTGTCGAGGTGCAGGTGCCGGTAACCACCTTGTGTCCTTGTTCCAAAGCCATCAGCTCTCAAGGGGCCCATAATCAACGCTCTTGGGTTACCATCCAGACCCGTAGCCGCGAGCTGGTTTGGATTGAAGAACTGATTGAAATCGCCGAGGCCGAGGCCAGCGCCGGGCTCTATTCGCTGCTCAAGCGCGAGGATGAAAAACACATTACCGAACGAGCTTATGCGCGGCCGCGTTTCGCCGAGGACCTGGCCCGGGCGGCGGCCCAACGTTTGCGTAAGGATCCGCGGATCACTTGGTTTCAAGTCAGCAGTGAAAATCTGGAAAGCATCCATAATCATAACGCTTTTGCCATGGTCGTTAGCGATGGCTTGCGCCCAAGCCGCCGGCTGCAAACCAGCCGCCCCCGGCCTCAGCGTTTGGCGCGGCGCAAGAAAAGAGGATAGTATGAGTATAAATAGAGATACTGTGTGGGTTGATTTGGCCACCTTGGAGAGATTTATGACCGATGTCTTCAAGGGCTTGGCGGTGCCGCCGCCCGAAGCCGCCATCTGCGCCAAGGTTTTAATCGCCGCCGACCAACGCGGCATTGACTCGCATGGCATTAACCGCCTCAAGCCGATTTATTACGACCGTATTCGCTCGGGCATCATCAATCCGTTAACCAATTGGGAGCTGACGCGCGAAGGTCCAACCACAGCGGTGGTGGATGGGCATAACGGCATGGGCCAGGTGATCGCCCAGCGTTCCATGCGCCTGGCGCTGGATAAAGCTAAAAAATACGGTATGGGCATGGTGGTCGTCCGCAATTCTAATCATTATGGCATAGCTGGCTATTACGCCTTGATGGCAGAGGCCGAAGATATGATTGGCATCACCGGCACCAACGCGCGCCCCTCGATTGCACCGACTTTTGGCGTAGAAAATATGTTGGGCACTAACCCGCTGACCTTTGCCATGCCCACGGACGAGCCTTTCCCTTTCTATCTCGACTGTGCCACTTCGGTGACCCAGCGTGGCAAAATCGAGGTTTATGCTAAAGCGGATCAAAAAGTACCAGCCGGCTGGGTTGTGGATGAGCATGGTGCAGCTAAGTCTGATCCCAAGCAGATTCTCGAAGATCTGGTCTCCGGCGTGGCCGCTTTGACCCCCTTGGGCGGGGCGGGCGAAGACATGGCCGGCTATAAAGGCTATGGTTATGCTACGGTCGTTGAGATTTTGTCGGCGGCTTTGCAACAGGGTAGTTATTTGAAAATGCTTTTGGGGTTTAAGGATGGTCAGCCTACGCCCTATCACCTGGGGCATTTTTTTATCGCCATAGATATTGGAGCCTTCTGCGATCCCGCCGATTTCAAAAAAACTGCCGGCGATATCCTACGGGCCCTGCGCTCTTCCAGAAAAATGCCCGGAGCTGATCGCATTTATACTGCCGGTGAAAAGGAATACCTGATCTGGCAAGAACGCCGTGTTAAAGGCGTGCCCCTCAATGCCGAACTGCAAGAAGAGATCCGCCAGATGATCGCCGAGCTGGGCTTAAAAGGCCATTCCTTGCCATTTGTTTAAAACCCGGCTTGCTTTCTAGCGATTTAGCTGGCTATACTGTATGCGTCAAAATGGCACAAGCCCGGCCCAGATATGTCAAATGGCTTTTTAGATAAGTTAATAGAGCGCCTGGATAAGCTCGATCCCAGTAGCTTACAAACCCATTTTCTGCGCTTGATTAAAGAAAAAGGGCTTTTGCAAACTGTTTTCAATGCTCTGCAAGAAGGCGTTATAGTTCTGGATAGTCAGGGTCTGATTCGCTACGCCAACAATGCTGCTGCCAGCTTGCTGGGCTTCTCAGGAGTGGTGGCGGCGCGCCAACCGATTGCCCGTTATTTACGCGAGATTGATTGGTCGCAGATTCTTAATTTAAATGAACAAGCTTGGTCCCATTTGATCAGCCGCGAGATAGAAATAAATTATCCCGAACACAAGTTCTTGAATTTTTACGTGATCCCGATTCCCTTGCCGGATGAACCAGCTCAAGGCGCCGTGGTCATTTTTCGTGATATCACCCAAGAACGAGAAAAACATTTGCGGGTGGTACGTTCCGAGCGCCTCTACGCCCTGACTTTGCTGGCGGCCGGAGTGGCTCACGAGATCGGCAATCCCTTAAACTCTTTG
>CAYUHK010000064.1:0-2204 GCA_964444425.1 uncultured Verrucomicrobiota bacterium
GCCGGCGGCCTATCCCAAGGGCTATCAGGCCTTTTATTGTATGAAGTATGAAATCTCAGAAGATCAATATACACGCTTCTTAAATCAACTAACCCAGACTCAAGCCAGCGCGCTCGTGCTACAAGGAAACCCTAAATACTCGACCTTGGGCGGCTCCTGGCCCAATTACACGAATGGCTCGCCGGAGCGTGCATGTACGCGCTTAAACCCTGATCGCGTCTTCGCCTATCTGGATTGGGCCGGGTTGCGGCCCATGACTGAACTTGAATATGAGAAGGCTTGCCGTGGCCCGAAGACTCCGGTGGCCAATGAATATGCTTGGGGCGATACGCTTGTCAACAAACCATCCTCGATAAGCGGCGCCGGAACTTATATGGAAACTCCTGCCAACCCAGCGAATGCTAACTGCTATTATTCAAAGGCAGCTGGTGAGCGCGCTGTGCGGGTAGGGATGTTTGCTCGAACTAATTCGGGGCGCGGGCTATCCGGCGCCGGCTATTATGGCGTGCTGGATTTAAGCGGTAATGTGCTGGAAACCGTGATTACATTAGGGCAAGGCACCGGGCGCGCCTTTAATGGGATTCACGGCGATGGTGAATATAAGACTGTCCCTGTCTCATGGCCGATCGATAATAGCGGGTGGCGCGGCAGCGGCTGGCAGGGAGAAGGCTCGGGTAAGCTTCGAGCTCGCGTTTCCGATCGTAGTCTTGTCGTGAAAACTTTTGCGACTGGCGACGCTCCCCAAGGTGGCCGTGGCGTGCGCACCGCGCCCTGAATTGCGAGCAGTTGTTTTGCCGGTAAGATGATAGGTTTGACGAGATAGCCGCTAGATAGATGTGAGTCTGCTGGATTAGTCGAAGCTTGCCGGCACTCATGGAAAATAAGCAAGATGCGGCGGAACAGGAGTGGAAGATGAAACGATCATTTTATGGAGTTTCCCTGCTGGCGGCCGGCCTGCTCCTGGCGGCTTCGGCCGCTTGGGCCAATAACCTTGTTCTCACCAATTTTAGTCTGGTGAATAACGATAGCAATGCCGGCAGCGTGGATCTGCAGTTTGATCTAAGCTGGGAAAACTCCTGGCGCGCTTCCTGGGAGGAGACTGATACCGGCGCCGGCAGCATTAGCGTGAGCAACCATGACGCCGTCTGGGTATTCGTAAAGTATCGTGCTTATGACGAGCGTTGGCACCATGTCCGGCTGGCGGCCAGCGGCCACAGCGCGCCGGCCGGCATGACGATCGAGCTGGGCGCCAGCGGCTCGGGCACCAATGTCGGGGCCTTCATCTATCGTTCCGCGGAAGGCTACGGCAACATCAATCTAAGCAATGTGCGTTTGCATTGGAACTATGCCGAGCAGGGCTTGCCTTCCACTAATATGCTGGATATCTGCGTCTATGCCACCGAGATGGTCTATATTCCGGAAGGCGCCTTTTGGGTGGGCGATGGCACAACTGTGGCTATCGCCGGCCAATTTGAGGACGGCAACACTGGCAACCCATTGCGGATCACCTCGGAAGGGCAAATCACTTTGGGCGGCGGCGCGGCCGGCAGCCTGGGCAACCATGATGCCGTCGGCATGGATACCGCGGATGATTTCAATTACAGCACTACCCAAACCCTGCCGGCGGCCTATCCCAAGGGCTATCAGGCCTTTTATTGTATGAAGTATGAAATCACGGAAGATCAATATTCCCAATTTTTAAATCAATTGCTGTTCATCCAAGCAGGCCTGTGTGAGCTGGAAGGAAACTCTACAAAATATACGAGCAAGGGCGGCGACTGGCCCAATTACACAAACGGCTCGCCGGAGCGTGCACAGACTTGCGTAGGCCATACGAATATCTTGGCCTATATGAATTGGGCCGGGTTGCGGCCCATGACCGAACTTGAATATGAGAAGGCTTGCCGCGGCCCGAAGACTCCGGTGGCCAATGAACATGCCTGGGGCAATACGAATCTGGTGATGGTAACAACGGTAACCAGCGGCGGAACTGGCAGGGAAATGCCTGGCCAAACGAATGCGAACTGCCACTCAACGCATTCTTTTGCTGAGCGCGCTGTGCGGGTAGGGATGTTTGCTCGCACTAATGCGTGGCGCGCGCTGTCCGGCGCCGGCTATTATGGTGTGCTGGATTTAAGCGGCAATGTGATGGAAGCCGTGGTTACATTAGGGCAAGGCACCGGGCGCTCCTTTAACGGGATTCA
>CAYUHK010000065.1:0-1858 GCA_964444425.1 uncultured Verrucomicrobiota bacterium
GGAGTTTACAACCCGAAGGCCTTCATCCTCCACGCAGCGTCGCATTGTCAGGCTTGCGCCCATTGCAAATGATCCTCGACTGCAGCCTCCCGTAGGAGTCTGGGCAGTGTCTCAGTCCCAGTGCGGGTGACCAACCTCTCAGTCCACCTAGCCGTAAGCCTTGGTGAGCCATTACCTCACCAACTAGCTGATGGCACGGGAGCGCCTCCTTCGGCGACGGGCCCTTGCGGGTCCCCGCCTTTCAAGACGGAACCATTCGGTTCCGCTTCGAATCCGGTATTAGCGTCCGTTTCCAGACGTTGTCCCGGTCCGAGGGGTAGCTTGCTCTCGCATTACTCGCCCTTCCGCCACTATCATCAACCAATATTGCTACTAGCTGAAGACCGTTCGACTTGCATGCCTCATCCACGCTGCCAGCGTTCGTTCTGAGCCAGAATCAAACTCTCCGTAAATAAACTTACGCCTGCCACCAGCGCCCAAGGGCGCCAGGGCCGACGCGAACTCTCACTAGCTAAGAACACGAGCGTTCCACAATCACACCACTTCCGACTCGAAGTGCATGTTGATGCATGTTCCGTTGTCAAAGAACAAAGTAAAAGTTATCCGAGCTGTCCGCTCAGAAAAACCTTTTACCCTTTCCGGCCTGTGAATCTAACACAATAAAAAAACCTGTCAACAAATATCTAAATTTTTTTTATTTGGCGTTAACTAAAAATCCAAAAGCCCGGATTGCGCCTTGAAATAATCCCCCGAAAGGCTATCCTAGCTGTGATAAAAATTTGAAGCCGCGGAAGCCGGCGGCCAAAAACCATGTCTAAAGCAAACTTGATAGTCGCCCTCGATCGGCCTTCCCTGCGGGAAGGCCTGACCCTGCTCGAGCGCCTGCCCGCAGCCATCGCTTATGTGAAAATAGGCTTGGAACTTTTTGTCGCCGAAGGGCCCGGCGCCCTGCAGAGCCTGCGGCAGCGCCAAAAAAATATCTTCCTGGACCTCAAGCTCCATGATATCCCCAACACGGTAGCCCGCGCCGTGGCCGCCGCCGCCGGGCTCGGCGCCAGCATGCTGACCCTCCACGCCAGCGGCGGGCGCGCCATGCTACAAGCCGCCGCCCAAGCCGCCCGCGCGCATGGCGCCGGCGCCCCTAAATTGATTGCCGTAACCGCCTTGACCAGCCTGGCACCAGCCGATCTGGCGGAGCTGGGCGTGCAGCGCCAGCTGAGCGAGCATGTCTTAAGCTTGAGCACTATGGCCCTGGCCGCTGGCATGGATGGCCTGGTTTGCTCGGTGCATGAAGCGGCCTTGCTGCGCCAACGCTTGGGACCTAAGCCGATTCTGATAACCCCGGGCATTCGCCCGGCCGGTTCTGACCAGGCCGCCGGCGATCAAAAACGAATTGCCACGCCAACCCTGGCCGTGAAAGCCGGCGCATCTTTTCTGGTAGTGGGCCGGCCCATCTTGGACGCGCCCGATCCCCGGGCCGCCGCCCAAGCTATTCTGACCGAAATGGTCGCCGCCCAATCGGCTTGATAAGCAGCCGCACTTAAAAAAATCAATTTTTTGCCTTTTGACTGACGCCCAGCAAAACTATAAATTAACCCTCGAGATGGGCGCTGGCTTAGGCGGCCTTGAGTCAGCAGGCCTGGCGCCGGCCGCCGGCTGATAGCGACTGCAAGACAAACAAACCAAAGCGAATATAGGAGATCATATGGAAATCAATACTATTACAGTTATCCGGCTCAAGGGCCGCATGGATGCTCTATCCGCGCAAACTTTTGAACAGCGCTTGCACCCTCTGGAAGGCTCCCAACAGGTGGTGGTGGTTGACCTGGAAACGCTGGAATACATCAGCAGCGCCGGC
>CAYUHK010000066.1:0-1516 GCA_964444425.1 uncultured Verrucomicrobiota bacterium
AGTACCGTGAGGGAAAGGTGAAAAGAACCCCTGTTAGGGGAGTGAAATAGAACCTGAAACCATGTGCTTACAAGCTATGGCGGCTCTGTCGTCGCAAGACGATGGGGTGGCCGTTTGCCTTTTGCATAATGAGTCCGCGAGTTATTGTATGTAGCAAGGTTAATGGTGCTCTGCACCAGCAGCCGAAGCGAAAGCGAGTACGAAATGTGCGACTAGTTGCATGCAATAGACCCGAAGCCGTGTGAGCTACCCATGGCCAGGATGAAACGCGGGTAAAACCGCGTGGAGGTCCGAACTAGTGACTGTTGAAAAAGTCTTGGATGAGCTGTGGGTGGGAGCGAAAGACTTACCAAACTCGGTGATAGCTGGTTCTCTCCGAAATAGCTTTAGGGCTAGCCTGCGCGAATGCTAGAAATGGAGGTAGAGCACTGAATGGTATAGGGTCCTTACCGGGATACCGAAGCCAATCAAACTCCGAATGCCATTTCAGTCACGCGTGGAGTCAGACTGTGGGGGATAAGCTTCACAGTCAAAAGGAAAACAGTCCAGACCGCCGGCTAAGGCCCCGAAAGTAGGTTCAGTGACTAAGGATGTGAAATTGCTAAGACAGCTAGGATGTTGGCTTAGAAGCAGCCATCATTTAAACAGTGCGTAACAGCTGACTAGTCGAGTGATTTTGCGCCGAAAATGATCGGGACTAAACCTGCTGCCGAAGCCGTGGATACATCAAGGCCGCAAGGCCTTGCTGGCATGGTAGAAGAGCGTTCCCTGGGGAGCGAAGTGGTGCTGTAAAGCGCCATGGACCGCAGGGAAGTGATTATGCGGACATGAGTAACGAAAATACCGATGAAAATTCGGTACGCCGTAATCCTGAGATTTCCTGGGGAAGGTTCGTCCGCCCAGGGTTAGTCGGCCCCTTAGCTGAGGCCGAAAGGCGTAGGTGATGGGAAACAGGTCTAATATTCCTGTACCACCGGCTTGGCGCTTGAGCGATGAAGTGACGCAGAAGGCTAGATCAGCCGTCGATTGGAAGTGACGGTCTAAGTGTGGCAGTGGTTCCCGTAGGCAAATCCGCGGGGGCACAACATTGTCTAACGATAGGACGCTGACCCGCGAGGGGAGGCGGATTGGTCGATGCCCCGCTGACGAGAAATAGCTTCTAGCAAGCCAAACAGGTGACCGTATTTAAACCGACACAGGTGGGATGGTAGAGAATACCAAGGCGCGCGAGATAAACCTCGTTAAGGAACTCGGCAAAATTGCCCCGTAACTTCGGAAAAAGGGGTCCTGTGTGGAGCAATCGCAAGAGCGTTCTACGCAGGTGCAATCAAAAGGCCCAGGCGACTGTTTAACAAAAACACAGCACTCTGCAAACTCCCAAGAGGAAGTATAGGGTGTGACACGTGACCAATGCCGAAAGGTTAAGGCAAGGGGTTAGTCCTGAGTAATCAGGACAAAGCTCTGAACCGAAGCCCCGGTGAATGTCGGCCGTAACTATAACGGTCCTAAGGTAGCG
>CAYUHK010000067.1:0-1340 GCA_964444425.1 uncultured Verrucomicrobiota bacterium
GGTGGGCCCCCCAGATTCAAGCAGGGTTTCACGTGTCCCGCTCTACTTGGGATACTTCTAGGGCCGCTGGAAGTTTCGCTTACGGGCCTATCACCCTCTATGGACGATCTTTCCAGATCGTTCAGCTACCTCGCACGGTCCCACATCGAAGTCCCGCAACCCCCCAGCGCAAGCGCTGGGGTTTGGGCTGTTCCGCTTTCGCTCGCCACTACTGACGGAATCACCTTGTTTTCTTTTCCTCAGGTTACTGAGATGTTTCACTTCACCTGGTCTCGCTCTGAAGCCCTATGAATTCAGACTCCAGTGTCCACCGATTAAGGTGGACGGGTTCCCCCATTCGGAAATCTCCGGATCAAAGCGTGTTTGCCGCTCCCCGAAGCTTATCGCAGCTTACCACGTCCTTCGTCGCCTTCTGATGCCAAGGCATCCATTGTGCGCCCTTAGTAACTTGACCAAAAAATTGGTCTCGCCTTCTACCTGAGCACAAGCAGGCTTGTACCTTGTTTACCCTATGCAATTGTCAAAGAACGCTGTCTTTTGCCTAAACAAAAGACGAATAAATTGTTTTTTTAAAACCGCGGCCCGGCCCAGCCGGCGCCCTCGGAACATCATCTAAAATTTGGCCAGCCCCTCGCGGGAATGGCCGATCAACGAGTGGGCGTGCCTGGAGTTGAACCAGGGACCTCGTCCTTATCAGGGACGCGCTCTAACCAACTGAGCTACACGCCCGACTTGGCCTTTTTTACTCTTGGCTTCGTCAAGCTTGCGCTCCTGAAGCTGGCGCTTCCCCAACCTCCGGCGAAGCCCGGCCACTCTAAAATTCATAACCAGAATACCACCAGGCTTCCTGGTGGAGGCAACCGGGCTTGAACCGGTGACCCCGAGCTTGCAAAGCTCGTGCTCTGCCAACTGAGCTATGCCCCCAAAAAGGGTCACCCTAGATATCGCCCCAGCGGCTGGCCCAGCCAGGCTGAACCCAAGCCGCGGGAGAACCCGTCGCCGGCTCCCTGCCGAAGACGCCCCTGGCTATGCCAGGTAAACACCTTCGGCGACAACAGACGCCTCAACCGCTCTTCGGCCCGGCGCCAAGTTCTCGCGAACCGGCATCCTGGGCAAACCCGCCTTCGTTTATACAGATAACAAAGACGATGTAAAGCAGGAAATGGTGTGATTGGGTCGCTTGGTTCTCTCTCACTCGGCCAGGCTAGAGCCTAACGGGCGCCGGCCTTAGCCGTAATGAATTGACCTCTCCATCTGCCGTCAAGGCCCTAGCCCTGACAACCATGGATACTCCTTAGAAAGGAGGTGATCCAACCGCAGGTTCCCCTACGGTTACCTTG
>CAYUHK010000068.1:0-1300 GCA_964444425.1 uncultured Verrucomicrobiota bacterium
CAAGCCATCACTAACTGGGACGCCGCTTGGGTCTTCATTAAATATCGTCAACACTTCGGCGCCAACACCAATTGGCAACATCTGAATCTGGCGCCCAGCGGCCACGCCGCGCCGGCTGGCATCGATATTTCCCTGGGAGCCAACGCTGGCACCAACGTGGGGGCCTTGGTCTATCGCGCCGTCAATGGCTACGGCGCCTTGGAGATACCCAAGCTGCGTTTGTGCTGGGATTACGGCGCCCAAGGAGTGAGCTTGGATGACCCGATAGATATCAGCGTCCAGGCCATCGAGACTGTTTATATCCCTCAAGGGCCTTTCTATGCGGGCGACGGGTCCACCGGTTTTTTATATTACGGCACAGTTTATTATAACGGTAGATTTGAAGACGGCACCAGCGCTCTGCCGTTCCGAGTTACCTCGGAAGATCAGATTACCCTGGGCGGAGGGGCGCCCGGCAGCTTGGGGAATCATAATCTGGTTAATATGCTAAGTCCTAAAGAGGATTTTGATTACAGCACAGCCAAAATCCTGCCGGCGGCCTTTCCCAAAGGCTATTCAGCCTTTTACTGTATGAAACATGAAATCACCCATGGACAATACACCGCCTTCCTTAATCATTTGACCTCCTCCCAGGCCTCTAATTTATTTTACTCTAGTTTTGCCAACAAGGGAGGCCGGATGACTTTGGGCAGGGATCCTGCGGGCCTCTATACCAATGCGTCGCCGGATCGTGCTCAGCATTATATCACTACCAAAACAGGCTATGCCTATCTGGATTGGGCTGGCTTGCGGCCGATGACCGAGCTGGAATATGAAAAGGCCTGTCGCGGCCCCTGCTATCCTGATCCTCATGAAGCAGCTTGGGGAATCCAAGAGGCAGTTAATCTTACTAGCTTCGATGGCCTCGATGGCAGTGGCACTGAGACGGCCTTGCCGCTAACCGCCAATAATTATAACGGGGCTCCTCTCAAACCCACGCGGGCGGCTATCTTTGCCAAGTCCAATACCACCAGAGCGCAAGCCGGTGCCGGCTATTATGGGGTTCTGGATTTATCTGGCAATCTAACTGAGATGCTCATGGCAGTAGGCCGAGCCGATCATCGTAATTTTCGTGGTGATCATGGCGATGGCTGCTTGGCGGAGGATGGCTCTTGGAACGTAGCTTTCTGGAGCAATAGTCGCAGTACCAGAGCAATCACTGAAGCCCAGCGCCATGTATCCGATCGCTCTCGCGTGACTTGGGAGTCTCAAAATGATGCATTTCAAATTGGCCTGCGCGGTGTGCGCACCATGCCCTAGC
>CAYUHK010000069.1:0-1101 GCA_964444425.1 uncultured Verrucomicrobiota bacterium
TTACGCGCCATCATCCTGGCGGAACATTCGCGGGTGCCAAGCCAATGAAAAAAAACAAACCACATATCGTTCTGGGCATAACTGGGTCCATCGCCGCTTATAAGGCGGTTGAATTGTTGCGCCTGATGATCAAGCAGGAGTGGGAGGTTAGTGTGATCATGACGGCGGCGGCGACTCGCTTCGTTGGCGAATTGACCTTGCGGACTCTCTCGCGCCATCCGGTGGTGCTAGATGGATTGGGCCGGAGCGAGACCTGGCTGCCAGCCCATATCGCCCTGGCCGATCAGGCCGATGCCCTCTTGATCGCGCCCTGCACCGCCAATGTGCTGGCCAAGCTGGCCCATGGCTTGGCCGACGATGCTTTAACAGCCACGGCCTTGGCCTGTGAGGCTCCCTTGATAATTGCCCCGGCCATGAATGCCAAAATGTGGGCGCATCCAGCCACGCAAGCCAATTTGCAGATCTTGCGGAAACGCCGCGCCCTGGTTGTTGAAGTGCGCCGCGGCGAATTGGCCAGTGGCGCCCATGGCCCGGGAGCCTTGGCTCCGCTCCCAGCGATTTTGGTAAAGGTTAAAGAATCTTTGGCGCCGCCACGGCGCCGACCTTCTAGAAAGGGGGCGCTCTCATCAAAATCTTAGTAACAGCCGGACCCACCCGCGAGCCAATTGACCCAGTCCGCTTCATCAGCAACCGCTCCAGCGGCAAGATGGGCTGGGCGGTGGCGCGCGCCGCCCTGCGCCAAGGCCATGAAACTGTTTTAGTGGCTGGCCCGGTTTGTCTGGCGCCGCCAGAAAAGGCGGAAGTGGTCTCAGTGATCACCGCCAAGGAAATGTTGGCCGCCATCCAACGGCGGATCGATTGGTGCGATGCTCTGGTAATGGCGGCAGCCGTGTGCGACTGGCGCCCGCGCTCAACGGCTTCGCAAAAAATTAAGAAAATGGAAATGACTCAACTGCTGCAGTTGAAACCAACCCCGGATATCCTGCGCACCTTACGGCCTAAAAAGAAAAATAGGATTTTCGTAGGCTTCGCTGCGGAAACGCGCGATCTGCTCAAGGCGGCTAATCAAAAGCTTACCGATAAAGCCCTGGATTTAATCGT